>JAAYFI010000022.1 GCA_012728315.1 Gammaproteobacteria bacterium
AGCTTCTTAAAGCTTGCAACTTCAACTGCTTTTTTACTTTTCAGTATTGCTTCGAAGTGGTGCGCATATTACGGACAGATCGCACATCCGTCAAGCACTATTATGAAAATAGTTTGTATTTTAGTGCTCAGGCGCGTTTTGTGGCATAAACATCAATTGAATCTCATGATTCCAATCAAAATCCTCACCTTTCTCTAACGCTTCGTAGCGACGGTCTTCGAGCTGTTGATACTTATCGATTTCTTCATCTGGCATAAAGTGCAAGCAATCGCCGCCAAAGAACCACAATAGATCACGCGGCACTAAATGCGCGATTTGCGGATAACGCTGAAACACCTGACTCATAATATCTTGGCCGACATACAAGTCTTCAGTGCTCTCACGTAAATCCTGCACCATTTCATCAAAGCGCTCTAAGAACAGCGCATGGTGATTTTCTGGTACGACTTCGGCATCCGCCACCGCAACCAAAATTGTGCGCAAGTGGGCGAGTAACTGTAAATGCTGTTCAACGTGCGGCGTGGTCATACGGTATCCCCTTAAAAACAAGCCGTGCAGTATAAAGCCTGCACGCTATTAACCCAACACTAGCGCGCACTCAGTAAGCGCTCTCAATCACTCAGCAAGTTGTTCAAGCAAGCGCAAGCCCACCCACTGCTTAGCAAACTGCGCCGCGCAACGACCATTGCGATTACCGCGCGCGGAGGCCCAACTGATCGCTTCTTTAGCCGCCACCTCATCAAACTGCCATTGCAACTGAGTGGGCTTAGCGTACTCAGCAATCCAATGCTGCACTACAGCTAAATAATGTTCTTGATCGAAGGGGTAAAATGACAGCCACAAACCAAAACGGTCTGACAGAGCAATTTTATCTTCCACTGCTTCATTGGGATGCAGCTCACCACCATCGCCCTGCTGCCAATGTTGATTATCACTGTGCTGCTCAGGCAATAAATGTCGACGATTGGAGGTGGCGTATAACAGTACGTTATCCGGTGCGCGCTCCAAGGAGCCATCCAGCACACTTTTTAAAATACGGTAGTCGCCCTCGCCTGCCTCAAAGGATAAATCATCGCAAAACACAATAAAGTACTGCGGCAAATCTGCTAAAGACTCAACGATCATCGGCAAATCGGCTAAATCATTGCGCTCCACTTCAATCAAGCGCAAACCTTGCTCGGCATATTCAGCTAACAAAGCACGCACCAGTGACGATTTACCGGTGCCGCGCGCACCCCAGAGCAAGGCATGATTGGCCGGAAAGCCGCGTAAAAACTGCTGGGTGTTACGCAGCAGTTGCTCACACTGGCGCTCAACACCTAATAAATCCGCTAAACGAATATCCGCACCAATATGAATCGGGCGGAAAAAACTGCTATTGCCGCTGCGCTGCCAACTGGCGGCTGACACACTGTGCCAATCAACCGACTCAGTGGGCTTAGGCAGTAAAGGTGCAACTTGCTGCAACACTTGATTCGCGCGCTGTAAGAACTCATTGAGTAACTCTGACATCCAGCTCTCCTTGTATATATTCAGCAGCTATATGCTCAACAGTCTGTGGTGCACACTCATGATCTAAGGCGCGCCACATACTGACTCAGGCTGTATTAAGCCGGCTGTAATAACAGCGCTACCGAGTTAATGCAGTAACGCAAACCCGTTGGTGCTGGCCCATCAGGGAACACATGGCCTAAATGCGCATCACAACTTGCACAGACCACTTCCACACGCTGCATACCATGGCTGTTATCAGTATGTTCAATCACAGCCTCAGGCGTGAGCGGTTGCCAGTAGCTGGGCCAGCCGCAGCCTGCGTCAAATTGATGCTGGGCGTCAAACAGCGGCTGACCACAACACACACAATTAAAGATGCCCTGAAACTTGGGGGATTGGTACTCACCCGTGAATGGGCGCTCAGTCCCGCCTAAACGGCACACACTAAACTGCTCGTCAGTTAACTGTTCACGCCACTGTTCGGCGCTTTTTTCAATCTTTTTCATCATATTCTCCAAATAAAGCACGGTGATAAGCACTGCGCTCCCTTTCACCTTTGCTGGCACAGTCGTATGATAGGCATCTTTAAGTGCCTCTCTATATATTGCAATGCAGTGCCGCAATCGAGGACACGGGCGATTTATCTGCTGCACTCATCAGTGCTCCATCTTCACAGAACGCCCCTTTATTGACCTATTTTATCGGGATACTCAATACCATGCAGTTCAGCAAATCGAACAAG
>JAAYFI010000023.1 GCA_012728315.1 Gammaproteobacteria bacterium
AATCTGCATAACTGATTAGTATTGCAATAGTGCAAACACTGCCAATGGTCAACGAGTGCTTCGGGGTGGGTGTGGTGAGTGAGCCAAGGATGGCGAGCGCCGGAGTTGAGCCCAGGATGGGCTCATCGACGGATAAACACCTGCCCCGAAGTACGGCACGCACTGAATTAGCAATCTTTGTAAAATATTTAGATGTCTAAGCGCATGCCGCAGTGTGTGAATGACGTTTATCCCTCACGAGACATCCTGTCTCGATTCGGGCGCTGCGTCATCCATGACTACGCTTGCCACGTCACCCACACGCTGCTCAATGAGCAGTGATGTTGCATTCGAGTCTGTAGTGCGACTCTTAAGGCATTTTATCTTTTTTCTGGTTTTTGCTGAGTTGACTGCTTGCTAGAGCTGCAATAGTGCAAGCCCAGCAAATGGTCAACGAGTACTTCGGGGTGGGTGTGGTGAGTGAGCCAGGGATGGCGAACGCCGGAGTTGAGCCCAGGATGGGCTCATCGACGGATTAACACTTGCCCCGAAGTACGCTACGCATCGAGAGTGCATTCCTTGCAAGGCAAAGAATCATGCGCCGTACTTCAAGAAAGTTGTGTGGCTAGCGCGGTTTAGCCGGCGAGCTGCGCTTGCCACCTTTGCCTGCAGGCTTTTTACTGCGCTCTGCACGCAATTTTGCTTCCGCGGCGGCTTTTGCTTGCTCGCGTTTATGCCATTGCGGTTTATCATCGGCTGCGCCTGTCGCGCGTGGTGGTAAGCCGGTGTGCTGAGTGAGCAATGGGCGTGCGGCTTTCTCACCTTTGCTCGGTGTTGAGTTTTTGCGCCGCGCGCTACGGTAGCCATCATTTTGTGGCTGCTGCGCAGGAACGAGGTGCTGTTTACTGTCACCAATCAAGTCCTTACGCCCCATGCGGATAAGCGCCTCACGAATCAGCGGCCAAGATTTTGGATCGTGATAGCGCAAGAACGCTTTATGTAAACGCCGCTGCTCCTCGCTTTTGACAATTTCCGTCGCTGGACTTTTATAGGTCACTTTGCGCAGCGGGTTTTTCCCTGAGTGATACATTGCCGTAGCAGTAGCCATCGGCGATGGGTAAAACGCTTGCACTTGGTCAGCACGGAAGTTATTGCTTTTTAGCCATAACGCCAAGTTGAGCATATCTTTATCAGTCGTACCTGGGTGAGCAGCAATAAAGTAGGGGATTAAATACTGCTCTTTACCGGCTTCTTTAGAGAAGCGCTCAAACATTTTACGAAAGCGCTCATAACTGCCAATACCAGGCTTCATCATGTGCTCAAGTGGACCTTCTTCAGTATGCTCGGGAGCAATTTTCAGATAACCGCCAACGTGGTGAGTGACCAACTCGCGCACATACTCAGGGGATTCCACTGCCAAGTCATAGCGCAAGCCAGAAGCAATCAGTACTTTTTTCACCCCGGGCAGATCGCGTGCTTTACGATACAGTTCAATCAGTGAAGTATGATCGGTATTGAGGTTCTGGCAAATTCCAGGGAATACGCAAGAAGGCTTACGGCAGGCCGCTTCAATTTCTGGGCTGTTACAGGCCAAACGATACATATTGGCGGTAGGCCCGCCTAAATCCGATACCACGCCAGTAAAGCCCGGCACCTTGTCACGCATATCTTCAATTTCTTGCAGAATGGAATCATGCGAACGGTTTTGAATAATACGACCTTCGTGTTCTGTGATCGAACAGAAGGTACAGCCGCCAAAGCAGCCGCGCATAATATTAACTGAGAAACGTATGGTTTCGTAGGCAGGAATCTTTGCATTACCGTACTTCGGATGTGGCACCCGCGCATAAGGTAGGCCAAACACATAGTCCATTTCTTCAGTGGTCAATGGAATAGGAGGCGGGTTGAGCCAAATATCCTGATCTGCATGCCGCTGCACAATCGCGCGGGCGTTGCCTGGGTTGGTTTCTAAGTGCAGGACGCGGTTGGCGTGCGCATAGAGCACCGGATCATTGCGCACTTTTTCAAAGGACGGAATACGAATCACCGTACGCTCGCGGGTCAAGCGTGGGTGGTCAATCAGTTGTACCACTTGCACATCATTGTGCTGCACCGTTGTGGCGGCTTGTTGTTCAACAGCACAAGCGTCAGTGTCTTGGGTGTTTACATAAGGGTTAATAATGCGATCCACACGACCTGGGCGGTCAATACGGGTTGAGTCCAGTTCAAACCAGCCCTCTGGCGTATTACGACGTATAAAAGCAGTGCCACGAATATCGTCAATCTGCGCAATCGACTCGCCCCAAGACAGACGCTGTGCAACTTCAACAATGGCGCGCTCAGCATTGCCGTACAGCAGAATATCGGCGGTAGCATCCATCAGGATTGACCTGCGCACACTGTCTTGCCAGTAGTCATAGTGGGCAATACGACGTAATGATGCCTCAATACCACCTAAAACAACCGGAATATGACTGTAGGCTTCTTTGCAGCGCTGGCTGTAAACCAAACTGGCACGATCAGGGCGTTTTCCAGCCTCACCGCCAGCCGTGTAGGCATCATCGGAGCGGATTTTACGATCAGCCGTGTAACGGTTGATCATCGAGTCCATATTGCCTGCAGCGACGCCAAAAAACAGGTTAGGCTCGCCCAGTTGCATAAAGTCGTCTTTATTGCGCCAGTCGGGCTGGCTGATAATACCAACGCGAAACCCTTGCGCTTCAAGTACGCGGCCAATCACGGCCATACCGAAAGAAGGGTGATCAACATAGGCATCACCTGTGACGATGATGACATCGCAAGAGTCCCAGCCCAGTTGATCCATTTCTTCGCGAGAAGTAGGCAGAAAAGGCGCGGGACCAAAGCATTCGGCCCAGTATTTGGGATAGTCGTATAAGGGTTTAGCAGCGTGCATGAAAATTGACCTATATCAAGATAGGACAAATATAGCATAAGTGGCAAAAATTAAGGCAGGATTCAGATAGCGAGAGTAGGGTGCCTGTTTATGCTAAAGTGCACGGCAAAATGATAACCTAGACCCGCTCAGTCAACGAAAACAGACTGAATCATAGCAGCTCAGTTGGCTAGATGAGCTGCTAGTCAGTACACCCTGCACGCAGCCTCGCCTCAGTGCTGTGAGCGGCATATGGATTGCTGCTTATACCCGCATCTGATGGTCGATGAGGCGCTGGAAGGGGTACTCAACTGCAGGTTGACCCGATCAGCGATGCCAGTGAACCGACGGCTCCAGCGCAATTTTTATAAACCACCCTGTCTTACCCTATATAAGCTTTGATCTAAACGGAGGATTGCTGATGGACGCTCAACAACGTGCTCAAGCACGTGATAAGGCCATGCGTACTACCAGTGTTGTTGCTGCTATCGTTAACTTAATACTGACTATCGCTAAAGTTATTTTTGGCATTATTGGTCAGTCACATGCTTTGATTGCTGATGGCGTGCATTCGTTAGCCGATTTAAGCACCGACTTGATGGTCTGGTTTGCGGCTAAATACAGCAATCTACCGGCAGATAAAGAGCACCCTTACGGACATGCGCGAATTGAAACCGCCTTTACCGTTGGCTTAGGGATAATTTTGATTATTACAGCGATCGGTATCGTTGTTGATTCTGCCCAGCGCCTACTGAATCCTGAAACCTTACTGCAGCCAACACCTATAGTGCTTTTGATTGCTGCTATTTCTATTTTGGCCAATGAAGGCCTGTATCAATACACCATGCGTGTCGCTGAGCAGTTTAACTCCGGCTTGCTTAAAGCCAATGCGTGGCATCATCGCTCCGATGCGATTTCTTCAATTGTTGTGTTGGTAGGTGTGGCCGGTAGTTTAATGGGCCTGCCTTATCTGGACGCTTTTGCTGCCCTTGGCGTGGCTTTAATGATCGGCCATATTGGCTGGGATCAGGCGTGGACATCCATCCGAGAGCTTATTGATACGGGTTTAGAGCCAGAAAGGGCCGCAGCCGTTGAGCGTATTATTGAAAATATCGAAGGTGTGCAAGGTGTGCATATGCTGCGCAGTCGGCGTATGGGTGGTAGCTACTTGATTGATGTACATATTGAAGTGGATGGGCGTTTAAGTGTCTCAGAAGGGCATAAGATCGCTGAATATGTGCGGTTAAAGCTGATTGATTCCAATAAAAATATCAGCAATGCTTTGGTGCATATTGACCCTGAAGATGATTCTTTAAGCTTATTGTGTACCGATTTACCTTTGCGCCGCGAAGTACTAGCGGATTTACGCAAAGTCTGGGCGCAAGAGCTGGATGCCACCGATTGTGGTTCAGTTATTTTGCATTATCTCAATGGCAAAGTGCATATAGACTTGGTGCGCGACATGGATGCCGCTGATGCCGATGCACAAAACTTAGCGCTGAGGCTGCAAAATAAAGCGCAAACCTTGGCTTATATTGGTCAAGTCCGTGTTTTTTATAAATATTTAGACTAAAAGCAACGCCTTGGGCAAGCCACTGCGCAAGCGAGCTGCAGTGGCTTGTAGAACCTTACTCTTGATAAGAATCTGTATGAGTACACTTGTACGCAAGCAAACGCCGACCCGTTTTGGCGGCATCATGATTGTTGCGGGCACTGCTATTGGGGCGGGGATGTTGGCTAACCCAACAGCGACAGCCGGCGTTTGGTTTGTCGGCTCAGTCGCCATACTTATATATGTTTGGTGGTGCATGTATCTATCAGGATTGATGCTGTTAGAAGCTGCGCTGCACTTTCCGCAGGGGGCGAGCTTTCATACCTTAGTCAAGAGTCTTCTGGGACCTGGCTGGAGCTTAATCACAGGTGTGGCAGCGGCTTTCGTTCTGTACTCACTGACCTACGCTTATATATTTGTTGGCGGCGGACTCACTCAAAACAGCTTAAGTCATCTCGGTGAATGGTTTGTTGGGCAACCTGTAGACATTTCACGCGAACTGTCGTCGCTGATTTTTTTATTGGTGTTAGCTGTCTCTGTATGGATCTCTACTAGGGTGGTCGACCGCTTTGCTACCGTACTGATTGTTGGGATGTTAATCAGTTTTTTTATGTCCACAGGCTCGCTATTGCAAAGTGTTACGCTAAACGTCTTGCTCGACAGTAGCGCTAGCGATGGGCAAGCATACTGGCGTTATGCTTGGGCGGCACTGCCAGTCTGCTTGGCCTCATTTGGTTATCATGGCAATGTGCCTAGCTTAGTCAGTTACTACAATAAACAAGCTCAGCCGGTGGCGCGCAGTATTTTATGGGGTTCATTGCTGGCTCTGAGTATTTATGTGCTCTGGCAGTTGGCTGTACAAGGGAATTTGCCTCGAACAGGGTTTACTCCAGTTCTTCAAGCCGATGGTGACGTTGCGGCATTGCTGGGTGCGTTAAGTCATTATGTGTCCACGGATGCTGTGGCGCGCTTTTTAAATGCTTTTGCTTTTATGGCTATAGCCAGCTCGTTTTTAGGCGTGACCTTAGGCTTGTTTGACTACTTGCGTGATTTGCTTGGTTTTTCTGATAGCGCTTGGGGGCGTTTGCAAACCGCAACGGTTACGTTTTTGCCACCATTGCTCGCTTGTCTGTTGTTTCCAACAGGGTTTGTCAAAGTCATGGGCTATGTAGGTCTGCTGGCAGCAATATGGGCGGTTTTGGTTCCTGCGTTACTGGTTCGTGCCAGCCGTAAACGCTACGCACAAGCCCATTATCAGGTGTTGGGGGGAAACTGGTCAGTGGCCTGCGTTATAGTGTTTGCAATAATAGTGTTTTTTGTACAAATACTATTACTGCTCGATCAATTGCCGGTATTCGCAGGTTAATTATAGTGATATTGATCTAAGAATAACGCAAGAGCGCTTTGCGCGATCGGAGCGTCCAGTATCGGCTTGGGTGTGCTACAGCGAAAAATAACGCAGCGCCTGTTTTTAGCCGAGTCTTCAGCTTTGCGTATGATGTAAATTAATTTAATTTACAGGCTGCAATAGGATTGTGCGGGTTAAGCTTGAGTGTATAACAGGCATAAAAAACCCTTGATAAATCAAGGGTTTAGTAATAAATCTGGCGGTGAAGGAGAGATTCGAACTCTCGATACGATTTCTCGTATACACGCTTTCCAGGCGAGCTCCTTCAGCCACTCGGACACTTCACCGCAACACTCAAATAAGTCAATGACTCGTTCGAGGTGCGGTAATATAGCCCAACAGATCGTTTAAGGCAAATATTCGTTTTGTTCAGTGACTTGCCTTAGGTGAGTACCTTACCAACCTTATAGATTGACGAGCACAAGGCCGAGAGTATGCGTGTGACATGGGATATATTCTGTCGAGTGATTGATAACTTCGGCGATATTGGTGTGACTTGGCGCCTCGCCAAGCAATTACAGGATGAGCATCATTTTACTGTGCGCTTGTGGGTGGACAATTTATCTGCATTTCAAGCGATCTGCCCAGCCGTGAAGGTCGATATCGAGCAGCAACTGATTGCCGGCGTCGAGGTGCGCTGGTGGCGTGATACGCCAGGTGCAATAGCGCAGAGCAGTTGTGCTGATGTGGTTATTGAGGCTTTTGCTTGTCAGCTACCAGACGCCTACCTGAGTTTAATGAAAGCAAAGCAGCGGGTGTTATGGTTGAACCTCGAGTATTTAACGGCCGAGTCTTGGGCTGCAGGTTGTCATGCTTTGCCGTCAATGCAAGGCGGTGGATTGCAAAAGTATTTCTTTTTCCCAGGTTTTACTGAAGATACGGGTGGCCTTTTACGTGAGGCAAAGCTGCTTGAGAGGCGCGCAACATTTTTATCGAGCGAGCATTGGCGTCAAGATTTCCTCGCCTCTATAGGGGTTTGCCCGCAAGCAGGTGAGCGTTTAATCAGCTTATTTGCCTATGCTAATCAGGCATTACCAAGCTGGTTGGACGCCTTAAGCAAAGACAGCGTGCGCAATCGTTTGTTGATTTTGCAGGGGCCGCTGCAGCAAAGCACAGCGGCTTGGTTAGGCCGAGACTGCTTAGAGGTAGGGCAATGCTACCAACAAGGCCGCTTAACCGTGCAAGTATTGCCGTATATTAGGCAAGAGAATTTTGATCAACTGTTGTGGAGTTGTGATGTTAATGTGGTGCGCGGTGAAGACTCTTTTGTTCGTGCACAGTGGGCTGGAAAAACACTGCTTTGGCACATTTACCCGCAGCAGGATAATGCACATTTAGTTAAACTTGAGGCGTTTTTTGCGTTATATAGCAACCTGTTGGGCGATGAAGCGAGAAATGCTTTAAGACAGCTCTGGTTTGCATGGAATAACCAACAGGACATGGCAGCTGCTTGGCAGGGTTTTATCCAGCATGAAAAAGCGCTGCAAAACCATGCAGATTACTGGTTAGAGCAACAAAAAAAACAGGCCGATCTTGCAACAAAGCTAGCGTGCTTCTATCAAAATTGGCTATGATGCGCACCTAAATTTTTATCCTCATTTTATATGGATTTTCAGCATGAAAACTGCACAAGAGTTTCGCGCCGGCCAAGTCGCTAATATTGACGGTTCACCTTGGGTGATTCAGAAAACCGAATTCAACAAATCAGGCCGTAATGCTGCGGTTGTAAAGATGAAGTTGAAAAACCTTTTAAACGGTACCGCCACTGAAACAGTGTTTCGTGCAGATGATAAATTCGAGCCGGTTATTCTGGACCGTAAAGATGTAACCTATTCGTACTTTGCTGATCCTTTATATGTATTTATGGATGCTGAGTTCAATCAGTATGAAGTAGAAAAAAACGATCTCGAAGCGGTGCTACCCTTTATCGAAGACGGCATGACGGATGAGTGTGCAGCTGTTTTTTATGATGAGAAAGTAATCTCCATCGAGCTGCCAACCACTATCGTGCGTGAAATCGTTTACACCGAACCCTCGGTGCGCGGTGATACCTCTGGTAAAATCATGAAAACTGCGCGTTTAAGCACAGGTCATGAATTGCAGGTATCTGCATTCTGCGAAATTGGCGATTCCATTGAAATTGATACCCGTACAGGCGAATATAAGTCTCGCGTTAAAGCATAAGCTTTTATATTGACCTTGCGTGTAAAGCCCAGCAAATGCTGGGCTTTTTGTTTTCAGCGGGTCCATACTTTGTTAGTGGCATGATTAAGAGGCAGTAGGCGCTATGATGGCTGTTTGGCTCAGTATAGGGTTGCTGGTACTGCTTGCTGGATATCACTTGTATCACGACTGGCAAGTGCGAAAGGAGTATAGGGTGTTAGTTGAGCAACAATTAGAAAGGACAGTTATTGCTGAGGAAACTGACGAATACGGTGTGATTCGTGTGGTGGAGGCCAATGGGTTTAGGTATTTGGAGTTTGGTGATAACGTTGAACAAAGCTGCGTGCTCTACGAAAATCCACTCTGGTTAAAGTATGACTACACGCGCGCCATGGTCTTGGCAAGCTTATGCCATGAACACCCAGAGTCAGCACTGTTTTTAGGTTTAGGGGCAGGGAGTTTGTCTGAGGTTTGCTTGGCGGTTTTGCCGCTTGAAGATGTTGAAATTCTTGAGCTGCGTGAACCTTTGCCGCGCATGGCAATGCAGCATCTAGGCATGAGCGATGATCCGCGTTTAACCATTCGTATCGGTGATGCTTTAGAGCTGATTGATAGCGCGGAAACAGCGGATTTAATTTATTTAGATATGTACACTGACGCTGGCCCTTCGGTTGGTCATTTGGCTTGGGCTTTTTTAGCCAAATGTCAGGATAAACTGAACCCAGGTGGTTGGTTGATTATCAATCAGTGGGCTACGCAGGATGGCCGCCCGCTCGGTGCTGCTTTGTTTCGCGGTTTATTTTATCGGCACTATTGGGAAATTCCAGTGAAAGAAGGGAATGTGATTTTATTGGTCCCTTACAGTTTGGAGCAGTATCCATCGCTTGAGCTGCTACACAGTCAAGCTGCACGGGTGGCGCAGATTCTTGGGTATGACATCAGCTATTTGATTGAAAATATGCGACCCGCGAGCGAGTAGTTTATCCCGCATGATTGGCAACATGCGGGAAAGCAGCCCTTAAAGCATGTGGGTTTTATCCTGTTCAATGGCTGCATCCAATGTTTCCAGCAGTTGTTTGCGTACCTTTAGCTTGGTGTTGCGGTGCGCGGTCATATTGATTTTTTTCATCATGGTTGCCACGCCGAGCGCAGTCTGCATCAGCTCTTCAGCAGGCACAACGCGGTCTAAGAAGCCCGCATCAACCGCTGTTACAGGGTTAAATAACTCGCCATTGATGACCGAGCGTTGAAAAGCCGGTTGGGTTAAACGGTCTTTAGCCAGCGCAATACCTGCGTTGTGCATGGTCATGCCAATCAGCACTTCATTGAGGCCGATATTGAACGGGCCTTCAACACCAATTCGATAGTCTGCTGACAACAGTAAAAACGCACCCTTGGCAATGGCATGGCCTGAGCAGGCAACAATGATTGGATAGGGGTGTGCTAACATACGGCGCGCTAATGTTGAGCCTGAGGCCACTAGATTGATCGCCTGTTCAGGGCCTGCGGTCATCACTTTTAAATCATAGCCACCCGAGAGGATGCCAGGTTGTCCGGTAATGATAACAATGGCACGATCTTGCTCAGCCTGATCTAAACATTGGTTAAAAGCTGTGATCATATCGGGGGAAATTGCATTAACTTTGCCGTTATTTAGGGTTAAGGTAGCAATACCTTCGTTACAGCTATAGTGAATCAGCTCGCTCATGACATAGAATCCTTATTGTTGATATTGAGACGCACAGTACCCAGC
Organism: Gammaproteobacteria bacterium; assembly: GCA_012728315.1. Classification (GTDB taxonomy): domain Bacteria; phylum Pseudomonadota; class Gammaproteobacteria; order Pseudomonadales; family Pseudomonadaceae; genus Denitrificimonas. Next base: position 9,749 of record JAAYFI010000023.1, read on the forward strand.
TCTGAATAATAGGTAAAGCACAAAGACTGACTTGCAAGTCGAGTTTTGTAAGAGGGTGTAGCAGTCAAAATGTGTATGTACAGCTTGGGCTCAGCTCGCGCAGTGAAATTTAAATCAAAGGTAAAATTAACGTGACTGAAATGTTAATACAGGCGGATGCCGAACTGGATGCCAGCGGTCTTTTTTGTCCAGAGCCGGTAATGATGCTGCACACCAAAGTGCGCGAACTCGGCGCCGGTGATGTTTTAAAAGTGATAGCAACCGATCCATCCACACAGCGTGATATACCTAAGTTTTGTGTTTTTTTAGAGCATCAATTACTCGATAGCTGTGAAAAAGATGGTGTTTACACCTACTTAATTCGTAAAAAACTTTAAGCTGGCGGTATTCAGTACATTTCCAATGCAGTTCAAGCGGGGATTCTATGGAGCAGTTTCGCAATATTGGCATTATCGGACGGATGGGCAGTGCGCGTGTCTTAGAAACCATTCGCCGACTCAAGCGTTATCTGATTGGGCGGCATTTACATGTCATCTTAGAAGAAACCATTGCGGAAATGCTACCTGGCCATAACTTGCAGACCAGTTCACGTAAATTGCTCGGTGAGGTCTGTGATTTGGTGATTGTTGTGGGCGGGGATGGCTCCATGCTTGGCGCCGCTCGTGCGCTCGCGCAACACAATGTACCTGTGCTTGGGATTAACCGTGGAAGCTTGGGTTTTTTAACCGATATCCTGCCAGAACATCTGGAATCGCAAATCTCTGAGGTATTGGCTGGTAACTATACTATTGAGCAGCGCTTTTTATTGGAAACTGAAGTGCGCCGTGCCGGTGCGCCTATTGGCCAAGGTGATGCTCTGAACGATATTGTTCTGCATCCGGGTAAATCAACGCGCATGATTGAGTTTGAGTTGTTTATTGACGGGCAGTTTGTTTACAGCCTGAAAGCAGACGGCTTAATTATCGCAACGCCGACGGGCTCCACAGCCTATGCATTGTCTGCAGGCGGGCCAATTATGCATCCGCGTTTAGATGCAATTGTCATTGTGCCGATGTACCCACACACGCTATCGAGCCGCCCAATTGTGGTGGATGCTGATAGCGAGTTAAAAGTTATTGTGTCTGAGGATATGAGCATTTATCCGCTGGTTTCTTGCGATGGTCAAAACCATGTGACCTGTGCGCCCGGCGATACCTTGCATATTCAGCGTAAGCCACAAAAACTGCGCTTGATTCACCCGCTTGATCATAATTTTTATGCGGTGTGCCGTGACAAACTGGGCTGGGGGAGCCGCCTGGGGCAGGATAACAAGTAATGTGGCTTGATCCGTCGCGCTGTTATGACCTTATAGGTGACGTGCATGGCTGTGCGCGCACCCTTGAGCGCTTGCTGGAGGTCTTGGGCTATAAAAAACAGGGGGGTGTTTGGCAGCATGCCAGTCATCAAGCCTTGTTTCTTGGTGACCTCATTGATCGGGGTCCGCGTATTCGGGAGACTTTACACATTGTCCATGCCATGGTCGAAGCAGGGCATGCGCATTGCATTATGGGTAACCATGAGTATTACGCGCTGGCATGGAATACACCCATTGAACGCAATGGCGAGCACACCCATGTACGTGAGCACAATAAACGTCATGCACGTTTGCAGCAGGAGACGTTTGCACAGTTTGAGCAACATCCTTATGACTGGCAGGATTTTAACCAGTGGTTTTTAAGCTTGCCTTTATTTATTGATGCGCAACGCTTTCGAGCTGTGCACGCCTGCTGGGATCAGCGCTTAATCAATACATTGCGTACACGTTTTCCGGACGGTCGCATCGATACACACTTCATCCAGCAATCTGCCATTGAGGGCAGCCTCGCAGATCGAACCTTTAATCGCTTACTGCGCGGGGTAAACTTGCCATTACCTTATGGGATGTCACAAGTGGGTCAAGACGGTTATCGCCGCTCATCATTTCGTACGAAATTTTGGCATGAAGATCTGTCAGCCTTGACCTATGGCGATGTGGTATTTCAACCCGATGCATTACCTGAGCACATCGCACAAAAGCCACTGCCTGCGCAGTATTTGCGAGATATCAGCGGTTATGATGAGCAGCAGCCGTTGTTATTTGTTGGGCACTATTGGCGTCAAGGGCAACCCAGCCTCATTCGCCCGAATTTAGCCTGTTTAGATTACAGTGCAGTCAATGGTGGTAAATTAGTCGCCTACCGTTTGCAGCAAGAGGAACGCTTGCTGCCGAGTCATTTTGTTTGGGTGGACGCCCAAGATGAAGGGTATCTGTGATGAGTTGGAGCAGTGCTTTACGAGTGCCATTGGATACAGATCTTGCGCTTTTCTTGCAGCTGTTGCAGCGGCAAGACATTGCGTATCGGGTTACAGAAGACAGCGGTGAGCAAGTCGTGTGGGTTGCTAATGATGTGCAGGCTGAGCAGGTGCAAGAGCTGTATCAGCTGTTTCATGATAACTATGGCGCTGTTAAAGCGCAGCTGGCTCACAGGTCAGCGCAACCACCACAGCAGCGCAGCGCTGGTTTTACTGAGCAGTTGCGGCGCAGCCCGATGACTACGGTGGTGCTCATTGCCTGCCTTGTGGTCGCCTTGCTGACGCAGTTGGGCGATAATTTAGCCACGATCCGCTGGTTTACGTTTAATGATTTTCAAATTCAGGGCGACTACGTTTATTTTGCCTCACTTGAGTACAGTCTAGCGCAAGGGCAGTGGTGGCGATTGATCTCACCGATGCTGCTGCACTTTGGCGTGTTGCACTTGGCAATGAATATGATGTGGTATTGGGAATTGGGGCGGCGTATTGAGTATCAGCAAGGCTGGCTGTTTTTATTAGCGCTGACCTTGGTCTCGGCGGTGGTGTCCAATGCCAGTCAGTTTATCTTCTCCGGTGCATCATTGTTTGGCGGCTTATCGGGCGTACTCTACGCGGTGCTGGGGCATTGTTGGATTTACCAACGTATTTTTCCGCAAGCCAGTTACGCGTTGCCTAAGGGCGTTGTGGCTATGATGCTGATTTGGCTGCTGTTATGCTTGTTTGGCGTGGTGAGCGCGCTAGGTTTTGGTCAGATCGCGAATGCGGCGCATGTCAGCGGTCTGTTGGTTGGGTGTTTAAGCGGTGGCGTATTTGCCTTTATTGCGCGCCAGCGTGCGGCGTAAAGCCTTAAGTTAATTTTTGTAGGAATTTATGATGACAACTTTTACTGATTTAATTCAACGTATCACTCCAGAAACATACAAAACATTAAAGTTAGCGATGGAAATCGGTAAGTGGGGTGACGGCACTAAAATGACCCAAGAGCAGAAAGAGCTGACCATGCAAGCGATGATTCTTTGGGAGCAAGCCAACTTGCCAGAAGAAGAGCGCACCGGTTACATGGGCGGTCAAGAGTGCGGATCTAAAGCTAAAAAGCAGCTTAGCGATGAGCAGGCCGCTTTATTTGCACCGGCGGCAGGGACTCTGCACTGATGCTGGAATTAGGCCGTGGCGCCATCAGTAAAATGCAAATTGCGCTGGATGCACCGGCGCAATACAGTTTACGTCTCAATGACGAACAGCATGCGCTGAACCCCTTGATTGGCCAAACCTTGCGTCTTGAATTTTTGGGTTCGATCAATTGCACACATTGCGATCGTTTAACCAAGAAAAGCTTCGGTCAAGGGTATTGCTGGCCGTGTTTTTCTAAGCTGGCACAGTGTGATAGTTGCATGATGAGCCCAGAGAAATGCCATTACGATGCCGGCACCTGCCGCGAGCCAGAGTGGGCACAAGACTTTTGCATGACCGATCACTTCGTTTACTTGGCCAACTCCACTGGGGTGAAAGTTGGTATTACGCGTAGCTCACAGTTGCCAACCCGTTGGCTGGATCAAGGTGCGATTCAAGCGGTGCCGATTTTTCGTGTGGCCACGCGTCAGCAATCGGGTTTTGTTGAAGATGCGTTGCGCAGCCAAGTGGCGGACCGTACCAATTGGCGCGCCTTGCTCAAAGGTGATGTTGAGCCGGTTGATTTAATCGCCATCCGTGAACAGTTACTCGATAGCTGTGCCGAGCCTTTGCAAGCACTACAGCAACGCTTTGGTTTGCAAGCGATTCAGCCGATTACCGATGTTGATGTCTTGGACATTGCTTATCCTGTTGAAGCCTATCCGGCCAAACTCACCAGCTTTAATTTGGATAAAAATCCTGTGGCCGAAGGCACTTTAATTGGTATTAAAGGCCAGTACTTATTGTTTGATACCGGGGTGATCAATATCCGTAAATACACCTCGTATCAGCTGTCTGTCAGTGTCAGTCACAACGCCGCACTTTAAGTTTTACTTTTAAAAGTCAGTGAGTTTTTAATCGAGGTTTTATTATGCGTACCGAACAACCGAAAATGATCGCTTTAAGTGATTACCGCCTGCCTGATTACCTGATTGATGAAACCCATCTGACTTTTGAGTTGCATGAAAGCTATGCCTTGGTGCATGCGCGCTTGTTGATGCAGCGTAATCCTGGGCTCGATGAAAGCTTGCCACCGTTGCTGTTGGATGGTCAGCAGTTAGAGTTGGTCAATATTGAACTGGATGGCCGACAGTTAACCTCGGTTGAGTACACCCTGACGGACAATCACTTGCAGCTCCAGCCAACAAAACACCAGTTTGAGCTGAACACTACGGTACGCATCGAACCGCAAAACAATACGGCGCTGGAAGGTCTGTATAAATCCTCGGGAATGTTCTGTACTCAATGTGAGGCAGAGGGTTTCCGTAAGATTACTTACTATCTTGATCGTCCTGATGTGATGAGTCGTTTTACCACCACGATTCATGCAGAAAAACACAGTTACCCGATCTTGCTGTCCAATGGTAACCCGATTGCCGAAGGCGAAGATGAGAACGGCCGGCACTGGGTTACTTGGGAAGATCCGTTTAAAAAGCCTGCCTATTTGTTTGCGGTAGTGGCCGGTGATTTGTGGTGCGTCGAAGACAGCTTTACCACCATGAGCGGTCGTGATGTGGCGCTGCGTATTTATGTTGAGCCAGAAAATATCGACAAATGCCAGCATGCAATGAACAGTTTGAAGAACTCAATGCGCTGGGATGAAGAAGTCTATGGTCGTGAATACGATTTAGATATTTTCATGATCGTGGCAGTCAATGATTTCAATATGGGCGCGATGGAGAATAAAGGTTTGAATATCTTTAACTCCAGCTGTGTTCTAGCTAAAGCGGAAACCGCCACTGATGCCGCCCATCAGCGTGTTGAAGGCGTGGTGGCCCACGAGTACTTCCATAACTGGTCGGGCAATCGCGTGACCTGCCGTGATTGGTTCCAGCTCTCGCTGAAAGAAGGCTTTACGGTATTTCGTGATAGCGAGTTTTCTGCGGATATGAACTCGCGGGTGGTCAAGCGTATCGAAGATGTGGCGTATTTGCGTACCCATCAATTCGCCGAAGATGCCGGCCCCATGGCGCACCCCGTGCGTCCTGCACAATATATGGAAATCTCCAACTTCTACACCTTGACCATTTACGAGAAGGGCGCTGAAGTGGTGCGTATGCTGCACACTTTGCTCGGTGCTGAAACCTTCCGCAAAGGCTCAGACCTGTACTTTGAGCGCCATGATGGTCAAGCGGTGACCTGTGATGATTTCATTGCTGCGATGGAAAGCGTCAGCGGGATGGACTTAACCCAGTTTAAGCGCTGGTACAGTCAAGCCGGCACGCCAGAGTTGCAGGTCAGTGACAGCTACGATGCTGCCACGCAGACCTATCAATTGACCGTTAAGCAAAGCTGCCCCGACACACCTGGGCAAACCGATAAACAACCCTTTGTGATTCCTTTGAGCATGGCGCTGCTAAGCAAACAGGGCACAGAGTTGCCTTTACAATTGCAGGGTGAAAGCGTCGCGATTGAAGGTGAACGGGTCTTGTCAGTTACCCAAGCAGAACAAACTTTTACCTTTATCAATGTTGCAGAGCAGCCATTGCCATCATTACTGCGCGGTTTTTCAGCACCTGTTGTGCTGAGTTATGACTACAGCCGTGATGATTTGCTGTTTTTACTGCAACATGACACCGACGGTTTCAATCGTTGGGAAGCAGGCCAGCAATTGGCTCTGCAAGTCATCGAAGAAGTGGTAGGGCAAATCTACGAAACAGATGAGCCGATGCTGGACATGCGCCTCATTGAAGTGTTCGAAGCATTGCTTGCGCAAGAAGATTTAGATCCGGCGATGTTGGCTGAGTTTTTAGCACTGCCGAGCACAGGCTATATCATTGAGCAATATGTGCAGGCTGATCCGTTGGCGATCCATCAGGCGCGCGAGTATGTCAGCAATCAGTTGGCCTTTGCTTTAAAAGAGCCAATGCTGGCGCGCTATCAGGCTTTGCGTAAAGTGTCGCTCGACACGCCTTATGTTGCCCAAGCCAGCGATTTTGCGCGTCGCCGTTTGCAAAATATGCTGCTCGCTTATCTGATGCGTACGGAAGACTTGGACATCATGGATGCCTGTATTGATCAGTTCGGCATTGCTGACAATATGACGGAGCGTTTAGCTGCGTTAGCCTGCTTAGTCAATTCACCGTTTAGCGATGAAGCAGAGAAGGCCTTAGAGAGCTTTGCTGAGCGCTTTGAAAATGATCCGCTGGTAATGGATCAATGGTTTACAGTGCAAGCCGCATCTGTGCTACCGAATGGCTTAGAGCGTGTGCAGCATTTACTGCATCACCCAGCCTTTAGCATTAAAAACCCCAATAAAGTACGTGCCGTGATTGGTGCGTTCAGTACACAAAACACAGCAAACTTCCACGCGCTGGATGGTTCTGGTTATGCTTTTTTGGCGGATATGGTGATTAAACTGGATGCTTTAAATCCACAAATGGCGGCACGCATGCTTTCGCCATTAACCCGCTGGCAACGCTTTGATTTGCACCAGCAAGAGTTGATGCAAGCCCAGTTACAGCGCATTAAAAATAGCGGTGATTTATCTGCCGATCTATTTGAGGTGCTAGAGAAAAGTCTGTCTGTTTAACTCAGATATGGCTGCAGGCGGGTGTTACCCTCGGCTTTTAAATATGTAACTGTTACTTTTTGTCACACTGCACTGTGCGGCGCAGTGCGTGTGACAGAGATAACGCGCTCATGCGCGTTTTTTTCTGCATATCAATGCGCAGCCGTCAGCAAAAAAACATGAGACTTAATCCGTTTTCGATAGATTTAAGCAGTAAATGGTGCAGCTTTTACATATGACCTTTGAGTTCAAAAGAGACTCCTAAGTCACTGTATTAAAAAGACTTTTAAATGGCTTTTTGTCGCAAGCTGGCATCATGGTTGCTGTATATTCTCTAAAAGATGGTGTAAGTGGGGAGGAGGGGTGCTGTTGCGCCTTACGATGCAGGCTGTTTCAGCATGCAGCTTACGCTCTGACAGGTATTGTTTTGATACCTGCTGAATCTGTCGCGGAGAATAATAAAATGCTTAAAAAGCACAGCTTGCTCAGTGTTTTCGCTTTAACACTGTGCATCAATCAAGCAATGGCTGCGGTATCTGCAAGTGCAGCGGCACAGTTAGGTACTACGTTAATGCCCCTAGGGGGAGAGATGGCGGGTAATGCGGCAGGCACTATTCCGGCATGGACTGGCGGTTTAAAAACAGCACCTGCCGGTTATAAGGCAGGGCAGCACCATATTGATCCCTATCCAGATGACAAACCTTTATTCACTATTACTAACGCGAATCTAAATCAGTACAAAAACAACCTATCGGATGGTCAGATCGCTTTATTTAATAGCTACCCAGAAACTTATCAAATCCCAGTGTATCCGACGCGCCGCTCTGCAGCAGCACCGCAGTGGGTGTACGATAACAGCAAATACAATGCGCTCAATGCTCAGCTAGATAACAGCGGCAATAGTTTTTCCAACGCGAAAGGTGGCATACCTTTTCCAATAACCGACAATGCAGTCGAGATGCTTTGGAATCATATTGCGCGCTACAGAGGGGTTTATGGCGTACGTAATGCTGCCGAAGCCGTTGTACAGCGTGGCGGCTCTTATGCGTTGGTCTCCGCTCAGCAGGAGATTTTATTTAAATTTTATGAAAATCAAGGCCAAACCCAGAATGCCGACAATATGCTGTTTTATTATTTGTCATTTGTTAAAAGCCCCGCGCGGCTAGCCGGTGGTGCAGTCTTAGTGCATGAAACCCTCGACCAAACTCAGAATATGCGTCAAGCATGGGCCTACAACGCCGGTCAGCGCCGCGTGCGCAGAGCGCCAAACTTGTCTTATGATGCGCCTATTGCAGCCTCTGAAGGCATTCGTACGGCCGATAGCACTGATATCTACAATGGCAGTCCAGATCGTTACCAGTGGACTCTTATAGGTAAAAAAGAGATTTACATTCCCTACAATAACTACAAAATCACGCACCCCAGTCTGAGCTATAAAGCCTTGCTGCAACCCGGGCATATCAACCCAGCAGTCACGCGTAATGAATTGCATCGCGTTTGGGTTGTAGAGGGTAAACTGCGCAGTGGTGCGCGTCACGTATACTCCAAGCGTCGCTTTTACCTGGATGAAGACAGCTGGCAAATTGTTTTAGCGGATGAGTTCGACAGCCGCGGCGAATTATGGAAAGTATCGATGGCCTATTTGAAAAGCTATTATGAGTTGCCGGCCATCTGGACCGCGCTTGACGTTTTTTATGACTTACAAGGTCGTCGCTATCATGTGCAAAACCTAGACAATGAAGAGGCTGGCACCATTGACTTCAGTAAACAAGCACCGGATGACAGCTACTTTAAACCTGCAGCCTTGCGTCGGCGTGGCGTTCGTTAATAAGCCTTGCTTTAAAAGCCGTAGCGCCCAGAGGCTTTTTAATTGCTCTGCGGTGCTCTTACTCAACAACCTTGGATAATGATTGCTGCGGTACTTTCTATCCCATAGGATTAAAGCCTCAGCTAAGAGAAACATCTACAAAAATAACGGTGAATATATATGCGTGACTCCTTTTCGCAAGCACGGAAGAGCAATACAGCGGTTACCAGCCCAAGCCAATGGCTACGTAAGACTGCGAGTGTGTTTGCATGGCTGCCACTGTGCGCCACTTTACTGATTGCCGCGACTTACGCGCAGCCTGTTATGGCTAAAAGTGAAGGCGAGGCAGCCCCTGTATATGCTATTGAGTCCGCAGCAGCCACCAAAGGTTTGTTGCTCGACATTGCGCGCGCGGGTCAACGTCTAGTGGCCGTTGGTGATCGTGGGCATATTCTGTATTCAGACGATGAAGGCAAGCAGTGGCTGCAAGCGCGTGTGCCCAGCCAGCAGTTATTGACAGCAGTGTATTTTGTAGATGATCGCAATGGCTGGGCTGTAGGCCATGATGCTTTAATTTTAGTCACCCGTGATGGCGGTGCAACTTGGGCCCGTCAATACGATGATATCGAGCAAGAGTCGCCATTACTGGATATTTGGTTCAAAGACCAGAATCACGGCTATGCAGTGGGTGCTTACGGGATGCTGCTTGAAACCAAAGATGGTGGCAAGGATTGGCAGCGTGTTGATGAGCGTCTAGATAATGAAGATGGTTATCACTTAAATGCGATTAGCGCAGTCAGTGATGCTGGCATTTTTATTGTCGGCGAAATGGGTGTGATGTTCCGCTCTACCGATTGGGGCGAATCTTGGGAGGCACTTGAAAGTCCTTATCAAGGCTCACTGTTCGGAATTGTTGCAGGGCAGCAGCCAGACAGTTTGCTGGTGTACGGTTTACGTGGACATATTTTTTGCTCCAATGATTTTGGTGAAAGCTGGTCAGCGGTCTCTGTGCAAACAGATGCAGGCAATCTGCAGTTTGGTTTAGCCGGTGGCACTCGACTGAGCAACGGTGATGTGCTGATTGTCGGTCATGGCGGCACACTATTGCGCAGCAGTGATGCAGGTGTCACTTTTACCGTAACGAACCGTGCTGATCGCACCTCGCTGACGGGTATCACAGAAGGGCCAGCAGGGAGCCTTATTCTTGTAGGGCAAAATGGGGTGCATCAAACTGATGCGAACGGCAATGATTTGTCCGCTAAATAATAAGACTGGAGACTGTCAGAATGACATCTAAAGCTAGAAACAATCCAGCAGCAGTGCTTGAGCGTTTAATTTTTAATAACCGTCCGGCGGTTGTCCTTATCTGTGTATTGATCAGTGCGTTCTTATTTTGGAATGCCGCACAAGTACGCCCAGAAACCAGCTTCGAAAAGATGATTCCGCTCAAGCACCCCTATATTGAGAGAATGCTTGAGCACCGCGATGACCTTGCCAACCTTGGCAACAGTGTGCGTATCTCTGTTGAAAGCGTAAATGGAGACATTTTCAACAAAGACTATATGGAAACTTTGCGTCAAATCAGTGATGAAGCTTTTTATATCCCAGGTGTTGACCGTTCAGGCTTACGCTCGCTGTGGAGTCCTAACGTTCGCTGGACTGAAGTGACTGAACAGGGCTTTGCCGGTGGTGAAGTGATTCCGCAGACCTACGATGGTTCAGCCGAAAGCCTCGATGAACTGCGAGATAATATTCTTAAATCAGGCCAAGTAGGGCGTTTAGTTGGTAATAACTTCAAATCAAGTATCGTAGAAATCCCCTTACTTGAAGCGTTTCCAGACCCGAACGACCAAAGCAAACTGTTAAAGCTTGACTACCAAGAGTTCTCTCATAATTTAGAACAGCAAATACGCGAAAAGTATCAGCTGCAAAACCCTAATGTAAAAATCCATATCATTGGTTTCGCCAAAAAAGTGGGTGATCTGATTGACGGCTTAATCGGGGTGGCCCTGTTTTTCGCTGTAGCGATCGCTATTACTTTTGTGCTGTTGTTGTGGTTTACCAAGTGCATGAAAAGTACTTTAGCCGTACTGTTTTCAACCTTGGTTGCCGTGGGCTGGCAGCTTGGCTTGCTGCACTTAATGGGGTTTGGACTTGATCCATACTCAATGCTGGTACCGTTTTTAGTTTTTGCCATTGGTATTTCCCATGGTGTGCAAAAAATTAATGGCATTGCTATGGCGTCGGGCACTGCTCTGGACGCATTGACTGCCGCGCGGATGGCATTTCGTCAATTGTTTGTGCCGGGTTTAGTGGCTCTATCCTCCGATGCGGTTGGCTTTATTACCTTGTTGCTGATCGATATTGGTGTGATTCGCGAGCTGGCGATTGGCGCATCAGTGGGTGTGGCGGTTATTATTCTGACAAACCTGATCTTTTTACCGGTACTGATATCCTATATTGGCATCAGTAAAAAAGCAGTACAGGTCAGTCGCGATAATGCGGCCCGCGATAACCCACTGTGGCGCTTAGCGTCTAACTTTGCCAACCCTAAAGTGGCTGCGATTTCGGTGGTTATTGCTGTTTGCGCGCTGCTGTTTGGTTTGTGGTATGGACAGAATTTAAAAATTGGCGACCTCGATCAGGGTGCGCCGGAACTGCATGCCGACTCTCGCTATAACCTAGATAATGACTTTGTTATTCGTAATTACTCGACCAGTTCAGACGTGCTGGTGGTGATGGTGAAAACACCGAGCGAAGGTTGCTCAAGCTACAACACCTTAAAGGCCATGGATGATTTAAGCTGGCGTATGGAAAATACGCCAGGCGTGCAGTCGGTCATCTCCATGGTCACTGTATCTAAGCAAGTGATTAAGGGAATGAACGAGGGTAACTTGAAATGGGAAACACTGTCTCGTAACCAAGATATTCTAAACAACTCCATTTCACGCGCCGATACCTTATACAACGCTGATTGCTCCTTGGCACCGCTGTTGGTCTTCTTGGAAGACCATAAAGCTGAGACACTGAGTACTGCCGTTGCCGCTGTAGAAGACTTTGCTGCTCACAACAATACGGATGAACATGAGTTTATCTTGGCTGCAGGTAATGCGGGCATTGAAGCTGCGACCAATGATGTGATTTCTGCTTCTGAAACCATGATGCTGATCGCCGTGTATAGCGCAGTTATTTTGATGTGTTTAATTACCTTCCGCTCCATTACCGCAACGATTTGCATTATTTTGCCTTTAGTTCTGACCTCGGTATTGGGTAATGCTTTAATGGCTTATATGGGCATTGGCGTTAAAGTGGCTACACTGCCGGTGATTGCTTTGGGGGTCGGTATAGGGGTTGACTACGGTATCTATATTTACAGCCGCTTAGAAACTTTCCTGCGTATGGGAATGCCATTGCAAGAGGCGTACTACCAAACCTTGAAGTCGACAGGTAAGGCCGTGTTGTTTACCGGAGTCTGCTTAGCCATTGGTGTTGCGACTTGGATCTTTTCAGCCATTAAATTCCAAGCGGATATGGGTCTAATGCTGACCTTTATGTTCCTCTGGAATATGTTCGGAGCAATCTGGCTATTGCCCGCGCTCGCGCATTTCTTAATTAAGCCTGAGCGTTTGCGCCAAGCTTAATCCGCTTAATCCTGGGTCGGCAGTGTGCCGGCTCAGGATGTCAGTACCGCAACTCGATATACTCACTAAAGCGATTAGTGCGCATGATTCAATAGTGCAGTTGAGTTGATACTCTCAAATATTAATATACTATTTAATATATTAATTATAAGTATATTAAATAGTATTAAAAATAATCTTATATTGATTAACTAATCATTGATGCCAGTCAAACGTGCGTTTGTTTATATTGTGTAGCCTGCTAAGTAATATATTGTTAGTTGGAGTGCTACTATGGATTTAATGCGACGGTCTCTGCTCAAGCAGATCGCCAAGCTGACTGCAGGGGCCGCCTTGATACCGCTATCGAGCGTCAGTCAGGCGGGCATTAATGATCAACCGGCCCGACGGGAAGGTGACCCTGGCAAACGTTATGGCATGTTAATTGATTTGCGTCGCTGCATTGGCTGCCAAGCCTGCACGGTTTCTTGCCATATTGAAAACCAAGCCCCTATGGGTAATTTCCGCACGATTGTTTCTCAGTTTGAGGTCGAGCAAGCGGATACGGGTAACTGTGCAACCTTTATGTTGCCCCGTTTGTGCAACCATTGTGAAAATCCACCCTGCGTACCTGTGTGCCCGGTACAGGCCACTTTTCAGCGTCAAGATGGCATTGTCGTGGTCGACAGTGATCGCTGTGTAGGCTGTGCTTATTGTGTTAACGCCTGCCCATACGATGCACGCTTTATCAATGAAACCACACAAACTGCAGATAAATGCACCTTCTGTGCGCATCGCTTAGAAGTTAATTTGCTGCCTGCCTGTGTCGAATCCTGTGTCGGTGGCGCACGAATTATTGGCGATATGCGTGATCCTAACAGTGAAATCAGTCGCTTAATTGCACAACACCGCAATGAGTTGATGGTTTTACAGCCTGAGAAAAATACCGCTCCACAAGTATTCTACTTAGGTATGGACGAGCAGTTTACCTCACGCCCAGAAGCCATTGCCGGTCTTTGGGATGTACTTAATCACGACGGTAAGGAGATCGGCTATGAATTCTCTGGTCACTGAGGTATTGGTGCCGCGTTATGGTTTGGCTTGGTATCCATGGGCCGTCCAATATTTTTTCTTGATTGCACTGTCTTACGGCACGCTCTGGCTTAGCGCGCCAGGCTTGCTCGGTGCTAAAGACTGGAAAACCACTAGTCGTATTGCACTGTTAGCCTGCGTGAGCACCACTTTAGTCGCGCCAGTGGCTTTATTGGCTGACTTGCACCAACCACTGCGTTTTTGGCATTTTTATGCCCATCCAACGCCTTGGTCATGGATGAGTATCGGTAGTTTTATTCTGCCGCTCTACTTGGCTGCGGTCGTTGCTTTAGCATATTTGGTATGGCGCCCAGCAATACAAGCGCAACGTAATGCCCCTGGTATACTGGGAGCCTATGCGCGGATATTGAGTTTTGGTAGCTGGCAAGCACCAGCCTTTTTTATCCCGCTCTTGACCCTCGCGGCCTTGTTGTTATCGACAGGAATTATGCTGTATACCGGCGCTGAAATTGCTGTAGTGAAAGGCCGTCCGCTATGGAACACCCATTGGCTGATTCCCATGTTTGTCACAACTGGGATGCTCGGTGCTTGTGGTTTGGTGCTCGTGTTAAATCGCATTACAGGGATTAATAAGTCAGCTACTCATAAGCATATGCTGTCTATCATGCTGTTAAGCTGCTTAGCATCAGGCCTCATTGCTATAACCTGGTACTTAGATGGTGCTAATGCTTTATCGGGTTCAGTTGCTGCCGCTCTGAGCTCAGTGCGTGACAATCCAACATGGCGCACGATGGCAACTTGGGGGCTCACTGCAGGTATCACTTTAACTGTGTTCGCTTGGTTGTTGCGTAGCAGCGTCCGCCTGCAAGTACACGCTTGGATTGCAGGTCTATTGGCGCTGCATGTGGCATGGATGTTCCGTTGGGCAGTACTCATGGATGTGCAAACAGTAGCGCGCAACACTGCAGGTTTTAATGATTACAGTATTGCTTTAGGGTCGTCCGGCTGGCTGGGGGTAGTGGGTACCTTTGGTTTATGGTTGGCGGCAATCTTATTAATTGATCTTTTTGTGCCATGGCGCGGGATCGGTCATCACCACACATTAGCCTCTGAGGCATCATCTTCGGTTGTTGGTAAAGGAGCTGTTCGTCATGGATAAGCCAGATAAATCACGTCGTCGCTTGTTAAAAGGGGCGGCCATTGCCGGTGGTGCTGCGACTTTTGCAGCCGGTTACTCCGATCCATTGATTAAAATGGCTAAAGGGCTTAAAGGTACCTCCGGTGAAAAACCTAAAGACCGCATCCACGGTAACTCTTTAGAGCCTGAATACAGTATTGATACGGCGACCGGCGAGTTAACCCTCAATCCCAATCAGCGTACTGCTTTTACCGTGTGCTATGGCTGCACTACTTTATGTGGCGTGCGGGTGCGTATTGATAATCAAAATGAGCAGGTTTTACGTGTTTCAGGTAATCCTTATCATCCATTATCTGGCGACCCTCATTTGCCGCAAGCCAAGCCCGTGGTAGACGCACTCAAGAGTGTCAGCGGTTTTGCTGAGCAAGGGTTGGCTGGTCGTTCAACGACCTGCGCCCGTGGTAATGCAATGATGGCGCAAATCGACAGCCCGTTTCGCTTAACCCATTGTTTGAAGCGGGTGGGTAAGCGCGGCGAACGCAAATGGGAAAAGATTTCTTTTGAACAGTTGGTTGAAGAGGTCTGTGAAGGTGGGGACTTGTTTGGCGAAGGCCATGTGCAAGGTTTGCGAGAGCTGCACGATCATGACACTTTAATTGATCCGGAAAACCCAGAATACGGCCCTGTAGCGAACCAGCTATTGGTGATGGATGCGACGGACTACGGCCGCTCAGCGATTTTACGTCGTTTTACTTTTAATGCGTTTGGTACCCGTAACTTTGGTGCTCATGGTTCTTATTGTGGTGTGTCATTTCGCATGGGCTCAGGTGCAGCATTAAATGATCTGGATAAAAATGCCCACAGTAAACCTGACTTTAAACATACGCGCTTTGCGCTGTTTATTGGTACTGCGCCAAGCCAGGCAGGTAACCCCTTTAAGCGTCAAGCTCGCTTGCTGGCTGAAGCCCGTGCCCACGGTGACTTAGAGTATGTGGTGATTGATCCTGCGCTGACTGCAGCCGCTTCCCATGCCAGTGCTGAGCGAAACCGTTGGGTGCCGATTTTGCCGGGTACCGATACTGCATTGGCTATGGCCTTAATCCAGTGGATTTTCGCTAATGATGGCTATGCGGCCGATTTTTTATCGTACCCGAGTCAAGCGGCGGCCGAGCAGCAGGGTGAGGTTGGGCATACCAACGCGACACACTTGGTGATTGAGTCTGAGGGGCATCCGCGGGCAGGTTATTTCTTACGCCGCTCTGATTTAGGCCTGGCTGAGTTAGACAGTGATGACGATGAGGTCATGGTGCTTAATCTGCAAGGTGACTTAGTTGGCGCCAGTCAGGCCGCGCAAGCACAGCTGTTTGTCGATCAAGACATCGAGACCCCAGCAGGTGTCATTCAGGTCAAGAGCAGCTTGAGCAAATTGCGTGATGCCGCCAATGAGTACAGCCTAGATGAGTACTCTGCGCACTGTGGCATTCCAGTGGATACTTTAGTGAAGTTGGCCAGTACTTTTGTTAAGCACGGTCGACACTCAGCCGCCGCCTGCCATGGCGGTATGATGTCCGGCAGTGGTTTCTATGCGGCCTTTGGCATCATTATGCTAAATACTCTAGTGGGAAGCTTTAACCAGAAAGGTGGCGCGATTAAAGCACCAGGCGGCTTTAATGGCACAGGCACAGGCCCACGCTACGACTTGGAAGGTTTTCCTGGAAAGCGCGGACCTAAGGGCGTGTTTTTATCACGTTCTAAATTCCCCTATGAAAAATCATCGGAATATAAGCGCAAAGTTGCGGCCGGCGAGTCGCCGTACCCAGCGCGTGCGCCTTGGCGCGTATTAGCCGCGCCAGCCCTGACTGAGCATATTGCCTCAGGTTTAGATGGCTATCCGTATCCATTAAAAGCGCTGATTGGCTGCATGGCCAACCCCATGTATGGTCAGGCTGGCTTGGCGAATATCATTGCTGAACGCATTAAAGATCCAAAGCGCTTAGGTTTGTATATTGCAGTGGACGGCTTTATCAATGAAACCAACCGTTACGCCGACTACTTAGTGCCGGATTCGGTGATGTATGAAGTGTGGGGCTTTACTGGGGCTTGGAGTGGCACAACAACGAAAATGACGACCGCCTGCTGGCCGGTGGTTGAGCCGCGTCAGCAGAAAACCGCTGAAGGCGAACCCGTGAGCATGGACAGTTTCTTAATCGCAGTATCTAAGCGTTTAGGCTTGCCGGGCTTTGGTGACAATGCTATCCCTGATCATGAAGGCAACTTGCACCCGCTCAATAAAGCTGAAGACTTCTATTTACGAGCGGCTGCGAACATTGCTTTCCTAGGTAAACCTTTACCTGAGGCGACGCAAAGTGATATTGAGCATGGCGGTATTGCATCGCTAGTGCCTAAACTGCAAAGCACTTTGAAGCCTGAAGAGCAGGGGCCTGTGGCCTATATGTATGCCCGTGGTGGACGCTTTGAGGATTATGATCAAGCGTATCTTGATAAGCATCACCGTCATGCTTGGCGTGCACCTTTGTGTGTGTACAACGAGCAGGTGGGCACTGCCATTGACAGTTTCACTGGCAAGCGCTTGATCGGCACGCCACAGTTCCAAGAAGCGAAGTTTCATGATGGCACGCCGATGCGTGAGATTTACTCAAAAGAAGAGTGGCCATTACTGGCATTCTCCTTTAAATCAAACATTATGAACTCCTATTCAGCAGGGCTTGAGCGCTTGCGTATGATTAAGCCTTATAACCCCGTGTTAGTGCACCGCTCAGATGCGCAACGGGCCGGTATTCAACACGGCGACACCATTCAAATTGAAAGCCCTGGTGGCAAAGTGATTGGTTTGGCTTTGGTCAGTGATGGCGTAAAACCCGGCGCTTTGGGCATTGAGCATGGCTATGGACACCGCGAATTAGGGGCCAGTGAGCACGAGATTGATGGCGCTAAGCAGCCTGCGATTGAGTGGATCGGTGCAGGCATTAACCTGAATGATCTTGGCTTTGCGGATCCAACCCGAGAAGTTATGGCAACATGGCTGGAAAGCGTCAGTGGTGCCAGCATCCGTCAAGGTTTGCCTGTACGGATTAGCCGTTTAGAATCTTAATCGGCGGCACAACAAAACGGGACCTAAATGGTCCCGTTTTTATTGAGTCAGGTTGTGATTTCAGAATAATACGCAGCCCCATTGCTTCATTGCCAGCGTATATTTTCTGCAGTCAGCTGATAGATAAAATCTCGCCGGAACTATTGAAGGCTAAAAAGCTGCTAACGCTACCGGCTTGAATGGCCTGCACCATCATTTGCAAAGGCTGCTCCGCTTGATCTGAGTTAGGTGCAATACCACCATGACCCGACATGCTACTAACAAACACCACGTCCCAATCCTGTCCGGTGTTTTTGGACTCTTCCACCAAGGCTGTGAAGTTACTGAGTTCATCAGGACTTTTATCAACACAGACCACGGGCGTTAAAGTGCCACCAAGGCCTTTGGAAAAATTTTCTTTTTCTTCTTGAGTGGCATCTTCAGGTCATTCTGCTTTGGTAAAAACAAAGAGCAATAGCTGCGGCTCAGCCTGTGATCGAGCCGCCTGTAACAGGTCATCGTAATTTGAAATTGTCATATGTGTTCTCTAAGGTCTAGGGGCGGCAAGGCGCAGATTAACCACCGCTGGCGTTCATAAAACGCACAATTTGCACATCACCGTCACTGCTAAAATGATGCTTTTCAGGTTTGTTGTTTAATGCTTTGTGAATAGCAGCGAGCACCGGCTCATCACTGAGCGGATAACGTCGCAGTAAAGCCAGTAGGTCTAAGGAGTGCTCGTTGCCAAGGCACAATAAAAGCTTGCCTTCAACGGTAAGACGTACACGATTACAGGTGCTGCAAAAGTTATGAGAATGCGGCGAAATAAAGCCAATGCGCGTATTAGGGTAATCTTTTAAGCGCATATAGCGCGCAGGGCCGCCACTGTTTTCAGAGCTTTCCAGCAAAGCATAACGTTTAGCAATGCTGTCGCGCACTTGATCACTGCTAAACAGAGAGCGCTCACGCCCGACATGGCCTAATGGCATTTCTTCGATAAAAGTAATGTCCAACTGGTTTTGTATGGCGTAATCAGTTAAAGCTGGAATCTCAGCATCGTTGTGGCCTTGAATAATCACGCTGTTAATTTTTAAACGTTTAAAACCTGCTTGACGTGCGGCTTGGATACCATCAAGCACTTGCTGTAGATCACCCACCCGAGTCATGGCTTTAAATTTATCTGAACATAGTGAGTCTAGGCTAATGTTAAGACGCTTGACGCCCGCATCAGCTAAAGGCTGGGCATATTTAGTCAGTTGCGAGCCATTAGTGGTCATCACCAGCTCATCTAAACCAGGGATGACGCTGATTCGTTCACATAGCCCAACAATACCTTTGCGGGTTAAAGGCTCACCGCCAGTTAAACGGATTTTGCGCACGCCGTTGGCAATAAATATTGCTGCGCAGCGCTCAATTTCTTCAAGGGTTAAGATGCGTTGACGTGGTAAAAACGTCATGTCCTCAGCCATACAATAGATGCAGCGAAAATCACAGCGATCTGTGACGGATAAGCGCACGTAATCTATTTTCCGACCAAAACCATCAATCAGCTCTGAAGTCATGATGTTTCTCCCAAGTTTCAGCTATTGCACCAGCGGCGAAGCCGCACCTTGCAACCTAATGCCCTCGATTGTAGCCTCTCCAACCAGCATTTGCAGATATTGCGTAACACTTTTTTGCCAGACACGCTGCCCCAATTGTGCGGCAATACGCTCTTTAACCCTATGGAAGGGTAAAAGCTCACCTTCCACGCGTTGCTCGACAAGGACAATATGGTAGCCGTAGCGAGACTCGATCGGTTGTTCTGCCAAGCCAAGTGGCAAACGCAGAAGTTGCCGTTCAAACTCTGGCACTGTTTGCCCTTTAGACAGCTGCCCCAGAGAACCTTGCTGCTCCTTGGAAGGGCAGGCAGAGTACTCCATTGCCAGTGCTGAAAAATCAGCGCCGGCTTGCAGCTGCAAGATGAGGTTAAGCGCGATGTCACGTTGCGCACTGCGCTCTAAATCATCTTCTGGATCGGCGGCAATTAAAATATGCTTAGCCGAAACCAAAGGGGGGGTGGTAAAGCTTCGCGGGTTGCTGTTGTAGAAGGTTTCCAGCTCAAAATCGCCAATAACTGGCGTATTGATTTCATGCTCCAGCAGGCAGCGAACCGTTGCCTCTTCAAGGGTTTCTGCATCTTGCACTGTTACATCAAGATCAATTTCTGCAGTTCGCTGCTTTAAAATTTCTTGTAACACTAAAGCTTGCGCGGCAAGGCATAGCTAAAGGACAAAGCAATAAGATAATCGCTCGTAGTCTTGATAGTGCTGAAGGCACATTAAAATTGCATGTGAAGCGCCTACTGAATAAGCTGGGCATGCGCTCGCGTACCGAAGCTGCGGTCTGGGTGGTGGAGAACGAGCTCAACTCAGTGGTTAATTTTGGGATTTTACAAGGCAATTCTATGCACGTACCTGCTGCAGCTGTTATCCATTCCGGTGCCGGTGAAGGTGATGCTTTACTTGAGGCTATTTTAACTGAATGCCAACAACAGGGTTGGCGTGTGCGCGGTTTAGTCACGCAGCAAGGCAAAGATCCGCAAGGCATCTTACCGATGCAGTTACGTGACTTAAATACAGGTAAGGTTTTTTCGATCTCTCAGGAGTTAGGTCGTAACGCGCAAGGCTGCACCCTAGATATGGGTGGTTTAGTTGAAGCAGGTCAAGTGCTACGCAACGCTTTAAACGAGCAGCCGGATTTAGTCTTTATCAACCGTTTTGGTTATGGCGAAGCCCAAGGGCGCGGTTTAAGCCAAGAATTTACCCAACTGATCAGTGCAGGCATTCCAGTATTGACCTTAGTGAGTGAAAAGTACCTTGAGAGCTGGCAGGCCTTTTCTGCTGGCTTGGCGCAGACTTTACCGCTAGAACGTGCGGCTATTATCGGATGGCTAACACGCATTGAGCCTGCACATCTTATCTAACCAAGTGACGTAACATGATTAAATCGATTGATTTTGCCACGCTGTACCGTGAGCACTTAGCACGCAGTGGCCGAGCATTTAAAACGCCCAGCGACTGGGACAGTAAAGCGACAAATATGCGCACAAAAGTATTAAACAGCACTTACCGTACTGATTTTGTGAGGCGTATGCAGTGTACTGCCGAGGATAGCGTACTGGATATTGGCTGTGGCCCGGGCACTATTGGCTTAGCGGTAGCACCGCAAGTGGCGCAAGTTTATGGTCTAGATTACAGTCAAGGTATGCTCGCGGCGATGATGACCAATGCAGCTGAGTTACAGCTAAACAATGTGCAGCCGATCTTAGCCTCATGGGACGATGATTGGCGCGAAGTACCCGTGTGTGACATTGCTGTGGTCTCGCGAGCCAGTATCGTTGCAGATATGAATGATGCACTGGATAAGCTCAATCAACACGCGCGTAAAAAAGTCTATATGACCCAGTTGGTCGGCGGGCGTTTTCTCAGTCGTGAAATAGAAGAATTGCTGGGGCGTGAAGATCGCAGCTTTCCTGATCATATGTACATTATAAATATGCTGTACCAGCGCAATATCTACCCAACGCTAGATTACCTTGAGTCGCCCAGTCATTTAGCGGACAGCCAAAATCTCGAAGAGCTGCTTGATAAAGTACGTTGGAGTTTTGGCGAGCTGAGTCGCGATGATGAAGCTAAAATCAGCACTTGGTATCAGCGCGACCCTGAATATGCACAACAGGGCGGCGAGCCGATGCGTTGGGCGTTTATGAGTTGGACGCCGCCAGCACATAGCACATGAATCCTAGACGTCGTCGAGCCTGATGAAATACTCGGCGCCTGCAACGCAGAAAACGAGACATTAGGTATCCGTGTAGATAGCATGCGTAGGTTCTGGTGCAGAGGTTTCTAAACTTGAGCACGGCAGGCTATCTTAGCTCTACAGTTGCCGACGATACGCATTGTTATTTAATGCTGCACTAGACTGCTTGTGTAACAGATATTGAATTAACGGGAAGCAATTGATATGGGCGAACAGACTGACTTTGGACTGCAAGGACAAATCTGGATTACCGCAGGTGATGAGAGTATGGGCGGCCATGGACGTATCCATTTGCTCTCAAAAATTGCTGAACTGGGCTCCATTTCGCAAGCGGCAAAATCGATGAAAATGAGCTACAAAGCGGCGTGGGACGCAGTGAATCACATGAATAATCTCGCCGGTGAACCTTTGCTCTACCGCATTACTGGTGGCAAAGGTGGTGGCTCCACCACTTTAACTGAGCGTGGTCAGCAACTGATTAGCAACTTTAAACGCATTGAGCAGATTCATCAGCGTTTTTTACAAGAGCTGAGTCAGGATACTGGCAATATTGTGGATGATTTGTTTGTTTTAAAGAGACTTTCCATGAAAACGAGCGCGCGCAACCAACTCTTTGGCACAGTAACAGCGATTCAAGCGGGTGCTGTTAATGATACGGTAGAAATTACTATAGCCGACGGACGTCACATTATTGCCACGATAACCCGCGAAAGTACTGAGGAGCTGGAGCTGCAGGTTGGTAGCGAAGTCTTTGCCCTCATTAAAGCCTCAGATATCATCTTGCTCAGCAGTGCTGAAAAGGTTCGTTTATCTGCTCGCAACCAATTTTCAGGCACCGTGGCCCATATCCAAGAGGGCGCAGTGAATAGTGAAATTATTATTACCGTGGGTGAAAACACTCTAGCAGTGGTGATTACCAACGGCAGTGTTGCGAGTTTACAGCTAGAAAAAGGCACTGGTATCACTGCTGCTTTCAAGGCATCCAGTGTCATTATTGGTCGCCCATTCTAAGTTTTTAAGAGATTGCTGCATCCATTGCTGCTTCTTTTTTAGCTTGGGTGTTACTGCTGCTTATTGTCTGGGCGTACTGATAAACCTAACAGGTAAAAAGGCGCTGCCCTTGTAAGGAAAGCGCCTTTTTTATGGTTGAACCAATAGAGGGTTAGCGAACCTGCACCATTAAGCGGCGCAGTGCTGGCTGCGGAATTTGCGGCAGTACCCAATCAAGAGCGCAGGGTCTAGAAACCCAATCACCCCAGTACATTCGCATAAGGTATAAAGGTAACCCAGTCGCCTTTTGCAACTGTAGCCTTAGGCTTAATCTCAACCAGCCCATCCGCCCAACTGGCGGCAATAAGCATGGCTGAGCTTTGTTTGCTATGGATATCGACACCCAGTTGACCGTTATCTTGCGGCACTAGGCGCGCGTGTAGGTATTGCTGCCGGGGGCGTGGTTTTTGCCAGTCAAACAGCGCTGGAATGAGCAGAGCTTGATGGTTGCAATCCGATGCACCTTGCGCATGAAGCAGTGCAGGGCGGGCAATAATCAGTGCGGTGATCAGAGCTGCGGCAGGGTTGCCAGGCAAGCCAATCCAAGGTGTGCTGCCAACTTTACCAAAGGCTAAAGGTTTGCCTGGCTGGATAGCAACGCGCCATAGATTGAGTTGTCCCAGTGCACTCACGGCATTTTTAAGATGATCTTCTTCGCCTACAGAGACACCACCGCTGCTGATTAAAATATCTTGCTCGCTGCTCGCCTTAGCTAAGCTATCGATATTTTCCTGCAGATTATCGGGCATTTTTTTATAGTGCGTGACCTGAAAACCTAGGCCTCGCAATAGAGCGCCCAGACTATGGCTATTAATATCGTAAATCTGCCCAGCTTGAAGTGGCTGGCCCAGTTCAGCCAGCTCATTACCGCTACTGATTAGACCAATTCGCAAGGGTGTATAGACTTCAACTTCGGCAAAGCCTTGGCTGGCTAACAGGCCGATTTCTTGAGCACGTAGATGGCTTCCGGCCTCAAGCAGTCGCTGACCCTGTTGAATTTCTTCACCGCGCCGACGGATATTGGCTCCAGCTTTATAACTGTTAAATTGAATCCTATCGTTACCTATACTGCAATTTTCGTTTGGCACCACGGTGTCCGCGCCATGGGGTAGCGGTGCACCGGTAAGAATCTGCATGCACTGGTTTGCCGGCAGGCTTTGCTCGGGCATGTCACCAGCGGCAATGCGACCGCCCAAGGGCAAACTGTGGTCCGCCTGCTGTAGATCACTGGCACGTAGAGCGTAGCCATCCATCGCACTATTATCCCATTGCGGCACATCAACTTGAGCATAAACAGTTCGCGCTAAAATATGCTTGTGAGCCTGCTGCAGTGGTAAAACTTGTGTGGCCGTTTGCTTATTAAGTGTGTGGGTTAAAGCACTGATAGCTTGCTCGATACTGTGTAAATTGCCTAGATCGCAGACTGACATTATTGCTTTTCCTCGTGTGCTGTATCCCAGCGTGATGCCGCGAGTGTATCGCTATCGCGGCCTTCAACCCAATGTGAACCACTGCTCGTTTGTTCTTTTTTCCAAAATGGTGCCCGGGTTTTTAAGTAATCCATAATAAATTCGCAAGCCGCAAAAGCCGCCTCACGGTGCATGCTGGAGGTGGCAACAAACACGATCGGTTCAGCTAAATGTAATGCACCAACACGGTGCAAAATATGCGCATCAATTAACGGCCAGCGTTGCATGGCTTCATCACGAATCTTTGCCAGCGCTCTCTCCGTCATGCCAGGGTAGTGCTCAAGAAATAACTCTTTAATAGTCTCTTCTTGATTGATGTCGCGCACATAACCAATAAAGCTCACTACAGCGCCAACCCCCATATTGCCGGCATGTACGGCGTTCAACTCATGCCCCGGGTCAAAAGGCGCAGTTTGCACACGAATGCTCATATTGCTTAGCCTCCGGTCACCATAGGAAATAGAGCCAACTCATCGCCGGCTTGGATGGGTTCGAATCGCGAGCATACGTCTTGGTTGCGCGCACACATGATCCGCGGATCATTGAGTACCGCCCACACGCCTTCACGTGCGGCTAGAAATTGGCGTACATCCTCAATGGTTTGCCACTCTTCCTGCCATGGCAGCTGCTCTGACTCGCAGTTTAACTCTTCACGGTAACGGGCTAAAAACTGTACGGTAAGCATGGTTAGTGGTCTCCAAAATAGGCAGTTAACAACTCTGAGTGGTGCTGGCCAGCTGGTAGTGGCCGGATTTACCACCGAGCTTCTCTAGCAGTTGAGTGCGTTCAATGACCATGCCTCGATCCACTGCTTTACACATATCGTAAATGGTCAGCGCGGCAACGCTGGCTGCGGTCAGCGCTTCCATTTCCACTCCGGTTTGTCCAGACAGCTTGCAGGTGGCGGTAATCTGCACTTGATCAGGCGCGTGGGCGGTTAAGTGCACTTTAATACTGGTTAATAATAAAGGGTGACACAGCGGGATCAGTTCGTGGGTGCGCTTGGCGGCCTGAATACCAGCAATTCGCGCCACAGCAAAGACATCACCTTTGGGGTGCTGGCCATCGGTAATCATCGCTAAAGTGCTCGGTAGCATTCGCACCCAAGCTTCTGCAGTGGCTTCACGCTGGGTATTAGCTTTATCGGTGACGTCGACCATATTGGCGCGCCCATGTTCATCAAGGTGAGTCAGCATAATCTGTCCTTTATTCATAATGGTTGCTGCAAAACACTAGGATCATTGAAGTTGGCCAGACGCTGTTCGTCATCGGCACAGTCCACAGCAACAGGATTTAACTGTAATAAAGCATGTTTGGGGCTGCGCTCACCGGCATCCCATAAATGTTGTAATGCGCTCAGCTGCGTTGTCGCAATTATACTAAACAACGGCTGCCAATGGCCTTGGTGCTTAAATAGAGCAGGGCGCTCGCCCGCGTGCTGGTAGAGCTGTTGCAACAAGCTTTGATCAATTCGTGGTGCATCGCAGGGCAATACCAGCAGATACTTATGGCGAGCCACTTTTAAAGCACAGAGGATACCCATTAAAGGGCCGGTGAAGTCTTGATTAGGGTCACTCACGATTTGGTCTGCAAGGCTTTGGTAACGCGCATGGTTACGGTTACAGGAAATAATTAAATCATCGGTGAGCGGGCGCACTACGCCCTGCATGTGTTCAATGAGTGCGTGCCCTTGCCACTTAACCCAACCTTTATCTTGGCCCCCCATACGCTGCCCGCGGCCACCTGCGAGCAGAACAATGGAGCAATTGGAAAATAATGGGTAGTTCTGCATACAAAACTCATTTTTTAAAGTGATTTGTGGTATATCTTGGCGCAAATTTTCAACATCGATCAGTATAGGTCAGCATATGAGCCACGTTAGTCATCAGTTTGTTCCTTTAAATGTTGCAGTTTTAACCGTCAGTGATACACGTACGCCAGAAACAGATACTTCAGGGCAGTACTTAAATGATCAATTGCTCAGTACTGGGCACGCTGTGGTCGAGCGTAAGATTTTGAAGGATAACCTATATCAAGTGCGGGCGCAGGTGGCGAACTGGATTGCCAGCGACACTATTCAAGTTATTCTTATTACGGGTGGCACAGGCTTTACCGAGCGTGATAGCACGCCAGAGGCCGTTGGCTGCTTATTTGATCGCGATGTCGAAGGTTTTGGTGAGCTGTTCCGCCAGCTTTCATATACCGAAATAGGTACCTCAACAATTCAGTCCCGTGCTTTAGCGGGTCTGGCAAACAATACCCTTATTTGCTGTATGCCCGGTTCAACCAATGCCTGCCGTACTGCTTGGGAAGGTATTTTAAAAGATCAGCTGGACGCCACTCATAAACCTTGCAACTTTGTGGCGCACTTAGGTAAGAAAGCGGCCTGCACAGGACGCGATTAAATGAGTTTATTGAGCGTCGATGCGGCTCTGCAAATATTGCTAGAGCAAGCGCAGTCCATGCCCCGCTTAGACATTGAAGAGTTAACGCTAGATGCGGCAGAGAATCGCGTTTTAGCTGAGCCATTACTGGCTCAGTTTGCGATGCCTCCTTGGCCCAATAGCTCAATGGATGGCTATGCTGTGCGCAGCAAAGAGGTTCAGGCTGGACAGGTATTGCCGATCAGTCAAAAGATTTTTGCTGGGCATAGCCCAGAGCCTCTAAGCGAAGGCACTTGCGCACGCATTTTCACTGGTGCCCCCCTGCCAGCAGGGGCTGATGCCGTGGAAATGCAGGAAAACACTGAGGTGCAGGCGGACGGCTCGGTGCGTTTTCTCCAAGCTGTGCCTGCAGCTAAGTTTGTACGCCCGAAAGGGCAAGAGGCGATGCCCGGCGATAAAATATTACCAGCGGGCATACGTCTAGGGCCGATTGAATTGGCCATGGCTGCTTCTCTTGGTACGGCGCGGGTCAAAGTACGCCGTCAGTTACGTGTAGCCGTTGTTTCAACAGGGGATGAGCTGGTCGAGCTAGGTCAGCCCTTAGCCGCAGGACAGATTTATAACAGTAATCGCACTCTGTTACTGCAAAGTCTGAAGCGCTTAAACTGCGCTGTTGTTGATATGGGCATTTTACCGGATGACATAGAGCAGACGCGGCAGCGACTGGCGGAGCTGGATCATGTCGATTTACTGATCAGCAGCGGTGGGGTTTCGGTTGGTGAAGCCGATTTTCTAGGTCAGGTACTGCGTGAAGAAGGTGAGCTGGATTTTTGGAAGCTGGCTTTAAAGCCTGGCAAACCTTTTACTTTAGGTCGCTATCAAGGCGTTCCTGTGATCGGCTTGCCCGGTAATCCAGCGTCCAGTTTAGTCACTTTTTTAATACTTGCCCGTCCTTATATTTTGACCCGCATGGGTGTAACTGACCCATGTGCACAGCACTTTAGTGTGCCGGTAAACTTTGCAGTGCCAGTGGCAGGTGTGCGTCGTGAGTTTATTCGTGTGGCCTTAGTGGATGGCTGTGCTGAAAAACTGGATAAGCAGTGCTCAGGCATTTTGCGCAGCGCCACCCAAGCCCATGGTTTGCTTGAGTTGCCGGAAAATACCACCTGCGCAGTGGGTGATCATTTACGGTTTTGGCCGTTTTCTAGCTTGTTTAACTAAAAGACCATTGCGCACATGGGCTGCAGCACCGTCAAGCGACTGAGTGCCGCAGCCCTTCATCGAGCTCTACCCATTTCTGGGGCAAAGCGTTATAGTTCAGATTATATAACGGGTAAACCAAACTCTGAGGGTGTCGCATGTTAAAAACAAGTCTAAAAAATCTATTAGCAGCAGCAATCATTGTCACAACGAGCAGTGCGTTTTCTGCTGAAATCACCGTTTCTGCAGCAGCCAGCTTGACCAATGCATTTAAAGAAATTGCCAGCAATTTTGAAGCTGCACACCCTGAACATAAGGTCTTGCTGAACTTTGCCGGCTCGGGTGAGCTGTTGCAACAAATTGCTAAAGGAGCTCCCGTTGATGTTTTTGCATCGGCCGACCAAGTGACCATGGATAAAGCACAAGAGCAAGGCCTGCTCGCTGCAAATACGCGTAAAGATTTTGTGCAAAACACTGTTGTGGTAATAACCCCAAGCAATAGCAAACTCCAGCTGACGCAATTGGCTGATTTACAGCAAGACACACTACAACGTTTAGCCGTGAGCACCCCTGATAGCGTACCTGTGGGTCGTTACAGCAAGCAGGCATTACAGGCCCATGGCTTATGGGACGCGTTGGCTGAGAAAATGATTAATACACAGAACGTTCGCCAATCTTTAGATTATGTAGCGCGTGATGAAGTGGATGCAGGCTTTGTCTACGCCACCGACGCGGCCATAATGGCGGATAAAGTTAAAGTACAATTTACTGTGCCGTTAGAAACCGTGGTCAGTTATCCCATTGCGATTACCCAAGACAGTGCTGCCAAAGCGCTGAGCCAGCAGTTTATTGATTATATTTTCAATCCAGAAAGTCAGGCTGTGCTCGGACAGTACGGATTTAGTCAGCCGTAAGAGGCGATTTCCATGGATGCAGTATGGGTTGCACTCAGCCTGTCATTGAAAGTGGCAGGCTGGGCCACAGCACTGAATATTGTTCTGGGTGTTGGCGTTGGTTTTTTTTTAGCGCGTACGCGTTTTTGGGGTCGTGATTTTTTAGATACCGTGCTGACTTTACCTATGGTGATGCCACCGACGGTGCTGGGCTACTATCTATTGGTCTTGCTAGGCCGCCGCAGCGCCTTTGGCTCATGGCTGTACGACACTTTTGGGATTCATTTAATTTTCACTTGGCAAGGTGCGGTGATTGCAGCCACGGTGGTGGCTTTTCCTTTAGTGTTTAAGCCCGCGCGCGCAGCTTTTGAGGCCGTGGACAGTGAGCTTGAGCAGGCTGCACGTGTACTTGGAGTGTCTGAGCTGGCTATTTTTTTTCGGATAACCTTACCTCTAGCCTGGCGCGGTATTTTAGCCGGAGTGCTTTTAGCCTTTGCCCGTGCGCTGGGTGAGTTTGGTGCAACCTTAATGGTAGCAGGCAGTATTCCGGGTAAGACTCAAACCCTATCCATTGCCGTTTACGAAGCTGTGCAGGCCGGTAAAGATGATACGGCCAATATGTTGGTGATAATTACTTCAATTGTTTGTGTGGTGGTCTTGTTAAGCGCCAGTCGCTTAGCGCCAGGGCGTGTTAATGAGCGAGTCAGGTAAATGTCATGTTGTTAGATTTAGCTGTCAGCAAAACGATGCGTTCCGGCAAGCAAACATTTTCCTTAAATGTCAGCTATAGCTCTGAGGCTGATCGCTTAGTGATTCTTGGCCCATCGGGGGCTGGTAAAAGCTTATTGCTGCGTATGATCGCTGGTTTACTTAAGCCTGATAGTGGGCATATTAAATTAGCGGGGCGCACGTTATTTGACCAAGCGCAGGGCATTAATCTAACGCCGCAACAGCGTAATGTGGCTTTTTTATTCCAAAACTATGCCTTATTTCCACACTTAAGCGTACGGCAGAATATAGCTTTTAGTTTGCACGCTGGACTCCTCAATCCGCGGGCCAATTTCACCAGTCGCACCGTAGACTATTGGATCGATACCTTTGCTTTAGACGCCGTGCAAAATCAAAAACCTCATGAGCTATCGGGTGGGCAGCGCCAACGTACAGCCTTAGCGCGTGCCTTGGTCACTGAGCCACGGGCTTTACTGTTAGATGAACCTTTTTCTGCATTAGATCCTGATTTGCGTATGCATATGCGCAAGGAATTGCGTGAACTGCAAGAGCGTTTAGCGGTGCCGCTGATTTTAATTACCCATGACATTGAGGATGTTAAAATTTTTGCCAATCAAACCCTTTGCCTCAAAGATGGACGAATCGATGCTGAGCGGCGCCTCTAGGCACTGGCTGTGCATGCGAGGGCGTTATTGCCAGCACATATTTAAATACCGGCCATGTCTCTGTTTACAGCAGCGTTTAAAACCGCTAATAAAAAAGCCAGAACCCGCAATGGCTTCTGGCTTTTTAAGGTGTGCAATGCGCTTAACGCAAACCGAATAAGCGTTTACAGAACCTGCACGATGGCGTCTGTCACTGCATCAATGTTGTTTAAGTTTAGCGCAGCAACACAAATACGACCGCTGGAAACGGCATAGATAGCAAACTCATCGCGTAGGCGATCCACTTGTTCTTTTGTCAGTCCTGAGTAAGAGAACATCCCGCGCTGCTCTGCGACAAAGCTGAAATCTTTTTTAGCCCCTTTAGCGGCCAGCTGCTCAACCATCAGTTTGCGCATCAATAAGATACGCTCACGCATCTCGCCCAGCTCTTCTTGCCAAAGCTGATTGAGCTCAGGGGTGTTTAAAACCAAGCCAACAACACTTGCACCGTGGGTGGGCGGGTTAGAGTAGTTGGTACGAATCACCTGTTTAAGCTGTGAAAGCACACGGCTGGCCTGTTCAGCCGAGTCAGCAATAATTGACAACGCGCCAACACGCTCACCGTACAGTGAAAACGACTTTGAGAATGAGCTGGATACAAAAAATGGCATACCCGAGTCGGCAAATAAGCGTACCGCAGCTGCGTCTTCATAAATACCTTCAGCAAAGCCTTGATAGGCGATGTCTAAAAAGGGTACATGCTCATACTCTTTAAGCACTGCGAGGACGGCTTGCCATTGCTCGAGGTTGAGATCAACGCCCGTTGGGTTGTGACAGCACGCATGTAAAACAATAATGGATTGACGCGGCAATTGACGTAAATCTTCGAGCATACCGTCAAGATCAACACCTTGCTGCGCTGCATCATAATAGCGGTAGTCTTGTACAGGAAAGCCCGCCGCTTCAAACAGTGCACGGTGATTTTGCCAGCTTGGGTCACTGATCGCGACAACAGCGTCGGGCAATAAACGCTTAAGGTAATCAGCACCAATTTTTAACGCGCCAGTACCGCCAATCGCTTGGCTGGTCACAATTCGTCCAGACTTGATAATGTCTGAGTCAGCACCAAATAATAATTTTTGTACTGCACTGTCGTATGCACCTATACCTTCAATAGGCAGATAGCCACGCGGGGCATGCGCCTCAGCACGCGCTTTTTCTGCTAGCTCAACTGCTTTTAGAAGAGGGATACGTCCAGCCTCATTGTAATACACACCAACACCGAGGTTGACTTTTTGCGGACGGGTATCGGCGTTAAAAGCTTCGTTCAGACCCAAGATGGGGTCACGTGGCGCCATTTCGACGGCAGAGAACAGGCTCATGTTTAGCGAACTCGATAATTATGGAATGGAGGGATTAGCTTAACAGACACTGCGCCGAGACGCAGCGCGATTCGGCAGGTATTATAGCAATCTATATAAGTTTTTTACGTAATAATTGTTTGTTGTTCGTTTTGCGGTGTTTTACCGCGCTTGGTATTAGGGGTTCTGCATGTCACGCTTTGAGCTAGTCACACAATTTCAACCTGCCGGTGATCAGCCACAAGCAATTCGTCAGTTAGTCGCAGGACTTGAATCGGGCTTATCACATCAAACTTTGCATGGCGTGACCGGTTCAGGAAAAACCTTCAGCATCGCTAATGTCATTCAACAGGTGCAGCGTCCTGCTATTATTCTTGCGCCCAATAAAACCTTGGCCGCACAGCTCTATGGTGAGTTTAAAGAGTTTTTTCCACATAATGCCGTGGAGTATTTCGTATCCTATTACGATTATTACCAACCGGAGGCCTATGTCGCCGCCTCGGACACCTTTATTGAAAAAGACGCTTCGATTAATGATCACATTGAGCAAATGCGTTTATCTGCCACTAAGGCTCTGCTTGAGCGGCCGGATGTTATTATTGTTGCCACCGTCTCATCGATTTATGGCTTAGGCAGTCCAGAAAGCTATTTGAAAATGGTTGTGCATCTGGATCGTGGCGACCGTGTTGATCAGCGCACCTTGTTAACGCGCTTAGCAGATTTGCAATACACCCGTAATGAAGTGGACTTTTCTCGCGCTACTTTCCGTGTACGTGGCGATGTGATTGATGTGTATCCAGCCGAATCTGACTTTGAAGCCATCCGCGTTGAGCTGTTTGATGATGAAGTCGAAAGCATCAGCGCCTTTGATCCTTTGACGGGCAAGGTGATTGGCAAGCTGCCGCGCTTTACTTTTTATCCAAAATCACACTATGTCACGCCGCGTGAAACCCTATTAGAAGCGCTTGAGCACATTAAAGTGGAGCTGGCTGAACGTTTGGAGTATTTGCGTAGCCAAGATAAGTTGGTCGAAGCTCAGCGCTTAGAACAGCGTACCCGCTTTGATTTAGAGATGATTTTAGAGCTGGGTTACTGCAACGGTATTGAAAACTACTCACGCTACTTATCCGGTCGCGCTCCCGGTGCGCCGCCACCGACCTTATATGACTATTTGCCGGATAACGCTTTACTGATTATCGATGAATCACACGTTTCTGTGCCGCAGATTGGTGCGATGTATAAAGGCGACCGCTCGCGCAAAGAAAATCTTGTGAATTATGGCTTCCGACTGCCTTCGGCATTAGATAACCGTCCTATGCGTTTTGATGAGTGGGAAGCGGTCAGTCCGCAAACTATTTTTGTTTCGGCAACGCCCGGTAATTATGAAGCAGAACATGCAGGTCAAGTGGTAGAGCAGGTGGTGCGTCCAACCGGTTTAATTGATCCGGAAATCGAAGTGCGTCCTGCCTTAACTCAAGTGGATGATTTGCTCTCACAAATCAGCGCACGGATCGCGGCAGATGAGCGCGTACTGGTAACCACTTTAACCAAGCGTATGTCTGAAGATCTAACTGAATACTTAGCTGATCACGATGTGCGCGCACGTTATTTGCACTCAGATATTGATACTGTGGAGCGCGTTGAAATTATCCGTGATCTGCGCATGGGCGTATTTGACGTGCTGGTCGGCATTAACTTGCTGCGCGAAGGTTTAGATATGCCTGAAGTGTCATTGGTCGCCATTCTCGATGCCGACAAAGAAGGTTTTCTGCGTTCAGAGCGTTCTTTGATTCAAACCATCGGTCGTGCTGCACGTAACATTAATGGTAAAGCTATCTTATATGCTGATCGCATCACCGGCTCAATGGAGCGCGCCATTGATGAAACCAATCGTCGCCGCGAAAAGCAAATCGCCTTTAACGCACTGCATAACATCACCCCGATCGGGGTAAAGAAAAGTGTTAAAGATATTATGGAAGGCGCTGTGGTACCGGGCGCACGCAGTAATAAACGTAAAGCCCAAGCCAAGGCCGCTGAACAAGCCGCTGAATATGATCAGCATCTGCGCACGCCCAGTGATATTGGTAAGCGCATTAAACAACTGGAAGAACAAATGTATCAATTGGCACGCGACCTTGAGTTCGAAGCTGCGGCACAAATGCGTGATGAGGTGCAACGTTTGCGTCTACGGCTGCTGGATATGTAAAACGGCAGACGGATTGGCAAGGACCTGCATGCATCGCGTCGACGGTTATTAAAGGACAACTGGAGCGCGCTGCTCAGAATTTGCTAAGATACGGGCTTACTTTTATATTCTTTGGCTTTGAGTGAACTAAATGACCACTGTACGTACTCGTATTGCACCTTCACCAACGGGTGATCCGCACGTTGGCACCGCTTATATTGCATTATTTAATATGTGCTTTGCACGCCAGCATGGTGGTCAATTTATTCTGCGTATTGAAGACACTGACCAAGTGCGTTCCAGTCGTGAGTCAGAACAGCAAATTTTCGATTCATTACGCTGGCTTGGCATTGAGTGGGATGAAGGCCCCGATGTAGGCGGTCCACATGGTCCGTACCGACAAAGCGAACGCGCTGATATTTATAAAAAGCACGCTGACATTTTAGTGGAAAAAGGCCATGCCTTTCCTTGCTTTTGCAGTGCAGAGCGTCTCAATGAAGTTCGTGCAGCGCAGATGGCCGCTAAACAAACGCCCGCCTATGATGGCCATTGCTCGCATTTAGATCCTGCACAAGCACAGCAACGCGTTGCCGCTGGCGAGTCCCATGTGATTCGTATGCGAGTCCCTACAGAAGGTGTATGCGTTGTCAAAGACATGCTGCGCGGCGAGGTGGAAATCGGCTGGGATCGCATGGACATGCAAGTTCTAATGAAAGCTGACGGTTTACCAACCTACTTTTTAGCCAACGTGGTTGATGACCATTTGATGGGCATTACGCATGTTTTGCGTGGTGAGGAATGGCTTCCCTCCGCGCCTAAATTGATCGCACTCTATGAGTACTTTGGCTGGGAACAACCTGTGCTGTGCTATATGCCGCTGCTGCGTAATCCCGATAAAAGTAAGCTATCAAAGCGTAAAAACCCAACGTCAGTCACTTTCTATGAGCGTATGGGCTATCTGCCGCAAGCCATGCTGAACTATTTAGGCCGCATGGGCTGGTCGATGCCCGATGAGCGTGAGAAGTTCTCCCTCGATGAAATGATTAAACACTTTGATATCAATCGCGTGTCTTTAGGTGGACCTATCTTTGATGTAGAGAAACTGTCTTGGCTCAATGGTCAATGGCTGCGCGAGTTAAGCGTTGAGCAATTTGCTGATGCTGCACAGCAATGGGCATTTAACCGCGACTATATGATGCAAATTGCTCCTCATGTACAAGCGCGTGTGGAAACATTGAGTGAAATCGCACCTCTAGCGGGCTTCTTCTTTTCTGGTGGCGTTGCGCTGACCACAGAACTCTTTGCCCATAAAAAACTTAATAGCGATCAAGTTCGCCAAGTTCTGCAGTTCGTGCTGTGGAAGCTGGAAGCTTTACGCCAGTGGGATAAAGAGGCTATTACCGCTTGCATCAATGCCACTGGGGATTTGCTTGAGCTCAAACTGCGCGACATTATGCCGTTAATGTTTGCAGCGATCACAGGGCAGGCCAGCTCGGTATCCGTGTTGGACGCTATGGCAATATTAGGCCCAGATTTAACCCGCTACCGTTTACGCCAAGCCTTAGAATTGTTGGGTGGAACTTCGAAAAAGGAAGCAAAAGCTTGGGAAAAGCTTTTAGCGGATTAATACTGGCGCATAAAAAAGCCGCGCAAACTTAAATGTTGCGCGGCAAACGATCTGCTAGGGGGCATCAGATCGTGAAGGGTTGGCGAATATTCAGACTTTGCGCAAGGCCTACACGGGCTGCTTTGCTCAGGCGTGCCCGCGCCGCCGCTGGCAAAGGATTAAACCAGCTAATAACAGTGTGACTGCAACCCAGACGTAAAGCTTCACAAGCCAGCTCTTGACTGCTTTGTATTCCACTTGGGCGTAGCACTAAAATGCGCTCACGATTTAGGCCGGCGGCACGCAGCCATTGTGCTGTAATTTGTTCAGGTGGCGACACCAAGGTCAGCCAGCGATCATTTTGACCGTCGCTCAGCTCGCGCAAAATAGGGGCAATAAGCTGTAAACATTGCTGTGCACTCCCGGATAAAGAAATCTCACTAAAGACACTGTCATCCTGCTGTTTTGCGACTGGATACGCAGGCGCTGAATATAGAGGTGCAACGGCTGCACTCTCTAAGTTAAGCAGAGGCTCAAACAGTGATATCTGTTGCTGCTCAAGTGGTATTGGGCTCGTCATAAAACCTCTTTAGCGGCGGATAACGCCGACACTTAGACCTTCGATGGTCAGCTCTTGTGTTGTTAGATCGACTACAATCGGCTCAAAATCAGGGTTTTCGGGTAACAACCAAACCTTACTGCCTTCACGCTTATAGCGTTTTACTGTGACCTCATCATCAATACGCGCCACAACAACTTGGCCATTGCGTGCTTCTTTAGTGATGTGCACAGCGAGTAGATCACCATCAAGAATGCCAATGTCTTTCATGCTCATGCCGCGTACTTGCAGCAAGTAATCTGCCCGCGGCTTAAAGAAATCAGGTGGTACCGGACAAGAGCTTTCAATATGTTGCTGCGCTAAAATGGGCTCACCTGCCGCAACACGACCAATCACCGGCAACTCATTTTCATGAGTCGGCAGCTCATCAGCAGTTAAACTGTCAACGATTTTAAGACCGCGCGAAGCGCCAGGAATCATTTCAATTGCACCTTTGCGTGCCAAAGCTTTGAGGTGGTCTTCGGCCGCATTCGGAGATTTAAAGCCTAACTCTTTGGCAATTTCGGCACGGGTTGGCGGGTAGCCATTATCTTCGATCCAGTGTTTAAGAAAGCTTAAAATCTCTGACTGACGTTTTGTTAACTTAGACATAATGAGTCTCTGTTGTTTTATACAGTGACTGTCATTATATACAGTCATTTTTTATATGCAACAACAACTCACTGCGCTAATTTAAGCGCTGCGCTGATGGAGAAACAGGGAAGGCGAGAGCGATTAGTGTTGTGCAAGCAACAGAAGCACTGCGCATGCATCATGCGCACCGGCAAGTTTTAAGCCTTCACCAAGGGTGTTGGATTGCTGCTTATGCTTGGGCAACAGCAATACTTCTACAGGATGCGGCGCTTTACTCAGTGTTAAGCGGGCGTAAGGACTGCCTGAAGCCAGTAAAATCGCCATAAACTCACGATCACTCCAAGCACTCTCAGGCATGATCAGCATGTGATAGTTTTTTTGCACAGCCAATACCGTATCAAGGTTCAGCGTGTAGCGGCTGATGCAGGTTTTGCGACGCAAATCTAAGCCCCGGCGTCTGGCATAAACCACAGCACAGGCAAATTCACAACTGTTCTGCTCTTGCGCCCAAAATAACTGATCACCCAGCCAGCTGGCTTGGCGCAACTTGATCGGTTGCTCTGCTAAAAAGTGGGGTATAGCTTGAGTTATGGTTTTCTCAAAGTCGCGGTAGCTGATAATACGAATATGGCGGCATTGCTGCGATGCTGCGAGGGCTTCTAAGTTTTGCAAGCCTGCAGCACCGGGCAGCTGCTCACTAATGCCATACACTTCGCGTAAATCAATGACAGACTCAGTGTCTACTACTTTGTTAACCAATTTAGCCAGTAAAGCGTGCGCTTCGGCTTTATCTTCTTGCACGGGACCCGACAGTGCGCTGCGCGGCAAGTCATGCAAGTGCTGCAAGTACAGATTATCTTTCCAACAAATCGTCAGTTCAGGTTTGTCTAGACCAGTAAAAGGCAGCTTTACACGCTGTGCTATCTGCTTGGGCGTAAACGTCTTGGCGTTAGTGTCCGCGCCTTTAAATACGGTCAGCAATCGTGACAGCATTGAGTTGGAAAAAGAGGGTTTATCCATAAGCCTAGCTAACACCTTGAGATCTGTAGGAGCTGCACAAGAATACCTTCACAGTGCATGCTACACTGAGTTCGATTTTCAAAACAGTGCATAACGTATTTAGAGTTTAGCATGCTCAGTTTAGTGTTTGACATATCGATACCGGCAAAGGATTACTTGCGCGTTTACCAAGGCACAGCCAATCGCATTCTGATCCGTAGCCAAGATGGGCGCACAGTGAGTTTACCTGCGCGGCACTTGCAGCCTTTTTTAACACACAGTGGCATATCGGGTCGTTTTATTATGGATTTTAATCCTCAAGGGCAGTTATTAAATCTGCGTCGGCTAACTTAACCCGCTATAATTAAATTATTATTTTTAACTGATTCGATACTTATTCTATGTATAACTTATCTCGTCGTTTGCTTTTTAAACTCTCCCCAGAAACTGCGCATGAGCTTACCATTGACCTGCTCGGTGCGGCGGGGCGTCTGGGTCTGACGCGGCCTTTAGTTAAACAGCCTAGGTCATTGCCGTTGAATGTCATGGGCATTGATTTCCCCAACCCTGTTGGGCTGGCTGCGGGTTTGGATAAAAATGGCGATGCTATTTTAGGCTTATCCGGCTTAGGTTTTGGCTTTATTGAAATCGGTACAGTGACGCCGCGCGCACAACCAGGCAACCCTAAGCCCCGCCTGTTTCGCTTACCAGCAGCAGAAGGGGTGATTAACCGAATGGGGTTTAATAACCTAGGCGTAGATCATCTTGTTGCACGTGTAGAAAACGCAGGTTTTTCTGGGGTACTGGGCATTAATATCGGCAAAAACGTCGATACGCCTGTAGAAAATGCTGCTGACGATTACCTGATATGCATGGACAAGGTTTACCGCAGCGCAAGCTATATTACCGTTAATGTCAGCTCACCCAATACGCCAGGTTTGCGTTCTTTACAGTTTGGTGATTCGCTGAAAAACTTGCTCGACACCTTGCGGCAACGTCAAGAAGACTTAACCGTATTGCATGGTAAACGTGTCCCGCTAGCCATTAAAATTGCACCTGATATGAGCGATGATGAAATTGCCGAAGTGGCACATATTTTAATTGAAACCGGCATGGATGCAGTGATTGCAACCAACACAACAGTGTCGCGCAAGGGTGTTGAAGGCATGCAGCATGCTGATGAGAGTGGTGGTTTATCAGGCGCCCCGGTGCGTGAGCAAAGTACTCATGTGGTGCGCATACTTGCTGAAACCTTAGCGGGGCGCTTACCTATTATTGCTGCAGGCGGCATTACCGAAGGCCAGCACGCTGCAGAAAAAATTCAAGCAGGCGCGAGTCTGGTGCAGGTTTACTCAGGATTTATTTACAAGGGCCCTAAGCTGATCAGAGAGTCGGTTGACGCTATCGCGGCGGCGACTGCAGCACAGAGCAATCAAGGCTAGCCTAGGCAATCGTGAGGCCCAAGCTGGTGCCTCACGACATAACATAATGATGATTACCCTACGGCATTGAGCTCATTCAGTCGATGAATGCCAGCTGTACCACGATAACCATCCCAGTTATCGCCACGTCCTTCTCGCCAGCCGTTTAACCAAGCTTGGCGAGCAGCTGCTAAATTAAATGGACAGAGTTCGCGCGACTTACCAGTGATACCATGTTGGTAGCCACGTAAAAAAGCACGCTCTAACGGATCACGCTTGAGTCTTCTCATTGGGTGTAGCCCTCAGTATTTGACTTGAATTGTTACCGCCGGCTTTGAAAGAAAGCCGTATACTGTACAGATAAGAAACCCATATGCTCCTGAATAAGTTTCTGGCATTACACAGGTGTGCAAGCTATGGATAGTTCTAACCAATGCTTAAGGATCATGGAATGATTATTTTCATATATGCCGCCCTGTTTTGTAACAGAAAACGCATAAGTGACAATTTGTTTCAGAGCACAAAGCAGCAACATCTGCATTAACGCTGCGTTGCACCTGAGTAAGGTTTAAAATAAGCCCAGCCAATTGAGCAAAAAATTTTACATACAACACAGCAAATCGATGAAAGGTCAGCGTTTCGCTGTGTAAAACCATGTCCCATCTTTAGCAATCGTTTTGAATTAAGCAGCCACTGGAATATTTATGCCCGCCAATAATGAAGTTGAACTGTATTTAACCTGTCCCAAAAGCCTCGAAGGTTTATTGCTTGAGGAGGCGCAGACACTTGGTTTAACCGATGCACGTGAACAACTGGCGGGCGTCTCCGGACGAGGCACGCTCCAAGCGGCCTACAGAATGTGTTTATGGTCACGACTGGCCAACCGTGTGCTGCTGGTTCTAAAGCGCTTTAGCGTCAAAACTGTCGAAGATCTGTATCACGGCATCAATGATTTAGATTGGTCTGCGCACTTGCAAGCCACTGGCACCTTATCCGTGGAGTTTACAGGCCGGGGCTCGGGCATTGATAACACACACTTTGGTGCGCTGAAGGTTAAAGATGCCATTGTTGATGCCCTGCGCGACACGCAAGGCAACCGTCCCTCAGTGGATAAGGTTAATCCTGATATACGCGTGCACTTACATTTACGTCGCGGTGAAGCCGTTTTGTCGTTGGATTTGTCTGGCACCAGCCTGCATCAGCGTGGCTATCGCTTACAGCAGGGCGCAGCGCCCCTGAAAGAAAACCTGGCCGCCGCAATTTTATTGCGTGCCGGCTGGCCAGAGTTAGCCAAGCAGGGCGGAGCGCTGGTTGACCCCATGTGCGGTGTAGGCACCTTTTTAATTGAAGGCGCACTGATGGCTGCTGATGTTGCACCCAACTTGCGCCGTGAGCGCTGGGGATTTACCCATTGGCTCGGACACAAGCCGGACATCTGGCAAGCACTGCATGCCGAAGCTCAGCAACGCGCCCAAACCGGTTTAGCCAAACCCCCATTATGGATTCGCGGCTATGAAGCGGATCCTCGACTGATCCAACCTGCGCGCAATAATATCGAGCGCGCGGGCTTAGCCCGTTGGGTCAATATTTATCAAGGCGAGCTGGCCACGTTTGAGCCTAAGCCTGATCAAGGTCAAACAGGTTTGGTTGTCACCAACCCACCTTACGGAGAACGCTTGGGCGATGAAGCCAGCTTATTATACCTTTACCAGTATTTAGGCGAGCGCTTACGCAGTGTCTGTCTAGGTTGGCAAGCCGCTGTATTTACTGGAGCCCCAGAGCTGGGTAAACGCATGGGATTGCGCAGCCATAAACAGTATTCACTGTTTAATGGTGCTTTACCGTGCCGCTTGTTGTTGTTTAATGTCACTGCAGACCGCTTTGTCACTTCAGAGCGAATCACCAGCGCCTCGCAAACTCAAGCGTCGCAGCAACTGAACGAGGCTCCACGTTTAACCGGTGAGGCTCAGGTTAGCCCCGCTGCAACGCAAACCGCTCGCTTAAGTGAAGGCGGGCAAATGTTTGCTAATCGCCTACAAAAAAACCTTAAACAGCTGGGTAAATGGGTGCGCAAAGAGCAGATTGAATGCTATCGCCTCTATGATGCCGATATGCCTGAGTATGCTCTAGCTATTGACGTCTACGCTGACTGGCTGCATGTGCAAGAATATGCAGCGCCACGCTCAATCGATCCAGAAAAGGCGCAAGGTCGCTTCTTAGATGCTTTAGCCGCTATTCCTACAGTGATGGATGTGCCACCTGAACGTATTGTTATTAAACGGCGTGAACGCCAAGCCGGCACCCGTCAATATGAGCGCCAAGCTGAGCGCGGGCAGTTTATGCAGGTCTCGGAAGGTGGCATTAAGCTGCTGGTCAATTTAACCGACTATTTGGATACAGGCCTGTTTCTAGATCATCGCCCGATGCGCATGCGTATTCAGAGAGAGGCTGCAGGCAAACGTTTTTTGAATCTGTTTTGTTATACCGCAGTGGCTACGGTGCATGCTGCGCAAGGCGGCGCACGCAGTACAACCAGCGTTGACTTATCCAAAACGTACTTAGACTGGGCAAAGCGCAATTTAGCCCTCAATGGTTTTTCTGATAAACATCATTTGGTGCATGCTGATGTAATGGCTTGGCTAGAAAATGATCGTGAAACCTATGATCTGATTTTTGTTGACCCACCCACTTTTTCTAACTCAAAACGCATGGATGATGTCTTCGATATTCAAAGAGATCATGTGCTCTTGCTCGATCGCGCCATGGCACGCTTAGCTCCGGGTGGCAGCTTGTATTTTTCAAATAACTTCCGCCGTTTTGTTATGGATGACAGTATTGCGGCACGCTACCAGGTCACCAATATTACCGCACAGAGCTTTGATCCGGATTTTGCCCGCAATAAGAAAATTCACCAAGCATGGCATTTAACCCAGCGCGCGGACTGATTTATGTCGTCTATTGATGCCGCTCAGCGTATGATAGCAATCTTGCAATGTTTGCAATTTAACAACAGAAAAGTG
Source organism: Gammaproteobacteria bacterium (assembly GCA_012728315.1). GTDB lineage: Bacteria > Pseudomonadota > Gammaproteobacteria > Pseudomonadales > Pseudomonadaceae > Denitrificimonas. The sequence goes on from JAAYFI010000023.1 coordinate 51,424, forward strand.
ACCCACCGGGAGGTGCTTAGATGAACGATAAAACTAAACAATCTGCTGTGACACCAGCAGGTGAAAAACTACAAAAAGTGTTAGCACGTATGGGCGTTGGCTCTCGTCGTGAAATGGAACAGTGGATCAGCGAAGGCCGCGTTCAAGTCAATTCACGTGTGGCTAAGTTAGGCACTCGAGTGGATGCTCTAGATGCCATCACTGTTGATGGGCGCCCCTTGAAAAATGACACAGCAGATTACCTGCAACGCCGTGTATTGATTTATAACAAGCCAGACGGCGAGGTGTGCACACGCAACGACCCAGAAGGGCGTCCGACCGTATTTGATCGTATTCCGCGCCCCCATGCAGGACGCTGGATCAATATTGGTCGTTTAGATATCAACACGACAGGCTTGCTGATGTTTACCACAGACGGTGAACTGGCTAATCGCTTAATGCATCCTTCCTACCAGATGGATCGCGAATACGCAGTGCGTGTGCGCGGTGAAGTGACCGAAGAGATGATTGATAACCTGAAGCGCGGCGTGATGCTTGACGACGGCCCAGCAAAGTTTACCGATATTCAGGCGGCCCCCGGCGGTGAAGGTTTTAACCGTTGGTATCACTGCGTGGTGATGGAAGGCCGTAACCGAGAAGTGCGGCGCTTGTGGGAGTCACAAGGTGTTGTGGTCAGTCGCCTTAAGCGTGTGCGCTTTGGTCCCGTATTCTTAACGTCCGATTTAAGTATGGGACGCTGGCGTGAAATGGGGCAGGCCGAGGTGGACATTTTAAGCAAAGAAGTTGGCTTAGAACCCATTGCCTTGCCTGAAATGAGCCTAAAGGCCAAAGAAAAACTTGAGCGTCAGCAACGCAAAACCGCCAAGCCCGTTGCCGCAGGCCGCAATACTCGCCGTGGCGCAGATAAAACAGTCTACACAACCAGCAAAGAGCAACCTATTGAGTTTGCTAAAGACTCAAGAAAACCACGCTCAACAGGCAGTGCTACACACAAAAAAACGCCGACACGTCGTCTGCGTCCTGAATAAGGCCTGCCATGCAATCAGCGCCTTTAATCATTTAAGGCGCTGATTGAACTTGATTGCGCCCGTTACGCTTAGCCGCATATAAGGCAATATCAGAACGCTGCAAAAGACTTGTGATGGTATCTTCAGCAGTGAGTGCTGCGCAGCCTATACTTGCCGTGACATCAATATCCTGAGCCGCATGATTAATCTGTAGATTTTTCAAGCTTTCAAGCAAGCGTTCAGCAGCCACAATAGCGTGCTCTTTGCAGGTATTGGGCAGTACCGCTAAAAACTCTTCACCACCGTAGCGAAACAAAGCGTCAGTGATGCGCAACTGCTTTTCAATATGCTGCGCAATCTTGACTAAAACCAAATCGCCCGCACTATGACCATAACGATCATTGATGCTCTTAAAGTAATCTATATCAATCATCAGCACAGAGAGCGCTTGCTTGTGGCGCTGTGCAGTATCAATATCACGCTGCAAAGTCTGCTGCATCGATATGCGGTTGCCGACCCCGGTTAACGGATCTTTTAAAGCGCTATTTAGCGCTGCGGCATACAACAAACCATTGCGCAGCGGGAATACTAGACTGGTAATAATAGACTCGAAATCACCCAGTTCGTGCTCACTAAAGCTTTCGGCGCGGCTAAATATGATATCGCCTAAATACTCACCTTGATAATTGAGCTGGTAGGTAACGCTATGTTTTTGGCTCAAGCCCAATGCCACAATGATATTGTGCCCAGCATGGTTGTACGTCAGTGAATCATAGGCAATCATACGCTGCGATATCTGGAAAAAAGTATCCATGATCACTTGTATGTCCAAGGAGCTTTGTAACTGATTTGACAACAGTTGGCGCAATTCTTCGTGTGTTAACGTAATCAGCGGCAGTTCTTTTACCGTGCTTGCCATGCGCTTGGCTGCACTACTGTCTAGATTGATAACATTTGAATTGAGCTGGGTGTTCATAAGTTGTTGTTCCTTAAGCGTTCCTATGCACACTCAAGCTATTATCATGCCAACTTTTAAAAACCCTTTATTTTCAATAACTTATGTCAACACTTTAAGTAACTGTCAAAAAAACATTGCAAAAAGCCATCACTTTAAAAACAGTAGCCTGAGCCTGTCAGGATTATGGCGGAGCGGGGGAGTAATAAAAAAAGACAAAATAGGGAAGAGCGGAAGGATTTTTTAAGGACCTCGCCTATCGACATGGATTCACGGCGCTACACCCGCAGGCTATGGCGCCGTAAAAAGAAGATGTCAGGCAAACGAACTCAGTCATTTACTGTGCATTAAAGGCTTGGCCCGTCACGCCTGTGCTATCCGGTCCCATAAGGTACAAGTAAAGCGGCATAATCTCATCAGGCGTTGGGTTGTTGAGTGGATTCTCTCCCGGATAAGCATGGGCGCGCATATCTGTGCGAGTTGCTCCCGGATTAAGGCTATTGGCACGAACCGTAGTCCCTTCCAGCTCGTCGGCCATCACCTGCATAAGCCCTTCAGTGGCGAATTTAGACACTGCATAAGCACCCCAGTATGCGCGACCTTTGCGGCCAACACTGCTGGAAGTAAAGATCACTGAAGCGTCATTCGATAAACGCAATAATGGCAGCAGAGCACTGGTTAACATAAACATTGCATTAACGTTAATCTGCATCACCTTGGCAAAGTTTTCTCCAGCTAACTGCTCAAGCGGTGTGCGTGGGCCTAAAATGGACGCATTGTGCAAAATGCCATCAAGGCAGCCGAACTCGGACTCAATCATAGCACCCAGCTCGTCATAGGCTTCTTTACTGGCTTTCTCTAAGTCCAATGGAATGACCACAGGCTCAGGATGCCCGGCAGCAACAATTTCATCGTATACCGCATTAAGATTTTTTTCGGTTTTACCCAGTAAGAGCACTGTGGCACCATGGGCGGCATAAGTACGTGCGGCGGCTGCGCCAATACCACGTCCAGCGCCCGTTACTAGAATTGTCCGACCCTTTAATAACTCAGCGGGTGCAGTGTAATCAAACATAACTTTTCTCTTTTAAATCAATAAGTTAGACCAAATTATTCATCTAGATTCGATGCTGGTAAATAGTTAAGTGAGCCGTGCTTAGCAATGGCATTGTGCTTCTAACAAAAACTCTAATTCAGTAATTGTATCAATCACAGCGTCAGCCCCCCAATGAGCCGGGTTGTCATCTGCCGAGATGTAGCCGTAACGCACGGCAACAGTATGCATCTGTGCTGCACGTCCGGCATCAATATCACGCTTACCATCACCGACATAGATCACTTGCCGCGGGTCAAGTTGCAGCTGCTCGCTCGCCGCCAACAGCATGTCCGGGGCCGGCTTACTGTTGCGCACATGCTCAGGGCAGAGCAGCACTGCGCTTCGTGCAGATAAATTCAGCGCATCCATAATGGGCTGGGCAAAACGCAGTGGTTTATTAGTTGCAACACCCCAGCGGATACCGGCACCCTCGAGCCGCTCTAATAAAGGAAGTACCCCAGGAAAGGGCTCGGTAAACAGCGCATATTGCTGCTCATAATGGGCCAGAAAGGCTTCGCATAAAGCCTCTGCAGCAGGGTCATCTTGCTCCAAAGCAAAAGCGTAACTCACCATGGCTCGTGCACCATGTGAGACGCATTGACGAAAACCCGCCTCATCGTCCAGTGGCATCAGTCCACGCTGTGCACGCATATTTTGCACAATGGCATAAAAATCTTTGGCTGTATCGAGTAATGTACCGTCTAGATCAAACAGCACCGCTTCTATACGCATCAGGCATCCTTGGTGGTGTAAAGCATGTAATTGACATCCACATCGGCTTCAAGCTTGTAGCGTTTTGTTAGCGGATTGTAGGTCAGGCCAATAATATCCTGCACCTGCAAACCAGCCGCACGACTCCAAGCCCCTAACTCAGAAGGGCGAATAAACTTTTTGAAATCATGGGTGCCACGCGGCAGCAGACGCATGATGTATTCTGCACCGACAATGGCAAACAAATAGGCCTTAGGGTTGCGATTGATGGTGGAGAAAAAAACTTGCCCGCCCGGTTTAACTAAGGTGTAGCAGGCCCGAATAATCGAGGCAGGATCGGGTACATGCTCAAGCATCTCCAAGCAAGTGACCACATCAAACTGCCCAGGCATCTCTTCCGCCAAGGCCTCAGCGGTGATTTGTCGATAAGTGACCTCAACACCACTTTCAAGCTGATGTAAGCGCGCAACCGCTAAGGGCGCTTCACCCATATCAATCCCGGTAACCTGCGCGCCACGCTGCGCCATTGCTTCACTTAAAATGCCACCACCGCAACCAACATCTAAAACTTTTTTTCCAGCTAAAGATACGCGCTCATCAATCCAATTGACGCGCAGCGGATTGATATCATGCAAAGGTTTAAACTCACTTTCACGATCCCACCAGCGGTGAGCTAAGGCTTCAAACTTCGCAATTTCAGCATGGTCTACATTGGTCATAACCTAGTCCTATACAATAAGTGCTGCGATTTAATACGCACATCATGCCAGTTTTTCTAGATTGCTGCCTTAGAGATGCTCATAAGACGATAAAAACATCTTTAATTTGCTTTAAGTCAATTCTTTAAGCCTTTGATTTATTTGCTATTGTTTTTGCCCATTGTTGGCTTGTAAAAATGATTTTTTCCTCATCCATACGAAGCAGCTGGCGATCTTTTAATAACTGTTTGCCACCGACCCAGACATGCCGTACACAGTTACGTGCTGCTGCATAAATCAGCTGAGAGACGGGGTCGTACACAGGTTGCACCGATAGATCGTTAAAATCAAAAGCTGTTATATCAGCAAGCTTTCCGACCTCCAAGCTACCTGTTTGCGAATCAAGACCTAACGCGCGCGCACCGTTTAAAGTTGCCATACGCAAAGCCCGATGCGCATCAATAGCGCTAGCTGATTGCGCAACCGCTTTAGCTAGCAATGCAGCAGTGCGGGTTTCACCCAGCAAGTCAAGGTTGTTGTTACTGGCGGCGCCATCGGTGCCTATGGCTATATTAACGCCAGCATTCCAGAGGCGCTCAATAGGGCAGAAACCGCTGGCTAACTTTAAATTCGACTCAGGGCAGTGAATGACACTGCTATTGCTTTGTACCAACAAAGCCAGGTCCTCATCGTTCACCTGAGTCATATGTACAGCTTGAAAACGAGGCCCTAGCAAGCCTAAACGCGCCAAACGGGCCAGCGGCCGCTCGCCATACTTATCCAAGCTTTGCTGCACTTCCGTGGCGGTTTCGTGTACATGCATTTGTACGGGCGCATCCAGTTGCGCAGCCAGCATTACAATATTATCCAAGCCTTGATCAGCAACGGTATACGGTGAGTGCGGCCCAAAGCCAATGGAAAGGCGCGAGTGCTGCTTGAAGTCATCAAATAACTGCAGACCTTGACGCAACGCTTCAGCACTATTGCGCGCCCCGGGCACAGGAAAATCAAGTAAAGGTACCGTGATTTGTGCGCGAATACCGCTACTGTGCACCTGCTGACAGACGATATCAGGGTAAAAATACATATCAGAAAAGCAACTGATTCCATTTTTCAGCTGCTCAGCAATGGCAAGCTCCGTTCCGTCACGAATAAAATCCTCATTAACCCATTGCGCTTCTGCTGGCCAAATATACTCATTGAGCCAAACATGCAAAGGCAGGTCGTCCGCAAGGCCGCGAAATAGGCTCATGGCAGCGTGACCGTGCGCATTGATTAAACCCGGAGTTAAAAGGGTATTAGGCAGCTCGCGAATATCAGCGCAAGGAACTTTGAGTGCTTGTTCGCGCGGCGCAATCAGCGCAATTCGATCGTCGCGGATACCCAGTGCATAATTTTTTAAGATCACACCCGCCGGCTCAACCGGCACCAGCCACTCGGGCAATAACAAACAATCTAACGGCAAGTGCGTCATGCGCGGCTTCCTGCTCAATGGTTAACTTATACGATTTACTGGATCTAGTGAGTCGCAGCACTGCGTCAGACGCAACCTCGTGCTAAAGAGACACAGATGTTATGCGGTTTTAACTGCAGGTTCGGCTATAATTACTTATTTTTCAAGGGGCTGTGCCAATGATACGTGAACAGATGCTTGCTGCTGAAAAAGTTAAAGCATTGGAGTGGCGTGATAAGACGCTCTACTTGTTGGATCAGCGCTTGCTGCCACAACAAGAACATTGGCAAGGGTACAAGACGGCCGCCGACGTCGCTTTAGCCATTCGTGAAATGCGTGTCCGTGGCGCGCCGGCTATTGGTGTTGCTGCCGCGTTTGGCATCGTACTGGCCGCTTATCAACACTGGGCGCATAACGCCGCAAACTGGCAGGCTACACTTGAAGCGGATTTTGCTGTCCTCGCACAATCACGTCCCACAGCCGTGAATTTATTTTGGGCGTTGCAAGAAATGCGCGACTGTATAGCAGCACTAGGAGACGATAAAAACCCTCTGCCTGCCATCGAAGCGCAGGCTGTAGCCATCTTAAATGATGACCGTGAAGCCAACCTCTATACAGCGCAACTGGGTTTGCAAGTCATACGTGAAGCGTGCAGCACGCCGCAACATGTAATGACCCACTGCAATACAGGCGCGTTAGCCACTGCAGGGTTTGGCACAGCCTTAGGGGTGATTCGCGCAGCCTATCTAGACGGCTTAGTCAAGTGCGTACATATCAATGAAACCCGCCCTTGGTTACAAGGCTCGCGTCTAACGGCTTGGGAGTTAGTGGGTGAGGGGATTCCAAGCCTGTTAAACGTAGACTCCACCGCTGCGCACTTAATGGCGCAAGGTAAAATCACTTGGGTGATTGTCGGGGCTGACCGCATTGCTGCTAATGGCGATGTGGCAAATAAGATTGGCACTTATCAGCTGGCTGTCTTAGCTCGTCATCACCAGGTCAAGTTTATGGTCGTCGCACCCAGCAGCACTATAGATATGCAACTGGAAAGCGGTGTTGATATACCTATTGAAGAGCGCGAGGGGGCTGAAATTTTATACCTCGGCGGACAGCGTGTCGCAGCGCAGATCAATGCCTTTAATCCAGTCTTTGATGTCACTCCGGCAGACCTGATTGATGTTATCGTCACCGAGCGCGGCATAGTGACACAACCTAACAAGCAAAAAATGCAAGCACTGATGCAGCAATCCGAAACCAGCTAGCGCTTTTTAGGCGGTTATTGAACCGCCTATGACCTGTGCTAACTGCAGCCTTAACACAGGAAAGCAACAGACCCTACAGCAGCGTGCAAGAGGCAATTGACTGCCTTCATCACTGTAGGCTACCCGCAAGAGCCGTATTGTGCTCAACAGCTGTGGATAGCTGTAGCGATGCGCGCTCTGCTTGGCATGATCAGCGGGCTATTATGCAAGGCTCTATGGGCGCGACAAGCTTTTATGGCCGCGCCCTGGGTAATGGCACGGACCGGGTGAGCAGCTGCAGCCAAGCGTGCCATTGCGATAAAGCACCATCAAAAGGCTACTACTGATGTATAATAATGAGTTAATGCCAGTGTTATAGCTGCAGAAGCGGCTATGGCAGTGCAGCAAAATTTAGTGAAAACTGCGCATACCCTGCGCCAAATAGTTTGTGTGGAAGGTTTACTTAGTGATGCCTAGATTACTCAGTGTTGGCAAAAGGATTGTGCTGTTTTCCCTTTTGACTATCTTGCT
>JAAYFI010000024.1 GCA_012728315.1 Gammaproteobacteria bacterium
GTCAGTGTAAGACGGTTAAACTTGTTGACGGACTCACCCTTGAGATCGAAATTTAATTCGACGATACCACTTTCAAGAGTCTTCACCGTGATGGCTTTACCTTCGTAAATCATCAACTGATCTCCACGATATGGAAGCTGAGCAGTGACACTTGTAGCACTGTCAGCCATTAAACATTGTGCAAGGCACTTTGCGAAATACTGATCAACATAACCACCGCAGTGAGACTCAAAAAGAATTCTGCAGCAGAGCCAACACGTATTTCATACGCCCGTTTGATTTGGGTAAGCACACATTCACGGAAATTTTTCCCTTTGTCAATTATTAGCTGCTATTGACTGCAAGAAAATTATTCAAAGATAAGGCCAACAGGCGCAAACGGGATGATTTATAAAGAGATTTTAGTGGGCGAACCAAGCAGTAAGATCCAGGCGCGGCCAAGCCTGATTCCCTACAGCAACAGGTAGCCAAATATAGAATCACAGGGTAGAGTCAGGAGCAGAAGGTTCAACAGAACCTTTCAATAACAACAATAATATTACGCATAATTGGAGCTTCAGCCATGAAGAGTCTTGTTCTAGCACTGTGTTTAAGTGCGTTCTCCTCGGCATCCCTATCCGTATTTGCCGCAGAAGCGGAGCAGCAAACAACCGCCATCAGCCAACCTCAACTCAATGAGCTGTTTCATATGCGCTTAGCCATACAAAAAAGTATTGGTGATTTTTATATGTTTAACAGCCAAGAGCAAGATCAGCACTATGCAACCCGTGCTCGCGACAATCTCGCTCAAGCCATCGACTATTTAAACAAGATGCCTGTGCAAAACGAACCCAACGCACAAACCCTAATCATCAAAATGCAGCGCGATCTCAATACGTATAGCGAGCAGCTTAATGAATTAATTACAGCCATCACTGAGCTCGGCTACAGCGACTTGCAACCTATAGCCGACTTAGCTGCAGTCAATGGCTCTATTCTAAAAGCAGGCCAAGACTTGCAACAGCTGATTATGCAGGAGCACCAATACAGCCCCCCTGAACTGACTCTTTTAGCGCGCGAACAAAGCATATTGATACTAGAAATTGCAGCTGACTATGCTGCGCGCAGTGCGTCCATCGGTGCTTCTTTTTTTGCTGTTGGTGAAAAAAAACCACTTGACCAGCTCAGTGAGGAATTTGCGAGCAACCTCCAAACCTTACAAAACAATCCCCACAACACTGACAGCACGGGGCAATCTCTACGTGCAATTCAAGTGAAGTGGCGCTACATTGAAAGCTCATTGAAAAACTACAATGAAGACAGCGTACCTTTTGTGATCGATAAATATGCTCGGAGCATTGCGCAAAGTCTTGAGCAGCTTGCCACTCAATACGCGCTGTTAAATATTTAAATTAAACGCTCTGCTGCATCTTAGCAGAGCGTACACGGAGGATAGTATGGCGTACTCTCACTTGCTGATTGCCATTGATCTCACAGAAGACTGCCATCGCGTATTAGATCGAGCACAAAAGCTTTGCCAAGCCTTGTCGTGCCAAGCAACATTAGTGCACGTGGTTGAACCACTGACGATGGCTTTTGGTGGCGATGTGCCTATGGACCTTTCTTTGCTACAACAACAGCAAACAGAACAGGCACAAAGCAAACTGAATCATCTTGCCGAGCAGCATGCGCTGCTCAAAGAAAACAACTGCCACTTACGCTACGGACAACCTCGCCAAGAGATCCACCTCTTAGCCAAAGAGCACAATTGCGACCTGATTATTGTAGGTAGCCATGGCCGTCATGGCTTAGCACTGCTACTGGGCTCAACGAGCAAAGATCTTTTATCTAATGCACCCTGCGATATTTTGGCGATTGATCTACAAGATCACGCAACAGATCAGTGATTGCGCTATGGGCGGCCTAACCGCTGGCTGCCCTGTTCGCGCTTAATTCATTACCATAGGGCGAATTTTCTGCAACTGCGTTTCTAGAGAATAGGTCATGCTGGACGACATTGAAAAGAAACTTAAAAACGCTTTCAGATTGGTGTCGCCGGCGCAAGCATCATGAATACGGTGCCAAAGGGCCTGATTGACCAACTGCAGCGCTTTAAAATCCTCCATTAAGCCTGATAGCTCCCAATCAGGGTGCTTACCGTCACGAAAGTGAAACAGCTCTCTCATTAAATACATAGAGATGGCTCGCAGAGCAAACTCTTGGCTGCTCGCAAAAGGTAAGTGATGACTGGCCATAGGTTTTAATTGAGCCAAAATAGGACACGCAGAGGTTGCCATAATCACACCCAGCAATGAGCGCAAGCCCTCTTCCAAGTTAACCATTTTGCTGTATTCGCGCTCAGCGGTACGCACATTCACCCAAGCCTTCTTAAACGCAGGCAAGCCTTGAAAATCCTCTACAACCGTCTGCAAATCAACGGCAGCAGGGCAATACTCATGGGTTTCCTTACGCAATGGGCAATTACTGCATTTTTGATGCTCTAAACGGGTCCAAACATGGGGTGGGCTGTGCTGTGTTGTACTTAACTGATCACGGTCCAGTTCAATTTTATAATTAAACGCGTGCTCATCATCCAACGTAATTCTGTACTCTACAGCCATACCCCACCCTCATCAGTTTTTAACCATCTAACTCAGCCCAGCGCTCCAGTAACATATCGAGTTGCTCCTGCACATGAGTGATTTGTGCTAGAACAGCTTCTGTTTTATCAATGGATTGCTGATAAAAATCAGCCTGTGATACTTGCTCATGCAAACCTTCAAGCTCTATTTCTAGCTTTTCAATTTGCCCTGGAATGGCATCCAATTCACGCTGCAATTTATAGCTGAGTTTCTTTTTGGGCACTATGCCAGCATTTTCTGGATTTGCTAGAGGCTGCTCGGCTTTTTGCGAGCTGACCTGCTCTACATCAGTGTTTTCAGTGTTTTTTGTTGTTGGCTCTGGTGCTTCAAGATCTTCTGCAGCGCCCAGCAAACGAATACTGCCCCCTTGTCTGAGCCAATCTTCAAAGCCACCAACATACTCACGCACACGCCCAGTGCCATCAAACACCAAAGTACTTGTGACCACATTATCTAAAAAGGAACGGTCGTGACTGACAATCAACACCGTGCCTTTAAACTCCATCAGCACCTCTTCAAGCAATTCGAGGGTTTCTACATCTAGGTCGTTGGTGGGTTCATCGAGCACCAATAAGTTGGCAGGACGAGTAAAAAGCTTAGCTAACAATAAGCGCGCGCGCTCACCACCGGATAAGGCTTTTACAGGCGTACGTGCACGTTGCGGGCTAAATAAGAAATCACCTAGATAGCTCAAGACATGCTTGCTCTGCCCATTAATCATAATGGTGTCGCTGCCTTCACCGACGTTTTCGATCACAGTTTTTTCTGGATCAAGCTGGTGACGCAGCTGATCAAAGTACGCCACTTCCAGCTTAGTGCCGACTTCAATGGTGCCCTGTGTTGGCTGTAAGTCGCCAAGCAGCAACTTTAGCAATGTGGTCTTACCACTACCATTGGCGCCCAACAGCCCAATACGATCACCACGTTGCAAGACCATGGAAAAGTCTTTTATCAACTCGCGGCCACCCTCATGGGCAAAACTCACCCGGTCTACAACGATCACTTGCTTACCGGATTTTTCTGCTGCACCAATAGTAATATTCGCTGTACCTTGGCGTTCGCGACGCTGACTGCGCTCAACGCGCAAAGCCTTTAACTCACGCACTCGACCTTCATTACGGGTGCGTCGCGCTTTAATGCCTTGCCGAATCCACACTTCTTCTTGCGCCAGCTTTTTATCAAATAGTGCATTAGCGGTTTCTTCGGCCGCCAACTGCTGCTCTTTATGCACTAAGAAGCTTGCATAGTCACCGTTCCAGTCGATCAAATGACCGCGATCCAGCTCTAAAATACGCGTGGCCAAATTCTGTAAGAAGGTACGGTCGTGCGTGATAAAAAGTACCGCACCGGTGAAATTCAGCAGCGCCTCCTCCAGCCACGCAATTGCACCAATATCCAAGTGGTTGGTTGGCTCATCCAATAACAATAAATCCGGCTCAGCAACCAATGCCTGAGCTAACAGCACGCGTCGACGCCAGCCGCCTGACAGCTCATTGAGTTTTTTATCGGCCGGCAACTGTAAGCGACTTAAAGTGCTGTCTACCAACTGCTGCCAGCGCCAGCCATCGCGCGCCTCTAATTCTTGCTGGACATGCATCAGCTTATTCAGATCTTCATCATTGTGTATATTTTGGCTGAGGTGATTAAACTCAGCCAACAACTCACCCACGCCATCGAGACCTTCAGCCACCACATCAAAAATAGTGCGCTCATCCGCCACGGGCAATTCTTGTGGTAGCTCACCAATTTTCAAACCTGGCGCACGCCACACTTCACCACTATCAGGCAAACGTGTACCTTTAACGATATGCAGCATGCTTGACTTGCCCGTACCATTGCGGCCAATAATGCACACACGCTCGCCTCGCGCAATCTGCCATGAAACTTCCTCTAACAAAGGCGTAGCGCCGTAAGCGAGTGATACTTGAGTTAATTTGAGCAAAGTCATTGTGGTTCTCCTAAAATCTGCGGTGTATTGTACAGCTTCGCACTAGATTTCGTGGGATATCTGCATTTAGTGCTCCGCACACCTCTTTCCCCATTGTACGCAAGCAGCTAAGCTATGCTGCTCCCGTCATCAGACCCGCCTCTTTTGACGTCTTACTGGGCATTTATTTTTGCAGGGTTCTTTATGCGCAGTCGTTACCTGTTACCTTTTCTTATCATTACCTCACTGATCAGCCTTACCTTATCCACCGCGCACGCTGCCTCCTTAACACAGCAGCGCAACCTCTATAATCAAGCTAAATTGGCCCTTAGCAAAAATGACGCCTCGCTCTACCTTAATAACCGTGCAGCACTGCGCGACTACCCATTAACGCCTTATCTTGCTTACGACGAATTAACCCAACGTTTAGCCAGCGCCAGTGACGATGAGGTAGAAAAGTTTCTCCTTGAACACGGCGATTTGCCGCAAATCAACTGGATGAAACTGCGCTGGTTGCGCCTACTTAGCGAACGCCAGCAATGGCCATTATTTTTAAAATATTACAGCCCCGAATTAAACTTCACTGAGCTGGATTGCCGTTTTGCGCGTTATCAGCTGCAAAGCGGACAAAGCGCTGCGGCATTTGCTAGCGCTGAAAAATTTTGGCTCAGCGCTCAATCACAGCCCAATGCATGCGATCCTTTATTTGATAGTTGGCGCGCAACAGGACAGCTGACTGAAGATAAAATATGGCAGCGCCTAAAGTTAGCCACAGATGCCGGCAATTATGGCGTGGCTCATTATCTGGTGAAACAGCTAAGCACTCAGCAACAGCATGGCCAACGCCTGATTGATGTCGCGCAAAAACCTGAACTCATTCAGTCCACCGAGCGCTTTACGAGCCGTGACAGCAAAAATGCTGAAGTCATTGCCTTGGGTTTACGCAAACTGGCTCGCCAAGACCTAGATGCCAGCATGCGCCTGCTCAACCATTACGAGAAAAACATCGCCTTTAATGCCGAGGATCAATTGGCTATCGCCAATGATATTGGCCTACGGTTGGCGAAACGTTTTGATCCGCGTGCCTTAGCCGTCATGCAAAAATACGACCCGCAACTCATCAACAGCAACTTAACCGAGTGGCGAGTGCGTTTGCTACTACGCCTAGGGCGCTGGGATGAAGCCCACCAGCTGACCCGTCGTTTGCCAGCTGAGCTGGCCGACAGTAACCGCTGGCGTTACTGGCAAGCTCGCAGCTTACAACTGGCGCAGCCTAACAGTCAGCAGCCACTTATTCTGTATCAACCTTTAGCACGGGAACGCGACTTCTATGGCTTTATGGCAGCTGACCGCAGTGAACAACCTTACGCACTCAAGCACCAACCATTAGCGTTGCAACCGAAAACCATCCAGAAAGTTCGCAATGCGGCCGGCATGCAGCGCGCCTTGGAGTTTAAGGCACGCGACGAGATGACCGAAGCTCACCGCGAGTGGTATCACCTGAGTAATTTTTTAAGCCGTGATGAATTGGTCGCACAAGCACGCATTGCTTACGATATGGGCTGGTATTTCCCCGCCATTCGTACCATTAGCAAAGCGCAGTATTGGGATGATCTGGACATACGCTTCCCGATGGCGCACAAAAACAATTTTGTTGCAGAAGCAAGAAATCGCGGCTTACATTCCAGCTGGATGTTTGCAGTGACCCGGCAAGAAAGTGCTTTTATGATTCAAGCCAAATCCCATGTTGGCGCGATGGGCTTAATGCAGTTAATGCCAGCCACGGCCAAAGAAACCGCGCAGCGTTATGGCATTCCTTTGGCTTCACCACAAAGCGCCGTGATTCCAGAGGTCAACATCCAGCTTGGTGCTGCTTATTTAAGCCAAGTACTCGGACAATTTAATGGCAATCGCGTACTGGCGTCAGCCGCTTACAACGCAGGACCGGGGCGTGTTCGTCAGTGGCTGCGCGACGCCAAACATCTACCTTATGATGTTTGGGTGGAGAGTATTCCATTTGATGAAACTCGACTCTATGTGCAGAACGTACTGACGTACTCAGTGATCTACGGTGAAAAACTTAAAGCCCCCATGCCTCTAGTAGAGTGGCATGAACGCTTTTTTGATCAGCAATAACAGCCGCGGGGCGACTACTTAAGCGTGACAACGCTTGTTCAAAAGCCGCTCTTACGCGCTTCCATCCTCGCGCTGGCAATAGGTCTCAAGGCAGCGATTAATCGGATCAGGCCGTGCATTGAGACCGGCAAAGCGTTGTAACGCCTGCTGCGTAAACACGCGAACACTATTGTGTTAAGCGCCACCGCGGGCACTTTCGGTGTGCGTAGCAATCTCTGTGTAGCTCAACCAGCGTTTGCTCTTGCCGCGGCTCTGGCAGCAGTCATTGAGAACGTCTTGGCGCAGTTAGGGCTATTTAAAAAACCTTCCCACTGCTTAATCTGTTACTGCTCACGCGCATTCGCTGTCCAAGGCTGTCAGTCAACGGGGCCCCATTTTGCAGCCACTGCTGAACACTTGCATATTCAGCAGCGGTTAAATCTATCACGCCATAAGGCACACCACTGTGCGGGTTGTTTTTCAGCACACCTCAGAGCATCAATTCGACAGATAAAACCAAGCAGTGCCATGCAGCCTATCGACCTAAATATTCAGTGAACCCCGCTATAAATCCGCTTAATACCCTAGCAACTCACTCAAGATGCCGATGTTTTGCTATTATTGCGCTCTTTATGATTGCACAGCATTAATTAGGTAGATAACGCATGGCCAACCATTTAGCTCGTCAACAAGCTCTTCAAGACGCATTGCAGCAACGTATTTTAGTGCTCGATGGCGGCATGGGCACAATGATTCAAAGTCACAAATTAAGTGAAGCAGACTTTCGCGGTGAGCGTTTTGCTGACTGGCCACAAGACCTACAAGGCAATAACGACTTACTGATTCTGACTCAGGCAAAACTGATTCAAGAGATTGAACGCGCTTATCTGGACGCCGGTGCAGATATTATTGAGACCAATACGTTTAACTCAACGCAAGTCTCACAAGCTGACTACGGGCTTGAGTCCATTGCTTACGAACTCAACTTTGAAGGCGCACGTATTGCGCGCGAAGTTGCCGATCAGAAAACCCTAGAAACACCTGATAAGCCTCGTTTTGTTGCTGGCGTGCTCGGCCCCACCAGTCGCACCTGTTCGTTATCGCCAGACGTCAATAACCCAGGCTTTCGTAACGTCACCTTTGATATTTTGGTTGAGAACTACAGCGAAGCCACTCGCGGTTTAATCAACGGCGGCGCTGACATTATTATGATCGAAACCATTTTCGATACGCTTAATGCTAAAGCGGCTATTTTTGCAGTCGAGGGTGTTTTCGAAGAGCTGGGTATTACGTTACCCATTATGATTTCTGGCACCATCACTGACGCCTCTGGACGCACGCTGTCAGGACAAACCACAGAGGCATTCTGGAACTCCATTCGCCACTGTAAGCCTTTATCTGTGGGTTTAAACTGCGCTTTGGGGGCTAAAGAGCTGCGTCCATACCTGCAGGAATTATCAGAAAAAGCTGATACTTTTGTCTCTGTCCACCCCAACGCTGGTCTGCCTAACGCTTTTGCCGAATATGATGAGACGCCGGAAGAAACCTCAGCAATGATTGAAGAATTCGCCGCCTCCGGCTTCTTAAATATTGTTGGCGGCTGCTGTGGCACCACCCCTGCACACATCCGTGCAATTGCGGATAAAGTCGCTAAATACCCACCGCGCGTGATCCCAGAGATCGCAAAAGCCTGTCGTTTATCAGGGTTGGAGCCTTTTACTATTGATCGCAATTCACTCTTTGTGAACGTAGGCGAGCGCACTAATATTACTGGTTCCGCACGTTTTGCCCGCTTAATTCGTGAAGGTAACTACACCGAAGCTTTAGCCGTTGCCCTACAGCAGGTTGAATCTGGTGCACAGGTGATCGATATCAATATGGACGAAGGCATGCTTGATTCAAAAGCGGCCATGGTTACCTTCCTGAACTTAATCGCTGGTGAACCTGATATTTCTCGCGTCCCCATTATGATTGACTCCTCCAAATGGGACATTATTGAAGCCGGTCTGAAGTGCATCCAAGGCAAAGGTATCGTCAACTCTATTTCGATGAAAGAAGGCGTTGATGAGTTTATTAAACACGCCAAACTCTGCCGTCGCTACGGTGCTGCCGTTGTCGTCATGGCTTTTGATGAGCAAGGCCAAGCAGATACCGCCGCGCGTAAACAAGAAATCTGTGCGCGCTCCTACGATATTCTAGTCAACCAAGTGGGCTTCCCTCCGGAAGATATTATTTTTGACGCCAATATTTTTGCTGTTGCTACCGGCATCGAAGAGCATAACAACTACGCAGTTGATTTTATTGAGGCGTGCGCTTGGATTCGTGACAACCTACCCCATGCCTTAACCTCCGGCGGTGTATCTAACGTTTCTTTCTCATTTCGTGGTAACAATCCAGTCCGTGAAGCCATTCACTCAGTTTTCCTCTATCACGCCATTCAAAATGGCTTAAATATGGGGATTGTTAACGCTGGCCAGCTGGAAATTTACGATCAGATCCCAACAGCGTTACGCGAAAAAGTGGAGGACGTTATTCTCAATCGCCACCCTGGTGCAACCGAAGCATTACTGGCTATTGCTGAAGACTATCGTGGTGACGGCTCCATTAAAGAAGTGGAATCGGAAGAATGGCGCAGCTTACCGGTAAACCAACGCTTAGAGCACGCGCTGGTCAAAGGTATTACCCAATGGATTATTGAGGATACGGAAGAGTCTCGCCAACAATATGAGCGCCCTATTGAGGTGATCGAAGGGCCTTTGATGTCAGGCATGAACATTGTCGGTGACCTGTTTGGCAGCGGTAAAATGTTCTTACCACAAGTGGTGAAATCCGCCCGCGTGATGAAGCAAGCGGTAGGCCATTTAATCCCCTTTATTGAGGCCGCTAAAGGCGACAAGCCTGAGGCCAAAGGCAAGGTGTTAATGGCGACAGTTAAAGGTGATGTGCATGATATCGGTAAAAATATTGTTGCCGTGGTCTTAGGCTGTAACGGCTATGACATTGTTGACCTTGGCGTGATGGTGCCGGCTGATAAAATCCTTAAAACAGCAATTGAAGAAAAATGCGACATCATTGGTTTGTCAGGCCTGATTACACCGTCACTGGATGAAATGGTTAACGTTGCCAAAGAAATGCAGCGTCAAGACTTTCACCTACCCTTATTGATTGGTGGCGCGACCACTTCTAAAGCCCATACTGCGGTTAAAATTGATCCGAACTACAGCAATGACGCCGTAGTCTATGTCACAGACGCCTCGCGTGCAGTGGGTGTGGTAACGACTTTATTATCCAAAGAACTTAAACCTGAATACACCCGCAAGATTCGTGAAGAGTATGCAGAAGTGCGCGAGCGCATTGCCGCCCGCAGCGTGCGCACAGAACGCCTCACTTACCAACAAGCACTCGCTAACAAGCCTCAGTTTGACTGGTCAAATTATCAAGCAGCTAAACCCAATGCGGTTGGCACTCAGCGTATCTACAATATCGATTTAGCAGAACTGGCCAAATACATTGACTGGACCCCATTCTTTATTTCTTGGAATTTAGTTGGCAAATACCCGCGTATTTTTCAAGATGAAGTGGTTGGCGAAGCCGCGCAAACTTTGTTTGATGAGGCGCAAGATTTACTCAAGAAAATGATTGATGAAAAGCTGATTGAGGCGCGCGCAACCTTTGCTTTCTGGCCAGCCAACCAAGTCAATGATGATGATATTGAGCTCTATGATGATGCCGGCCAACCTATCGCCATGCTGCATCATCTGCGTCAGCAAATTGTCAAACCCGATGGTAAGCCCAATATGTGCTTAGCAGACTTTGTCGCTCCGAAAGATACTGGCGTGACCGACTATATCGGCGGTTTTATTGTCACGGCGGGTATAGGTGTCGACGAACTGGCCAAGTCCTACCAAGCAGCAGGTGATGATTACAATGCCATTATGGTACAAGCACTGGCTGATCGCTTAGCTGAAGCCTGTGCTGAGTGGCTGCACCAACAAGTGCGTATCAAGCATTGGGGCTATGTCGAGGCAGAAGACTTCAGTAATGAAGACCTTATTCGCGAGAAGTACAAAGGTATCCGCCCAGCACCAGGCTACCCAGCCTGCCCCGATCACACCGAAAAAGATACGCTATTTAAGCTGCTTGATCCAAACCAAGACTTTGGCGTCAGCATGACAGAGCACTATGCCATGTACCCTACTGCTGCTGTCAGCGGCTGGTACTTTGCGCATCCCGAAGCGCATTATTTTGCCGTAGGTAAGATTGAAAAAGACCAAGTCGAAAGCTATGCCAAGCGTCGCAATAAAGACATGGAATACACCGAACGCTGGCTCAGCCCCGCATTAGGTTACGAGGAATAAAGGAGTTCAGCGGGGCGCAGTCATCTCGCCCCGCTGAATCTAGCCAACTTTGCGCACGCCCTTCGCACCGCTCCTTATATCAAAAAAGAATCATCTTATGATAAATAATTACTTTATTGCATAAGCAATGATTGCTAATGTAGCCGTTATTCTGCACACATGCCATTCGCTTACAGCGGCTTGATACAGGGACCCCCATGTATATTTACGACCACTACGACCAACAAATTGTTGAAGATCGCGTACAACAATTTCGCGATCAAACCCGCCGTTATTTTGCAGGCGAGCTCTCTGAGGACGAATACCTACCTTTGCGTTTGCAAAATGGGCTCTATGTACAACGCCATGCACCTATGTTACGCATTGCCGTGCCCTATGGCCTGCTCTCCAGCAAGCAACTACGCATGCTTGCGCATATCACTCGCAAATACGATAAGGGCTATGCTCATATCACCACACGCACCAACGTCCAGTTAAACTGGCCTGCACTGCAGGATGTGCCTGATATTCTAGCCGACTTGGCCAGCGTACAAATGCATGCCATCCAAACCAGCGGTAACTGCATCCGTAACACCACAACCGATCAGTTTGCTGGGGTTGCCCGTGATGAACGCATTGATCCACGCCCTTGGTGCGAAATCATTCGTCAATGGTCCACTTTCCATCCTGAATTTGCTCGTCTACCACGCAAATTTAAAATTGCGGTGAACGGCTGCACACTCGATCGTGCCGCCATTGAAGTACACGATATTGGTTTAGAAGCGGTGTATAATCAGGACGGTGAACTCGGCTTCCGAGTACTCGTCGGCGGCGGTTTAGGGCGCACACCTATTGTTGGTAGCTGCATCAATGAATTTTTGCCTTGGCCGCATTTACTCAGCTATTTAGAGGCCATTTTGCGGGTATATAACCGTTTTGGTCGACGCGACAATAAGTTTAAAGCTCGCATTAAAATATTGGTCAAAGCACTCACGCCACAAGTTTTCGCGCAACGTGTTGCCCAAGAATGGGAACACTTAAAAGACGGCCCAATCACCCTCACCGAAGATGAAGTCGCACGGGTTTCTAAACACTTTACTGATCCGCCCTACTTAACCCTAGAAGACCAAGATCAGGCACTAGCTGCGCTCGACCAACAACACCCAGGTTTCGCGCGCTGGCGCAGCCGCAACGTAGTTGCGCACAAAAAACCAGGCTATGCCGCAGTCACCCTGTCACTAAAGAAAACCGGTATTGCGCCAGGTGACGTCACCGATAAACAACTCGACACCATCGCTGACCTTGCTGACCGCTATAGTTTTTCTGAAGTACGCAATACCCATGAGCAAAATATGGTGCTGGCTGATGTTGAACAGAGCAAGCTGTTTGAGCTGTGGGAGCAACTGCGTGAGCATGGCTTTGCCACACCCAATATCGGCCTACTCAGCGACATTATCTGCTGCCCAGGCGGTGATTTCTGCGCGCTTGCCAATGCCAAATCAATCCCAGTAGCAGAAGCCATCCAGGAGCGCTTCGATAATCTTGACTACTTATTTGATATCGGTGACTTAGATCTCAATATTTCCGGCTGCATGAATGCCTGCGGTCATCACCACATTGGTCATATTGGAATTCTAGGCGTCGACAAAAAAGGCGAGGAGTTTTATCAAGTATCACTGGGCGGTAACAGTGGGCGTGAGGCGCAGCTAGGCAAGATTCTAGGCCCTTCTTTTGCCCAAGACGCTATGCCCGATGTAATCAGCAAACTCATCGATGTTTATATTGAGCACCGCACTGCAGAAGAGCGCTTTATTGACACCTACCAGCGCATAGGCATTGATAAATTTAAGGAACGCGTTTATGCGAACAATCATTAAAAACAATCAATTGGTCACTGATCAATGGACTGTGCTTAGCGCTGACGCAGAACTGGAAACAGCTTTGCAAACACAGCAAGCTATTATTCCTTTAGCACTATGGCAGCAACATAAAGATCAACTGCAACACATCAAGCCGCTCGGTATTTGGCTTGACGCTGAGCAAGTCATTGAAGACTTAGTTGCTGATCTTCCGCATTTTTCGATTATTGCACTCAATTTCCCAGTATTTACTGACGGCAGGCACTTTAGTAACGCTCGATTATTACGCGAACGCTATGCCTACACTGGCGAAATACGAGCTATTGGTGATGTTTTGCGCGACCAACTGTTCTATATGCAGCGCTGTGGTTTTGATGCATATGTCATACGGGCTGACCGCTGTCCAAAGGACGCACTACAAAGCCTAAATGAATTATCGGTAACTTACCAAGCCGCATACGATCAAAACTTACCACTGTATCGTCGCCGCTCAGCCTAAAACCTCACATCTGCCAGGCGCAGCCATGGATGGCAAAGCGCCCCCGCAAGGCTCATTCGATTTAGCCTTATATACTACCCTTTCAAACCATGCATTTTTCCTACTAAATGCGTATCTGCGCCTAAAATTCAGCAGCAACAGATAAAGCTGTCCTCCTGTATTTAAGCAAAAACTTTATCGTAGACATAAAAAAACCCCAGACAAGCTGGGGTTTTTAAAAGCTTAGTTCAATTACTGAGCTTGTGCTTCAACTGCAGCTTCTACACGGCGGTTGATAGCGCGGCCTTCGCGAGTTGCGTTATCAGCAACTGGACGAGCTTCACCATAACCTACTGCATTGATACGGTTAGCTTCTACGCCATACTGGTTAACCAGCACATCACGTACTGCACCTGCACGACGCTCAGAGAGCTTTTGGTTGTATGCATCGTTACCAACTGAGTCAGTGTGACCTTCAACAGTTGTTGCAGTTTGTGGGAACTGCTTCATAAACTCAGCTAAGTTTTCGATATCGCTGTAGCTGTCACGCTTTACTTCAGCCTTGTCAAAGTCGAACTTAACGTCCAATTCAACGCGAACTGCTTCAGCTTCTACGACTTCTTCGTATACAACTTCTTCAACTGGTGCAGGCTCAGCAACTGGAGCAGGAGCAGGCTTAGTGCTACCGCCGAAGTTCAGACCAACACCCACACCTGCCATCCACTCAGACTGGTGGTTGTCAAAACCGTGCATACCGTCAACGCTTGCTTTAGCAAACAAGTTTTCAGTTACATAGTATTTAACACCAGCACCAATGTTTGCAAACGTTGTGCGGTCACGACCTGTGCGTGGCGTTAAGTTGCTGATGCTCTGGTGACCCATACCTGCTGACAGGTAAGGACGCAGACCAACACCAGGAGTACCGAAGTGGTACACAGCGTCAAGAGAGCTCAGGTTACCCTTAACGTTCTTGTTGCCAGTAGCAGTAGTAGAGCGAATATCGTGGTACTCACCGTACGACAGGTTTAATGAAACATCGTCAGTCAAGAAGTAGCCAACAGAACCACCAAACAGGTTGCCGTTATCCATATTACGGACGCTGTCAGTGAAGTAACGCTTAGCAAATACTTCTGTTTCAACCGCACCCTGGCCTTGAGCGAATACGCCGAAGGAAGATGCAGCAAGCAGGGAACCGATGGCTAAACCCAAGGTGCTTTTTAGTTTCATGTTATATAATCCTCATTTTTTCTTAGTTTCTATCAAGCGCATCAAACACTTAAAGTTTATTTGACGCACAGCAAAACATTTACTCTTCCATTATATGCGAAAAGTTCTCTCGGAGTCGATCTATTGCACGTTTATAGCGCATTTTTGTTGCGCTTAAGCCCAAATGCATAATGCTTGCGATCTCTTGGAACTCAAGTTCTGCAACAAATCGTAAAATAATGATTTCGCGATCAATGGTATTGACTCCAACCAACCAGCGATCTAAATCATTACTTTTAGTTTCTATTGCTTCAGGCTCCACCTCTTCATCTAGGGGGTTCAAGCTTAAAGCATCAAACAGGCGTCGTTTACGCCGATCCTTACGGTACTGGGTTGTACATTCATTATAAGTAATGCTGTACAACCATGTTTTAAACTTTGATTTACCTTGGAACTTCTTTAAACCATAGAGCACTTTCAACATGATTTCTTGGCATACATCATCTGCATCACGATCATTACCAAGATAGCGTACACATACATTAAACAACGTGCGCTGATAACGCCGCATCAGCTCTTCATAAGCTCGCGTCACATGGAATAATTCATTTTTGGCATGCTCCACAAGCTCCTCATCGCTGAGTTCTTCTGGCACATAACGCTGATACGGCACTTTAATGTCTGTCAAAACAAATCAAACCTGTGCTCAGGAGCAATGCTGTGGACAACGATATACTGCATGGTAACACAAACCTTAGGTTAAACAGTTAACGGCTAATGACGTGCTGTTCAAGCAGTACTCGGTTAGCAATATAAAACCACTCTCCGGATTCGCTGACGATAATGGTTTTGACAGTCCCCATCTCTTCTATGCGCCCTTCCACATCTCCCACTTGAATCTGCTGGCCTAACTGATAAAGCTCGCGTACATAGATACCAGCAATAATTTGACTGGCAATACCTTTGCTCGCTAAACCTAGCGCTAGCGCGCAAGCCAAACCAATACTCAGCAAGACAATAGCGACAACATAATTTAATAACTCGGCCTTGATTTCCAACTGACCAATGGCAACAGACACACTGATAATAATCACCATGCCCTGCACTATGCGGCCTAAGCCTGCCGCATATTCAAGACGCACGCCTTCAGCCGCACCTTTGACCATACTGTTGAGCAATTGCGCCAATAAAATACCGGCCAGCAACACCAGCGCTGCAGCAAACATTTTTGGCACATACAAAGCCAGCACATCTAATGTGGCAGAAACACGCTCAAGACCTAATGACTCCGCTGCAGAAATCAAGAAAATCAGCAAAATAAACCAGTAAACAATTTTTCCAATCAGCGTTGATACTTGAGCTTTAATGCCAATGCGCGCCAACAGCTTAGTTAAACCTGTTCCACTCATAAGGCGATCAAGGCCAAGCTTTGCCAGCAATTTAGACAACAAGGTATCCAGCAGCTTGGCCACCAGAAAACCTAAAATAACTAAAATTAATGCGCCAAATAAATTAGGGATAAAGTTGGCTATTTTGATCCACAAACCGCTCATGGCACCGACTAAGTTTTGTGTCCAAGAATCCAGTTGCATAATTAATCAGCCTTCTTTGCAGAATGTTTATCAGGTAAGTTTGAAACGGGCTTAAGGTGCTCTGAACCATGACTTAACGCGATCAGGACCGACTCTAAGGCTCGTCCAAATAACGCAAAAACCGCACCAGCACCCAGCTGGCGATTGGCTTTTCTGAGCACTTTATCCAGCGACACTTTATCGTGCACCTGTGGCTCGGGGGTTTTAAGCATATCGCGTAACGATTGCTCAAAAGGATCCTGCGGCATATATATGTCAATCCTATTTACGAAGAGCGGCTGTAAGCACAAATTGCGCAAAGACGCTTTATTATACCCATCGTAGCCAACGAAAAAACAGCCACTGACCAATGGCTAACGCCATCATCAGCAAACAGGCTACGACAAAACCATAAGGGTGGTCAGCTCCAGGTATACCGCCCACGTTAATCCCCAATAATCCAGTGACCAACGTCAACGGTAAGAAAAACCCGGTTATCACAGTCAACAAGTACATGGTACGACTGATACGCTCATTACGACGGCGCTGCTCGGTCTCTAGAACCAAGCCAATCCGCTCACGCGTCAACTCCAGCTCTTCAAGATGCAGTGTTAGACGGTTATTTAACTCGTTCCAATACATAGCATCGTCTGACATAATCCAACTCTCTTGAGTTTTTGTCAGCATTGCAAATACATCCCTTTGCGGCGCCAAAAAGCGGCGTAAATTAGCCGCGCTACGACGCACTTGCAATAAAGGCAAAACAACGGGCGTATAACGCTCATCATTATCTGTGCGCTCTTCTTCTTTATCAACGGTATCAGCCAGATCGCTGACGGTATTCTCTACACGATCCGTTAAACTTTGCGCCAAAAAAAGCAGCAGCTCAGAGGTATTTTTCGGCCCAAAACCTTTTTCAAAGGCTTTTACGACCTCTTCTGTAATATGCAAATGACGCTGACGTAGCGTATAAACATGCTGTTGATTGGCAAAAATACGTAAAGAAATCATATCCTCTGGCTCAGCATGCGCATTGAGATTAATGGCACGTAAAAACAAAAGTAACTCTTGTTTTCCTAAGCGCAGCAGGCGTGGCCGAGTGTTTTCTTCTAGCAATAAATCACAGGCAAACTCATCTAAACCACTTGCGTCACGCAACCATTGCTCAGTGCGCTGATGATTACGCTCCCAGTGCAGCCATAAGCTTTGCTGCTCAGTGAGCTCTAAATCTGCAAGTTGACTAAAGTTGAGTGCTTGCGCTGAACCTTTGCCGTCAAGGACAAAAGCATGCAACAAGCCTTGGCTCAATCGGTCAGGGTGATGCATGCTTGCGGTCATGGTATCAGCCTATTATTCAGGCATGCTGAGTGCGGTTTCTGAGACAATAATGCCGTTATTGTCAGCATACACAAACTCACCGGGGCGGAATGTCACGCCACCGAAAGTCACCACCACATTTAAATCACCAATATCACGCTTATCTGTTTTCATCGGGTGGCTGGCCAATGCTTGGATACCTAAATCAGTTTCAGCCAAGACATCCACATCACGTACACAACCATATACGATAATGCCTTCCCAGCCATTTTTAGCAGCTTTAGCTGCCAACATATCACCCAGCATCGCGCGACGTAACGAGCCACCACCATCAACAACCATGACTTTGCCATGTCCTGGCTGTTCGACTTGCGCTTTCACCACTGAGTTATCTTCATGACACTTGACCGTGACAATCTCGCCACCAAAAGAATCACGCCCACCAAAGTTGGCAAACATCGGCTCAACCACTTGCACATCAGGGTAAGCATCACATAGATCTGGGGTTACATATTGCATAACGGTTTCCTTTTTACGATTTATAAATGTATAAATGGCGCACAGTCTAGCGCAAATCATACTTTACCATAAGCCTTCAAACCCTAAAGCCGGTCACCCTATGCTGTTACGCAAAGAGTGACCTTAACAGCGTGCTCTAGTTGCTAAACAATAACTCGCTCGACAAGCCATTCGCCTCCAAAACCTGGCGCAAGCGAGCTAAAGCGTCCACTTGTATTTGTCGCACACGTTCTCGTGTCAACCCCATCGCATCACCAATTTCCTGCAAGGTTTGACAGTCGTAACCCTGCAGCCCAAAGCGTCGTAATACAACCTCGCGATAGCGTGGATTAAGCGCAGCAACCCACTGCGCCACACTGACTTCCAAATCTTCGCGCTGGACAAAATCACTGGGATCAACATTGTTTTCATCCACCAGCATATCCAGCAAGTTCATTTCAGAATCTTCGCTGTTAGCTGCATCGAGTGACAATGCATGCTCATTGAGCTCATGCATTTGCTGCACATACGCAACCGGCTGTCTTAGATAAAGGGCAATTTGCTCAATACTGGGCGTGTGTCCGACTTGCTGCGTTAATTGGCGTACAGCTCGCAAGTAGCTATTCAGCTCTTTAGAGACATGCACAGGCAAACGCACAACGCGAGCACAGTTCATAATGCCGCGCTCGACAGCTTGGCGGATCCACCAAGTGGCATAGGTTGAAAAACGAAAGCCGCGTTCTGGGTCAAACTTTTCCACCGCGCGAATTAAGCCTAAATTACCCTCTTCAATAAGATCCAGAAGAGTGAGGCCTCGATGTTGATAACGTTTAGCAATACTCACGACTAAGCGCAGGTTCGACTCAATCATACGGCTGCGCGCAGCCGCATCGCCTTGCATAATGCTACGCGCATAGGAGACTTCTTGCTCAGCGGTTAACAATGGCGGCAAACCTATAGCATCTAAATACATCTGGGTAGCATCCAATGTTTTAGCGTCTTTGCCTGGTTTTTTCTGTTTGTGTCGCGTGTCTCTTTCAGGCTTTAAATGCACAATCTGGGCGTGCACATCCTGCTCACTTGATAACTCCTTGTCCTGTTCAAGCGCCAGTACTAACTCCATTAGTTTCATATCCTATCATCCTACTTCGCATCATAACGTACGCTGCAACAGGCAAACCCATGCTGCAGCCACCATTACCCTGCTGTTGAAGAAGGATGATTAGTTATCGCTTTGGTAGGTATTGCAATGGATCAACAGGCTTACCTTGACGTCGTATCTCAAAGTGCACCTTGACTTGATCTGTTCCGGTCGATCCCATCTCTGCTATTTGCTGCCCTGCTTTAACTGTCTGTCCTTCGTTCACCAGCAGACGCCGATTATGGCCATAGGCACTGATAAAGGTGTCATTATGTTTAATAATCACCAGCTCACCGTAGCCTCTGAGTCCACTTCCAGCATATACAACGCTACCATCCGCAGTAGCCACAATAGGTTGTCCGAGCTTGCCAGCAATATCAATACCCTTATTCAAGCTGGTATTTGAAGAAAACACCCCCACCAACGCGCCATCCGCGGGCCACAGCCATTTCCCTTGCTGTGCGGCCGCAACTGGGGTCGAAGTTTTTTTCTGAGATGTGACAGGGCGCACAGGCTGAGCACTCTGCACAGGCTTATTTTGCGCAACTGTCGCGGGCTTTTTAACCGATTGAGCCGTGGGGGCACGCGCTGGCGTTACTGTACGCACCACTGGCGCATTGGCAGTATGAGAAAAGCGAATCACTTGCCCTGGCACAATCACATAAGGTGCTGCAATACCATTGCGCGCAGCCAACACCTTCCAATCCCAACCAAAGCGAAATGCGATTGAATACAAGGTGTCACCACGCTTTACAACATAATTGCCGCTGGTAACAGGCGCTCTTGTTGCGTGCGAACGGTCAACCACAGGTGCTTTACTTGCAGTTCCTGAACATCCAAACAGCAGTGCACCCAGCATCAAGACACAAAGCAGTTTTATACTCGATAACACTTTTACCAAAGACATGAATTGAACTGGCTTCACGCCGAACTCCTTGACGATTTAACAGTGTGCAACATATTTATTTGCTCGCGTAACGCTCAAGACCTAAGACTAGCAAAATACCAAGCACTGCAAGTAACAACGCTGGAATAAGCTGTGCATCAATGTGAAACAGCTCAGTAAATTGCCAGGGCAATATATTTTCTTGAATCAAGGGCACTTCAACGCCATGCCGATCCATGCGCCAAGTTAACGTATTTTTCCAAGGCCAAACTTTATTTAAAGAACCAAACATAATGCCTGTTAACAAGGCTAAAGTCAGATCTCGAAAACGCTGCAAGGCGGCAGCTAGCAGGCGCGCAAAGGCCAGCAATCCAAACAGGCAACCTGCCGCAAAAACAACTAAAATACTCAAATCCAGCTGCTTAACCGCCAGTATAACTGTAGGGTACAACCCCATTAAGACCAAAATAAAGCTACCGGAAATACCAGGCAAAATCATTGCGCAAATAGCAATCGAACCGGCAAAAAAAAGACTGATCGGATCATGTCCCCAAGCCACTGGCGCAGCGACAGTAATCCACCAGGCAAAGCCAGCGCCCAGGGCAAAAGCCAGCCAGCGACTGAGCTGCCAGCGTTGAATATCACGCCCCACTAAATAGCAAGACACCAAAATCAAACCAAAGAAAAAAGACCAAAGCGCAATCGGCTGTGTCTCTAACAGCCAAGTGATCAAACGCGCCAGACTTAAGATGCTCAGTAAAATTCCAGAAAACAGAATCAGCAAAAAGTTAGCATTAGCTAACTGCCACGCAGCTTTAATCTGCCCGCGCAAAAGCAGTAACGCAGCTTCTGGGATACGTGACAAAGCAGCTAACAGCTCGTCATAAATACCGGTAATAAAAGCTACTGTGCCGCCCGATACACCGGGCACCACATCAGCAGCACCCATCGCCATACCTTTAAAAAATAACAGTACTTTATTGTTCACGCTAAAGTCCCGCTCAATAAAGGGACAAAACGAACATCTTCTAGCGCTCGCTGTACAAAGCCTTGTTCTTCTCGAACGATGAGTAACAGCTGTTGCGCATCCTCCTCGCCAACCGGAATAACCATTCTGCCGCCAACTGCCAACTGATCGAGCAGGGCTTGCGGTACTTCTTTAGCACCGGCAGTCACCATAATCCCATTGTAAGGCGCTAAGGCATTCCAGCCCTCCCAGCCATCGCCCCAACGGTATACAACATTGCGCAAACCCAGTGCAGCCAATTGTTCTTTGGCACGCTCCTGTAAAGACTGAATACGCTCTACAGAAAATACACGCTCAACCAGTTGCGCAAGAACTGCGGTTTGATAGCCAGAACCCGTGCCAATTTCGAGCACCTTATCTAAAGGCCCGTCAGCCAAGAGCAACTCCGTCATACGCCCAACAATATAGGGCTGCGAAATTGTTTGATTATTACCAATGGGTAGCGCGGTATCCTCATAAGCACGATGCGATAAAGCTTCATCAACAAATAAGTGTCGCGGTGTGCGCCGTATCACATCCAGTACCTGAGGGTTGCTTAAACCTTCATCACACAAGCGCTGAATCAGACGTTCACGGGTACGTTGCGAGGTCATACCAATCCCTCGACGTTGTAAATCATCCTGTTGAACACTCACAATATATCCTCCAGCCACTGCTTAACATTCTGCAACTGCGGATGAAAGGTTCGATCCAATTGCAGTGGCGTAATCGACACATAGCCTTGTGCAACAGCGTGAAAATCAGTACCTTCAGCACCGTCTTCGACCTCCCCTGCAGCGGCCAACCAATAACATTCTTTACCACGTGGATTCACCGTGCGCACCGGTGCTGCAGCACGCGCACGATGTCCTAAACGGGTCAATTTAATCCCTTTAATGTGCTCGAGCGGTAAATCCGGCACGTTGACATTAAACACAGTGCGCGGCTCCAACTCCAGATCAGCATGTGCCTCGATCAGTCGCCTTGCAAACCAAGCCGCGCTGGGTAGGTTGTGCGTCTGGCGTGACAACAAGGAAAAGGCGAAAGACGGCCGCTGTAAAAAACGTCCCTCTAAAGCAGCAGCAACAGTTCCGGAATACAGAACATCGTCGCCCAGGTTAGCCCCCAAATTAATGCCCGCAACAACCATATCCATTTCTTCCGCAAGCAAACCATGCAAGCCTAAATGCACACAATCGGTTGGCGTACCATTCACACTGATATAACCATTGCTCAACGTTTGTGGATGCAAGGGACGATCAAGGGTCAATGAGCTGCTGGCACCGCTGCGATCTTGATCAGGTGCAATAATAGAGCACTGAGCATAATCACTTAATGCTTCATGTAAAGCTGATAATCCTGGTGCATTCACACCATCATCATTGGCAATTAAAATTCGCACGCACGCACCGCCTCAGTCACCGACAAAAGTTCCACCAATTCACGTAACACCACAGTCGCAAAGCAGCCGGGCGGTAAAATAAATTGCACTTGCAGGCAGTCTTGCGCAGGAAATTGCCAACATAAATCACGCACTGGCAAGCGCAAAATACGCCGTTCTTGCTGCAAATTAGCCCGCGCTAACCAAGCACTCAACTCTGGCATGTCAGCGGCGATTTGCATCTCACAATGCTGCACTTGCGCTCGACTGGCAAGCTCGCCATCCCCCAATAACGGCCCTGTTGGATGAACATCCAATTGCGCTAAACGAGGATCATGACACTCATCAGGGCCTGCAAGAAAAAAACTGCGACTATTGGTAAAGGCTAAAACATCACCCTCTAGGGCTGTATTCCAAGTTGAATGTTGCACGCGCTGGGCCAAGACACGGTTAAACAGAGCACTGCGCCCTGCTGACAATAAGCGTGAGCGTAAGTTGCGCTGCACCGGCAACTCATTGCGCTGTGCATACTCAAGTGCGCCCAGCAGGTTATTGCCGTTTTCGCCAAAGCGCTGCAAACCAAAGTAATTGGGCACACCCTGCGCTGCAATGGTTTGCAAGCGCGCCTGCAGAGCCTCTTGATCAGCTTTTAGATCAGTTAAGCGAATGGTAAAACCATTGGCTGAGTGCGCACCGCGTTGCAGTTTACGACTGTGACGCTGGATATCTAAAATGCGTAAATCTTCACCTTCAGCCGCGCTTAACTGCGGATCACTTTTTCCAGGTAAGTGCACACTGAACCATTGCCGCGTTAAAGCTTGGCGATCCTTTAAGCCGGCATAACTGATTTGGCGCAGCGAGACCCCCGCGGCCTTAGCTAAGCGCCGCGCTGCTTCCTCAGTGTTTAATAGACGTTTCTCCACCCACAACCACAAGTGTTCACCGCTACCGGATAAAGGAATATCTAAAACCTCATCCACCTGAAAGTCTTCAGCACAGGCTTTTAACTGGGCACGACCACAAGGCTCACCCCAAGCTAAGGGGCCAAGCAGTTCAAACTCATTCATGCTTTGACCAACATGACAACGGCATGGGCCGCGATACCCTCTTCACGACCAACAAATCCAAGTGTTTCTGTTGTTGTCGCTTTCACATTAACCTGATCTAAAGCAATGTTAAGATCGCTGGCAATATGCTCGCGCATTAAAGCAATATGCGGCGCCATTTTGGGGGCTTGGGCTAAAATAGTCGCATCAATATTACCAACCCGCCAGCCGGCCTGTTCAAGTAAACTTAAAACATGACGCAATAACTGGCGACTGTCGGCGTTTTTATATGCAGGATCTGTATCTGGAAAATGCTGACCAATATCACCTAAAGCAGCGGCCCCCAATAACGCATCAGTTAGCGCATGCAATAAGACATCACCGTCAGAGTGCGCCACAAAGCTTTTATCGTGAGCAATTTGCACACCGCCTAAGGTAATAAAACTACCCGGCTGAAAGCGGTGCACATCATAGCCATGACCTATACGCATATTGATACCTGATTATTAAAAGCAGGCCGTATTCTACACAGGTTTAGCTACCTTAACCTAGCCAGTCGGCTCATTGTTTCTGCAGCTAATGTGCTATGCGTCAAACAATGCTCGCGCATGAAAGCGTAAATGCTCATCAATAAAGCTGGCAATAAAATAATAGCTATGATCATAGCCGGGTTGCATGCGCAATGTGAGTGGATAACCTGCACGTTCAGCAGCAACTTGTAAAGCTGCAGGCTTCAGCTGCTCAACTAAAAAGCTGTCGGCCTCACCTTGATCAATCAGCATGGGTAACTGCTGGGTGGCATGGGCGATTAACGCACTGGCATCCCACTCCATCCAGGTTTCGCGCTGAGTCCCGAGATAGTTCGAGAAGGCTTTCTCCCCCCAAGGACACTGGGTTGGCTGACAAATCGGCGCAAAGGCTGAAACAGACTGATAACGCTGTGGCTCACGCAAAGCAGCAATTAAAGCGCCATGCCCACCCATCGAGTGACCACTGATGCTGCGCTTATCCGAGACCGGTAAATGCTGCCCAACTAAAGCAGGCAGTTCTGTTACCACGTAATCATACATACGGTAATGCTGAGCCCAGGGCTCCTGCGTGGCATTGATATAAAAGCCTGCGCCTAAGCCAAAATCCCAAGCGCCTTCAGGATCATCCGCAACACCTTCACCGCGCGGACTGGTATCTGGTGCAACGATAATTAAGCCTAACTCTGCAGCGGCTTTTAGTGCACCAGCCTTTTGCATAAAATTCTCATCGGTACAGGTTAACCCAGACAGCCAATACAGCACAGGCAAAGGCTTACCCAACTCAACCTGCGGCGGCAAATACACGGCAAACTGCATACTGCAATTGAGCGTACTGGACTCATGCTGATAGCGCAGATGCTGGCCGCCAAACACTTTATTAGATGACAATTGTTGTAACGACATCATTACCTCCAAAGACAGGCGCTAGGGAAAAAGCTGACCTTCTGCCCTAACGCATGTGGTTGTTGATTAAAAATGAATAACGCTACGAATACTCTTACCTTCGTGCATCAAATCAAATGCTTTATTAATATCTTCTAAGCCCATCGTGTGGGTGATAAAAGTATCCAATGGAATCTCGCCGCTTTGGGCTTTAGCCACATAGCTCGGCAATTCAGTACGACCTTTAACACCACCAAAAGCACTACCGCGCCAGACGCGTCCGGTGACCAGCTGGAATGGGCGGGTGCTGATTTCTTGGCCAGCACCGGCGACACCAATAATCACTGACTCACCCCAACCTTTATGACAGCTCTCAAGCGCAGCACGCATC
Source organism: Gammaproteobacteria bacterium (assembly GCA_012728315.1). GTDB lineage: Bacteria > Pseudomonadota > Gammaproteobacteria > Pseudomonadales > Pseudomonadaceae > Denitrificimonas. The sequence goes on from JAAYFI010000024.1 coordinate 25,193, forward strand.
AATTGCACATTGCCCACGCACTCAAAAGAGTAATCGACCCCGCCATCAGTCATCTCGACGATAACCTCTTGAATAGGCTTAGCAAAATCCTTTGGATTAACGCAATCCGTTGCACCCAACTCACGGGCAATATCAAATTTACCGGGGTTGATATCAATGGCAATAATACGGCTGGCTTTGGCCATTTTTGCGCCAATAATCGCCGCCAAACCAATACCGCCCAAGCCAAAGATTGCAACCGTTGCACCTTCTTCCACTTTAGCGGTATTGAGCACAGCACCAATACCCGTGGTGACGCCACAACCCAACAAGCAGATTTTCTCCAGCGGTGCGTCTTTTGGCACTTTGGCCAGTGATACTTCAGCAACTACAGTGTACTCAGAGAAAGTTGAAGTACCCATGTAATGGTAAATCGGCTCACCCTTATAAGAAAAACGCGTTGTGCCATCCGGCATCAGACCTTTGCCTTGAGTCTCGCGCACTGACTGGCATAGGTTGGTTTTACCTGAAGTACAAAACTTACAGGTACGGCACTCCGCGGTATACAGCGGAATCACATGATCCCCTACTGCCAGCGAAGTCACACCCTCACCGACAGCCTCAACAATACCGCCACCTTCATGACCTAAAATAGCAGGAAAAATACCTTCAGGGTCATCACCGGACAAAGTAAAGGCATCCGTATGACAAACACCACTGGCAACAATCCGCACCAATACTTCACCCGCTTTTGGTGGAGCAACATCCACTTCAACAATTTGTAATGGCTGACCGGGACCAAATGCCACTGCTGCACGAGATTTAATCATTTCACTCTCCAGAAAATATGTAGCTGAATCATAACAGAGAGTTGCGCTCGGAAACCCCGTAGCTCATGAAAGGAAACACTAAACAATGTTAGCGACACCGTCAGAATCAAGCGTAACTGACGAACAGCGCAGCGCGAGCCCTTATCGCACAAGGTTAGCTACTGCGCTCCACACGACCACCCGAACGCAACAGATAGCCCGAGCCGTCCTCGCATAAAAAAGCTTCGCGCGGCACAAGGGATAAGACATCAATGCCACCTTGTAAGGCATAGGCTTGAAAGCCCAACTGGGTCAGTAAAAAGACGGCACTCTGACTGCGTTTAGCATTATCGCAATAACATAAATACACTGTATTTTTATTCAGCATACGAGCTTTTAAGCGCAGTAAATCCAAGGGCATATGCAAAGCTTGTGCAGCGTGCGCACGCTCATACTCATCCGTTCGACGCACATCCAACCACTGCGCCCCCTGCTCTAGTAACGCACCCGCTTGCGCAAAAGATACCTCTTGGGTCACCGGCGCCTTTAAAAGCTCAAGAAAGTCAGCACGCTCTAAATACAGTACTCGGCTGTCGGCAAGCAAGCTAACAGTGGCGTTGCGCGGCGCATCGCTTAGCAAAGCTTCCTCGCCAAAACAAGCGCCCGCTGACAACTCCGCTAGCACTTGCCGCTGCCCTTGCGCCTGCTGACTGACCTCAGCATGACCACTGCGTAAAAAATAACAACGATCCCCAGCTTCGCCTTCAGAGACAACATCGGTGCCTTTATTTAGATCTAAAACCTTCATGCGTTGCAGCATCTGCCGAATATTAACAGCCGGCACCCTAGAGAATAGTGGGTTGGCTAATAAGATCGACAACCACTCAATATCTTCACCTTCCGCCTCAAGCTCCAGCAGCACATCTTGTAGAGCTTGCTGCCACGTCAAAAAACGAGCCAAGCGTGCACGCTCAAGTAAGACCACAGTGCAGTCCGTAGCCGCAATTAACCTATACGCTTGTGCAGTATTGGCTGGCAACGCATGCTGGCTTTCTTCGCTGCCTGCTTCTATATAGAGCTCATCACCCTGCTCAGATTGATAAAACAAATCACCTGAGAGTAAAAAACAAGTGAGTTGCTTGCTCTCTGGCAATGGCACTACGACTTGACCCGCTAAAAAAGGCTGGATAATTAATTGCGCACGCAACTCGGCATACTGCTGGGCTGATAAAGCACTTAAAGAGGTAAATCCTTTTAACTGCGCTGGGCTTAGATAATCACTCATGCGCTTTTATACTCCTATTTCACAGCGGATAATTGCCCAAAACTCACACCCGGCCCGGCACTATACTCGTTTATGTCTAGAACAACGGTCAGTTGCCCCTTCGACAAAATTGTCGGGGCGACTTTCGCGTACCAGAGGTAAGCCGCACTGCGTATGCTCATCAAAGACCGCAGAACACACGGGATTTTCATAATGCTCTAACCAGCGCACGTACTGCGTTTCAGGTACGGCGCACTTGTTCGCCACATAACGCATAGGGTTCTGCAGATAAGATACGATATTTTGCAACGGGATAGTAATGTGTCCAGCCCCAGGGTGACAGGCTACAAAAACCACGCCCAAGCGACTTAAGCGCTCCAGCACTTGCTCGCCACTTTGCCCTGCTTGCTCTTGTAGCTGCTGCTTTAATTGCATCAGTTCATTTTCTAACTGCTGCTCTTGCTCAATTTTATAAGCCAATTCCACATCACGAATGGCCACTTGCTCTTTATAGTCAACCACGGCCACGGCAATACGAGCCTGTAGTTCATGCTCAAACTGCTCGCGTAAAGACTCAACAGCCTCACGCTCATGCTGCTCAAAAGCACGTAATCGCGCTTGCAAATCACTGCGTAGTTTTTCCAAACTGTCGGCTTGCTCTGATAACTGCTGCTTAAGCTGCTCATTTAACTCTTCTTGCTGCTGCAACTGTTGCTGCAATTCTGCGTAGCGCTGCTGCTGACTTGCAAGCGCCTGCTGATGTTGTTGGCGCAATTGCCCCAGTTGCTCATGATGCTGTGCTTCTAAAGTGCTGATACGCAAGCGTTGCTGTTTAATAATTTGTGCCGCTTTTTGCCGTTGCTCTTGGTCTTTCTTGCGATCCAAAGCCTGTACTTCAGCATCCATCTGCACTGCAGAATCCCAACGCTCTTCAGCCGCAACCTTAAGCTGCTCGGTAGCAAAAAACTGCTCATGCGAGTCATCGAAAAGTAAACCTAAGCTGTTGTGCTTAACAGCATCACGGATCATTAATAGGTGATTATTTTTAGGTGATAAATCAGGGTCCCATAAATGCATTTGATGCCAAGGGACTGAGGACTGACTGCGGCAAGCCAAGCGAATCGGCCCCGCACCTAAGTCTGGGCCACGCCCAGAACGCTCAGCCAAATGACGCAAAGGAATATTCCAGCTGGGATCAGCCGCGCCTTTTTCATCAAAATCAATATAGAAAAAAACCACTGAGCGCACGAGCAATCTAGGATTGATTAAGACATAAGCCGCACGCATTTGTTGATCTATGAATTCAGGCATATTGACCACGCCATCGAGCACAGCCTCAAATTCCGGATACAGCATTTGCTTAAAGATTTTTTGATCCGTGAAGAACATCACGGACTCAACCATCTGTGGCTTATTATGCAAGTGCATTATATTTCTCAACTGGCAACGGGAAAAAGCATGGACAACGCATGGAAGATTCAAGTTTCACTATAACAAAACCTCAATCCAACGGTGTGACGCTGTTAACATGCAATTAAGCGTGCAAGTGTCTCAGCTGCACAAAAGTGACTCTTTTCACAATGTTCAGTTGAGCTAGATAAGCAGACACGGATGAACTCCATTATTGCTAGGCGCTAAGCGTCGCGGCAACCCGCAACGCGATAATACACACAGCTCAGCAGATTGCTTCGCTGCGCACACCAGACGTGGTTTGCGGTATTTCGTATATAGAGAAAGAGTTAAGGCTCACGGGTCAGTAAGTTTTGCAAAAGCTGCAAATCTTCCGGCCGTGTGATTTTTATATTACTGGCACAACCTTCAACAATACGCGGACTCAACCCCGCCCACTCCATAGCGGAAGACTCATCTGTGATAGCAACTTGCGCCTGCAGTGCATCCGCCAGCGCACGCTGCAGCAAACCCAAACGAAACATCTGCGGAGTTAAAGCATGCCAAATCACGCTGCGGTCGATCGTTGTCAAAATAGCGCCCGTAGCGCTCACCCGCTTTAAAGTATCGCGCGCCGGCACCGCCAAGATGCCCCCAACCGGATCATCGGCCAACTCCAGCAACAAGCGCTCAAGATCCGCACTTTTAAGCAAAGGCCGAGCAGCATCATGCACCAGCACCCAATCATCGGCCTGCGCTCCACGATCGTTCAGTGCCAGTAAAGCGTTCAGCACCGAATCAGCCCGCTCGGCGCCGCCGATTACAGTTTGGATACGGGGGTCGCCTGCCATATCAAGTTGCGACCACCAGGTATCATGCTCGGCCAGAGCCAGTACAATGCCCATAACATCAGGTCGTTCTAAGAAACATTGCAAGGTCAGTTCAAGAATGGTTTTTCCCGATACGGTCAAGTACTGCTTTGGACAAGCAGCCTGCATCCGTCGACCAATACCGGCAGCCGGAATAACCAGCCAAAAGCGTGGCGCCGTCATTCAGCTAACAAGAACAGGGTTTCCCCTTCCTTGACCATACCAAGCTCATGCCGAGCACGCTCTTCAACAGTTTCCATACCTTTTTTCAGCTCCATCACTTCGGCATCCATCACTCGATTACGCTCAAATAAACGTTCATTTTCCGCTTTTTGTTCAGCAATCTGTTGTTTTAACTGCACACCCTGTGCAATACCACCATCGCCAACCCAGAGGCGGTACTGGAGTCCGACCAACATTACGAGCAGCAAGATAAGCAACCAGTAGGGTTCTTTTTTCATAGTGGTATTCCATTAAAAAGGGCAGCGATATGGGCTGCCCTTGTAAATCACAATATCTGTGACATCCGTCGCTTACAGAGGTTGCAAATCAGCCGCGAAACTCGGCGCGACCACGGTAAGGCGCTTGACCTGCTAACTGCTCTTCAATACGTAGCAACTGATTGTACTTAGCAACACGGTCTGAACGGCACAGTGAACCGGTCTTAATTTGACCTGCCGCAGTACCTACAGCCAAATCAGCGATGGTTGAGTCTTCCGTTTCACCGCTACGGTGTGAAATCACCGCGGTAAAGCCTGCTTTTTTCGCCATCTGAATGGCTTCCAGCGTTTCCGTCAAAGTACCGATCTGGTTGAATTTAATCAAAATGGAATTGGCGGTGTTGGTATCAATACCTTGCTGCAAGATCTTAGTGTTGGTTACAAACAAGTCATCACCCACCAACTGGATCTTCTCACCGATCTTATCGGTCAGCAGCTTCCAGCCGGCCCAATCTGACTCATCCATTCCATCTTCAATGGAAATAATTGGAAAGCGCTCAGTTAAACCTGCGAGGTAATCCGCAAAACCTTGGGCATCAAACTTTTTACCTTCACCAGCGAGATCGTACTGGCCTTCTTTGTAGAACTCACTGGCTGCGCAGTCCAGCGCCAAAGTCACGTCATCACCTAAGGTGTAACCCGCATTGGCAACGGCTTCAGCAATAGCGCCTAACGCATCTTCGTTGGAGGCCAAGTTAGGTGCAAAACCACCTTCATCACCCACTGAAGTGCTTAAACCACGCTGTTGCAGCACAGCTTTCAAGTGATGGAAAATTTCAGTACCCATGCGCAGTGCATCAGCAAAGGTTTTTGCGCCAACCGGCTGAATCATAAACTCTTGGATATCCACGTTGTTATCCGCGTGCTCACCACCGTTGATGATATTCATCATCGGCACTGGCATGGAGTACTCACCGGGTGTGCCATTGAGCTCAGCAATGTGTGCATACAACGGCATGCCTTTAGCTTGTGCTGCGGCTTTCGCTGCTGCCAAAGATACTGCCAAGATTGCGTTAGCACCCAAAGTGGCCTTGTTCTCTGTACCGTCCAGCTCGATCATCGCACGGTCAAGCGCTGCCTGATCGGTCGCATCCTTACCAACCAGTAACTCGCGGATAGCACCGTTCACGTTCGCTACCGCTTTAAGTACACCTTTGCCTAAGTAGCGGCTTTTATCGCCATCACGTAACTCCAACGCTTCACGCGAACCTGTTGACGCGCCTGATGGTGCACAGGCGCTACCGATAATGCCATTTTCTAAAATAACATCAGCTTCAACTGTAGGGTTACCACGGGAATCTAAGACTTCACGACCTTTGATGTCGATAATTTTTGCCATTGTTCTGCACGCTCCGTACTGTATTGGGTCAAACCTAAAACGAAGTAATCGCCTTAAGCTGTTTCAATGGTGGGGAAACTTTTAATCAAATCATCCAGCTGTTTAAGCTGGGTTAAAAAAGGCTCTAGCTTATCTAAGCGTAATGCACATGGACCGTCACACTTAGCATTATCTGGGTCAGGGTGCGCTTCTAAGAACAGCCCTGCCAAACCTTGACTCATACCCGCTTTGGCCAACTCAGTGACTTGCGCGCGACGTCCACCGGCTGAGTCAGCGCGACCACCCGGCATTTGTAATGAGTGCGTGACATCGAAGAACACTGGGTATTGGAATGCTTTCATAATGCCGAAACCCAGCATATCAACCACGAGGTTATTGTAACCAAAGGCTGAACCACGCTCACACAAAATCAGTTGGTCATTCCCAGCTTCTTCACACTTGGTCAGAATATGCTTCATCTCATGCGGCGCTAAAAACTGAGCTTTTTTGATATTAATCACCGCATTGGTTTTGGCCATTGCTACCACTAAGTCAGTCTGGCGCGATAAAAATGCGGGTAACTGAATAATATCGCACACTTCAGCAACGGGCTGCGCTTGATAAGGCTCATGCACATCAGTCAGCACCGGCACATTAAAGGTGTTTTTGATTTCTTCAAACACCTTTAAGCCTTCATCCATTCCAGGGCCACGGAAAGAATGAATGGATGAACGGTTGGCCTTATCAAAGCTGGCTTTAAACACATAAGGAATACCCAGCTTCTCAGTCACGCGCACATACTCTTCGCACGCGCGCATGGCTAAGTCACGGGACTCAATTACATTAATGCCGCCAAACAATACAAATGGCTTATCGTTGGCAATGTCTATATCAGCGACACGAATGATTTTCTGACTCATGCTTTACCTGCTTTATAAGTAAGTGCCGCTTCAACAAAGCTCTTAAACAATGGGTGGCCATCACGTGGAGTTGAAGTGAACTCTGGATGGAATTGGCTGGCAACAAACCACGGGTGATCTGACACCTCAACAACTTCCACCAGCGCACCGTCTTCAGAGCGACCCGACACGATTAAACCCGCCGCTTCGAGTTGCGGCAACAATTGGTTATTGACCTCATAACGATGGCGGTGACGTTCAACAATACGGTCAGCGCCATAGCTGGCATGCACTAAAGTATCCGGCATCAACTGACACTCTTGCGCACCCAAACGCATCGTGCCGCCAATATCGGCATCTTCACTGCGTTGCTCAAGGCTACCGTCGGCGTCTTGCCACTCGGAAATCAAACCCACCACAGGGTGCGCACTGCTTTTATCAAACTCAGTGGAGTTAGCATCCGTCCAACCTAGCACATTGCGTGCGAATTCAATCACCGCAACCTGCATACCGAGACAAATACCCAGATAAGGGATTTTGTTTTCACGGGCGTACTGCACTGCTTTAATTTTGCCTTCCACACCACGCAGACCAAAACCACCCGGCACTAATACTGCATCAACGCCTTCAAGCACTTCAGTGCCCTGATTTTCAAGGTCTTCAGAGTCGATATAACGTAAGTTCACCTTGGTGTGCGTTTCGATACCGGCATGGCTCATTGCTTCAATCAAAGACTTATAAGCATCCAGCAACTCCATGTATTTACCGACCATGGCCACAGTGACTTCTTGCGTAGGATGCAATTTGGCATCAATCACACGATCCCACTCAGATAAATCTGCACCGTCACACTCCAGACCAAAGCGCTCCATAACAAAATCATCCAGACCTTGGCTGTGCAAAATACCTGGGATTTTATAAATGGTATCCACGTCATGCAGACTGACCACCGCACGCTCTTCCACGTTAGTAAAAGAGGCAATTTTACGGCGCGAGGCGGTATCCACTGGACGGTCTGAGCGGCACACTAAAACATCAGGCTGCAAACCAATGGAGCGCAACTCTTTAACCGAGTGCTGGGTTGGCTTCGTTTTAGTTTCACCTGCAGTGGCAATATAGGGCACTAAAGTTAAGTGCATCAGCATGGCACGCTTAGCGCCCACTTCCACACGTAACTGGCGAATGGCCTCAAGGAAAGGCTGGGACTCGATATCACCGACAGTGCCACCAATTTCTACCATAGCCACATCAGCATCACCGGCACCTTTAATAATACGGCGCTTAATTTCATCGGTAATATGTGGGATCACTTGGATGGTCGCACCTAAGTAGTCACCACGACGCTCACGACGCAAGACTTCTTCATACACGCGTCCCGTGGTGAAGTTGTTATTTTGCGTCATAGTAGTGCGCACAAAGCGCTCGTAATGGCCTAAATCGAGGTCAGTTTCTGCGCCATCATGGGTAACAAAAACTTCCCCGTGCTGAAACGGGCTCATAGTGCCCGGATCAACGTTAATGTATGGGTCAAGCTTTAGCAGGGTGACTTTTAAGCCACGCGCCTCAAGAATAGCCGCTAATGAAGCTGAGGCAATACCTTTCCCCAATGAAGAAACAACACCGCCTGTGACGAAGATGTAGCGCGTCATAAATAACCCTGGATTCTGCGTTTAAGCGGCAAGCCGCCGAAGATAAGCATTGAAAACTGTGCTTGAAAATACAATTCATCTTCAAGCGCTGCAGAGGCAATCAAGCACCTGCACTAATCAACTAATAGACGGGAGAATAGTCTACGCGAAAGCTGTTTATGACTCAAACCAAGAAACCACCAAAACGTGATTTTTCTCCTGCAATTTAATCTGCTCTGCACAGCTCACCACTTTACCGGCCCTCTAAAACGCAACGACTGACTTAAGGTATATGCCACGTAAAGCTTATCCCCTGCAGCTGTGGATGGGTCAAATGCGGCAGATTTGCCAATGCTACTGGCTGCTGTCCTAAAAAAATCACCGGTAAGCGTGAACGCAAAAAAGCCGGTACCGCGCACTCTTGCAGTAAACGTTTTAAATCTCGATGGCCTCTACCATCAATAAAAAAACGCTCAGCTCCTTGGCGATAGCGCAGGTGCAGCGGCTCACGCACCTCACCATGCACGATTAAATAACCGTTATTAGGTAAATCATAACGCCCAGCAGTATCTATCAGCACATCGACAGCCGGTGGCGACTGCAACCACAGTTCAGGCAGCCAATATAAGCGATTTTGACTGCGTAACAGCGCACCATTATGTAAGCGCCAAAGCGGCTGAGCATCGGCTTGAGCATCGCGCAGCGCATCCCAACCCGCCCAGTGCGCTGTATCCGGCAGCAACGTAAAAGAGCTTAACCAATAACGTAATAGGTTTTTTTGACGCACCAGCGTTAAGCCACGCAGGTGCTCTAAGTTCAGGCAAGGCAAGTCTAACCAGTTAAATAACGGCGCAAGAGTGGCTTGCTGTACATCATGCAGAGCCAATTCATCTAATAACTGCTGTGCTTCATCCATATGCTGCGCAGTACGTTGCAAATTTTGCTGCATCTGCGGCCAGCGTGACTTCAGCACTGGAATCACCTGTCGACGCAAAAAGTTACGATCAAATTCATCCGTTGCATTACTTGGATCATCAACCCAGCGCAGCTGATGCTGCTGAGCATACTCGAGAAGTTGTTGATGGCTGACCTCAAGCAAAGGCCGCAGCAGTCGCCCTTGCTGCAAAGACCGCTGGGAAGGTATACCGCGCAAGCCTGAAACCCCTGTGCCGCGCATTAAGCGAAACAGCAGCGTTTCAGCTTGGTCATCTTGATGCTGCGCCATAAGCAGCACTTCATCAGCCTGCAGCTGCTGTTCAAAAGCAGCATAGCGCGCCTGTCTGGCTGCTTGCTCAACACTGGCGCTTGCAGCCACATCAACCTCAAGCACAGTGAGCGGTATTTGTAGCGCTGCGCACACCTGCTGGCAATGCGCAGGCCAAGCTTGCGCAGCGGCTTGCAGGCCGTGATGAATATAAACAGCGCGCAGTGCTGGCAAAGTATGTGATTGCGCCAGCCGCGCCAAGGCATGCAGCAGCACAGTCGAATCCATCCCGCCTGAAAATGCTACGCACCATGCGGAACAGGAGCGCCATGCTTGCAGCTTCTCAAGCAAGATGCGCTCAATATCTAACATAGCGTACAGCCGCACACATTAGGCTGTAAGGCACACCCCAATAAACGCTTAAGGTGTGCCCAGGCATCACGCACAAACAATTATGCGATACCAAAACTCATCAGTTTCTGATAACGACGTGCTAGCAGCTCTTCTGTTTCCAGTGTGAGCAACTCATCCAGCTGTGCGGTCAAGGTTTCGCGAATGGATTCAACCGCTGTTGGTATATCACGATGCGCACCACCGAGGGGCTCAGGAATCACATGATCAACGATTTTCAAACCTTGTAAGCGCTCAGCAGTAATGCCCATGGCTTCTGCAGCCTCTGGTGCTTTATCAGCAGTTTTCCACAAAATAGAAGCACAGCCTTCCGGTGAAATAACCGCATAAGTGGCGTACTGCAGCATATTCAAACGATCACACACACCGATAGCTAGCGCTCCACCGGATCCACCCTCACCAATGACCGTAGAAATAATTGGAGTTCTTAAGCGCGACATAACACGCAAATTCCAAGCAATGGCTTCACTCTGGCCACGCTCTTCAGCATCAATACCTGGATAAGCACCCGGTGTATCAATAAAAGTGAAGATTGGCATTTTAAAACGCTCAGCCATTTCCATCAGACGACAGGCTTTACGGTACCCTTCCGGGCGCGGCATACCGAAGTTACGACGCACTTTCTCACGAACTTCACGACCTTTTTGATGGCCAATCACCATTACTGGCTTATCATTAAAACGTGCAATACCACCCACTAACGCCGCATCATCAGAAAAGTGACGATCGCCGTGCAACTCTTCAAACTCGGTAAACAGATGCTCAATGTAATCCAGCGTATAAGGTCGCTGCGGATGGCGCGCCATTCGCGCAATTTGCCAGCTGGTTAGGTTGGCAAAAATACTTTTGGTAAGTGCGTTACTTTTCTCTTGCAGACGAGAAACTTCTTCACCAATATTTAAATCATTATCATTGCCTACCAAACGTAACTCTTCAATTTTCGCCTGAAGATCGGCAATGGGCTGTTCAAAATCCAAAAAACTAGGGTTCATCAGGGGCATCCATTTTTTCTGTTACGGCAGTCAGGCCGTGCTGCAATGTTTAAGGTTTACACTATACGCACAGGTAAACCACCAAATGTTGTAGATAGCAGAGCCACATAAGACTCGACGTCAACACGACGCACCTATGCTATCGATAATGCAAAAAGACGTTATCACGACCGAATAGGTCACGTAATGCCTGAATAAGCTCATCTGTGGGCTCCACTCTCCAGTCATCGGAGAGTTCCAGTAGAGCCTTAGCGGTCTGCCCTTGATAATTCATGGTCAAGGGACAAGCACCTTTAAACTGCAATAGTAATGCTTTTAATCGCGTTAAGCTGTCACGACTTAAGTCTGTCACAGAGACATTCAGACGTAAACTTTGTGCCAAACTGGTACGCGCCTCTTCCAAGCTCATCACACGCTTGGCACGCAAACGCAAGCCACCGGAGAAATCATCATGGCTAACCTCGCCTTCTACCACTACCAGCGTATCGGTTTGCAATAAAGCCTGCGCCTGGTTAAATGCATCTGCAAACAAGGACGCCTCAATGCGAGCGGAGCGATCATCCAAGGTAATAAAACCCATTCTATCGCCCTTTTTATTGCGCATGACGCGTAAATTGATAATCAAACCAGCCACAGTTTGCGCATCACGCGACGGCCTTAAATCAATAATACGCTGACGAGCAAAACGGCGTACCTCGCCTTCGTACTCATCAATTGGATGTCCGGTTAAGTACAAGCCCAAGGTGTCTTTTTCACCTTTTAAACGCTCTTTTAAAGTTAACTCGCGGGCATTACGGTATTGCGCATAAATATCAACCTCTTGCTCGGCAAAAATATCGCCAAACAAATCCATATGTCCGCTTTCTCGGTTGCGTGCGGCCTGATCAGCGGTTTGAATGGCTTCATCCATAGCAGCGAGCAAAACCGCGCGATTGCGATCAATACCGGACAAGTATTCGTCAACCTGCTCTGAGAAATACGGCCCCATACGATCTAGAGCGCCACTGCGCACTAACGCATCGAGAGTGCGCTTATTAAGACGCTTAAGGTCCATGCGCGCACAAAAATCAAATAAATCTTTAAAGGGTTTATCACCACGGGCACTGACAATGGCATCCACCGGCCCCTCTCCCACTCCTTTAATCGCGCCTAGACCGTAGACCACATGACCCTCGTCATTAACGGTGAACTTGTACTCGGATTGATTCACATCAGGGGCGACAATGCGCAATTTCATATTGCGGCATTCTTCAATAAGGATCACAACTTTATCAGTGTTATCCATATCGGCGGACAATACCGCAGCCATAAACTGCGGTGGGTAGTGCTGTTTAAGCCAAGCGGTTTGATAAGACACCAAGCCATAGGCAGCCGAGTGCGACTTGTTAAATCCGTAACCGGCAAACTTTTCTACCAGGTCAAAAATATTTCCAGCTAAGTGCTCATCAATATTGTTGTTTTTACAACCCTCAACAAAACCGCCACGCTGTCTGGCCATTTCTTCCGGTTGTTTTTTGCCCATAGCACGGCGCAACATATCGGCTTGACCGAGCGAGTAGCCGGCCATGACCTGAGCAATCTGCATCACTTGCTCTTGGTACAAAATAATCCCGTAAGTTGGCTTAAGTACCGGCTCTAAAGGCGCATATTGATAATCCGGGTGCGGATAGGCCAGCTCTGCGCGCCCGTGCTTACGGTTAATAAAGTCATCCACCATCCCTGATTGCAAAGGACCGGGTCGAAACAAAGCAACCAAAGCAATTAAGTCTTCTAAGCAGTCAGGCTTAAGCTTTTTAATCAGCTCTTTCATCCCGCGCGACTCAAGCTGGAACACGGCGGTGGTTTCCGCACGCTGCAGCATTTGATAAGTGGGTTTATCATCCAGCGGAATAAAGTCAATATCGAGCGCCGGCTCATTGAGCTTGGCACGATCGCGGTTAATATTTTCTAACGCCCACTTAATAATCGTGAGGGTGCGCAAACCCAGAAAGTCAAATTTCACTAAGCCAGCGGCTTCAACGTCATCCTTGTCAAACTGAGTAACCAGCCCCTCCCCGTCCTCATCGCATGAAATCGGCGAAAAGTCCGTCAGCTTGGTTGGCGCAATAACCACCCCACCGGCATGCTTACCAGTACCACGGGTAATACCTTCAAGCTTTAGCGCCATTTCCCAGATTTCAGCTGCTTCTTCGTCGCTGGCTAAAAAATCCCGCAGCGCCTCTTCTGCTTTAAAGGCCTTACGCAACGTCATGCCGACTTCAAAGGGAATCATCTTCGACAGTCGATCGGCTAAACCATAGGCCTTACCCTGCACCCGCGCCACATCTCGCACCACCGCTTTAGCCGCCATAGTACCGAAGGTAATAATCTGACTAACCGCCTCACGCCCATATAAATCGGCAACATAGTCAATAACGCGGTCGCGTCCATCCATGCAAAAGTCGACGTCAAAGTCGGGCATAGAAACCCGCTCTGGGTTTAAAAATCGCTCAAACAGCAAATCATATTGCAGCGGGTCAAGGTTGGTAATGTGCAAGACATAGGCCACAAGGCTACCTGCACCCGAACCTCGCCCAGGGCCAACCGGCACGCCGTTATTCTTCGCCCAACGGATAAAGTCCATCACGATTAAAAAGTAACCGGGGAACCCCATCTGATTAATAATATCCAGCTCAAAGTTCAGACGGTCGTCATATACTTTGCGTTTGACCGCATAATCCACGGTATCTTTTGGCAAGGTAACCGATAGGCGCTCTTCCAACCCCTCAAAAGAAACGTGCCGCAGGTAATCACCAATACTCATACCCTCTGGCACGGGAAAATCAGGTAAGAAGTGAGTTCCTAACTGCACTTCAATATTGCAACGTTTGGCAATCTCAACACTGTTGCGCAATGCCTCCGGAATATCTGCAAACAGCTCGGCCATTTCCTCTGGCGTTTTTAAATACTGCTGATCGGAATACACGCGCGCACGCCGCGGATCATCAAGCGCACGCCCTTCACCAATGCAAACCCGGGTTTCATGGGCCTCAAAGTCGTCTTGCTTTAAGAAGCGCACATCGTTGGTTGCCACCACAGGCACACCGGTACGCGCAGCTAAGGCCACGGCCGCATGCACATGCTCTTCATCATTAGGGCGCTCGGTGCGATGCAGCTCTAAATAAAAACGATCTGTAAATATGGCTTGCCACTCAGCAAGCAATTGCTCAGCTTTAAGCGTTTCTCCAGCCACAAGCGCTTGGCCAATTTCACCATCTTTAGCGCCCGATAGAGCAATTAAACCCTCAGCAGACTGCTTAACCCATTCGCGCTGAATAATGGCCAAACCATTGTGCTGCCCTTGGGTAAACCCTAAAGAAATCAGTTCAGTGAGGTTTCTATAGCCTTGTGGATTCATCACCAGCAAGGTCATGCGACTCAGAGGGGCATCTTCTTCAGCACTGGCCAGCCAAATATCGGCTCCACAAATGGGTTTAACCCCACCCTTTTGTGCCGCGGTATAAAACTTCACCAAAGAGCTCATATTGCTTTGATCGGTTACTGCCACCGCCGGCATACCTGCATCACTGACCACTTGAATCAAGGGTTTAATGCGTACCAAGCCATCAACCAATGAAAATTCGCTGTGTACACGTAAATGGACAAATGATGCAGACATGAAGCAACCTTTCTCAACAAATAAATAATGTCGCAAATGCGCTAAGGACGTACTGATTAACTCGGTCATTACGAGGCGTGAAGCGAGGCGGCAATCACGCACCCGTTGAGATACACAGCCAGCCGGGTTGCTTCGCTACGCTCGCAATGACGCTTTTTGAGGCAGTCAGTAGTTCTTTAAGTAGCCTGTGCTTTACTCAGTTAACCGCAGCAGTGCTTCGCGGTATTTATCCGCTGTTTTTTGTACAACCTCGTCAGGAATAACCGGTGCCGGCGGCTCTTTATTCCAGCCGCTAGCTTCGAGCCAGTCACGCACAAACTGCTTATCAAAGCTGGGAGGATTGCTACCCACTTGATAGCTGTCTGCGGGCCAAAAGCGGCTTGAGTCTGGAGTCAGCACTTCATCCATTAAGGTCAAAGTACCATCTGCATCTAAGCCAAACTCAAATTTAGTATCAGCAATAATAATGCCGCGTGTCGCTGCATAGTCGACCGCTGCCTTGTAAAGTGCAATTGAGACATCGCGTACCTGCGCAGCCAACTCATCTCCAATGATTGCCGCACACTGAGCAAAACTGATGTTTTCATCATGATCACCCACTGCCGCCTTGGTCGACGGAGTAAAGATAGGCTCTGGCAGCTGTTGCGCCTCCTGCAAACCGGCCGGCAACTGAATACCGCAGACTGTGCCGCTGCGCTGATACTCTTTCCAACCTGATCCCACTAAGTAGCCGCGCACAATGGCTTCTACCGCAACCGGCTGAAGACGCTTCGCTACCACGGCACGACCGTCTACCAACGGCAACTCTTGCGCATCCACCACGTCAGCGACCTGATCACCGGTAAAATGATTAGGCACAATATGCTCAAGCTTTTTAAACCAGAAATTGGAAATTTCAGTGAGAATTTTTCCTTTCTCTGGAATCGGCTGATCCAAAATCACATCAAATGCAGAAAGACGATCGCTGGCGACCATCAACATACGCTGCGCATCTATTTCATACAGATCACGCACTTTGCCTGAATACAGTTTTTTAAGGCTCAATTGAGGCTGGTTGCTCATTGCAAAATTCCTATAGTTGGAAACGCAGCAGGCGAAATCTAAGTTTCGCCTGCTGTATCGGAGAGGGGCAATGGTTAGTCTAAATGGCTGCGCACTTGCTCGAGAATACGTTCGCTCACATCCACAGGCGCTAAAGTATCAAGGTCACGCTCAACGCTGACAAATACCTGCTGGTTAATCGCCGTCAAACGTAAAATATAACGCTCCTTACTCAGCTTTTCCGGGGCTTTCTTTTTCGAGCTAAATAAGCGCTTAAAGAATCCAGGCTCATCTTTCTTAGCACCTTGTGCCAAGTCGATGTAATACAGGCCCGTGCTGCGATTCAGGTCATCAACGGCAATATCAGCAGCACTTAAGGCACGTCCTACGCTAGACCAAGCACGATCAAAAGTAGCATCTAAGCGTAAAACTTTAACGCCATTACCACCATCAATTAAGGCCACACGCTTAGGCGTGTCATATGTTTTGCTGGCTAACAACGAGAAAGACTCACCTTCAGCATTGCGTTGGGTCAAATAACTGTTCAGCGCAGTTAACAAACTGCTGGCTTGCGCACCCGTGGTTGTACTATCGGTCCAGGCAGTATTGTCTATATTGCTGCTACTACGCTGCGCCTGATCAATAAAGACCTCGCTGCTATTACGCTGCACACCTGGCTCAATGCGCACACGAAAGCTCATTTGCACATTGGCAGGCACACTTGCACCCCAAACCTGACGCGCCAAGTCGGCATTCAGCTCATTGGGCGCCTGCCACTGCGTCGTAAACTCGCCTAAATGAGGGCGTTCTTCAGCAATTTTAAAACCATTGTCTTCAAAAAACTGTTGCGCCACCGGCCAAACTTGCGCGGGGATACGCTGCGCTACAACCCAGCTCAGTGGGCCACTTTTTTGGACACTGAAGTCTCCAGCTAGCACATTGGTTGGTAAAGCCTGCGGACGCGGCACTTTATACTGCTTGGTTTGTTCGGCAGAAGCGATACGATGCGGGATAGGTAATAACGGATCAAGATGTTTCACCTGTGCACCTTCTGGCAACTGCATTGCAGGTGCTGGACGCGCCTCTAAATAGTCACCACCACGGTCACGAAAATAACCGTTTTCACCCATCAACCAGCCACAACCCGTTAAGCTGCTAGCAGTGACAGCTAACATACATATTCCAGCAAATCGCTTCATGCGTTTTAAAACCTCAGTTTAATTCAGAATGCCGGACTGACGCATGGCCTGGCGTAAAGTGTCATGATATTTTTCGCTCAACCAAGTCAACGGCAAACGAATACCTGCTTGAATTAAGCCCATCTCGTACAACGCCCATTTAACAGGAATTGGATTGGCTTCTAAAAATAAGTTTTCATGCAAAGGCATCAAACGGTCATTGATGGCTTTAGCGGTTGCCGCATCACCTGCCATAGCCGCTTGGCACAGCTCCCGCATGGCGCGCGGTGCGATATTGGCGGTCACCGAAATATTACCTTTACCACCCGCTAGCATCAGCTCATAGGCCGTTGCATCATCACCGGAGTAAACATAAAAGTCGCTGGGTACACGGGCAATAATATCTTTAGCACGCGCAATATCACCGGTGGCCTCTTTAATACCAATAATATTGTCTATGGCTGACAAGCGCACCACGGTATCCGGCAGCATATCGCACACCGTGCGACCGGGAACGTTATACAAGATTTGTGGAATCGCGACGGCCTCAGCAATATGTTTAAAGTGCTGATATAAACCTTCTTGGGTGGGCTTATTATAATAAGGTGTCACCAACAAACAGGCGTCTGCGCCAACCTTTTGCGCATTACGCGTTAACTCCACCGCCTCGCGCGTACAGTTTGCACCGGTGCCTGCAATCACCGGAATACGCCCATTGACTTGCTTCACAACGCGTTCAATGACTTCAACATGCTCTGCGACATTTAAAGTAGCAGACTCACCTGAAGTACCCACCGCAACCAGCGCATCAGTGCCTTCTTGCAGATGAAAATCAACAAGTCTTGTCAGTGCTTGCCAATCAAGTGCGCCTTGCGCATCCATGGGCGTGACTATTGCGACCATACTGCCCGAAATCATGCAACCGCTCCTGCCAAAAAATAATAGAAATATAATTGAACGGTAATGTTACTGATGCCTTCCTGCTTGCACAAGCACTGCTCGCGTCTTTGAGCATTCCACTTATCGCTTCTTTTCGTTACCCTAGAGCAGATCGAAGCGTAAAATACGCCAAACCCATTTTCAGGAATGCTGAATGTCTGTACTCCCCTTACGTGAACAATATGTACTTATCAGTGCAACAGGACGCGATCCTCTTGAGCTGACCAACGTTATTTGCCGCGCTTGCCAAGACAATCGCTGCGCTGTGGTCAGCAGCCGCTTAACCCGCCACGGCCAATACAGCGTACTCATTGTTCAAGCAGGCGGCACATGGGATGCGCTGGCACGCTTAGAAAGCAGCTTACCGGCACTGGCTAAACGTCATCATTTACAGCTGACGCATACGCGCAGTGAAGATGAAGAAACCCGGCCGCAAGCCCTGCCCTATATCGTTTATGTCAGTGCGCTCTATAAGCCCGACATTCTGGCTGAACTGAGTCAGTTTTTTACTGACCATCAAATTGGTATCGAAAACATTGTCTACGATACCTATCAAGCGCCACAAACTGATACCACCATGCTTAATGCAACCATCACGGTAACTTTACCGGCCAGCACACAAATCAACTGGCTGCGCGATCAGTTTTTAGATTTTGCCGACGCATTAAACCTCGATGCTTTAATCGAACCTTGGCGCCCACAATCACCTTAAAAACTGAGGATAAATCATGCTTAACCAACAGATCAGCAATTTCACCGCCAGCGCCACCAGCGATACCACCGTTGAGCTCAAGGCCTTCGCTGGGCAACAAGTAGTGCTGTATTTTTACCCCAAAGACAACACGCCAGGTTGCACCACTGAAAGCCAAGATTTTAGAGACTTGCACGAACAGTTTAGAGCAGCCAATACGGTTATTTTTGGTGTTTCACGAGACAGCTTACGCACTCATGAAAACTTTAAAGCCAAACACGGCTTCCCATTTGAGCTCATCAGCGACCCTGAAGAAAAACTGTGCCAACAGTTTGCGGTGATTAAGCTCAAAAAGTTGTATGGCAAAGAACACCTCGGCATTGAGCGCAGCACATTCTTAATTGATCAAAAAGGTGTATTACGTCATGAATGGCGCAAGGTAAAAGTTGCTGGCCACGCAGCTGAGGTACTGGCTGCAGCTCAAGCCTTACACGCCGAAAGCTAAGCCAGCACTAGCACTCTTTACGCAACCAATAGGTAAAAACAGCCTGCTCAACTGTCTCATGCAGCAGGCTGTGCCCCGCTAAATTCGCAAACGAGCGAAAATCACGTTGAGAGCCCGCATCTGTCGCCAGCACCTTCAATACAGCGCCAACCGGCATAGTATTAAGTGCCAGCTTGGCTTTTAATAGCGGCATGGGACAGCTTAGATCGCGCGCATCAACTTCCACATCATACGCCTGCGTTACATTACTCATAAGACAAACACCACCTACACCTGCGAACACTAAGCCTTAGTTAAGGTCCAACTGAAATAGACAAGGATTTAAACTGACACCCTTGCTCACTTACTACACGCATTGTAGCTTATACCGATAGGTGCAACACATGTCGCATGCAAACAGTTCAACCCACCCAACTTATTCTGTAAAGAGAGTACTATGACGTTCTTCCGCCCTGCTTTACTGGCGCTGGCCTGCCTATTCACACCAGCCATGTTTGCCAGCGATTTGCCTTCGCTAGGCGACTCCAGTTCGTCGATTATTTCTCCTGAACAAGAGCACCAATTAGGACGTGCTTGGCTGAGTATTTTGCGTGGGCAAGTGCGTCAACTTGAAGACCCGCTACTCAAGGATTACATTGAAAGCAGTGTCTACCGCCTCACCGAAACCAGTCAGCTGAATGATCGCCGCCTTGAGTTTATTCTTTTAGCCAGCCCACAACTCAACGCTTTTGCAGCACCGGGTGGCATTATTGGCGTGAATGGCGGGCTGTTATTACATGCTCAAACCGAAGCCGAATACGCCTCGGTGATGGCGCACGAGTTAGCGCACTTATCGCAACGTCACTTTGCCCGCGGCTTAGAAGCGCAAAAACGCATGCAGGTACCGCTGATGGCAGCCATGCTCGCTGGCGTCGTGGCCGCAGCAGCCGGGGGAGGTGACTTAGGTATGGCTGCCATTGCTTCTACGCAAGCAGCGGCCGTGCAAGAACAGCGCCGTTTCTCCCGACAAAATGAGCAAGAGGCTGACCGTATCGGTTTACTCAACCTATCTAAAGCAGGCTTTGATCCGCGCGCGATGCCCAGCATGTTTGAACGCTTAATGCGCCAATACCGCTACGATCGCATGCCGCCGGAGTTTTTATTGACTCACCCAGTGTCCGAGTCGCGTATTGCCGATACACGCAACCGTGCTGAACAATATGACCAGCAAGGTGTTGTAGATAGCCTCTACTACCAATTGATTCGCGCTCGCGTGCAACTCACCTTTGAAGAGACACCTGGCTTAGCACTAAAGCGTTTTCGCAGCATGCTCAACGAAGATCCAAACTTGGAGGCTGCGCGCTATGGTTTAGTGCTCGCACTGATTCGCGCCAGTCAGCTCGCTGAGGCGGAAAACAATTTAGCGCTTTTACTCAAGAAAAACCCCAACAGCATTATTTACAATTTAGCTGCCGTGGATTTAGAACTCAGTCGCAACCAGTTCAGCCAAGCGCGCAAACGGATTGATGACTTATTGCAGCGTCATCCAAATAGCTTTCCACTGCGTCATGCGCAATATGAAACACAGCTCAAGCAAAACGATATCGCTGGCGCCGAGCAAACCATCAACCAACTGCTCAAACAACGCCCTAACGACCCCGATATCTGGTTTGAAGTCGCTGAAGTGCGCGGTTTATCCAATAACATTATCGGACTGCATGAAGCCCGTGCCGAATACTTTGCTCGCGTCGGTGATTACACCCAAGCCATTGAACAGCTGGATTACGCCAAACGTCGCGCCAGCAATAACTTTCCTCTTGCTGCACGTATAGATGCACGCCAACAAACACTGATCAATGAAGAAGAAGCCATTAAGAAAATGCTCAATTAAGCGCCAAACCCGCAATACCCGTGCGACTCCAAACAGCAACAGCCTCGCAACAGGCTAAACGCGACCATCATGACGCGTTTAGCCGTAACGGCCCCCGTGCTGAATTTAGCGCTGCCTGCGCTGCAGCCAAATAAAGCGCTTGCAGCACAGTTACAGGGGCAGTTACATCCGCGGCATTGGCTCTAACGCTTGCCTGTTAGCGAACCCAAAATACCACGAACAATTTGTCGACTGATCTGATTGACCGCTTGGCGCAGTGCACTTTTATAAACCTGACCGGCAATGCCACCCAAAGCATCAGTGACGCCCCCTACTACACTTGGCGAGCTGTTTTTCTTGGCAGTGTCAGCCGACTGCTCAGCAGCCTGTTGCGCCTGCTTCTCAGCGCGCTCAGCGAGAATTTCATAAGCAGAAATACGATCAATTGCTTTTTCGTAATACCCCAATAGTGGCGATTTACGCATCAGCTCTGCACGCTCCGCATCCTGCAGCGGTCCTGTGCGCGATTGCGGTGGCGCAATAAACACGCGACGCACCATCGCAGGCGTGCCTTTAGCCTCCAAGCCACCGTACAACGCCTCACCAATACCCAGCTCAGTGAGAACTTTGAGTGTATTTAAATTAGGATCAGGCCGAAAACCATCTGCAACTGCTTTTAAAGATTTTTGCTCTTTGGCTGTAAACGCACGCAAGCCATGCTGAATACGCATACCCAACTGCGCCAACACCGCATCCGGCAAGTCCGCAGGTGATTGCGTCACAAAGTACACGCCTACGCCTTTTGAGCGAATCAAACGCACCACCTGCTCGATCCTATCGCGCAAAGCTTTTGGCGTGCCATTAAACAGCAAGTGGGCCTCATCGAAAAACAACGCAAGCAGCGGCTTTTCAGCGTCACCACGCTCAGGCAACTGCTCAAATAACTCAGCCAATAGCCACAGTAAAAATGTTGCATACACTTTAGGAGCTTGATGCACCAAACGACTGGCATCCAAAACATGAATGCGACCACGTCCATCGCGATCAAGACGTAACAGATCATCCAGCTGCAATGCCGGCTCACCAAACAATAAATCGCCACCCTGCTGTTCAAGAGTAGCCAATTTTCGTTGCAACGCACTGGCCGATTGCGGTGTGTATAAGGCGCGGTCCTCACCTAAAACCTGTGGCTGCTCACGCAAATAGTTCAGTAAGGATTTTAAATCTTTTAAATCTAACAGTAATAAACCTTCACGATCAGCAACCTGGAAGGCTAAATACAAAACCGCTTGTTGACTGTCCGTAAGCTCCAATAGATTGCTCAACAGTAGCGGCCCCATCTCACTGATTGTAGTGCGCAAAGGGTGCCCAGTCTCACCATACACATCCCATATGGAGACGGGGTATGCCTGCGGCTTATGCTCCAACCAAGGCATCGAGGCAATGCGCTCAGCGATTTTACCTTGCGGCTGGCCTGCGGCAGCGATACCGCTAAAATCACCCTTAATATCAGCCGCAAAGACTGCAACACCAGCATCACTAAAGGCTTCAACCAAGCGCTGCATCGTTACCGTTTTGCCTGTTCCTGTGGCGCCAGCAATCAAGCCATGCCGGTTCGCCAAGCGTAATAAGTGACCAACAGGCTGGCCTTTATCATCCGCACCTAACATAAGCTGATCAGTTTGCATAAGGTTGTTATTCTCCGTTTAAGCTAGACGCCTAGATCACCTAAGCCGTCTTCAGCAGAGCAAGCAGCGGTACTTACTTGCTCGTTTGTTCAGTTTGATATTGTGCGAGCCCTTGCCGGCAAAACTGTTGCGCTGCGGAAAAATCAGCACCCTGCTGCTCATTTAAAGCAGCGGGATCATAACGGCTTAAGCAGCCCTGCCCAACAGTTGCCAGCGGTTGCACTGTGGCTTGTAGCATGGGCTGTAACTCATCTTCATCACTGCACATGGACACTCTCCCAGCCAAGTTAACACACTCAACAGTCTGCGCTTTTAACAGTGTCGCGTCATGGTTAAAGCGCTGTACATCATATTAATCAAATACCACTGTTTTATTATCATGAATTAATACACGATCTTGTAGGTGATAGCGTAAACCCCGAGCAAGCGCCATTTTCTCTACATCTTTACCATTGCGTACCATATCTTCCACGCTATCACGATGACTGACGCGCACAACATCCTGCTCAATAATAGGCCCGGCGTCTAAATCTTCGGTTACATAGTGACAGGTGGCACCAATTAATTTAACCCCTCGTAAAGCGGCTTGATGATATGGCTTAGCACCAATAAATGATGGCAGAAAGCTATGATGAATATTAATAACACGACCATAATACTTCTGACATAAATCAGGCGGTAAAATTTGCATATAACGAGCCAATACCACGCAATCAGCTTTATGTTCATCAATTAAACGACTGACTTCAGCAAATGCCGACTGTTTATCCTTAGGATCAACAGGCACATGGTAAAAAGGAATGCCGTGCCACTCGACCATGCTGCGCAAGTCATCGTGGTTCGCTATCACACAAGGAATCTCACAATCCAACTCATTACGGTGCCAGCGGTGCAGTAAATCCGCTAAGCAATGCGACTCGCGACTGGCCATCAGTACCACACGCTTTTTAACGTCAGAGTCAGTCACTTGCCAAGTCATGGAAAACTCGTTAGCAATGGGTGCAAATGCCTGCTTAAAGCCTTCCAAGTCAAAAGGTAGGGAGTCAGCACGGATTTCATGGCGCATAAAAAACCAACCCGTTTGCACATCCGAGTGATGGCTCGCCTGATGAATCCAACCATTGTATGTCGCTAAAAAGTTACTGACTTTAGCAACAATACCGACGCGATCGGGGCAAGCAATAATAAGGCGAAACGTGCGCATGCAAAACTCCAAATAAATAAGGTTTATACTAACAATCAGTCATGCAGGTCATTCTACCGCTCTCAAGCGCCAGAGTCAGCAAAGCTTTGCCTTGCTCACACAACACAACGACTCCAGCCTTCTGTGACACACCAGGTGCAGCAGCAAGCATCCCTCAGGCGCCACAGTTGATCTTATAACCAACCGCTCCAGCAACATGAAAAGCCACACGCCAGGATTTACTTTAAGTTTAATAAATATGCACTTAGGTCAATATTAAACAGAACATAGCTCACACTATATTGGCTCAACTTAAACTTTACATACATTTACAATTGCAAATCTTTACATAAAGAGCTCTTAGGCTTATCATTCTTACTTATTAAGGGATCGCAAATATTATTTCTCATAAATATTTGAGGTACTGGAGTTTTATAGAGATCACTGGCCTTCTAGTGATTATGGACACGCTCGACAATCCTTAATTTACAAACACACATTCACCAATATAGGATTTTCAAAATGTCGTTGATCAATGAATTTCGCGAAACTAAAGAGCGCATTAAAGAGCTTGAAGAACGTTTAGCCAACTTATCCCAAGACAGCAAGCTTCAAAAAGAGCTGGAGTTTGAAGAAAAACTGCGCGCTCTAATGGCTGAATACAACAAATCACTGCGCGACATCACTGTGATTATTGACCCGCAAGCCGCTCGCAGCACAACACGCAGCACAACACGTACGCGCAGCCCTCGCAAAACTAAGCAATACAACAACCCGCACACCGGTGAAGTGATTGAAACTAAAGGTGGCAATCACAAGGTTCTAAAAGAATGGAAAGCCAAGTGGGGTGGTGACACAGTTGAGTCTTGGGTGACTTTGCTCGACTAAGCACAGCTCTGCAACTGATGCACTAAAACGCCCTGCTCGCAGGGCGTTTTTTATGGGGCAACCACAACCAAAGATCCAGCGCTTTGCCTAAAGCTGATAGCGCTGCTGTATTTCATACACATGGTGTCGCCAGCCCTGCACTGCAGGATGCGCTTGTTGCTCGGGACTTAACTCAGCATAGGCTGTTAGATAATCTGCAATATTCAGTGGCGCCCCGGCTTGTTCACCGCTCAGGCGCGCGCGACAAAACAGCGCCCACTGCCGCAGTTCACTCTCGCTTAATGTATATGGGTAGTTACGCCCACGGTAACGAAATAGCAACTCAGGCAAACGCTCATCATCAAAAGGCCAGCGCTCCGGCTGTAACTGCTCTGGCGCCACAGCGCGCAGTTGCTCACAGAGCCTGCGATCCCTAGGCCCTAAAAAGCCACTGTACAACTGCAATTCTGGATCTTGCTCAGCAAACTCACGTTGATCGCTATAGACCGCACTCAGCTTATCTTGCCATTGCGCGCGTTGTTGCGTTAACAGCTGACAGTTGGCTTGCCACAGCTGATGATCAAAACCCAAACGCTGCGTATCCTCTTCCCGCAACACAGCCAGCGGCGCAACCACTGGGCTTTTATTGATATGAATGAGCTTCAGTGGAATGGCCAACTCACCTTCCGCCAGCTCATTATGACGCGTGTACAGGCGCTGCTTTATTGTTTCAGCATCCAGTTCCAATAAGGGCGAGACATCCGCATGCAGATCACAAACAATCAGCGCATTGCGGTTGCTTGGATGCCAAGCCAAGGGCAAAACCGGAGCCAAACAATGACGTTCAACGGAAAACATACCTGACACATGCAACACAGGCTGCAATAAACGAATCCGCTCTTGCACTGCATCCTTACGCCGCAAACCATATAAATAAGCAAATAACTTCGGCTGACGTTCGCGCAGTAAACGTGCCACAGCAATGGTCGCGCGCACATCGGCTAAAGCATCATGCGCTTGGCCATGCTCGATCTGATTAGCAGCGGTGAAGCTCTCCAACTTAAAACTGACCCGCCCCTCGTGCTCAGGCCAATTAATGCCCTCCGGACGCAAAGCCCAAGTGCAGCGCAATACATCGATTAAATCCCAACGACTGTTACCACCCTGCCACTCACGGGCATAAGGATCATAAAAGTTACGGTACAAAGTGGCGCGCGTCATTTCATCATCAAAACGCAGGTTATTAAAACCCGCCGTACAGGTGTTGGGCTGGATTAACTGCTGATGCAACTGCTCAATAAAGTCAACTTCCAAGAGCCCTTCACGTTGCAAAACCTCAGGCCCGATGCCTGTGACTAAGCTCGACATCGGGTGCGGTAAAATATCATCCGCCAATTGGCAGTATATATTCAGAGGCTCGCCTATTTCTTCGAGCTGCTCATTCGTGCGTATACCGGCAACTTGTATAGGGCGATCACTGTGCGCCTGAATTCCCGTGGTCTCAAAGTCATACCAAAAAATACTCGCGGTCACTGTTGCAACTCCTTACGGCAAGGTCAAACTCTAAAACGGCACACCTATGCTTTAACTGCTACGGCCTTGCACACTGACAAATGAATGGTTACTGTGCCGGCAGACTGATCTACAGCATAGTCACTTGTGATGCAGCAGCACAATGCAACTCAATGCTCACTGACTCTAAACATTAAAAAATATAATGCTAAGTCAGTTTTTTATTTCTGATAACCCCACTTATACTGCGGCTATATTTAATTTAACTGTGTTTGTTGACCGACCTTGAATTATCAATCCGAAACCAAGCCTCTAACGGCCAGCCCGCTTTTAGATACACAGCTGTATCTAGAAACACCTGAAGGCATTCACTTACCACTGCATCCGGCTGGCCTGCCAGTGCGCGCGTTAGCCTTTGCTATTGATTTACTGCTACGCGGCGCATTACTCGCTTTCGCAGGCGCCGCTTGGCTGTACCTTGGCAAGTTTGGCTTAGGCTTGGCGTCCATTAGCGCTTTTATTTTGCTGTGGTTGTATATGGTTCTGTTTGAAGTATTCAATCAAGGCCGCTCTCCAGGCAAACAGATATTGGGGCTGCAAGTTATTCACAGCGATGGTACGCCCATCAGTTGGGCAGGCTCCTTAACCCGTAACCTACTGCGTATTATTGATTTATTGCCCTTCGCGTACTGCATTGGCATTTTAAGTCTATTGGGCAGCAGCAGTTTTCAACGACTAGGGGATTTGGCGGCCGGCACACTCGTGGTTTATCAGCCCCAGCCCACAACACGCGCGCCCTTACCCGATGCAACCCCCGGCCCGCTGCCGGCTGTCTTGAGCCTGAGTGAACAGCAAGCCATTTTGAGTTTTGCTGAGCGCCACCAACAATTGTCCGCACAGCGCTCGGAAGAACTGGCTAGCATCGTTGCGCCAGCACTGCAGCTCCCACCTGCTCAGGCCGTTACAGGGCTCTATGGCATCGCTCGCACGATATTGGGACAGCGATGAAACAGGCTCTTTTTGAACAGCAGCATCAAGCCTCTTGGCAAGCCTTTGCTCGCACAGTAGAAGCTTTACATAAAGGCCAAGCGCAGGCTGAGCACGTGGTCCACTTTACTCAGGATTATCGGCGCATTTGCCAGCATTTAGCTTTAGCCAAACAACGGGGCTACAGCTACCCTTTGCTGGCGTATTTAGAGCAACTGACCCTACAAGGCCATCAACAGTTTTATCGCCATAAAAGCCCAATCCTCGCGCAATTATTGGCTTTTATTCTGGTGATTTTCCCCAGTACAGTGCGGCAACAATGGCGCTGCTTAGCCGTCTCAGCAGTATTATTTTTCGGCAGTTTTGCTCTGATGGGGATTTTAACCTATGTATTTCCTGATTTAATTTATAGCCTAATCAGCCCTGCACAAGTCGCCCATATGGAAAACATGTATGATCCTGCGCAGCGTTTAATTGGCCCTATGCGTCAGCGCGACCACCAAGATGACTGGGTGATGTTTGGTTTTTATATTATGAATAACATTGGTATCGCCTTCCAAACCTTTGCCAGCGGCTTGCTCTTGGGTTTAGGCAGCCTGTTCTTTTTATTGTTTAATGGATTAAATATTGGCGCTATTGCTGGCCACCTCAGCCGTGTGGGTTACAGCGAAACGTTTTGGCCATTTGTAGTGGGTCATGGTGCTTTTGAGTTAACTGCCCTTGTTATTGCCGGTGCAGCAGGGCTTAAACTCGGTGCAGCGTTAATCGCGCCGGGGCCACAAAGCCGCAGTAACGCCCTACGCGAAGCTGCAGCCATCAGCATTAAATTGATTGGCGGCGTTATTGTATTTTTAGTTCTGGCTGCTTTTATTGAAGCCTATTGGTCATCGAGTAACAACGCGGCCGTCTCTATTAAACTATGGGTTGGCTGCGGTTTATGGCTGCTCGTTGCGTTGTATTTGTTTGCTTCAGGACGCAATCGTTATGCAACTCAATAACGCCCAAGCCGTATTACGCCCACGCAACCCATGGGAAGCCATGGATCTTGGTATCCTTTTGGCGCGGCGCCATGCTGCTGTACTCATGCTCAGCTGGGCGGTTATAACGCTGCCTTTATTTGCACTCTTAACCCTTGTGTTTTGGCAGCAGCCCAGCCTTGCCGTGCTGATCATCTGGTGGTTAAAACCGGCCTTTGAGCGTCTACCCTTATATATCTTATCTAATGCTCTCTTTGCCCATACACCCAGTTGCATGCAAAGTTTAAAAGCCTTTCCTGCGCTGCTTAAGCCGCAATTATTGGCCAGTTTAACTTGGCGCAGATTAAGCTTAACGCGCAGCTTTGACTTACCTGTACAGCAACTTGAGGGGCTTGCAGGCGCGCAACGGCAACAACGTCTAGTCACTTTAGGCCAGAATTACACACGCGCACCCACTTGGCTGACAATTATTGGTCTGCATATTGAAATGGCTCTTTGGCTCGGTTTAGTGACCTTACTCTACTTACTGATACCCGCGCAGTTACAAACTGACTGGAGCTGGGCCAAGCTTATAGCAGTGAGTCAAAGTGATTGGCTGTGGGCCGAACACCTGAGCAACCTGCTCTATGTTTTAGTGCTCGTGATTTGGGAGCCTATTTACGTCGCTTGCGGCTTTACGTTATACCTTAATCGTCGCACGGTCCTTGAAGCTTGGGACCTGGAGTTGGCTTTTAGAAATCTAGCACAGCGCTTAAAAAACAGCGCACTCGTTATACTCTGTGCCCTGCTCTGTTGCATACCCTTGAACAAACCGGTCTTCGCACAGCCTTTACCAAGCCAGACCTATGCGCCGGATAACGATGAACTGGGCGTCGATCAGCCACGCTTACTCAAACAAATGCTCAATAGCGAGCAAGCACGGCAAAGCATCGAGCGCATCCTTGCTGAACCACCCTTTGAAAATTACACAATCAATAAACAGTGGCACTTCGGCGACCCCAAAAAAGCAAGCCAAACGCCCAGCTCAGTGTCACTGCCGAACTGGCTTAAAGGCTCACTGCAGCAGCTATCCTTTGCCCTACAGATTCTGCTCTGGAGCATAGTGCTTTTAGCCAGTGCCGCCTTGTTCTGGCGCTACCGCCAGTGGTTGCGCACCTTTAGCCAGCGTTTACTCCCCAGCAAACAGCCTACCGCAGCCCCCCGACAAAGCCTCTTAGATTTAGAGACAAGCAGCGCTACTCTGCCCAATGACCTACTCGGCAGCGCTCAAACACTCTGGGCAACTGACCCGCGCGCAGCCTTAAGTTTGCTGTACCGTGCTTTACTCAACCACCTTTTAGAAGAACACAAACTGCCTTTAAAACCAGCGCACACTGAAGGTGAAGTGTTGGCCATGACCCATGACTTAGCTGAGCCGCTGCGCAACTACAGCGAGCAACTGACACTACACTGGCAAAATCTTGCTTGGGGTCATCAGCAACTGACCACGGCTCAATTTACTGATTTATGCACCCAATGGCAGCAGCTACAAAACGTGGAGCACCTGCCATGAAGCGCTCTTATTTAATGGCCTTAACGCTCGTCATTGCCCTGCTAGCTATAGCTGCATGGCTGAGTCAAAACATCACAATTTCCGATCAACGTATCGAACTGGGCGCCAGCCCCGAAGCGCGCAACAATCCATATTTAGCCATGGAATACTTTTTGCTCGAGCAAGAGATCAGCGTTGAATCTTTACCCAGCTTAACGCGCATCGCCACACCTGAAGCTGGCCAGCATACTTTAATCCTACTCAGTGAAAACCCAACAGTGATCGACCAGCACCAGGCTCAGTTATTGTCTTGGGTGGCGCAAGGCGGCCATTTGATTCTTTCAGCCAAACATGAACCGCTGGCCAATAACCACGACTCATTACTCAACAGTTTGGGCATTAAAAAACAGCTCACAGCCACACTTGAACCCAGCACAACACAGACTGTCACTACACAAGAAGCCAGCGCAGCGACAACTGAAAACCACGCCCCCCCTCAGCTGACTCGCTTATACCTTGAAAACGAACTCTCACCTGCGTATTTATCTCTAGATACGCAGTTTCATTTGCAAGATACGCAAAACCGCGCCCACGCTTGGGCCAATAGCCAAGACGCAACCCATCTATTACAACTCAGCCATGGCCAAGGGCTGATCACCGTGCTCACTGACCTTGATCTATGGCAGAACAGCAGGATTAACCAATACGAACATGCATGGCTGCTGTGGTATCTCAGCCAAGAAACGCAAGTCATATTATTTAATCCGCCGGTGCAACAAGGCTTATTAAAACTGCTCTGGCACTACTACGCCGCGGCCTGCTTGCTTGGATTGGCCTTACTTGCGCTGGGCATTTGGCATGCTGCTCCACGCTTTGCGCCCATACGCCAACCCCATTCCCGCGCACGTCGTCGTTTAGTGGAGCACTTACACGCCGCAGCGCTCTTTAATTTGCGTTACAACGGCCAACGCAGCTTATTAATCGCACTACAAAAAGACATTAAACAGCGCGCCCAATCGCGCCACCCCGGTTTTTCTCGCCTCGCTGTGGCTGAGCAGTGGCAAGTGCTACAACAGCTGAGTCGGCAACCCATCTCATCCATCTCACACAGTATGCGTCCGCCACCCAGCAAAAAACTTTCCGCACAGGCCTTTACCCAGCATGTGGCGTGCCTCCAACAGTTAAGGAATGCATTATGAGTCAAAGCCCTTCAGATCTTGAGTTAAATCTTGACGAACCCGTCAGTCACACTACTGACATAGCAGCGGCTACAGACACACTCGAAACAGCCGCCGAAGTAAAGCCCAGTGCAGTCCAAGCCAATGCTGACCATGCCGATGCCAACACCACGTCTAAAGCTGAACAGCAACGCGCTCGAGCCAGCCGCTTAATGCAAGCTGTACGCGATGAGCTTGATAAAGTCGTGATCGGACAAACAGCAACAGTTGAAGGTGTGCTCTGTACTTTAGTGGCGGCAGGTCATGTTCTGCTTGAAGGGGTGCCAGGGCTTGGTAAAACCTTGTTGGTGCGCGCTCTGGCACAATGCTTTAGCGGCCAATTCAATAGAATACAATTCACCCCTGATCTTATGCCCAGCGATGTCACAGGTCATGCTATTTATGATCTGCACAGCGAGCAGTTTAAATTACGTAAAGGACCGGCCTTTACCCACCTACTACTGGCCGATGAAATCAACCGTGCGCCAGCAAAAACACAAGCGGCGTTATTAGAGGTGATGCAAGAGCGCAGCATTACCTTAGAAGGACGCTCGCTGCCGGTGCCGCAACCTTTTATGGTGTTAGCCACACAAAACCCCATTGAACAAGAAGGCACTTATCCATTACCTGAAGCGGAGCTGGACCGCTTTATGGTGAAATTACAAATTGACTACCCAGAAGAGCACGAAGAGCAGCGCTTAGTGCGCGAGGTCACCCGCTCAGCTCAGGCGGACATCTTGGAAAACACCCCGCTGCGCACTCTTTTGCAAGCACGCGATGTGCAAGCCCTGCAGAAAATCGCCAGCACTTTACCCATTGACGACCACATTCTAAATTATGCCGTCAATCTGGTGCGCCTGACTCGCAAATGGCCCGGACTCAGCAGCGGTGCCGGTCCGCGCGCATCAATTGACTTAGTGCGTTACGCGCGAGCCTATGCCCTGCTGCACGGCCATGCCTTTGTTACTCCAGATGATATAAAAAGCTCAGCACTTAATGTGTTGCGCCACCGTGTACATCTCTCCGCGGAGCTGGAAATCGAAGGCTTGCAAATTGAACAGGTGTTGCAACAGCTTCTTAATCAAGTACCTGCACCGCGCCTATGATGATCAAGCCCTCAGGTGTGTTGCTGGCCAGTGTCGGCGTTCTTTTGCTCTTGGCAATTGCCTTAGGCTGCGCTACTGCACTGCAGATTAACCTACCGCACGCTATGCATCAGCTACTGCTCATTGCAGTATTAGCTTTAGCCCTGCTGGCGCTGATTGATGCATGGCGCGCACTGCAACGGCCAGCACCTCAGGTACACCGGCAGGTTTCTCGCAATCTATCTTTAGGCCGCAGCCATAGCGTGACTCTAAATTTTAGCCACAGTTATCCTACAGCTGTGCAGCTTGAGTACTTCGATCATCTGCCCGATAGCTTTCAGTTTGAGCACCTACCTTATAAGGTCAACTTGCAGCCGCTGCAGATCAGCAGTACCAGCTATCGCATTAAACCAACACAACGTGGCCGTTTTACTTTTGCAGGTTGCACCGTGCGCCTTCCCAGCCCGCTACGCCTATGGTGTTTGCAGCATTTTTTAGCCCACCCCAGCACCCTGCGTGTTTACCCTGACTTTAGCCGTATGCAAAGCGGGCAGTTGCAAGCCACTGAACACTGGCTTAAGCAATTGGGGGTGCAGCAACTGCAACGCCGCGGCACAGGTATGGAGTTTCATCAGCTGCGCGAGTTTCGCCGCGATGACAGCATTAAACATATCGACTGGAAAGCCACGGCTCGCAAGCGCACACCTATCACCCGCGAATACCAAGATGAACGCGATCAACAGATTATTATTTTACTCGATTGCGGGCGCCATATGCGCAGTCAAGATGGCAGCCTGAGTCATTTAGATCATGCGCTCAATGCCTGCTTATTATTGGCTTACAGTGCTTTACGCCAAGGTGATGCAGTCGGCGTACAAACCTTTGCCGGTACACAGCGCATCATTGCCCCGCGCAAGGGCCAAGCGCAGATGTCAGCACTCTTAAATGGCCTCTATGATATTGAGGCCAGCCAAGACGCAGCCGATTACAGCGCTATCGTCAAACAATTACTTGTCACACAAAAGCGCCGCGCCTTGGTAATTGTTATAAGTAACCTGGCAGATGAAACGGACAGTGATTTAATTGTCGCAATGCAACGGCTTAAAAAACATCACCGTACACTCTTCGTCAGTTTGCGTGAGGAGGTATTAGATCAGCTACGAATGCAGCCGGTTGAGAGTTTTCAAGAGGCGCTTTTGTATTGCGCTGGCATCGACTATTGCGCTGCGCGACAGCATAACCAGCACACACTCGCCCGCCACGGAATTGATGTTTTAGATGTACGCCCCAGTCAACTTAGCGCGCAATTACTCAGCCAGTATTTGTCGATAAAAAAATCCGGCCAATACTAAAAAACACATGCATCGCTATGTTTTAAAGCTGATCAATCTCAGCAATTCAGCCCAACAAAGCAGCTATACTAACAAAGAAGAGTTTATATAAAACGCAAGCTAGGCTAGCCTTGATCACACTAAACAACTCCGTACAGCCTTGCTTTACACTGTTTTATACCTATTTACCAAGGAGCTTTATTATGGAATTTCATCAGCTTTTAGTGGTCATCGATCCCACCTCTGGCGACTCTCAGCCATCACTTGAGCGTGCTACTTGGCTGGCACAACGCTCCAACGCAGCGGTTGAGCTACTGCTGTGCGAATACAACTCTGCTCTAGATGGTGGTTATTTTTTTGACGGCCCTGCGCAACATAAAGCGCGCGAATCTTTACTACAAAACCGCACTAAATGGTTAGAAAAACTCGCACAGCCTTTACGTGACGCTGGCATTACTGTCACCACTGAGGCGCGCTGGGGCAAGCCGCTCCACACCATGGTTTTACAACGCGTCGAAGAACTCAAGCCTGACTTAGTGCTACGCGATGCGCACAGCCATAGCTTGTTACAACGTTTATTCTTCAACAACACCTCATGGCAGCTGATTCGTCACTGCCCTGCGCCACTCTGGTTGGTGCGTGATGGCGAGTGGAAAGGCGAACGTGTCTGCGCTGCAGTTGACCCCGTGCATAGCGCTGACACCACAGCAGCACTGGATCATTTACTGGTGCAAGCAACACGCCGCATTGAACAGGACTTGGGCATGCAAGCAGACTATATCCACAGCTATGCTCCTTTGCCGCGCACCATGGTATTCGATTCAGAATTGGTGGCAGCCTACGATCAATATGTTGAACGCAGCGCTAAACAGCACCGCGATGCCTTTGAAAAGCTTATGGTGGACTACCCTGTTGAAAAAGCGCATCGCCATTTACTTGAGGGCTTTCCTGAAGAGAGCATCCCCAACTTTGTCAAAGAGCGCGGCGTAGACTTACTGGTGATGGGCGCAATCTCCCGTGGCAACCTTGAAAACGCACTGATTGGTAATACTGCAGAGCGCGTTTTAGAAGCCGTGCAAACTGATTTACTGGTGATTAAACCGTCGCGTAGTAAGTCATAAAAATACTCAGCCTACTACTACAACTGTCACATTGTAGTAGTAGATTAAGTTTGGCTGTTCTTCACTGTTTCTCATACCAGGAGTCATTATATGCCTTTGCGCCGCACTAAAATCGTTGCCACCATTGGACCTGCCAGCAGTTCGCCGGAAGTGCTTGAGCAGTTGATTCTGGCAGGCATGGATGTTGCTCGCTTAAACTTTTCCCACGGTAACGCTGACGAACACCGCGCCCGCGCCTTACTGATTCGTGAAATCGCCGCCCGCCTCAATCGTCATGTCGCCTTATTAGGTGACTTACAAGGCCCCAAAATTCGTATTGCCCGCTTTGCTGAGAAAAAAATTGAGCTCAACGCGGGCGAGACCTTTTGCTTCTCCATTACCCATCCGCGTGATGCAGGTAACCAAGACGTGGTGGGCATTGATTACCCCGACCTCGTTACTGACTGCAGTGTCGGTGATGAACTGCTTCTAGATGATGGCCGCATTGTCATGCAAGTGGAAAGTGTCAGCGCTGACGCACTAAATTGTCGCGTTATAATCGGCGGTCCATTATCCGACCATAAAGGAATTAACCGTCGCGGCGGTGGCTTAACCGCGCCAGCGTTGACCGATAAAGACAAGCAAGATATCAAGCTCGCAGCCGAACTAGATTTAGACTATCTGGCGGTTTCTTTTCCCCGTGATGCAGCGGATATGAATTTAGCACGTCGCTTATGTGAAGAAGCCCAATGCAACGCTTGGTTGGTCGCGAAAATTGAGCGTGCTGAAGCGGTGATGAACGATGAAGCACTGGAAGGTTTAATTGAGGCCAGTGATGCAGTGATGGTGGCGCGTGGTGACTTAGCCGTCGAAATCGGCGATGCAGAACTGGTCGGCATCCAAAAGAAAATCATTGCTGCCGCACGTAAACAAAATAAAGCCGTCATCACTGCCACGCAAATGATGGAGTCGATGATTCACAGTCCCATGCCGACTCGCGCCGAAGTGTCCGACGTAGCCAACGCAGCACTGGATTACACTGATGCAGTGATGCTCTCCGCAGAAACTGCCGCAGGTGAATACCCCGTACAAGCTGTCGCGGCCATGGCGCGCGTATGCTTAGGTGCAGAAAAAAACCCTATTATGCGTCGCTCAGGCCACAGAATTGGTCAGGAGTTTAAGCGTTGGGATGAAAGTATTGCCTTAGCAGCGATGTATACTGCCAACCACTTTCCTGGCGTGAAAGCTATTATTGCCCTCACCGAAAGCGGTTATACGCCTTTGGTTATGTCGCGCATTCGCTCATCCATGCCTATTTATGCGTTTGCACCCTCACGACAAACTCAAGCTCGGGTGGCTTTATTTCGCGGTGTCTATACCGTGCCTTTTGATCCAAGCGACACCTTTTCCACCTCAGTGAGCCAAGCCGCAGTAGAAGAGCTACTGAAGCGCGGCGTCGTTACTGAAGATGATTGGGTCATCTTAACTAAAGGTGACAGCTACCATCTGGTTGGCGGCACCAACACCATGAAACTGCTCCATGTCGGTCATACTGTTGCCCTGCAGAACTAAAAACCATGCTCAGCAGTCCTCTCTGTGCTGCTGAGCATAAGCCTCACACAGTGATTCCTAAAGCCTTGATCATCTGCTGTAAATCCTTTTGCGGCTCAGGGATCTGCACCTTTAAATCAGGGATTTCACGGCGCACCGGATAGTTTTTACGAACCTGATCAAAAGCACTGCGGCGCCTACTGCTATCACCGCGCAGACTTAAACGAAACGCAGCATCATCCGCCCGCGGATCATACACAGCACGGCAGACAACACGCATTGCCTCAGCAACCGGAGTGTGCCCTGCAAGCTCTATACTCAATAATGTTTGCGCTGGAAACGCCAGCTCAGCTTGCCTTTCAATCGCAAAATGTCGGCAAAAAGCCTGATAAATTTGCGCTGTACCGCGGATTTTGCCGTCTAAGCTGTAGCCCGCAATATGTGCTGTGGCGATATCGCAACGTTGCGCCAGCTCCACGTCCACTTGCGGCTCACCCTCCCAGACATCGAGGACTGCGCGCACATCAGGACGCTGCGTTAAGAAATGTTTCAGCGCCTGATTATCGACCACTGCGCCGCGGCTGGCATTAATCAGCCAACTGCCCTTTTTTAACATCTGCAGCTGCTGCGCAGCAATTAAGTGCTGAGTGGGATGCTCACCTTGACGGGTTAACGGCGTATGCAGACTGATCACATCGCAGCGTTCAAGCACTGTGGCTAAATCGACATAATCGCCACCTTCGCGCTGCTGACGCGGCGGATCGCAAACTAACACCTGCCAGCCTAAGCCGCGCAACACCTGCACTAAACGCTCGCCCACTTGCCCTGCGCCAATCACACCAAAGCAGCGCTGCGCCAACTCAACGCCTTCACGTTCTGCTAAAGCCAAGAGTGAACCCAGTACATAATCCACCACACCTCGTGCGTTACAGCCTGGCGCACTGGCCCAACCAATCTGCTGCGCAGCTAAGTAGTCCAGATCTAAATGATCGGTGCCTATGGTGCAAGTCCCAACAAACCTAACCTGTGAGCCAGTCAATAAGGCTTGATCCACTTGCGTAACTGAGCGCACCAAAAGCACCTCAGCATCAGCTAACAGAGTGCGATCTAAACTGCGACCCGCGACACGGCGGACCTGACCATGGTGCTCAAAAAGCTCCAGCATAGGAATGTTTTCATCAGCCAGTATTCGCACTTGCATATCCTCTTAAAGATTTTGACTAAGACGGTAACGTAACTGTAACTGATAGCTACCTAACAATGACGGCAACATAGTAAACTATACGCGCAGCTCGCGTATGATTTCGCCTTGGCTCTAATATCACCCTTCTTCACCCCCTGCTCTGTACAGCTCAACGGCTGTCTCGATTTTGTTTCTGGACTTTTGTGTATGTCTACCGCTACTCGCTACCAACGTGTTACCGCTGAATGGCGCGCTCTCCTGAAGCTGGCTGTGCCTATTATTATTGGACAACTGGCTAATACCGCGATGGGCTTTGTCGACACAGTTATGGCCGGGCGCGTCAGCCCAAACGATTTGGCGGCAGTGGCCTTAGGTAACTCTGTTTGGGTGCCTATTTTCTTATTAATGAGCGGCATCCTGTTAGCCACCACAGCCAAGGTCTCACATGCTTTTGGTCGTGGCGCTGAATTGGAAATGGGCTATTTGGTGCGCCAAGCTTTATGGCTGGGCTGTGCTTTAGGCTGCGCTCTTGGCGTGCTGCTGTGGAATGCACAGCCATTGATGGAGCTGATGGGGGTTGATCCCATTCTAATTAAGCCAGCGATGGGCTATCTGCGCGCTGTGGCCTGTGGTTTCCCTGCTGTTGCACTGTATCTGGTGTTTCGTTGTTACAGCGATGCTCTAGGCCATACTCGCCCAAGCATGGTGATTGGCATTTTAGGCTTATTACTCAACATTCCATTGAACTATATCTTTATCAATGGCCATCTTGGTATACCCGCCATGGGCGGTGTCGGCTGCGGCTGGGCGACTGCTTTGGTCATGCTATTTATGATGATTGCCATGTTTATCTGGGTGCGCTGGGCACCTTACTACACATCCAGTCAAATTTTCGTGCGCTTTCAGTGGCCGCAATGGTCAGCACAAAAAAGCCTACTGGCACTGGGTTTGCCCATTGGGGTTTCCATCTTCGCTGAAGCCAGCTTGTTTTCGTTGATTGCTTTATTAATTGGTGGCTTGGGGGCCAATGTGGTCGCCGGTCATCAAATTGCCCTGAACTTTAGCGCCTTAGTCTTTATGGTGCCGTATTCATTAGCGATGGCAACCACCGTGCGTGTCGGCCAAGCGTTGGGCGCTAAGCGTCCACGTGATGCACGTTTCTCTGCCGGAGTCGCCATGGCTACGGGTCTATTGTGCGCCTGCGTTTCAGCCACTTACATGTTTTTACTGCGCGAACATATTGCTGGCATCTAT
Source organism: Gammaproteobacteria bacterium (assembly GCA_012728315.1). Taxonomy (GTDB): domain Bacteria; phylum Pseudomonadota; class Gammaproteobacteria; order Pseudomonadales; family Pseudomonadaceae; genus Denitrificimonas. The sequence continues at coordinate 63,782 of JAAYFI010000024.1, forward strand.
ACCACAGACACTGCGGTGTTAGCCGTGGCCACGTCCTTGATTATTTACTCAGCGATTTTTCAATTCTCGGATGCCATCCAAGTCACCGCAGCCGGCGCGTTACGGGGCTATCAAGACACCCGCATCACCATGCTCATCACCTTGTTTTCATACTGGGCCGTAGGTTTACCGGTTGGCTATATGCTGGGGTTGACCGATGCACTGGGTAGCGCCCAAGGCCCTGCAGGCCTATGGCAGGGTTTAATTGTCGGATTAAGCTGTGCTGCTGTACTGCTGGGTAGGCGTCTACATAAAATCGCACGCCAACATATTTATGCAACAGCTTAAACTGCGCTGACCGAGCAAATTCATCCGCGATCAGGGCATGACTGTGCTGCATTGCACAACATTTTTATTCAATAAAAAAACCTATAAAACGCAATATAAGCCTGATAAAAAACAGACCTAAGAGTGTAAGTATGGCGCAAAGCTAGAGCGTATGCGGCTTTGCGCAAACAATCCACAAAGCCTGTGGATAAATCTGTGTGTAACATGCTTATAAACGCCTTGAATCGCCATTTTATGCGGCTTTGCTACAAACTGATGATTTTTTCGCCAAATAAATAAATCCTTATAAATCAATATCTTACAAAGTCAATAGGTAATTTAAAGGATTGTTCTTAGCGCTCATCACGTCATCAAGCCAACAACTGTATAAATGTGCACAACTTCTTAGCGCCTAGCAAATACACAACAAATATCAAGGGCAAAACGCTGTATTTTCACAAGAAAATTACCCAGCAATGGGTTGACAAATGCCAAGGCACCGGCCAACCCATGTAATGGCATTTAGCGCGGCTTCACCTGCAACAACTCCAGCGTGTCACTGTAGGCTTGCCATTCAGGCCGGTACATCGACTCCACTTGCGCCGGCGGCACCACATAGCGCCCTGGGGTCACCGCGCGCGCTAAATACAACAGATGCCTTACTTCGTGAGCCGGCACTGCTAGCGCCGCCACATAGCGGTCATCACGGTACTCTTGATGGACGATATCGGCATTTTGCATGGCTTCCTGCCATTCACGTAATGCACTGCTGGCTTCAGTTAAACTGGCTGAACTTTGCGCAAGGTTTTGATTTTCAAGCTCTAAACCGGCGGGCAGTAAATCCACCAACAGCGCATCCGGCACCGCTTGTGTAGCACGCACCGCCAAGTGCACCACCACTAAATCACCACTGCGTAGCTCATTCATATTTACCAGCTGGCCTTTAGTATCCAAGTACTGACGCTCAATACTTAATACATGACCACCGGCTGACGGTGCTTGGCTTGGATAACCACTGAGCTGTAAACGCTGGTACAGGTCCTTGCTGCTTGAGGTCGTTAGATTCAGGCCAGCGCGCAATTGCTGCTCATCCAAGAGTTGAAGACTGTGCTCGGCCGACAATGAAATGCTTTGCGCAGCCGACTGCAACTCGGCTTGCCAGCTGCTATCCGCCGTGCGCAACTGCGCGCGCGCCGCCATAAACAGCGCATTGCGCTCTTGTGTCGATAACCAGCTGCGGGTGTTTAACGTATCTGCCAAAGCAAACATACGCATAACCTGCTCAGACTCAGCTAAATCATACTCTTGCAGCAAGGCTAAGATTTGCGCCTGATCACGCAATTCACTGCCGTAATCTGCCATATACAACTCATCGCTGCGCTGTACATTTAAACCCGCATGCAAGGCTTGCTCAGCTTTTGGCGCATCGCCCATCCACTGTAACGCTAAGGCCAAATGCACTAAAGGCAAGCCCGAACGCGCATCCTGACGCCGCTCAAAGAGACTGCGCAAAGCCCCCAAAGGCGCATTTTTGTCGCGCGCTAAGACAAAGCCTGCATAAGCTTGTACGGCAAAACGGGTGCTTTCCGGCGCTTGACTGTAATCACTGTCAATTAAGTAGCCTTCTTGCAAGTAACGCAGCAAACGCTCTTGCGCGGTTTTTAACGCAGCCGGCGGTACGGCAAAGCCTTGCTCGCGGGCACGCAATAAAAAGTCAGTGACATAGACTGTCGGCCAATACTGCTCAGGGCCTTCAGCATTCCACATGGCAAAACTGCCGTTGTGGCGCTGCATGGCCAATAAGCGCTCAATGCCTAACTCAATTTGCTGACGGCGATGCTCTGGCGTATCGCTGCTGACCCGCACACCATCAAGTTGCGCGTCATTGATGTACAAGGATGCCAACAAGCCACTGGTGGTTTGCTCTGAGCAGCCATAAGGATAGGCATCTAAGGCGCGCAGATGCTCAGCAATATTAAGCGGTGGCCGACTCGACACACTCAGCAGCGCCTCAAGACCACCGCTTTGATAGCCGGCCAAGGCTTCTGGCGGCAACTGCCACTCTTGCTCAGCGTTGATCACCGCTTGATAACTGCGACTTTGCGCGGGATAAGCTGGGCGCACACCAAGGGTCCAGCTGCGGGTTAACGGCGCTAAGGTTTCATCAGGCAACTGCATACCATCAACCTGCAGGCGCAATTCGCCAACACCATAACCCGGTAAGGCTGTGATCGGCAGATCAAGGATTTTGCGCTCTTTGGCCGCCAACTGCACTTGCAGACGCTCTGCGCCATTGGCGATAGAAAGCAAACCATGACTACTCAGTTGCACTGCTACGCTTTGCGCTTGATCCGTCAGGTTGTGTAAGTCCAATGCCACTTGACTGTGATCCCCCCCGGCTAAAAAGCGCGGTGCCGACAACTCAGCCACCAAAGGTGCGGCCACTTCCAACGCCTGCTCAGCCATCCCAAACTGATTATCGGTCCACGCTTGCGCCGTTAAACGTAAACGACCATTAAAGTCAGGGATAGCCAAAGTGATTTCTGCTTCGCCTTGCGCATCTAGGGTCACCGCCTGACTTTGCAGGGCAACAATATTCACATTGGTTTGCGGACGCTTGCCGCCAGCGGCCAAATCCGCATCGCCACCAAACAGCATACGGGCTAAACGTCCATTACCTGCTTCAATCAATTGTCCATACACATCAAACTGATCAACGCTGTAGCCTTTACGGGCAAAAAACGCGGCAAAAGGATCAGGCGCAGCAAAGTTGGTAATGTTTAAAATCCCCACATCCACCGCCGACAACAGCACCTGCACTGGCTGTCCAGCAGGTTGCCCATCAGCCGCTTGAGCTTTGAGCTTGACTGTCAAAGGTTGACCCGGGCGCATCCGCTCTGGCGCTTGCAAAGTCAGCGCCAACTGCCGGTCTTTACGCTGCAAAGGTAAATGCAATAAACCCACCGCACGCTTGGGGGTAATTTGCGCTTGGCGCTCACCTGGGCGCACCACCAGTGCACTGATGTATAAATCATGGCGCAACCAATCGGCAGCAATAGGGATATCCACCGTAGTCCCTTCTTTCGGCACATTCAGCGGCTGCCACCAGAGCGGTCCTGCGGCGGACTCAACCAATAAATAACCACTACCAGCCGCCGGAGCATTGATGGTGACGCGCGCGGTCTCGCCATTGGCGTAGGCCGGCTTATCCAGCGCTAACTTGACCTGATCAGGGCGCACAGCGCCACCTGAGGCATTATCTTGCTGCGCGTAACCGGCCCAAAAGCCTAGGCTACTGACCATTTTAGTGCGGGGATCTTCCACTTCAACACGGTAAGGTCCCCATTGCACCGGGAAACTCACTTTAGCGGTACCGCCCGCTTCGATATTGATGCTTTGCTCACTGACTGTCAGCAGTTTTTTATTGTAGTTATTGCTCCAGCCATTATTGTCAGAATAATTCCAATAGTAATCACGACGCTCACGAATCAAACGTACTTTCAGTTGCTGAGCCGCCAGTTTGTCACCTTGTGGATTGGTCAGGACCAGTTCAAATTCTGGCTGACTGTCGGCATCCACTTCTTCACCTTGGAAAACCCCACGAATGCCCGGTAACTCAGGCGCGGGCCACACCGCTTGCACAACACGGCGCGTGACTGGACGGCCGGCGGACTCCAAAATACTGGCCTGTACAATCAAGTTCAGCGGTGACTTGCTCTCTGGCCATTGGCTGTCAATTTTGATCTGCCCGCGACCGTCTTCATCGAGGACCAACTCATCCAAATCAATCTCTTGCTTGAGCGATTCATCATCGCTGACCACGCCAAACTGAAAGCCTGGCAAGCTGCTGACCGCTTCGCGCAAAGGCCGTACATAGAGTTGACCGGTAATGCGATTACCCGCGGCCGGTGCGCCATACAAATAACGCCCCTCCACCGCCACTTGCAATGCCGCTTGCGGTTTAATCGGCGCAGGCTCGGCCTGTAATTCCAGAGCCAGACGCTCAGGTAAAAAGTCCTCGACTAAAATATCGTAGACCTGCTGAATACCACCGCCTAAGTCGAGCACTAACTGCCAGCGCCCCGTCGGCGCATTTTCGCCAATCGGCAGCTGGTATTGATACAAACCTTTGTCATTCGCCTGCCAGACAAACTCACGACTGATGTGTTGGTCAGGACGGCGCACTTCTACTTTAATCGGTTGCGCCGCAACCTGCTGGCCGTCGGCATCACGCAACAAACCATTGAGCAGAACGGTTTCACCAGGACGGTAAAGATCGCGTGGGCCAAAGACAAAAAACTGCAACGCCTGGCCTACTGGCCCGGCAATAGAAAACTCAGCTAAATCTAGACTGGCACTGTTTAAATGTAAAAAACTGGTGTGCTGGCCATGTTGAGCGAGCAAAAGATTGGCTTTATCGGTAATCGGCAACTGCGCATGGCCTTGTTTATCGGTTTTACCCGCGGCTAAGACTTGCCCTTTTTTATCTAAAATCTGCAGTTCAATGGCTTCCAAAGGCAAGCCATTGGATAGTGCTTGCGCAAATACATCCAGTTGCTGCTGAAAGCGGTGCGCAGACACGGCAATATCACTGACAGAAAAGACTGTAGCCGGCTGGGAATAATTATAGCTGCCAGCTTCGCGCATCACCGCCAGATAAACGCCCGCCTGGTTCAGCGCTTTAATCGGTTTGATCGGCAGTTGTAGCGTTTCACGGGTATTGAGCGCAGGTTTTAACTCAAAGCGCGCAGTGTGCGCCAGCTCTGCTAAGCTCAGTAATTCTTGCGCCTGCCACAACTCCAAACTTTGATTGCGCCCCCATTGCGCTAAAAACTCAGGCAAAGCCGTGGTTTTAATGCGGAAGAACTCAACATCCACATGATCAACATTGAGCGCCAGCACCGGCAAGCCTTGACTGAACTCAGCCGGCAATAACGAGCCGCGACTGGCAAAGCCCACAGAAGGCTGTAAATCACGGGTTGTAAGTTTGGCACTGAAATCTTGACTCAGCTGCGTCTGGTTAAAGGCGAGCAAGCCCTTATCCACACTGATGATCAGGTTGCGCTGAGGTGGAATATGGCGCAAGCGTAACTCTAATAAGTCCTCGCTCAACTCCCAAGCACCATCGAGCTTGCCGCTTTTACTGTCCACCGCATGGACTTTCTGGGCAAAGTTTTGTCCTTCTTGCAACGGCACAGAGAAGGTTAAGCTCAAGACGCTGGCACCGTTTTCTTCAAGCTCAGACACATCTAACACCTGCAGTACTTGATCTTTATACTGCAGCGCTAAGACGGCGGGATCTTTAACCACTGCGGTGTGAGCAACTTGAGCGCTGCTGGCAACTGGCGGCGCTGCCGAAGTGCTCTCCTGCTCACCTGAATCACAGGCTGCCAGCATTAAAATCATCAGCGTACCGAGAAGTCCATTGCGCCACATAAGCTGCTCCAACATAAGAAATAATCATCAGCCGCTACTATAAACGACAGCGCGCGGCAGCGACCATGCATAGAGTCGACAAAGTGCAAAGAAATATTCACTGCAAGACCAGTTATACACAGAGCCTGTGGATAACTGTGTGCATAATATGTATACCAACCGCGCAGACAGCCTCCAGTCTAGCGTCTGCGGCGGCTGGTTGTTTTTCAGCCAAATAAAATTATTGTTTTAATTCAACAACTTATAAGAAATCACTACCAGAGCGTTGCGCCACAAAATAAGCCTCTGCAGAGGCCTTGAGCATTTTTAAATTGTGCACAAGTATTCGCTAACTGGCGCAGGCAGTAAGTTCTTATTGAAAGACTGATAGAGCTTGCTAGAATGCGGCAATGATCTGACAAGGCATCCTATGAAACGATTTAATTTACGTCATGAAATTTTATTGCAACTGGTTGAGTCTGCCCAGGATGGCATAGTGGTGGCTGAAAAAGAGGGTGATGACACCATTTTGGTATACGTCAATCCGGCTTTTGAACGCCTAACCGGCTACAGCGCTGACGAGATTTTATATCAGGATTGCCGTTTCCTGCAGGGTGCCGATACTGATATCACCTCAGTCAAAGTCATTCGCCAAGCCATTGACGATCAAACCCCTGTGCGCACAGTGCTAAAAAACTACCGCAAAGACGGCTCTGTGTTTTGGAACGAGCTCAGCGTGACGCCTTTTTATGATGAACTCGATCAGATTACCTATTACATCGGCATTCAAAAAGATGTTACCGCCCAGGTTGAATTGGCCTTAGAGCTGGAAGCTGCCCGCGAAACCATTCAGCAGTTACACAGCCAGCTCGGTAAACCTTTATAAGTTCAGCGGCGCAAACCACTGTGACCAATCTCGCAGCTCACAATTGACACTGGCGGGCTGCAGCTCTGCTAATTGTTCACTACCGAACAACCAAGTGCGCATCGAGGCGTACTTGGCAAAGCTCGCGCTCCATTGGGCTGTCGCCGAGGCATCCTGATCAACAAAGACCACCGCCTGTATCGACAAGGATTTGGCTGCCGCAAAGACCTGATCTAACGGCACTCCACCATCGATTTCAATCGCTTGATAACCTTGCTCAAAACAAAACAAGGTCACCAGCGCGGCAAGATAATCAGGGGTGTTCGCAGCTTTATGAATCACCACACGCTTGCTTGGCAGCAGCGGCTGTGTGTACAAACTGTGTAAACGTACCTGTATGCGGCGCAGCACACTGCCACGCCAAAATGCTAAGGACACGGCACTGTTGTCGTGTTGCTGCAGATGCTGGTCAACTTCAGCCAATAAGATCCGCAATGGATTTAGGCTGTAGTCAGCAAAAATCTGGTCCAATAAGCGCTCCAGCGCTTGCACCTGTAACAGCCTAACGGCCTGAGCGACCTTCTCGAGCAGCGCATGCCTTGTATCAGAACTCTGGGCTGCTGCGGATGTTGCTGCCTGACGTGGTGGCGCTTCACTGATCACGGCTTGAATGCGACTAATCGGAATACCTTCGTCCATCAGGCGCAATGTTTCATGCAAAAAATCAATGTGCTCTTGGGTATACAAACGATGCCCGGACTCAGTGCGCACCGGTTCAATCAGGTTATAGCGACGCTCCCAAGCCCGCAGGGTAATTGGATTCACCCCGGTCAAGCGCGCGACTTCGCGGATCGGGTACAGTGCGTTTTGGTCGATTGCATCGCTCATGGGGCATCACACTCAGTAAAATTTTAAATAGTAGGACATGTACACAACTTATGCAGCAGGCGCCGATTGTACCGATTCGCACTCAGCTTGACGACGTCTGCAGCAACTAAGGCTTAAGCCCACTCAGCAAGTCGCGCTTAAGCGCCGGTGATAACGGCTGCGCCCCCAGCCAGATTCCGAAATACAGCGCTTTAAAACCTGGCGTCGTAATTTGCACTAAGGTTTTACCATTGAGCAGCAAGCGCGTACCTTGCTCGGGCTGATACTGCAAATGGTAGCAATCCCCTTGCTTAACCGGTTGGTAGGCGGCATGTAAGCGTTGCACGGCCTGCGCTAATTCAACCGATAAAGTCTGCGGCAAGCCTTGTTCGGCACCTTCGATAAAATTTTCGACAGATAGTGCACGGGCATAACACAGCTCAAGCCGCGCGGGCGCGTTGTCGGCCAAAGCCTGCTGTACAGTTAAATCCGCTTCAGTAAAAAATGCCGCGTCATAGATTTTAAACAAACCCCAGCGCGCCGTGCCTTCACCCACTTGAGTTAAATTAGCACTAGCAACTGTGCTCAGCGCGAATAGGATAAAGCCACACAGAATTCTCATGGCTGTGCCTTACTAAAGAACAAAGTCACCTCGCCGACATTAAAGCCCCACTTACTGACCTGGGCACGATTGAGCATAACGCCATCGGACTGCAAGAACATCCAATCATCAAACTGCACGTGGATACTGCTGTCTTTGTAAGGTAGGTCTAAGGTGTAGCGCCAGCTGAACACTGAGCCTGCGCTATGCCCCACTGCTTCACCGATCACATCACCAGCAGTACCGCTATACAGGTTGTCGCCAAGGCGTTTTATCAGCCAAATGCGCTGTTCTTTTTCACCATCGTCATAAACAAAACGCTCATCCAAAGTCAGCACATCGTCATTCACCGTACCGGTGATCGCTACTTTAAAACGGCGTTTGACCACGCCAGAACGGTCTTGAAACTGACCATAGGCTTGGGTGTGACCGGCAAAATAAGTAAACAAATCGAGTTTGGGCTGGGTATGTGCATAGTCTTGCACGTTAGGCGCGCTGCAACCGTTCAGCAGTAATAACGCGGCGAGCGCGAAAAAATAATGACGAATATTCATAGCTTATGCTCCAAGGTCAGTTGCACCACATCGGTGGATTGGCTTTCAAAGCCCACGCGACAATAATCTAAGTAATAGCGCCAGATCCGCTGAAAACGCAGGTCATAACCCATCTTTAATAGCGCTTCACTGTGTGCAGCAAACTCCTCGTGCCAGAGCTTTAAAGTGCGTGCGTAATCTTGGCCGAACGACAGTTGGTTACTCACAGTAAAACCATGCTCTTGCGCCAATTGTTGCAACTGCTGCTTAGAGGGTAATAGGCCGCCAGGGAAAATAAACATCTGGATAAAGTCGACATCATTTTGATAACGCTCGGCACGCGCATCTTCAATGGTGATGATTTGCAGTACCGCTTTACCACCTTGTTTCAGTAAACGTTTGAGCTGGGTGAAGTAGTCATGCCAATACTCTTTACCCACCGCTTCAAACATCTCAATGCTGACAATATGATCAAACTGACCTTGCTGATGGCGGTAATCCATCAACTGTAACTGCGCCTGCGCTGCCAAACCTTGGCGCTGCATACGCTGCTGGGCAAACGCCAGTTGCTCAGTCGACAAGGTAATACCCGTCACTGGATTACCTTGCTGCGCCGCGCGCTCGGCAAAACCACCCCAACCGCAGCCGATCTCCAGAATATGTTGCCCTTCCTGCACATCCAGCTCATTGAGAATACGCTGATATTTATTGACTTGACCCTGCGCTATTTTCTGCCCTGGCTGAGTAAACAAGGCACTGGAGTAACTCATGGTTTCATCCAGCCACAATTGGTAGAAGTCATTGCCTAAGTCATAGTGAGCACTGATGTTTTCGCGACTGTTTTCAATCGAATTATGATTGCTGCGATGGCGCTTTAAAAAGCGTTGATAAAACCAATTAAAACCTAAACGCGTCTCACTGAGTGCTTGTTCATTGGCTGCGCCAAGCGTTAGCAAGGTATGCAAACATGGGCTATCAATCAATTGGTCGGCATAGGCTTTGGCAAAACCCAGTTCACCTTGGCTGCTAAACAACCAAATAAATTTTAGGGGTCGATGAATAATTAATTCAGCATGCACGCCTGCCTCGGCACCACTAAAGCGACGCTGCTGATCACCAATACTGACCGTTAATGAGCCGTGCTGCAGACGATCGAAAGGCAAGTGCTTGAGTAACCAAGTCGCCAACTTAGGTGCGTAGAAGGCACCGAAAAAACGGCTTTGTGTGCGGCTTAACATAATGTCATCTCCGAGTGGCTGTATTGCACAGCCTCTAAATGCTTGGGGGTGCGGTGAAACTTGCCGCCTTTAAGAACAATTTTTAACGCCCACCAATGAATCAAGGCGATCACTTTAAGCATGCTGAAGGGGGCAAACCCCACTTGTTTAATTAAGTGCCGATCAGTCAAATCCAAGACACGCCCCGCTTCACTGGCACTAAAAAACTCAACGCCATCACGGGTTTCCCTAATACTGGTAAAGACCTTTTCAGCAGGCGCGCCAAAGCGAAAATGGTAGCGGGCATCCATGTCAATAAAGGGCGAGACATGGAAGACTTTCTGCGCCTGCGCCTGAATATCCTTGGCAGTGCCACCCGCCAGCTTGAGCACATAGTGATGCCACTGACCAAAGGTGTTGCTGACCTCGCCAATAATGGCCAACAACTGATTATTGGCATCGTAGGCATACCACATCGACAGCGGATTAAAGCTGTAGCCAAGCACCCGCGGGTAACAAATCAATTCGGCCCGCGCAGGGCGTTCAATACCGTATTGCGCCAGAAAACCATCCAGCCATTGCCGCCACGGTGTGCCATCACGCGCGCCGTGGTCTTTGTAATTGAGGCTGACTAAATTAAAACGATTAAGGCTCAACCAACGCAGTTTTTGGCTTTCTTGGGCAATCTCGTCCAAATCTACCTTGAGACTGAAGGTGCGGTAGGCAAAGCGATACTCCACAGGCTGCTTGCGCGCATGAGCGACTTGGCCAACATACAACTGCGAAGTCATTAGGCCTCCCAGGGCAAATGTATTTGCCACAGTCTGGCTACGCGCACAGCACTGGCTAAACCGTCTTCATGAAAGCCGTAGCCGCCGTACGCGCCAGCAAACCAGCAGTTCTTTAAGCCTTGAATACGCGGCAATTGCGCTTGCGCTTGGATCGCTTGCGGATCAAAGACTGGATGTTGGTAATCAATTTTCTTCAACACCAAATCAGCACGCGGTTCAATCACTGGGTTTAAAGTGACAAAAATATTTTGTGCAGTATTGAGCGGTTGCAGTGCATTCATCCAATAAGTCACCGCGACCGCGCGCTGTGCTTGATAATTTTCACCGCTGGAATAATTCCACGCCGCCCAAGCCAATTTTTTCTTGGGCATTTGCGCAGGATCGGTATGCAACCAAGCGCAATTATGTTGGTAGGTAAAGTTCTGCAACAAAGCGAATGTTGGATCATTGAGCAAGGCATAGGCTTCATCCGCATGACAGGCAAAGATCACATGGTCAAAGACATGGCTTTGGCCATCACTGCTGCGCAACGACACTGTGTGCCCTGCTCTTTCACCGAGCGCCACCTCAGTCACCCCATGCTGATAAACAGCAAAGCGGTTCAGGGCAAGGATTTTTTCTAAATAGGTACGCGCACCATTGATCACGGTACGCCACTGCGGCCGATCGTTAATATTTAACAGACCATGATTGGCAAAAAACTGCAGAAAACTCTGCGCCGGAAACTGCAGCATGGTTTCGGTTGGGCAGGACCAAATGGCTGCCGCCATCGGTAATAAATAATCCTGCTGCATGCTCTGACCAAAACCGTTTTCAGTCAAATAATCACCGAGAGTAAAATGTTTAGGTAAGCCATGTACAAGATCAGCCTTAGCCAGCTTATTAAAACGCAAAATATCCGCAATCATCCGCCAGTAGCGAGGCGAAAAAAGGTTCTTGCGCTGAGCAAATAAGGTATTGAGGTTATTACCGGCGTACTCCAAGCGGCCTTGGTCAATCGATACGGCAAAACTCATTTCGGTCGGATGGGTGTCTACATCTAAGTGAGCAAACATCGCTTTGAGTAAAGGATAGTTGGGCTCGTTATAGACAATAAAGCCGGTATCCACAGGCACTTGCTCACCACCTGCCAAGGTCACATCCAAGGTATTGGTATGCCCACCCAATGTTGAGTTTTTCTCAAATAGAGTGACCTCGTGTTTTTGGCTAAGAAACCATGCACTGCTGATGCCGCTGATGCCACTGCCAATCACTGCCACTTTGTATTTTTTATCTGAGTCGAACATTTTCCTGACACCTTGTGCAAATTTGCTATATATTAGTTATACACAACCTATACGCAACTGTACAAGGTACCGCATGAAAAATAATATTGCGCAACAACGCATCTGGATCGTCGGCGCCTCCCAAGGCATTGGCTTGGAACTGGTGAAAATATGGTTAAAGCAAGGTCATCAGGTGTTGGCTTCAGCTCGACAGGCTCAGCAATCATCTGCTCTAACCGAGTTAAAACAGCAATATGGCGAGCAGTTACAATGCTTAAATGTTGATGTCTGCGATGCGCAAGACTGTGCTATTCAAGCGCAACGGGCTTGGGCAGCGTTCACTGGTTTAGACATGTGGTTTTACAATGTCGGCGCTTATCAGCCCATGACCTCTGAGGAATGGGATTGGCCAGCTTTTGTGCAGATGAATCAAAGCAATTATTTAGGCGCAGTGGCGTTAATGCTACCTTTGCAAAAACTATTCAAAGCACAAGGTCACGGCCGTTGGATCTGGAATGCCAGCCTCGCGGCTTATTTCGGTCTGCCCTACGGTGGCGGCTATTCAGCACCGAAAGCCGCTCTAGTGAATCTAGCTGAGGCTTTGCAGCCTGAACTTGCCGTGCAGAACATCGACTTACAAATTATCAATCACGGCTTTGTCCGCACCCGCTTAACCGAGAAAAATGAATTTGCTATGCCCGGTCTATTAGAGCCCATCGAGGCTGCACAACAGATCGCTCATGCCTTAGATCGTAGCACAGCGTTTGAAATACGCTTTCCATGGCGTTTACGAATCGTACTAAGCCTATTCAGATGGATACCCTACTCATGGTCATTGGCACTGACCCGCAAAATGTTAAGGAGTTAAATAATGCTGATCACTGCTCAGGTTTTAGAAAACTACAAGCAACTGTTTGAAAATCTTAGCCAGCAATGTGTAGAGGAGAAATTTTTGCAGGTGTTTAGTAGCGATGTGTATTTTAAAGACCCCTTTAACGCCGTGCATGGTTTGGCCAAAATGCAAACTATTTTCCGTCATATGTTCAGCACCCTGCACGAACCAAAGTTTCGTATTTTAGATCTTGCCAGCAGCCACAACCGCGGCTTTTTAGAGTGGCAGTTTACCTTTAGGCTCAAAGCCAATGACGAGCAGCAACTGATTAAAGGGGTCAGCAAAATTGAAATCAATGAGCAGGGAAAAGTCTGTAGCCATATTGATTACTGGGATACCGGTGAATATGTCTACCTTAAAGTTCCTTTGCTGAAAAGCATCATTGCTCTGATCAATAAGCGTTTGAGCAGCTCATGAACAACCGCTCAGCTTTTAGCCAGCCACTGATTTACGGATTTGCATCTTGGCCGCTGGCGATGCTGGGTATTCCTTTGTATGTGTATTTGCCTAGCTATTACCATCAGTTGGGTCTTGAACTGGCAGTGATTGGCAGCATGCTGCTGTTGGCGCGGATCAGCGATGTAATCTCGGATCCCTTAGTGGGCTTGCTCTGTGATCAGAGCACACAGCGCGGCCGTTACGGCCTGATGATTCTGGGCTGGGCGCTGTTGTTAATTGGTTTATGGCAATTGTTGCTGCCTGTGCAAGTCAGCGCTGTACGCCTGTTAATCTGGGCGATGTGGGTGTATCTGGCGTGGACCTTAATCATGATCCCCTATCAAGCTTTAAGTGCCGAAGTGAGCCAGCACGCCTATGTAAAAACCTACTACACCGCCAGTCGCGAAGGCTTTGCTGTAATTGGCGTGATCACGGTATTAGTGCTGCCTTTTGCTCTGGATGACAGCCAAGATTATCAGCAACTGTTTCGTCTACTGTACCCACTGGTCAGCATCAGTCTAACCTTAGCTTTAGCTGTATTGTTCTGGCGCTTACGGCTGCTACAGCCGTCTATGCAGACTGATAAAAAACCCATACTCAACCTGCAGGCGTGGCGTTTGATTTGGACAGATCAACGCAGTCGTAGACTATTACCGGCCTACTTTCTAAATAGTTTAGCCAACGCTTTGCCGGCGACATTGTTTTTATTTTTTGTCGAGCATTACTTACAGCTCAACCCATACATGGGCATATTGCTGCTGGGGTTTTTCCTCAGTGGCATCTTGGCTTTACCGCTGTGGGTACGTTTAGCCAAAAGATTCGGCAAATACAGTGCCTGGCGCCTCTCAATGTTCAGCGCTTGCTTAAGCTTTATTTGGGTCTTTAGCTTAGCGCCTGGCAGCCTCTGGGGCTTTGCTCTGATCTGTTTATTCTCAGGTCTAAGTGTCGCCGCCGACGTGGCGCTGCCCGCCTCAATTCAAGCCGATATTGCTCAGGATTTAAGCAGCAAAAACGGCAACATGAGCGGTGTGCTGTTTGCCGTGTGGGGCATGCTGACTAAGTTAGCTTTAGCTTTAGCGGTGGGTCTAGCTTTGCCGGCACTGGGCTGGCTCGGTTGGGAACAACAAAGCACCGAGAGTTTGCAGGGCTTGCTCTGGCTGTACGCTGGTGCGCCGGTAGCACTTAAGCTGGTTGCGCTGTATTGGCTACGCCGGGCAGATACGCTGGCAGATTAATTAATATCACAACTGCTGGAGTTGCGACGTCGCCATTTCGCCCAAAGGTTATAGGTAAAGTTACCGATCTGGCTTATTCCCGGCAGGCTGAGCAAGGCTACAGTTTTTCGCAGACCCGCGGCATGCCAGTACGCCATAGTCGCGTTGAAACCAATGTGCATGGTCTGCCCATCAAAGTAATGAATACGGGTGAGCATGTCTTCAAGGCTGTAACCCTGCGGCAGCTGAAAATCTTGCGCACTGATATCAACTAACTGCACCTGTGGTTCTAA
>JAAYFI010000003.1 GCA_012728315.1 Gammaproteobacteria bacterium
AGGCGGTTAAACAACGTCGATTTGCCGACATTCGGTCGGCCCACCAGAGCAATTACGGGAACCATTGGCTCCTCCAGCGATAATTCAAAAAACACAAAAGCCGCTGTCGACCTAACGACAGCGGCTAAACTCTTTGTTAGACAGGTCGAGCTTGCCTAACAGCTTACTTAATGGTTAAAGCAACCAGCTTGCCGCCATTGCCATAAACATACATCCAGCCGCCAACCACTAAAGGTTGCACGCGTATTCCTTTACCATCAATTTTGCTGCGCGCAATAAAGCGGCCATCAACTTGACTGAGCATATGTAAATAGCCTTCCAGATCACCTACAGCAACATAGCTTGAAAGCACTGCGGGTGCGGATATTTGACGACGGAGTAACGCTTTATTGCTCCACATGGCCGTAGCTGAACGCTCATCAACGCTTTCAACAGTACCATCTGCCAAACTGACATAAGCATTACCAAAGCCTTCGGCTACGCCCACATAGCTCGAGGCCTCACGCTGCCAAAGCACTTGACCACTTTGGGCATCCAGACCGGCCAAGCGACCTTGGTAGCTTACAACATAGAGTGTGTTACCCGACAGTAATAATCCACCGTCGATATCCACCATACGTTCCAGTTCTGTACGCCCCGTCGGCACAGTTATACGCTGTTCCCAAATCGGCAAGCCACGCTGGGTGTCCACAGCAATCACTTTACCGGTCGATAAGCCAGCATAGGCAACATAATCTGTGACTATAGGTGCACCTGTACCACGCAAGGTTAATACTGCTGGCGTGCTCTCATAGATCCAACGTTGCTGCCCTGTGGATGCCTCAAGCGCGATCAAGCGATCATCTTGAGTTTGTACCACAACCACATCACCGTTGGTGGCAGGCGCAGCCAAGACTTCGCTCGTCACTTTACTGCGCCATAAGTCTTCACCTGTATTAGCGTTTAGGGCGATCACATCACCGCTTAAAGTACCCAGCAACAGCATGCCAGAGCCAACACCAACACCACCGGATACATCCAGCTTTAACTTGCGGGTCCATACGGATTTACCGCTAAAGCGATCCAATGCGCTCACCCGGCCTTTGGCATCAGTGACATAGATACGGTCACCATCCACAGCAGGGCTTAGCGTATTCCAAAGTTTACCTTGGCCGTCGCCAACAGAGGTGCTCCATTCTTTCTTAAGCTCAATCTCTGCGGTAATTTTTTCCAGCGCCTGTGGCTTTAACTCTTTTTTGCTAGAGCTACTGCAGCCAACGGCAAACAGCGCTAAAGCAAGCACTGCCACATACTTGTATCGTTTCAAGTTAGGCATCCTTATCACTTAAGTTGTCGAGTTTCATCAATAAATTACCTGCCGCAGCTTCAGGCGACAAGGCTTGTTTAGCTTGCTGATAAGCGGCTTTTGCTTCTGCTGGGCGATCTAAAATCACTAAAGCATCGCCACGCAGTTCTTCGCGAGTCGCGGCAAAAGCTGGTAACACTTTCGCATCCAACAGCGCAAGCGCCTGCTCTGCTTGCTCTTGCGCTAAGAGTACACGCGCTAATCGCTGGCGGGCTAATTCCGCTAAGGTATCGTTGGCCGGCTTAGCTAGAACCTCATTAAGCGCCAGTGCAGCATCAGCTAATTGATTATTATCGACAGCCACCTTAGCCACTAATAAGCGAGCATATTGTGCGTAAGCATTATCTGCATTGACTTTCTTAATTTCAGTTAACAGTTGTGCGACTTGCTGTTGATCAACTTGCGCACTGGGCACTAAAACGGCCTCTAACAGCTGCTGGTAAAGCACCGATGAGTTGTGCATTTGCGTGGTTTGGTGTTTCTGCCAAGTCTGCCAAGCAAAGACAATCACTAATGCTAAAGCGCCACCCGCTAATAACGGCTTACCATTGCGTTGCCACCACTCTTTAATCAGCGCAACTTGTTCTTCTTCAGTGTAATCGCTCACGCTGATACTCCTATTGATTCAATAATGGTTCTTGGGCTAGACAGCTCTGCAAATGCTCACTCAGAGCATCCCAAGCCACTGTTACCTGCTCCGCGTCGGTACGCAACGGCTTCAACGCCACAGTTTTTTCTGCCAATTCATTTTCGCCGAGTATTAAGGCATATAATGCGCCACTTTTGTCAGCTTTTTTAAACTGACTTTTAAAGCTGCCGGCCCCAGCATTCACTTGTAAGCGTAAATTGGGCTGCGTATCACGCAACTGCTCTGCCAAGGTTAATGCTGCCAGCTCGCTGGCCTCGCCAAATGCACAAAAATAGACATCGACCTGACGCGACAGTTCTTCTGGTACTTGCCCTAAAGTTTCCAGCATCAAAATCAAACGTTCGATGCCCATGGCAAAACCCACACCGGGCGTCGCACGTCCACCCATCTGCTCAACCAATCCATCGTAACGACCACCAGCACATACTGTGCCTTGCGCACCCAACTGATCAGTGACCCATTCAAACACGGTTTCACTGTAATAATCTAAGCCACGCACTAAGCGCGGATTAATCACATAAGGTACGCCTGCGGCATCAAGACGGGCACGCAAACCGGCGAAATGCACGCGCGAAGCTTCATCTAAATAATCTTCAAGTTGCGGTGCATCAGTCAGCAAGGCCTGAGTGCTTGGCACTTTACTGTCGAGCACGCGTAATGGATTGCTCTGCACACGACGCTGACTGTCTTCATCAAGCTGTTCATAGCGTGTATTTAAATACGCAACCAGCGCCTCACGGTACACAGCGCGGGCTGCCGCAGTACCTAAACTATTGAGCTCAAGGGTGACATGCTCACTGATGCCCAATTTCTTCCATAAGCGCCAAGTCAAGACGATTAACTCAGCATCAACATCAGGCCCAGGCAAGTTAAACGCCTCAACACCAATTTGATGAAACTGTCGATAACGTCCTTTTTGTGGTCGCTCATGGCGAAACATCGGCCCTTGATACCAGAGCTTTTGCACCTGACCACCGCCTGCGAGGCTGTGCTCTAATACCGCACGTACACAACTGGCAGTACCTTCTGGACGCAAGGTTAAAGAGTCACCGTTACGATCAGCAAAGGTGTACATTTCTTTTTCGACGATATCAGTGACTTCACCAATGGAACGCTTAAATAATTCAGTGAATTCAACAATAGGCATGCGAATTTGTCGGTAACCGTAACTGTCAAGTAACTCTGCAACAGTTTTTTCAAAATAGCGCCATAACGGTGTTTGATCCGGCAAAATATCATTCATGCCACGAATGGCTTGTAATGGTTTACTCACAAAATTTCCTTGACGATTAACTGCGCACAATAAGTGCCGCATCAGCTGCGATTTTTTCACTGGCACGCTTGCGAATCAGCGCTTCAAGCTCATCCACTAAACGCTCATTATTGAGTTTCTGTACTGGCTTGCCATCAATATAAACTAAGTTCGGTGAGCCGCCGGTCAAACCCACATGCACCTCTTTTGCCTCACCTGGGCCATTCACCACACAGCCAATCACCGCAACATCCAGCGGCACTAATAAATCTTCTAAACGCTCTTCCAGCTCATTCATGGTTTTTACCACATCAAAGTTTTGTCTGGAACAGCTTGGGCAGGCAATAAAGTTAATTCCGCGCGAACGCAGCTTCAGTGACTTTAAAATATCAAAGCCAACTTTAATTTCCTCAACAGGATCTGCAGCCAAAGAGACGCGAATGGTATCGCCAATCCCTTCAGCCAAAAGCATGCCTAAACCTACCGCGGATTTAACCGTACCCGAACGCAGCCCACCTGCCTCAGTAATACCTAAGTGCAAAGGCTGCTCAATAGCTTGCGCAAGTTGCCGGTAAGCGGCCACGGCCATAAAGACATCCGACGCTTTTACACTCACTTTAAAATCTGGGTAATTTAAGCGATCAAGATGCTCAACATGCCGCAATGCTGACTCAACTAATGCTTCTGCCGTTGGCTCACCGTATTTTTTCTGCAAATCCTTTTCTAATGAGCCGGCATTCACACCAATACGAATGGGTATACCACGATCACGAGCAGCATCCACCACAGCTTTCACCCGGGCTTGATTACCAATATTGCCGGGGTTAATCCGCAAACAATCAACACCCAGCTCAGCTACACGCAAAGCAATGCGGTAATCAAAATGAATATCGGCCACTAAAGGTGCATGCACCTGCTTTTTGATTTTACCAAACGCTTCTGCAGCCTCCATATCCGGCACGGACACGCGCACGATATCGGCACCGGCCTGCTCTAAGCGCAAAATTTGCGCCACAGTAGCATCCACATCACAGGTATTGGTGTTGGTCATGCTCTGTACGCTAATGGGTGCATCACCACCTACTGCGACAGAACCCACCTGAATTTTTCGAGAAACCCGACGCTTAATTAATGATTGTTCATGCATGATTATTGGCCCAGCTTGATTCTGGCAGTTTCACCGCGAACCGCTGAACTAAAGTCCACAGGCTCACCGTTATACACAATACTTACACCTCTGGCGTAACCTAAATGCACATCCAGCGGTGCTTTGCCGGTGACTGCCAGCTGCTCACCTGCACGTTTTAAACCGCTGCTGATCTCATTACCATCGGCATCGACAATTCTAAGCCAGCAGTCATTCTCAAAACGCATCTCTAATGCGCCAACGCCAGGCGCAAGCTCCACAGGCTGAGTCGCGGGCTCATTTACAGTGTTGCTTTCAACCTGCTCAGCGGCGGGCGGTAGCGCTTGTACTGGCTCTTCTTGAGCTACTTCAGGCTCAACAGCCTGCAACGCTTCGTCTTGGTTTACGCTTTCAGTCTCAATGTCTGCTGTTTCAGGGGCCGTTTGCGCTTCCAGAGCAAAAGCTACAGCCTGATCCTCAGGTTCATCCAGTGTTTGTACGTGCACGGAGCCATCCGCTCGTTCCACTTCTACCCGTTCAAACACAGCAGGTTTAATGCTCGCTTCGGGTTCTACCCGATTAAACATCTGCCAAGCATAATACGCCGCGCCAATTACAATTAAGACAATAACAAAAACACTAAATTGCAGCATGCCGCGTGACACACGTCGCGCCTCACCCACCTGGTCAATACTATGCACGACGCCAACAAGCGAGCTACTGCCTACCAACTGGTCAAACTGCTGCGCCAGCTGATCGGCATCTAAACCTAATACTTTTGCATAGCTACGAATATAGCCTCGCGCAAAAGTTGTGCCTGGCAAGCGCTCAAACTGATGCGTTTCTATAGACTCAACGGCCTGTGCAGTTAGATTTAACTTACTGGCCACATCGACTACGGTTAGGCCCGCTGCAATTCGTGCTTCACGCAGTGTGTCACCAATTGTCATGGTCTGCGCATCTGTCGCTAGGGGTGCATCACTCATCACGGCTCCGATTGATACTGTTTGTATTCAGCGCTAGCAGGATACAGGCGCTTAAGTTGCAACGCTAAACTGGCTGCTTGGTTGCGATCTTCAAATACCTTTGCCAAACGCACACCGAGCAATAAACTGCGTGCAGACTGCTCACCAAACATATTAAAAGACTCATAATAACGCTGTGCTGGAACATATTCTTGACGCTCATATAATAGCAGCGCAGCCTCTAGAAGTGCTTGAGGTTGTTGCGGATTGAGTCGTAAAGAGCGTTCAAAATGTTTCAGCGCTAATTCTTTATCATTAAGGCGTAGTGCTGTGAGCCCCATATTTTCAAAAACCCGCGAACGCCCTGTGTACATAGTGTCTTGTGCCGCTTGGCTAAACTGCTCGTAAGCCTCTTTATACTGCCCTTGCTGATACAAAAAACCTCCGTAGTTGTTCTGGATACGGGTGTTTTTGCCTTGCGCCAATGCTTTACGGTAATGCTGGCCAGCCAGCTCAGGTTCAAGCTCATTTTGGAAAACAAGGGCCAAAGCCGCATGCGCATCAGCACTATTGGGGTCAATGTCTAATGCTTTTTTGAGCGGCATTTTAGCTTGCTCGGTAACACCTTGCTGTAAGTAACCAATACCCAGCTGAATATAGGCATCACGGGCTTGTTGACGGCCTTCTTCAGTGCGTAGCGGTGGTGTACTGCCACTTGAAACGCACGCGCTTAATAAGCCACATACAATCAGTAAAAGTCCTGCACGAACAATCATATCCACTCCATTTAAGTTCGACATGCTGCTTCATGACCAGCAACTTGTTTAATCAACCATTAATTTGACGTACCGCGATATAACGCTCACTGCGACGCGTGCGATCTTGTACTTGTCCGACTAACTGGCCGCACGCTGCATCAATATCTTCACCGCGCGGCATGCGCACAGTCACACTGTAACCTGCATGATGTAGAGCATCTTGAAAGCGGCGAATAGCATTATTGCTCGGACGCTCATAGCCAGAGTACGGAAAAGGATTAAACGGAATCAAGTTAACCTTACAGGGCACATCTTTTAATAACGCAATCAACTGTTGGGCATGCTCTGGCCGATCATTTACATCCTTAAGCAAGGTATATTCAATGGTCAAAAAACGCTTCTCACCTAATTTCTCGATATAGCGTTTACATGCATCCAACACCACGTGCAGAGGGTATTTTTTATTTACAGGCACTAATGTATTGCGCAATTCATCGTTCGGTGCATGCAGTGATAAGGCCAAAGATACATCAATATGCTCGCCCAGCTTATCAATCATTGGCGCAACACCTGCCGTTGACAAGGTGACTTTGCGCTTGGAAATACCATAGCCTAAATCATCCAGCATGATGGTCATCGCACTGACGACATTATCAAAATTGAGCAGCGGCTCACCCATCCCCATCATCACCACATTAGTGATAGCCCGATCGATGGTTGCCGGCACGGAGCCAAATGATTTTGAAGCAATCCAGACCTGACCAATAATTTCTGCACTGGTCAAATCACTATTAAAACCTTGTTTTCCCGTAGAGCAAAAGCTGCAATCTAGAGCGCAGCCCGCTTGCGAAGAAACACATAAAGTGCCACGGGTACCTTGCGGTATGTAGACAGTCTCAACACAACTGCCTGAAGCAACACGCACCACCCATTTGCGGGTGCCGTCACTGGATATATCTTCACTCACAATTTCGGGGCCACGAATTTCTGCACAAGCTGTAAGTTTTTCTTGCAGCGCTTTACTGACATTGGTCATAGCAGAAAAGTCATCGACACCAAAGTGGTGAATCCATTTCATCACTTGGTCAGCGCGAAACTTTTTTTCGCCAATAGAGGCGAAAAATGCAATCAGTTGCTCGCGCGTTAAACCAAGTAAATTAACTTTTTCGGTAACAGTAGTCATGGATTCACCTTTATTTACCTACCCGTTATTAACGGATACGGTCACACACTTCAGTTGCTGCGAAGAAGTATGAAATTTCACGTGCTGCAGCCGCTTCTGAATCAGAACCGTGCACAGCGTTTTCATCAATAGACACGGCGAAGTCTGCACGAATGGTGCCTGCAGCTGCTTCTTTAGGGTTAGTTGCGCCCATCAGCTCGCGGTTTAAAGCAATTGCATTTTCACCTTCCAGAACCTGAACAATAACAGGACCAGAAGTCATAAAGCTTACGAGGTCTTTAAAGAAAGGACGCTCTTTGTGCTCTGCGTAGAAACCGCCGGCTTCGCGCTCTGACAGTTGTACCATTTTAGAGGCAACAATGCGTAAACCTGCTTTTTCAAAGCGGGAAGTAATCTCACCTACAACGTTTTTAGCAACAGCGTCAGGCTTAATGATTGAAAATGTGCGTTGAACAGTCATGTATAACTCCAGTGAATTAAGTGTTTAAAAGGATTAAACCCGCGAATTATACGCGGGTTTAACAGAAATGCGTAGCCACTGACACAGCCAGTTGCTGGTCTCTGACTATTTGCCGAACTTTATAGCAAATGAACCTAACGCCGAACTACTCAAGCTCCTCAATCCAGGCCGCCTGAATCGCCTCAAGAATTTTTTCACCGCTGCGCTCTGGATCATCATCAAAGTCAGGCAGCTCAGTGACTAAGCGACGTAAATTCACAAAGTTAATATAGCGCGGATCAATATCCTCATGCGCTTCACTGAGTTGAATTGCAATTTCTAGTACATCAACCCACTTTAATTTCATCGTCGGCTCCTTGCTCAATTATTGACGCTCTGAGACTTGGTTAATGGTGTACTTAGGTATTTCCACAGTGAGGTCAGTATCTTTAACCACCGCTTGGCAAGACAAACGCGAATCCGGCTCAAGCCCCCAAGCTTTATCCAGCATGTCATCCTCTAAGTCATCCGACTCATCAAGAGAATCAAAGCCTTCACGGACAATCACGTGACAGGTGGTGCATGCACAGGACATCTCACACGCATGCTCAATTTCAATACCATTACGCAATGCAGCATCCATAATGGTTTCACCAGGGGTTGCTTCAACGACCGCACCTTCTGGGCAATGCTCCGCATGAGGCAAAAAGATAATTTGCGGCATTAGGGTTAACCCTCCATTTCATTAAGTTGTCGTCCGGCCAGTGCTGATTTCACTGTGGCATCGAGACGGCGAGCAGCAAACTCATTAGTTGCATGATTAAGCTGCTGAACATGACGAGCAATGGCATTAATATCTTCGCCATGACGAACCTTATCTAAAGCATTCATATGCTCTTCGATCATGACGCGTTCCTGCTCGGTCAATAAACGCTCAGCATCTACAGCCAGTGCGGCACGCACAGTGGTCAATAAACGCTCAGCATCTACACGCTGCTCCTGCAAGGCACGCGCTTGTTTATCACGGGCAGCGTTATCAAAAGATTCTTTGAGCATGCCGCTGATTTCAGCATCCGTTAAACCATAAGAAGGTTTCACTTGGATACTGGCTTCAACACCACTGCCCAACTCGCGCGCGGTAACCCCGAGCAAACCATCAGCATCCACCTGGAAAGTAACGCGAATTTTCGCCGCACCCGCCACCATCGGCGGAATACCGCGCAATTCAAAGCGCGCAAGCGAACGGCAATCACTGACCAGCTCGCGCTCGCCTTGTAACACATGCAGCATCATGGCGGTTTGGCCATCCCGTGCGGTAGTGAACTCTTGCGCGCGAGTGACCGGAATAGTGGTATTACGTGGAATGATTTTCTCGACTAAATCACCCATTGTTTCTAAACCCAGAGACAAAGGCGTCACATCAAGCAACAAAAGCTCATCACCTGCGCGCTTATTACCTACTAAGGTATCGGCTTGAATCGCAGCGCCAATCGCCACCACTTGATCCGGGTCGATATCTGTCAGCGGCGTGCAGTTAAATAATTCGCCAACGCGGGTGCGCACCAAGGGTACTCGCGTAGAACCTCCAACCATGACCACAGACTCAATGTCGTCCAACTCAACTTCTGAGTCGCGTAAAGCACGCCGACAGGCTCTTAAGCTGCGCGCAACCAAAGGCTCGATCAAGGCTTCAAAAGCTTCGCGTGTGAGCTGACCTTGCCAGCCTGCATAGCTTATCTCGGCAGTAGCATGCTCAGTTAACGACTCTTTTGCTGTACAGGCTAACTCCAACAGATCGCGCTGCTGACTGGGTGATAAATCACTGGACAGGCCGGCCTGCTCAATCACCCAATGTGCAATGGCATGGTCAAAATCATCACCGCCGAGCGCGCTATCACCGCCGGTGGCTAACACTTCAAAAACCCCACGACTCAGGCGCAAGATCGACACATCAAAAGTGCCACCGCCCAAATCATAAATGACGACCACACCTTCAGCCTGCTGATCTAGGCCGTAGGCCACTGCCGCTGCGGTAGGCTCATTCAATAAGCGTAAAACATTTAATCCAGCTAAACGCGCGGCATCCTTAGTGGCCTGACGCTGAGCATCATCAAAATAAGCTGGCACCGTAATCACTACGCCAACCAACTCGCCGCCCAAGGCCGCTTCGCCACGCTCTCGCAAGGTTTTCAGTATTTGCGCGGAGACTTCCACCGGACTCTTTGGCCCTTGCACCGTTTCAATAAAGGGCATATGTGACTTGCCCGCCTGAAAACGATACGGCAGTTGCTCTCCAAGCTGCTGTACATCGGCCAAGCCTCGCCCCATCAGGCGCTTAACCGACAAAATACTATTGTATGGATCGCTCGCTGCAGCCTCGCGAGCCGTACGCCCCACTTCAATATGGTCAGCGTGATAACGCACTGCAGAAGATAAAGACACGCGACCTTCTGCATCAGGGATAGCTTGTGCAATACCGCTGCGCACGGTCGCCACTAATGAATTGGTAGTCCCCAAGTCAATCCCGACGGCCAGCCGCTGCTGGTGTGGTAAGGGGCTTTGTCCAGGTTCGGCAATCTGTAGTAAGGCCATACGAATCTTTAATCTGACAGCCTGCACAAGCAGGCTTTGGGTTAATCGTCTAAGCGCTCTTCTAACTGACGCACTTCATAAAACATCTTATCCAAAAACTGCATACGCCGCGCTAAACGCTCAGCCAGTTCACGCTGCTGCGGATCACTTACACAGTCCGCAAAAGCAGCATCAAGAGCATTACGCGCCTGCTGCAGCTCTCGCGCAAAGTTCGCCAAGCCATCAACAGAGGCTTGCTCTTGCAAAGTTTCCAGCTGTTCACGCCATTCCATTTGCTGGAATAAAAACTCACCATCTTGAATGGTTGTCTCTTCCGGCAATTCTGCCTGCTGACGCAGCAAATACAACGCACGCTGTGTAGGAGATTTTAGGGTTTGGAAGGCATCATTGAGTCGCGCAGCCCGCTCTACCGCCTCGCGCTGCGTCGCTGCCGCAGCTCCGGCAAAACGATCGGGATGCACATCTTTGGCCAGTTCACGATAAGTTGCAGCCAATGCCTTACTGTCAATCAGAAAGCTCGGCTGCAAACCAAACATCGCAAAATACTCAGTGGCTTCTACTCCAGTCTTATTAGACATTGAAGCTCTCACCGCAGCCGCATTCGCCGCGTACATTTGGGTTTTTGAACTTAAAGCCTTCATTGATACCTTCACGCACAAAGTCCAGCTCGGTGCCATCAATATAGGCTAGGCTTTTCGGGTCAATCACAACCTTCATGCCAAAGCTTTCAAACACTTGATCGTCAGGCTGCAGCTCATCAACAAACTCCAGCACATATGCCATTCCTGAACAACCGGTGGTGCGCACGCCAAGACGAATGCCCTCGCCACTGCCACGATTTTCAAGTGAGCGCCGCACGTGATTTGCTGCGGCTTCTGTTAAGCTGACTGCCATATCAAACCTCTTTGATTAAGCCTTTTTTCTGCTTGTAATCGCGTACTGCAGCTTTAATCGCATCCTCAGCTAAAACCGAACAGTGAATTTTCACTGGCGGCAAAGCCAACTCCTCAGCGATCGTTGTATTTTTAATCAACTCCGCCTCATCGATAGTTTTGCCTTTCATCCACTCTGTTGCTAACGAGCTGGATGCAATAGCTGAGCCACAGCCGTATGTTTTAAATTTCGCATCCTGAATGATGCCGTCATCACTGACTTGAATCTGTAAGCGCATTACATCGCCACAGGCTGGGGCACCGACCATGCCGGTACCCACATCAGGAGCATCGGCGTCCATCTTGCCAACGTTGCGAGGGTTCTCGTAGTGGTCTAAGACCTTATCACTGTATGCCATGATGGTATTCCTTTCTTAACGGGCAAGCATTAATGTGCTTGCCACTCAACTTTAGAGAGATCAACGCCGTCTTTATGCATATCCCACAGCGGTGATAGTTCACGCAGTCGCTCCACTGCGGCACGAATCTGGCCTGCAGCATGATCCACTTCTTCTTCGGTAGTGAAACGCCCAAAAGTAAAACGGATTGAGCTGTGTGCTAATTCATCGCTGCGGCCTAGTGCACGCAACACATAAGACGGTTCAAGCGATGCAGACGTACACGCCGAGCCTGATGAGACCGCCATATCTTTCAAAGCCATAATCAATGACTCACCTTCAACATAGTTGAAGCTAAGATTTAAGTTGTGCGGTACACGCTGGGTAGCACTACCATTTAAATACAACTCATCCATATCACGAACTTTGTCATAAAAACGCTTACTCAGTGCAGCAATACGCTGACTTTCTTCAGCCATTTCAAGACGCGCCAGCTCAAAGGCTTCACCCATACCCACGATTTGGTGTGTGGCTAAAGTACCTGAACGCATACCACGCTCATGTCCACCGCCGTGCATTTGCGCCTCTAGGCGTACACGTGGCTTACGACGCACATAGAGTGCACCCATACCTTTAGGGCCATAAGCTTTGTGTGCTGAGAACGACATTAAATCAACTTTCATGTTTTCCAGGTCAATCTCAACTTTGCCCGCAGACTGTGCTGCATCCACATGAAAGAGCACACCCTTGGAGCGCGTAAGCTCACCAATGGCGGCGATATCGTTGATCGTACCAATCTCATTATTTACATGCATGATTGACACCAGGACTGTGTCGTCACGCAGTGCGGCAGCTACCATATCAGCGGTAATCAGGCCATCTTCACAAGGCTCAAGGTAAGTCACTTCATACCCCTCGCGCTCAAGCTGACGTGTGGTATCTAACACCGCTTTATGCTCAAGCTTTGAAGTAATAATGTGCTTACCGCGACTGACATAGAAATGTGCCACACCTTTAATTGCCAAGTTATTGGACTCTGTCGCTCCAGACGTCCAGACAATTTCACGTGGATCCGCTTTAATCAAATCGGCGACCTGGCGACGCGCATGCTCAATTGCTTCTTCTGCACGCCAGCCATACACATGAGAGCGTGACGCAGCATTACCGAAGTTGCCGTCTAGCGTCAGGCACTCACACATCTTCTTCGCCACTCTAGGGTCAACTGGCGTAGTCGCTGAATAATCTAGGTAAATCGGCAGTTTCATTGTAACTCTCCTCACGGTCTGCATCTCACTCAAGAGTGGACGCCTGAATTTTATGTGTTACGCGCTGATGCTGACGCTGCGCAACTCTTTGAATATCTTGGCGCGCAACCAAATCCGCCAAACTAATGCCACTTAAAAAATCATGTATTTGCTTACTTAAGTCACACCACAAGCGGTGAGTTAAGCACTCATCACCACCTTGGCAGTCGCCCAAACCCTGACAGCGCGTTGCATCTACAGATTCATCCACTGCATCTATCACTTGGACAATCTGGATGTCAGTTGGCTCATGCGCCAACTGGTAACCACCACCCGGACCGCGCACACTATTGACCAGCGCTCCACGGCGCAGCTTGGCAAACAGCTGCTCAAGGTATGACAAGGAAATACCTTGCCTTTCTGAAATATCAGCAAGAGGCACAGGCCCCTCTTGTGCATTTAATGCTAAGTCAAGCATCGCTGTCACGGCATAGCGGCCCTTGGTTGTCAGTCGCATAAAATAAATACCGTTGTAAGTAAATATTGAATGTAATTATCCAATAACCCAGCAAACAAGTCAAGTATTAAACCTGATTGAAACAGTCAGGTTTAACTTCATACACATTCTAGCAACCATACGGCACTGCGCGTATGCCACCAAGGACAGACTTACTGACCGCCATCAGGCTCTTCTGGCTTCACTGCGACTGCAGTGTCTTTTAACTGCGCTTGATCCAGGCACGGAAAAGCGGACTCAGGCAGATCAGGCAACTTTTTACCTTGGTAATCACTGCCTAAACGATTCATGGCAACACACATGTCTTCTAAGCGCTCTTCAACGGCTTGCAAATGATCAAGAATTTGCCCAATGGAACGCGCGACGGGGTCCGGCATATCCTCACTCATACCATAGGCATCAAAACCAAAACGCTCGGCCAAGGCCTGACGCTTAGCTTCTTGCTCTTCGGTTGTTTTAACGATAATGCGCCCCGGAATACCAACAGCAGTCGCCCCAGCAGGCACCGCCTTTGTCACTACGGCATTGGAGCCAATTTTCGCACCCGCACCAACAGTAAAGGGACCTAGCACTTTCGCCCCCGCCCCCACAACCACTCCATCTTCAAGGGTCGGGTGTCGCTTACCTTTATTCCAACTGGTACCACCTAAGGTTACCCCTTGGTATAAAGTGACATCATCACCCACCTCAGCAGTCTCACCAATAACAATACCCATGCCATGATCAATAAAAAATCGACGGCCAATTTTAGCGCCCGGATGAATTTCAATACCGGTCAACCAGCGCCCTAAGTTGGACAGCATGCGCGCCAATAGCTTCCAGTTACGCACCCATAAAGCATGAGCTAAACGGTGCAACCATACTGCATGCAAGCCTGGATAGCAGGTTAGTACCTCAAAGGCATTACGCGCCGCGGGGTCACGACGAAACACACTTTGAATATCTTCACGAATGCCTTTAAACATGCTCACCTCGGCGCTGTACAATTTGTCCACGTGCGGCTTTTTGAGTTTCAGTCAATATGCCACGCAAAATATTCACTTCAGATTTTTTTAATTGGCTGCGCGCAAAAATACGGCGTAAGCGCGCCATTAAGTGCCTTGGTTTAGCTGGATCAAGAAAATCAATTTCAATCAACGTTTGCTGCAAATGCTCATAAAACAACTCTAAAGAGTCATGCGTCGCCGGTGCTGCGCCGAGCATCGCGGTCGCTTCAACCTCAGGCATATGGGTCGGTTGCTGCGTTTCTTTTAGCCACGCCATGCGCAGCTCATAGGTCAGCACTTGCACAGCGGTAGCAAGATTTAAAGAACTGAACTCAGGGTCCGCCGGAATATGGATGTGATACTGACAGCGCTGCAGTTCTGTATTGGTCAAACCGGCATACTCACGACCAAACACCAGAGCAGCCTGTGCATTATGATCAGCCTGCCAAAACTGCAAACAGGTTTGCGCCGCTTCACGCGGATCCAATAATGGCCAAGGAATACGCCGATCACGGGCACTGGTACCCAGCACGACACTGCAACCTTCCAGCGCCTCCTCCAGCGTAGCCACGACCCGTACCGCATGCAAAATATCATCAGCACCGGCCGCCCGTGAAAAAGCATCCTGATGCGGATACTTTTTCGGATCAACTAACACCAAGGACTTAAGCCCCATATTTTTCATCGCTCGGGCAGCACCACCAATATTACCTGGGTGACTGGTGTTAACCAAAACCACGCGAATTTGTTCCAGCACAAGGCTCTCCAATGATTTGTCGATAACCAACGATTAAAGCTAAGAACATAAGCTTACCGAAGCCTCCGCCATGACGCCATGAAAAAGAACGGAGCAAGCGAACACATGAGCCTTTGTTTCTGCTAGAATCCATCTTCTTCTTTAACAACCTCCGGTGACTTTTCATGCAGCCAATGCTGAATATCGCGCTGCGCGCTGCTCGCAGCGCGGGCGAATTAATTGTGCGTTCAATTGAACGCTTAGATACGATCTCGGTAAGTGAGAAAGACGCAAAAGATTACGTCACCGAGATTGATCGTGCCGCCGAGCAGACCATTATAAACGCCATCCTTAAAGCCCACCCTGATCACGGCATCAACGCTGAAGAAAGCGGTCGTATTGCTGGCACAGGCGAAGGCGCTGACTACGAGTGGATTATTGATCCACTTGACGGCACCACAAACTTTATCCACGGCGTGCCTCATTTTGCTGTCAGCATCGCCTGCAAATACCGCGGCCGCTTAGAGCACGCAGTGATTATCGACCCTATTCGTCAAGAAGAGTTTACGGCAAGCCGTGGTCGTGGCGCCGCTTTTAATGGCCGCCGCATGCGGGTCAGTAAGCGCAAATCACTTGATAACGCACTCTTGGCAACCGGCTTCCCATTTCGTCAAGGCCAACTTGAGTACATGGACAACTATATGTCGATGTTTAAAGACCTTGCCGTACAGTCTGCCGGCATACGCCGCGCCGGCGCAGCAAGCCTCGACTTAGCCTATGTTGCAACAGGTCGCTACGATGCGTTCTGGGAGTATGGTTTATCCGAATGGGATATGGCGGCCGGCGTTCTGCTTATTCAAGAGGCAGGTGGGTTAGTCAGTGATTTTAATGGCGCACACAACTTCTTAGATAGCGGACATATCGTTGCCGGCGGCCCAAAATGCTTTAAAGCTGTGCTCACCACAATTCAACCTTTTGTCCCCAAAAGCTTTAAATAGCAAGCACGCATTAAATAAAAAGCGCCTTTTCGGCGCTTTTTTTATGCTAAAAATTCGCTTACGCAACCATTAATAAGCAACTTGCGACAGTATCACACGCCCCTGCTCATCCAACTGCAAGCGACGACCGGGATCCTCATCCATACGCACTGTGCGCACCTTGCCATCTAACTCATAGCTCACGTTATAACCAGCAATCTTCTCACTGATATCGTATTCAGTCGTACAGCGACGCTCGGTTGTGGTGTAAGTATTGTTTTGCTGGATATGCTCTTGCGCTTTATTACCGGCATAACCTCCACCCACCGCACCCGCTACTGTGGCGATTTTCTTACCATTGCCACCACCCACCTGATTACCCAACAAGCCACCTACAACCGCTCCTACCGCACTACCAACAATGCGGTTATCATCTTTAATAGGTTTGCGCTTGGTAACTGTCACATCACGACACTCCTGTCGCGGCGTTTTCACGGTTTCTTTAATCGGCTTCACTGCCACGACTTCAGCATAGCTAGGTCCAGCCACTAAACTATAAGTGGCATAAGCGCCTCCAGCGGTTACTGCAACGGCGCCTAAAACCCCACCAATTAGCATTGATTTATTCATTTTATTCTCTTAAGTAACAGTTAATCTGTAAATCTTAGAAACAAAAAAGCCGCGCAAGTTCCCACCTGCACGGCTTATTTGTTGAAGCTAGACGCACGTCTCATCACTAGACAAGCGCTGAAACCCTAGCCAATTAAGGCATCTCGTCAACCTCTTCAGTACTGACGGGTGGTATTAAATCCTCCACCGTGAGATTCAACCAGATTAAGAAAATACTGGAGATATACACCGACGAGTAAGTACCTGCGGTAATACCAATAAACAATGCCAAAGCAAAGCCCCAAAGGTTATCACCACCGAACACCAGCAAAGCACCAACCGCTAAAAGCGTAGAGATCGATGTCGCCAAGGTACGTAACAGCGTTTGCGTAGTGGAGATATTGATATTGTCGATCAACGACGTATTGCGCAAGAAACGAAAGTTCTCACGAATACGGTCAAAGACCACGATGGTATCGTTAAGCGAATAGCCAATAATCGCCAAAATCGCCGCCAACACGGTCAAATCAAAAGTCAGCTGGAAAAAGGAAAAAACGCCTAAAGTTAGAATCACATCATGGAATAACCCCACAATGGCACCAACCCCAAACTTCCACTGAAAGCGAAAGCCCAGATAAACCATAATCCCAGCCAGCGCCAGCAGCATGCCCAAACCACCCTGGTCGCGCAACTCCTCACCCACAGCAGGGCCGACAAACTCAACACGCTTAACGGTTACTTGGCTGCCCGCATCTTGACGCAAGACATCTGCCACTTGATTACCAAGATTAGGATCATCCCCTGGCATACGTACCAACACATCATTGACAGCACCAAAGCTTTGTACAACCGCATCAGGGTAGCCGCCCTCTTGCAGCTGTCCGCGAATTTTATTTAAATCCGCGGCCTGCTCGTAATTGAGCTCGATTAGCGTACCGCCCGTAAAGTCCAAACCGAAATTCAAACCTTTCACTGCCAGACAGCCAAGCGACGCTAAAGTCATTATCAAAGTAATAGTGAACGCAACACGGCGCACACCCATAAAATTAATTACACGTTTCATGCTTGCCATATCCTTAAATCCACAGCTTCTTGACGTCACGGCCACCATAAATCAGGTTAACCATGGCACGTGTCACCATAATTGCAGTGAACATTGAGGTGATAATCCCAAGCGACAGCGTTACCGCAAAGCCTTTAATTGGACCTGTTCCCATTGCAAAAAGAATGGCTCCAACCAACAGCGTTGTCAGGTTACCGTCAATAATCGCTGAGTAAGCTTTATCGAAACCTTCATGAATTGCGCGTTGCGGCGACATCCCATTGGCGATTTCCTCACGAATACGGGAGAAAATCAGCACGTTAGCATCAACCGCCATACCCATCGTTAGAACAATACCGGCAATACCAGGCAAGGTTAAAGTCGCCCCCAGCAAAGACATCATCGCCAGCAAGTTCACCATAT
This sequence comes from Gammaproteobacteria bacterium, assembly GCA_012728315.1. GTDB lineage: Bacteria > Pseudomonadota > Gammaproteobacteria > Pseudomonadales > Pseudomonadaceae > Denitrificimonas. The sequence continues at coordinate 18,114 of JAAYFI010000003.1, forward strand.
TCAGGCTTAAGGCTATGGTTGCCAGCACGCCAAAGAACTTATAAATCAGAACAATGAAGATCGCGACAAACAAGAAGCCCCACAGCGCGGCCTGTACACCCAGCTGTATATTCTCAGCGCCTAGGCTTGGACCAATGGTGCGCTCTTCAGCAAAGTACATCGGTGCAGCTAGACCACCTGCGCGTAATAACAAGGCAAGTTCAGACGATTCACCTTGACCATCCAGCCCCGTGATACGGAACTGACTGCCCAACGCGGATTGAATCGTAGCCAAGCTAATAATGCGCTTCTCTTCGGTAAAGGTTTGCACTGCGACTTCTTTCTCAACACCATCAACCTGCTGACGTACATAGCGTGTCGTTGGACGCTGCTCAATAAAGATAACCGCCATGCTGCGACCAATATCATTGCGCGTAGCACGGTTCATGAGCTCGCCACCGTGACCATCTAAGCGAATATTGACTTGCGGTCGACCATTTTCATCGTAACTGGCTTGCGCATCTGTGACTTGGTCACCGGTAATAATAACGCTGCGCTCTAAAGCAACCGGTGGACGCCCTTCCTCACGAAACTCGTACATTTCTGTGGTGGCACGTGGCGCATCAGCCAGTGCAGCCAGTCGAAACTCAAGGTTTGCAGTTTTACCCAAAATACGCTTGGCTTCAGCGGTGTCTTGCACACCCGGCAACTCAACCACAATGCGGTTCGCGCCCTGGCGCTGCACTAACGGCTCAGCAACACCCAGCTCATTAACACGGTTACGCACCGTGGTTAAGTTTTGCTTAATTGAGTATTCGCGTATCTCCGTGATTTTGGCTGGCAGCATCGTTAAGCTCAGTACCGGCTTACCATTGCGCTCAGTGGTATTCATTTCAAAGTCAGCAAACTCTTTGCGAATCAACCCGCGCGCTTTATTCAAAGTTGCAGTATCGTCAAAACCCAACTGAATACCATTTTCAATGCGCGGCAAACTGCGATAACGCACACGCTCTTTACGCAAAATAGTCTTGATTTCGCTGTCGTAGACTTTTATTCGCGCTGCAATGGCCTTATCCATATCCACTTCCAGCAAGAAGTGCACACCGCCGGATAAATCTAGGCCGAGTTTCATAGGGCTTGCACCCAGGCTGCGCAACCATTCAGGCGTGGTCGCGGCAAGGTTTAGTGCAACCACATACTCATCGCCTAAAGCTTTGCGCACAATATCTTTGGCCGGTAACTGATCATCACGCTGCAGTAAACGAACTAAGCCGCCACGCACCTCTAAATCGGCACTTTTCACTGCTATACCAGCGGCTTTTAAAGCAGCGCTAGCACGGTCCAAATCCGCTTGCTCAATCTGTAAAGCACTACTTGCACCCGTGATCTGAATCGCCGGATCATCAGGAAATAGGTTAGGTGCAGAATAAATAAAACTGATAGAAAGAATCGCTGCGATCAGCAGATACTTCCATAAAGGATACTTGTTGAGCATGACACCGCCCGCTTATGTGACCGAATTAAACCCAGTCAAAACTAATCGAATATAACGCAAATCGGGCAGTGCATTTTCAGAGCTGACCTTGGTCAACCTGCAATGCAACCGCCCGGCACAAAAAACCTTTAAATCGCTTTTAAAGTGCCTTTTGGCAAAGCTGCGATTACTGCACTTTTTTGAATTTTCAACTCAACAGTATCGGATGCTTCCAGAACTAAAAAATCATCGGTTACTTTAGTGACTTTTCCAGCAATACCGCCACTGGTTACCACTTCATCACCTTTTTGCAAACCGCTGACCAAATTGCGATGCTCTTTGGCACGCTTCGCTTGCGGGCGCCAGATCATCAGGTAAAAGATCACCAAAAAACCAGCCAACAAGACAAACTGCATATACTCTCCACCCGGAGGTGCGCCAGCAGCAGTCTCAGCATAAGCAGCAGAAATAAAGAAATTCATGAATAACTCCCATTACAAAAAGACATTAATGCCTATTATTTTTAATTAAGCGGCGGCGTAGGCAATCCACGACGCGCGTAAAACCCATCAACAAAGTCGCTCAATGTACCTTGTTGGATAGCCTCTCGTAAACCCGCCATTAAGCGTTGATAATGACGCAAGTTATGTATCGTATTGAGCATGCTGCCCAGCATCTCGCCGCATTTGTCTAAATGATGCAGATAAGCTCGAGTAAAATGCTGGCAAGTATAGCAATCACAGCTGGCATCTAAAGGCGAATCATCATGGCGATGCACCGCATTACGGATTTTAATCACACCCGTATCGGTAAACAAATGACCATTACGCGCATTACGAGTTGGCATTACGCAGTCAAACATATCAATACCGCGGCGCACACCTTCGACTAAATCTTCAGGCTTACCGACACCCATTAAATAGCGGGGTTTTTCTGGCGGCATGTGCGGCGGTAAGAAATCTAAGATACGAATCATATCTTCTTTAGGCTCACCGACGGACAAGCCACCAATCGCCAAACCATCAAAGCCGATTTCGCACAGCCCTTCCAAGGAACGTAAACGCAACTCTTCATGCATACCACCTTGGACAATACCGAAAAGAGCCGACGGGTTATCTCCATGGGCAATTTTTGAGCGCTTGGCCCAACGCAGCGACAACTCCATGGATTTTTCTGCAGTTTCAAGATCCGCCGGATAGGGCGTGCACTCATCAAAAATCATCACCACGTCTGAGCCCAGCTCGCGCTGCACTTGCATGGATTCTTCAGGGCCCATAAAGACTTTGGCGCCATCGACTGGAGAAGAGAAATACACGCCCTCTTCTTTAATCTTGCGCATCGCACCCAAGCTAAACACCTGAAAGCCGCCCGAGTCAGTCAAAATCGGGCCTTGCCACTGCATAAAATTATGCAGATCACCGTGTTCTTGCACCACTTTAGTACCGGGACGCAACCACAAGTGAAAGGTGTTGCCCAAAATCATCTGCGCGCCAATCGCTTCAATATCGCGCGGCAACATACCTTTAACTGTGCCGTAAGTACCCACTGGCATAAATGCAGGGGTTTCTACCACGCCACGCGGAAAGGTCAAACGTCCACGGCGCGCACGACCATCGGTCGCTAATAAATCAAACTGCATAAAAGACATGCATCACTCCTTA
>JAAYFI010000104.1 GCA_012728315.1 Gammaproteobacteria bacterium
GCCAATAACACTGCTGTAAACAAAGATGTAGATGAGCTTCTAAAGACCCTCTCTTTGTTCTCTATATATGAAGAGGGATCTGTTTACAGAAAAAGTGCTCCGATGGTCGTTCAACTTGTATCACCACCGACACTTCCCGATGAGCCGCTTCCGCGTGGAAGAGGCAAGATTGCTGCACTGTCAGGTCTACTTGGGTTTTCCTTGGTTTGACCCTTGTATTTATAAAGCATTTCTGGCAGGTTTCAGCAAACGACCCCGAGACAGAAGAAAAGGTTAAGAGACTCAAGGAGCTAGTTGGCATCAAACAAAAAACAGTAAATTAACGACCCTAAATCATTTTACTAACGCCATAATTTTACCGAGGGAGCTTTTTACATGACAGTTACGAACAACGTCTTTATCCGTAAGATCTTCTCTTTCTATCTCTTTCTCTCGTCCAGGGCCAGATACGTCTTAGCCCTCGATTTTTTTGTGCTTTGCCTCTCTGCCTACCTCGCCTATTCTCTGAGACTAACCTTTCTTATCACACAGGGATATATAAATGAGCTATACATAACAATGTTCGCTTTTTCCTTCTGCGTCGTCGCATCTCTTATTGCAGGTGGAACATATAAAATAGTCTGGACAAGGGCTAGTATCGAAGAATACACATCTTTACTCAAATGGTATGCTGTCGGATCATTCATATTCTTTATTTTGCTTTACTTTGGAGACATAACCAGAATTCCAAGATCCTCACTGGTGCTCATGCTCCTACTTGGAATAAGCTTTATGACAGCGACCAGAGCACTCTGGAAACTCATCTTTGTATCCAGAAGGACAGAATGTCTACAATCAAAACGCACCCTAATCATCGGAGCAGGCGAAGCAGGAACTCTATTAGCCCGTGACATAACAAGAAACCCATGTGAAATAGAGCCTATAGGATTTATTGACGACAACCCCAACCTTAAAGGAATGAAAGTTGCATCAATAAAAGTCCTAGGAACTACGGCTGAGCTGCGCAGTATAGTGATCTCTGAAGAAATAGAACTTGTCCTAATAGCAATACCCTCTGCCCCGGGAGATGTCATAAATAAATTCATCAAAGCCCTGAACGGAATCAAAGTAGATGTAAGAATACTCCCCAGCATGATAGACATTGCAGGTGGAAATATAACTCTATCCAGACTCAGGTCAGTCCAGCTCGAAGACCTACTAAGACGTGAACCTGTGAAACTTGACAACACCGGCATAGAAAACATCCTTAAAGGCAAAAGAGTACTAGTTACAGGTGCAGGAGGATCCATAGGATCAGAGATATTCAACCAGATACTATCAAAAGAACCTGCACAACTACTGGCCCTCGGCCATGGAGAACAATCTATATATAAACTTATGGAATCCATTAACGAACATCCTGCGAAAAATAAAGTAAGACCCATAATTGCAGACGTAGCAGACAGAAAAACCATAAAAGCCATATTTGAAAGATATAAACCTGAAGTCGTCTTCCACGCAGCAGCCCATAAACATGTCCCACTAATGGAAGACAACCCCAGAGAAGCTCTCAGAGTAAACGCACTCGGAAGCTATACAC
>JAAYFI010000025.1 GCA_012728315.1 Gammaproteobacteria bacterium
CAGCGCAAACACGAGTCAGTGCAGCTGTCAGTGTGGTTTTACCATGGTCAACGTGACCAATAGTACCAACGTTCAGGTGCGGTTTATTACGTTCAAATTTTTCCTTAGCCATTGCTACCACCCTCTGATTGAGCGCACTTATTATTAAGCACATACAAGAAAGGCAGATATATACATATCTGCCTTTAATTTCAACCTGGAGCTCATGAGCGGAGTTGAACCGCTGACCTCACCCTTACCAAGGGTGTGCTCTACCAACTGAGCTACATGAGCGAAATCCTGCAAAAGCAACTGGAGCGGGTAGCGGGAATCGAACCCGCATCATCAGCTTGGAAGGCTGAGGTTCTACCACTAAACTATACCCGCATTGCATTTGCTTAAAAATTTGGTGGAGGGAGAAGGATTCGAACCTTCGAAGTCGTAGACGTCAGATTTACAGTCTGATCCCTTTGGCCGCTCGGGAACCCCTCCTTAAGCGAGGCGACATCATCCTCTAGATCGAAGTTTATGTCAAGCCTATTTATAACAATTATCGCTTTTTAGTTAAAAATAACTTAAAAAATACATTTTCAATCGTTTGCTTTGTCGTATGGCAGTAATAAATGCTTCATTTCCTTAAAGTCAGCGACCAACGCTTTCAATAAGGTTTGATCCACCAAACGGCGTGCACCCGCATCAATTGCCACCCAGTACGCACGCTGCGACCTTTCTACAGCTCTTATTAACGGCTCATAGCCTGCAGCACTTAAACGCTCAGCGACACCTTGTGCCGAATCCTCACGAGCAAACATACCCAAAGAAATGCCATTAGCTAGGTCGCCCTGCGTAATTAAATACCCATCAATTTTTCTTGCCTGCAGCTCTTTAAGCTGACGAACCGAAGCCTGCCTGGATGCAAGAGGCTGCAAATACACCCAATACTCAACATCCACCTGACTATCAAGCGTTTTGATAGATGACTGGATGTCCAAGCTTAGCAATCGCTGCTGTAATTTTTGCGCCGTTTCTTCATCATTGAATCCACCAAGCAGCATAATTTCCGCCGGACTGGACACTGCATTTGTTTCTACCTGCAGGTCACTTGGGCGCGCCACCTCATGCAGTAACTGCACTTGCCCTGCAGAATTTTGCGCGCTACTTTCGTTATCTGTAGGCGCTTGGGTATAGGTCTGAAACTGCTGCTGACTCCATACAAAATAGAACACATTTATAATTACTAAGCCCAGAAATAGCCAACGCATCATTTATTCCTTCGCACCGTATGGACAGGCAATAGCCAACCCAGTAAATACCAAATCCTTGTCAATCACCATGTTATCTATGGCGTCGCAAACCCAAAGACTGTCTCCACCCGTACATATCACGCTGAACATCGGCCCCAAGACGTCTTTTGCTGTATCAATCTGTTCTTGAATAAAGCCGCGCAGCATGGCCTGAATGCCTGCAGCAACTGCAATTTGCGTGCTTGTACCAAGTTTTCCAACTGCAGCAGTCAGCAATTCATGTTCAAGCTGTAACTGCGTACCGCTAGACAAAGCACGAGCTAATATGTTCAAACCGGGCGCTATACACCCACCCAAGTGCTGACCATCAGCTGCAACATAGTCAACTGTAATAGCTGTTCCGCAATCTATCACTACACAGGCATGCTTGAGCTGCGTATACCCTGCAATAATTGCAAGCCAACGGTCCACACCCAGCTTTTCAGCCTGCAGATACCCATTTGTCACCCCTGCAAGCTGTTTAACTGACTGCGCGTACTGCGTAACAACGCCATAATGTTTTTCTAGCAAACAACTCAGCTGCTTGTTGTCCTCTGCATTTCTTACCGAACAAGCACGACAATATACAATTGACAGGCACCCTGCCGCTCGCAGCTGAGGTAATAGCGCCTGCACTGTAGAAACAGCCCCCTCAGCCACAAGTCGAGCGGAACTTGCTTCTAAAAGACGCCATTTGAGTCGTGTGCTGCCATAGTCAATTTCAAGAATCATGCTGCAACCTAAGACTTATTTCACCGCCCAAATATTTACGCTCTTCACCATCGACTAATAAACAAATTTCTCCCTTATCCCCAACACCTAACACTTGACCTTGAACACTATTATTTCCCATCTGCAGCTGCACGCTGCGTCCTTGCCAAGCGCTATAAGCAAGCCATTCAGCTCTCATGCTAGAAAAGCCATATTTTTTTTGCTTTTCTAAATAAAGATCTAACTCTTCGAGAATCATTTGGGCAAAGGCCACTCGATCGATGCGCTCGCCAACCTCCTTGATTAATGAGGTCCAATCCTGATCAATCGCATCTGATGAATCCAGCATATTAATATTCACGCCAATGCCAATCACTACATGACATAACTCAGCAGGATCTCCAAGCAACTCAAGAAGAATACCGGCAACTTTGCGCCCATCAATCAAAACATCATTAGGCCATTTCAGCTGCGCCTCTATACCTGAGACTCTTTTTATAGATTTAAGCACTGCAAGCCCAACCACCAGGCTCAAACCATCAATTTGATTTAGCCCAGCAGTAACAGGCCAGACAAAAGACAAATATAGATTCTGCGCAAATGGGCTGACCCATTCTCGACCGCGTCGACCTTTACCTTGAGTCTGATGCTCTGCAAACACTACCAGTGGCGCGTTACAAGTAGGGAGCAACCGCTTGGCTTGCTCATTGGTAGAATCGATCGAATTAAACACAAAAACAGGCAACGTTGGCGCTGAGTACTGGATAGTGCCTTTACACAACATTTGTATGGGCTGCGCTAATCGATAACCTTTACCCGGCACACTTTGTACAGTAATACCCAGCTCTTCAGTAACGCGCTGAATCCTTTTCCATATTGCCGCACGGCTAATCCCAAGCTTGCTGCCTAGATCACTGCCTGAATGAAAATCACCATCCGCTAATAGGGCTATTAAATCGAACATTTTACTCCAGCATTCATTGAGAGTTACAGCGCTTAAAATAATCTTAGTCTTTGCCGAACTCTTTTAAGCGCTAAACATCAGTCTATTGAAGATCAAAAGATTTCTATACATAGCAAAGATTTATAACCGAGTAGAAGCTAACAGATAGATAAAAAGTATACGCTAACTATTTGGTAATACACGCGCTTAGAGCGTCAACCTGCTCAATGCGCCCTTATTCCTTTAGCATATCCAATATGTCGCCTCGCCTTGATATTAGACTTAGCATGAAAAACGCCATCACTAAAAAATGCCACTTGCCTAGCACTAGGCACTACAGCACGACTCGCAGCAATGCAAAACAGCCAACACATAGACCAGCCTTGATCATATAACTAAGCTCACGCCCTCACACAGGCACGCGTAGCTGTTCTTAAAGACTACTGCCACTTAACGCAGTCATAAGCGCGGCCTGAGATGGCTGCACACCTCCGTTAAGTGTTTTTTTGGGGGTGGAGTCGTCAATAGGCCCCGGGTGCGACATGCTCAGAACTTGTGCTATAAGATTTTGGTTGCTGAATGTTGCTGGAAAGTTTTGGGCTTACCGTAGCACCCTCATACTGCTCTCCCTCAACGCAGCAATCTTGTTTGTGCTTGTGGCGACATGAGGGTGGTCCTCGTAAATTATTGGCGACGAATTCAAATCTGCAGTAAGGATCATTAATTGTCGAATGACCGGCAGCTGTCCGACTGCTTGTCGTGACTGACATGCACTTGTTGCCCCGCAAACACCACCGCTGATTAATGAGCTCTGCGCCGCAGCTGCAGTAAGCGCAACCAGGGGTGATATAGCACTGGTGATGAAGCAAGGATGGATTCAGCGCTGGAGTAACAGCGGCAGTGCAGTGCGCGAGGCTCAGTGCCAGCCAGTTGATTTTCCTAAAGGCATAAAAAACCCCAGAGCATTGCTGATCTGGGGTTTTACTGTAGACGCTTGACTGACGACCTTCAATGATTCGCAACATCCCAACTACTCAGGCTACGGGGGCAGGCCAAGCCTGTCGTCGAAATACTGCAGGAGCATATGTTGAACAGCGGTAGGTGGCACAGCGACAGTTGGTTTGCATCGCAAGTCATCGACACGGGTGCAGTAAAGCAAGCACAGCCGCCGTATGGGCTTGGCGTGCGTTATACCGTGGCTGAAGTTCATTTCGGATAAGCAAAAAAAAGGCCACCCGCTAGGGTGGCCTTTCTTATTTGGCGCTTGACGATGACCTACTCTCACATGGGGAGACCCCACACTACCATCGGCGATGCATCGTTTCACTTCTGAGTTCGGGAAGGGATCAGGTGG
>JAAYFI010000026.1 GCA_012728315.1 Gammaproteobacteria bacterium
CAGTACAGGTGTATCAGGAAATAAGATTTGCAAGCGCTCTTCCGCACGTTCGGTGCCGGCACCAATCGGGCGTAAATCAACGGTATTGCAGCTCGGGCATTGATGTGGGCGCGCTTCTGTGTGCCCGCAATGGTGGCAACGCAGCTCGTTGTAGCGCTGATGATAGGTCAAGCGCGCATCGCACTCCGAGCATTGGCTCATCCAGCCGCAGTCATTGCACATTAATACCGGCGCAAAACCACGGCGGTTGAGAAACACTAAAACTTGCTGACCGGCTTCTAGGGTTTTGCGAATTTCTTTTTGCAGTGGCGCGCTGATGCCAGAATCTAATGGCAAGCTGCGCACATCTAAACGAATAAACTTGGGCTGGCTGGCACCACCGGCGCGGCGCGTTAAACGCAATAAGGCAAAACGACCGCTGTGGGCGTTATGCAAACTTTCTAAACAGGGCGTGGCTGAGCCTAAAACAATCGGTACATTGGCTGCGCGCGCGCGCACCAAGGCCAGATCACGGGCATGATAGCGCAGACCTTCTTGCTGTTTATAGGAGGCATCGTGCTCTTCATCAATGATGATCAGGCCGAGTCTTTTTAGCGGGGTAAACAATGCTGAGCGCGTACCGATAATAATATCGGCATGCCCTGAGCGCGCGGCCAGCCAAGCTTCTAAACGTTCGCGGTCATTGACGTTGGAATGCAGTAAGGCAATGCGGGCATTAAAACGCTTGGTAAAACGCTCAAGGGTTTGTGGCCCTAAATTGATTTCCGGAATCAACACCAGCACTTGCTTGCCCGCCGCTAAAACTTCGCGGATCAGTTGTAAATAGACTTCAGTTTTACCACTGCCGGTCACGCCGGCTAACAAGTAAGCTTTGTACTCTTGGTTATTGGCATGGATGGCATTAAAAGCCGCTTGCTGTTCATCATTGAGCGGCAGTTCGGGTTGCGCAAGGCTTGGGGTTTTATGTGGGAAATCTTGCAGTTGACGGATCTGCTCAGTGACGAAACCTTTGCTCAGTAACGCGCTGACACTGTCTTTACTGATACCAAAGTGCTCAAGACGTTCATGGGCAATGCCTTGATTGTGCTGGGCTAACACCTGCAAGGCTTGGAGTTGCCGAGGTGCGCGAGTGAGCAGAGGGTCATCCAAGTGCAGCGGCAGCTTGGCCTGCCACATTCTTTGCTGGCGCGCTTCAGCAGGCTCGCCTTGACGCAGCAGTGCGGGCAACGCCCAGCTAAAGGTGTCGCCTAAACTGTGTTGATAATACTGCGCGGCCCAAATGCACAGACGCATAATACTTGGCGGCAGCAAGGGCTGCTGATCCAATAGCTCCAGTGCATCTTTAATTTTGTCGGCAGGGACCGAGGTTGTGCTGACTGTTTCGACCAGAATTCCGACCAACTCACGTCGGCCAAAGGGCACGCGCACGCGCACACCAGGCTGCCATGCACTCACCGACACTTGCGCTGGCGCACGGTAATCAAATAACCGGCGCAACGGTGACGGTAAGGCAATACGTAAATAGAGATCAGACACAGCGGCATCCTTCAGCTTGATGGAGGTATCTTAACGCATCAGTTGCGAAGTTGCTTAACGAGACATGGCACCTACAGGGAGGTTTATTCTGTGTCAGGCATGATAATTCTGTTGATTAAAAAACCGCAGGCAACGGCGTAGCGGTCACCTGCGGTGGTTTTATTGTGGCCTTATTCTGTCAGTATTAAAGGCCGTCTTATCTAGAGTGTCTTTCTAAAGAGATCCAGCTCAATCTCATAGCTGGGCTCTGGCTTTTTAAACAGATACTCGCCATTGCGGATGGAGGCCAGTACATCAGCGCGCTGGCGCACCGCCTCAAAAGGGCTGTGGGCATCCAAGACCAAGAAGTTCGCTGGTTTGCCGACTTCAATCCCATACTGAACTTCGACGTTTAGCGTTTTGGCACCGTTAAAGGTGATCAAATCCAAGCAGGTGTCCAGTTGTGGTAAAGACATGGTTTGCGCCATATGAATGCCGTTATCGAGAATATTCATCAGGTTACCGTTACCGGCGGGGTACCAAGGATCATTAATCGAGTCCTGACCGAAGCACACGTTAATACCGCTTTCCCAAAACTCTTTGACGCGAGTCATGCCGCGGCGTTTCGGGTAGCTGTCTTGGCGGCCTTGCAGGTAAGCGTTTTCTGTAGGCAACGCAATAAAGTTTAAACCGGACTTTTGGAATAAACCCATCATGCGGAACGCATAGGCGTTATCGGCTGAACCAAAGGAGCAGGTATGGCTGGCTGCGGTGCGCGAGCCGATACCTTCTATCATGGCTAGGGCATTGAGTAACTCAACAAAGCGACTCATCACATCGTCGGTTTCATCGCAATGCACATCAATCAGCTTGTCGTACTTAACTGCCAGCTCCACGGTGCGATGGATGGATTTTTCTCCAATCTCACGCGCCCATTCAAAGTGCGGGATGCTCCCCACGCAATCGGCGCCCATTTTTAAGGCTTCTTCCACCAGTTCATCACCGCCTTGATAGGCGTACATGCCTTCCTGTGGAAAGGCGACAATCTGAATGGTGACGTTGTCTTTTAGCTGCTCACGAATTTCTAGCATGGCCTTTAAGCCGGTCAGCTTCGGGTCGCAGACATCAATGTGGGTACGAATAAACTGCACACCTTTGGAAACTTCTTCCTCAATCCCTTTAAGGGCGCGGGCTTTAGCGTCCTCGAAGGTCTGCTTGTCTTTAATGTCATGCCAGCGGGCAATGCCCTCAAATAGGGTGCCGGTATCGTTTTTAGCACCGGCTTGGCCGCCTGTGTACACATAGTCCAAATGCAAATGGGCATCCACATAAGGTGGCACTAGCAATCGGCCTTTAAGGTCGATGACCTCGTCAGCGGCAGGTAAGTTGTTGCCAATGGCTGTGATTACGCCGTTTTTCACCAGGATTTCATTGGCATCGCTGTTGCGGTAGATATGTGCGTTAATAAATTTTTTCATTACTGATCCCTCGTATCAATGTTGATTAAGAGCGTAGAGCACGTGTTGCCATGTAAGTGATGAGCATGGCCGGAACAAAACAAATAATGGATAAGTAAACAATCCCAAATACGCCAACCTGTGGCAGATGGGTGAGAATTAAACCGCCCACCCAAGTGGCGATCATAATGGAGAAGTTAAAGACGCTGGATTGCACTGAAGTGGCCACCGCTTTGGCATGCGCCACGCGTTTGCTGATTGCGGTTTGATACATGGTCACTAATGGACCGAAGGCTAAACCCCAGAGGAAAAAAGCGATATGCGCTGCGCCCCAGCTGCCGGCAAAGAAGACAAAGAGCAACATGGCGAGTAGGCCGCAAGCGAGCATAGCGAGAATCAATTGACGTAAGTAATGGTCGATAATCTTGGCCGATAGCAGCACAGAAACAACCGAGCCTATCCCGAAAATCAGCAGGGCCAAGCTGATACCACCGACAAAATCGATGGTCTCTACCAGTAAGGTGATATAGGTGTAAGCACCATAGTGCGCCACTACCGTTAGAAATGTTAGCCATAGCACGATCAAAACGGACGGGTTTTTTAACATCGCCAGTGGTGAGTTGCTTTGCGTCAGCTTTTCACCCTCGACGGCAGGTAGAAACTTAACGCAGAGCAGCATAATGCCCGCGCCTAAAGCGGCCAGCGCAAAGAAGGTGGTGCGCCAATCCATTTCAGTACCAATAAAAGTCATCAGCGGCAGACCCAGACTGACGCCAAAAGTATTGCCCGACATGATGATGGTAATGGCGCGGCCCTGCATATTTTCCGGCACCAGCGCGGCACCATAAGCAGCAATCATCGGCCACATAATACCGGCGCAGATACCGCCGATAATGCGCATGGCAACAATCAGCGGGTAAGACGAGGTTATGGCTACCACTAAGTTAGATAAGGTAAAACCCAGTAACAGAGCCAGCAATAGGGTTTTGCGATTCATCCACAGCGTCATGCTGATCATGGGAATGGCAAAAATCGCGGAGGCTAAAGCATAAATACCCACTAAAAAACCCACTTGGGTTTGCTCAATGGCTAAACCTTGCGTCATTTGCGGCAAGATGCCCGATGGCACCAGCTCAGACAAAATACCGATAAAGGTGACACTGGCCATCAGGCCAAGGATGAACCACGAAGCGTAGTTCTGCCCAGAAGGGGCGCTATGAGTAGTACTCGACATGTCGACTCCTAGTTAAAAGTGGCCACAGGGTGCTGCGGCATCTTTAGTGAGAAGCATGCTCATTTTTCGACCGAAGCCGTCGTAAGATGTTAAGTGCGAGCTTTAAGGAGAAGGGCGGGCTTAAAACTCTGGACTACGAAGATTCGTCCAAGATTCGTGTTGCAGACAACCTTATCTAAGACAGAATTCATGGTGTATTGCAAGTGGATACTGGATTGAGATGCGCAGATGGAACGCGTCAAAATGGCTTATTGCTTAGGCTTAGAGCGTTTTGTGGTTCGGCGGCGCGGTGCTTTGCCATGCCCTTGTAGGCCGCTAAAGCGAATCTGCCTGACCTGCTCAATCAGGCTGTTTAATCCATCCAGCATCGGCGACATAAACTCGTTGTAGCTGATGCGCTTTTCAGCAATGGCTTCCAGTTGTGATTCCCAGTGCGCGGTCATATCCGGTCGCGCCATTACTTCTGGCAGAGACAAGATCAGGCTACGGCCGACTGCAGTGGCATGGATTTCTTTGCCCTGTTTTATCAGAAAGCCACGTTTAAACAGCAACTCAATAATCCCCGCGCGCGTGGCTTCGGTGCCGAGGCCGTCGGTGTCGCGCAGAACCTTTTTGATTTCAGGATCAGAGACATAGCGGGCGATGCCGGTCATGGCGGCCAGCAAGCTTGCATCAGTGAAGTGTTTGGGTGGGCTGGTTTGCTTTTCATCCAGACGGCCGTCAGCGCAAAGCACGCTTTCGCCTTTAACGACCTTGGGCAGTTGTATTGCAGAGAACTCTGCGTCTTCAGCGTCTGCTTTGCGTTCGGGTAGCAGTGCTTTCCAGCCCTTGTGCACGACTTCCTTTTGCCGACTGATAAATAAGCCACCCGCAACTTCGCTATCAATTTGTTTCTCTTGGTAGGTAAAGGGCGGGTAAAACTGCATCAGATATTGTCGAGCGACTAATTCATAAATTTTTTGTTCATCGGCAGCTAAGCGACTGGCATCAATTGCACGGCTCGTTGGGATAATCGCGTGGTGAGCACCCACTTTGGCGTCATCCCATGCTTTAGATTTGATGGATAAGTCAGCGTGCTGCACAGCTTTATCGAGTGCAGGGCTGGTTTTTGCAATGGCCTGAGTCACAGAGCCCTTTTCGCTATAGTGACCTTGAGGTAAGTAACGGCAATCTGAGCGTGGGTAGGTAATTAACTTGTGTGTTTCATAGAGTTTCTGGCAAATATCTAGAGTTTTTTGTGCATTGAAATTAAAGCGTTTCGATGCGTCGATTTGCAATGAGGATAAGTTATAGGGCAGGGGTGGTGCTTGTTTCTTTACGCTTTCATTGACGGCAAGCACGTGTCCGGTTTGCTGAGTCACTTTTCGCAATACGGTTTCGGCTAACTTTCTTAATAATACGCGGCCCTCTTCATCCATATAGGCTTCGCAGGCTGCGCTGGGCTTCCATTTGGCTGAGTAGGTTTCGTTGTTGTTTGTTTTTAGATCAATAAAAACCTCATAAAAAGGCTTACTGACAAAACGCTCAATCTCGATATCGCGATGCACGACCAGGCCGAGGATGGGGGTTTGTACACGTCCTACAGAGAGCACGCCCTGATAACCCGAGGCTTGGCCCTGTAAGGTGCACAGCCGGGTCATGTTGATGCCATACAGCCAGTCGGCACGCGCACGCGCCAGCGCGGAAGTGGCCAGCGGGATAAAGTCGCTATTACGACGCAGATCATTGAGTGAGCGTTTGATCGCATCGGGATTCATATCGCTGATTAAGCAGCGCTGCGCGGCCATACGCTTGGCTTTGGATACACCGCTGTAATTGATCACTTCATCCACAAGGATCTGGCCAACACGATCGGGGTCGCCCATGTTGACCAGCACATCGGCTTGCTTAATCAGCTTTTTAACCACAGCTAGCTGCTTGCGAGTCGCCGGCTTAACCTGATGCTGCCATTGCGTTGGAATAATAGGTAAATGCTCTTTGCGCCACTTTTTATACTCAGGGTTATAAGCTTCAGGTTCTGCTTGTTCTAGCAAATGGCCGATACACCAAGTCACCACATCACCGTTGGCAACTTTAATAAAACCCTCACCTTGCTGGTGTGGTTGAGGTAAAACGGCGGCCACTGCGCGACCGACGCTGGGCTTTTCAGCTATGTATACAATCACTTGAGTTTTCCACGGATAAGGGCAATGCCAAGCTCAGTTGCACCAGTATAGGGGCGGGCTGGCTTTTTCTTAAGGATAGACCACTTTTAAGTTTTGTCTTGCCGCAACGCGCCAGCTTAATTTTAGGCTTGCACGACATCAATCGCATTGGCGTATCGCGGTGGCGCGTGGTATGAATAAAGCAATTATCTAAACAAATGAGGAGAAGCGTCATGAGTAAGAAAGTAGCGATCATCTTATCGGGATGCGGTGTTTTTGATGGCGCAGAAATTAACGAAACCGTGCTGACGGCGTTGAGCTTAGATCAGCAGGGTGCGCAGGTTGAATACTTCGCTCCAAATATTGTCCAGCATCATGTGCTTAATCATCTCACCGGTGAAGAAATGCCGGAGCAGCGCAATGTCTTAGTTGAGTCAGCGCGAATCACCCGCGGTAAATCACGAGATGTGCGTGAACTAAAAGCCGCAGACTTTGATGCGGTGATTTTGCCCGGCGGCTTTGGTGTGGCGAAAAATCTATCTGACTTTGCCTTCAAGGGTGCTGACTGCAGGGTGCAGGAGGATACTTTGCAGGCTATTTTGCAGTTTAAAGCTGCGCGCAAGCCGGTCGGTTTGATCTGTATCGCGCCAGCCTTATCCGCCAAGATTTTTGCAGAGGGCGTGCGCTGCACCATTGGTGATGATGCGGATACCGCTGCGGCAATTACCCAGATGGGCGGTGTGCACCAAGACTGCGCAGTGGGCGGCATTGTGGTTGATGAGCAAAATCGTTTAGTCACAACCCCTGCGTACATGTTGGCGCAGTCGATCAGTGAAGCGGCGCAAGGCATTGATAAGCTTGTCGAACAGGTTTTAGCTATGGCTTAATGCCCTGCGAAGTGTGCTGAGTCATTGTGGTGCCGTCGGCGCAGATGACTGAGCACGCGCTTAGATATTCCATTCAATAATAAAAAGAGTGCTGGAAACGCGAGTGTATGGCTACACCGTGATTATCGAGCACCATACGCAGGATCAATCCCTAATGAGTGCGACAGAACTGGCTCCCGAATTGCTGCAAGCGGCGCAGTATTTCTTCGATCAAATTCCTTTTAATCACTTAGTGGGGATTCAGGTGGATTCGCTGTCCACAGAAAAAGTCTGCATGCATGTGTCGATGCGTGAAGAATTAATCGGCAATCATATCCAAGGCATTTTGCATGGCGGCGTGATTGCCTCGATTCTCGATGTGGCAGGTGGGGCGATGGCATTGATTGGGGCTTTTCAACGCTTGCCGGAGTTGCCAGCGGTGGAGCGGATGATGAGTTTATCGAAGCTGGGCACCATTGATATGCGCGTTGATTATCTCCGCCCAGGTCGCGGCAAACGTTTTGATGCGGTGGCGACCTTGTTGCGTACTGGTAATAAAGTCGCAGTGGTGCGCACCGAATTGCACAATGATGATGGCTATTTAATTGCGGTGAGCACCGGCACCTATTTAGTCGGCTGAAGCATTGCTGGGCAGTTTGGCTAAGCGCGTCAGAATACGGTCTAAGGCATTAGAAAACGCTTGCTTGTCACGCTCGTCATAGCCGCGTTGACCGCCAGACATCTGCCCTTGATCACGCAGGTCAGTGAATAAATTGCGCAAGGCTAAACGGTCGCCCATATTGTGTTCGGTAAACTCATTACCGCGCGGATCCAGCGCTACCGCTTGTTTTTTCAACAGGCGATCAGCCAAGGGGATGTCGCTGCAAATCACCAGTTCGTTGGCTTGCACGTTGTCGACAATGTAGTCATCTGCCGCATCTGGGCCGCTGGGTACGACAATCAATTGCACGCAAGCAAAGTTAGGCCGCGGCTGCGCTTGCCCAGCCACTAAAATCACTGAGAATTTACGCTTTAAAGCAAATTTAATCACTTGATCACGGGCCAAGCGTGGGCAGGCATCGGCATCAATCCAGACGCGCATAGCAATAACTCCTGTGTTGAACCTCAGCGCAGTGAAGCGCTGAGGTGGCGATTATAACGCGGCGTGCTCTAGGTGGCTGAGTCTTGCTGAGCCTGCTCGGAGGCTTGCAAGGCGCGTTTGTTTTTCATCGCGCTACGCATCTTAATATTGAGTGCTTCCACGCCTAATGAGAACGCCATGGCAAAGTAGATATAGCCTTTCGGTACATGCACGCCAAAGGCTTCAGCGATTAATAAGGTGCCGACGACGATTAAGAAGGATAAAGCCAACACTTTTAATGATGGGTGCTTCTCAATAAAGGCGCTGATAGTGCTGGCGGCCAGCATCATCACCATGATAGAAATCATAATCGCCGCAATCATCACCGGGACATGTTGGACTAAACCTACGGCAGTAATCACCGAGTCCAAGGAGAAAATAATATCAATCACGGCAATTTGCAGAATCACGCTGATAAAGCCGGCTTTAACACTGCTGCCATGTTCAGCCTCTGCTTCGCCTTCAACGCTGTGCCAAATCTCCACGGTGCTCTTAAATAGCAGGAATAAGCCACCGAACAGCAGAATCAAATCACGCCCAGAGAAGCCTTGGCCCATGAACTCAAACAGATCGGTGGTGAGGCGCATAATCCAGGTGATCGACAGTAACAGCAAAATGCGCGTGCCCATCGCCAGACTTAAGCCAATGATGCGACCTTTAGCTTGCTGGTGCGCCGGCAGACGACTGACGAGAATCGAAATAAAAATAATATTATCGATGCCCAAGACAATCTCGAGCGCGGTCAGGGTGAAAAAAGCGATCCAGATTTCGGGGTTAGTTAACCATTCCATGCAGGGCTATTACTCTTTGGGTTGGGGGAATTCAGGTCCGCGCCAGCGGCGGATGACTTTCTGGAAAAATAAACTATTGGGGACTTGTAGCAGCGCACCCTCATTGCCCTCTGATAAGTCTTCCAGAGTGGTATAGAACACATTAATGGTGATGACGCGGCCTTTAACACCAGGTTTGTCTGCGCTTTCCATTACCTCGACACGATCCCCGAGACGAAACGGCCCCACGGTAAAGATCAGTGCGGCACAAAAGATATTTGACAGCACACTCCAGATCGCAAAGAAAGCAATAGCCGCCACGGCCACAAAGCCGGTTAGCGCGGTCCACAGCACGCTGGCAGAGACCCCTAAGCGCTCAAGGATCATCATCAGCGCACTGCCTATGACCAGCCAGCGAATGGCACCGCGCAAAGGGAGTAGCATGCTGGGCGGCATATTGTAGCGCCCCGCTAGGCTGGTTAAGCCGCGGGCTAATAAACGCTGCAAGAGCCATGCGGCCAGTGCGATGATTAGAATTTGTGCACCGGGAATCAGCAAACTAAACCAGTCTACCGCCCACTCTTCAAACCACTGTGTCATACCTTTGCCTCAAGTTCGGTTTGCAATGCTTCCAGTTCTTCTAAGCTATTGAGCCAGTTTTCTTCCAGCTCAGCTTGTTGTTGCAGCAAGCGAGTTTGCACGCTGAGGTGTTGCTTAAGCTGATCTTTTTGCGACTGCTCATACAGACTGTTGTCGGCCAAAATGGTTGCTAAGGCTTCCAGTTCTTTGTGCACGCTATCCAACTGCTTTTCGAGCGTATCGGTTTGTTTGCGCAGCGGCGCTAATTGCTTGCGCATTTCCGCTGCGGCTTGACGTTGGGCGCGTCGGTCGACTTTATCTGTGGCGGGCTCTTCGGTCGTCAGCGCTGCAGACAGCTGGCGCAGCCGGTAGTCGCTCAGCCATTTGCTGTAGTCTTCAAGGTCACCGGCAAACTCTTGCACACGACCTTCGGCCACTAAATACAGCTCATCGACAGTGCTTTTAATTAAGTGACGGTCGTGGGACACCAAGAGTAATGCGCCGGAGAAGTCTTGCAGAGCCATACTCAGTGCTTGGCGCATTTCTAAATCCAAGTGGTTGGTCGGCTCATCGAGTAACAGCAGGTTGGGTTTGCCCCAGGCAATCAGCGCCAAGGCTAAACGGGCTTTTTCCCCGCCAGAAAAATTCAGCACCGGTTCTTCACAGCGATTACCGCGAAAATCAAAGCCACCTAGAAAATCACGCAGCACCTGTTCGCGCTCACTGGGTGCAATGCGTTGTAGGTGTAAGAGTGGGCTGGCTTGAGGGTCCAAAGAGTCCAACTGGTGCTGGGCAAAGTAACCAATCACGAGGTTTTCGCCGCAGGTGAGGGTGCCCGATAGCAAGGGCAAATCATTCATAATGCTTTTAATTAGCGTGGATTTGCCGGCACCGTTGGGGCCGAGCAACGCAATGCGCGCTCCAGGGGCAAGCTGCAGTTTGACTTGGCTTAAAATCGGTTGTGCAGCGTTATAGCCGAGTACCGCTTCATTGAGATCAAGCAATGGGCTGGAGACTTTATCGGCTTCACGAAAAACAAAGTTGAAGGGCGAGTCAAAGTGCGCCGGTGCCAACTCTTCCATGCGCTCCAAGGCTTTAATCCGACTTTGCGCTTGACGTGCTTTAGTGGCCTTGGCTTTAAAGCGACGGATAAAGTCTTCCATATGGGCGCGTTGCGCTTGTTGTTTTTCGTGGGCTTTTTGCTGCTGCATGATGCGTTCAGCGCGGGCACGCTCAAAAGCTGTGTAACCACCGCTGTAAAGTGTCAGTTTTTGCTGATCAACATGGACAATATGGCCCACCACTGCATCGAGAAAATCGCGGTCGTGGGAGATCAGCAATAGAGTGCCTTGATAGTTTTGTAGCCAGGTTTCCAGCCATAAAATCGCATCAAGGTCCAAGTGGTTGGTCGGCTCATCGAGCAGCAGTAAATCCGACGGGCACATCAGCGCTTGCGCTAGATTTAAACGCATGCGCCAGCCACCGGAGAAACTGTTGACTTGATGCTCCATCTGTTCTTCTAAAAAACCTAAACCTGCGAGTAATTTGCGCGCTCGGGCGTCAGCGGTATAAGCGTCGGCACTGTCGAGTTCGGCGTGCAAACGCCCCAGCTCTGCACCGTCTTGCTGTTCTTCAGCTTTAGCTAAGCGCTGCTGAATATCGCGCAGTAGGGTGTCGCCATCGAGCACATAATCAATGGCGCTGCGATCAGGCGCATCAATTTCTTGACGCATATGGGCAATGCGCCAAGTGGCTGGCAGATCACAGTTGCCTGCGTCGGGGTGGAGTTCACCACGCAACAGTGCGAAGAGGCTGGATTTGCCAGCGCCATTGGCGCCGATTAAGCCGACTTTATGCCCTGGGTGCAGGGTTAATTCTGCATTTTCCAGTAAGCGTAGTGGGCCACGTTGTAAGGTCAGTTCTGAGATTCGTATCATGCGGCGCAGTTTAGCAGTTTCACCGCGGTTACCAATATGGGGCGCGATATATTTAATGCAGTTTGCGCCGCAAAGTTATAAGGCAGGCAAGGGTGTGGCTGCCTTTTTACAGGGAAGGCGCAAACCTTGCCTGACCTCGTGGGTATGGCAATAGCCGCTCAATTGATCAACCCATTAGAGCTGCGTCCAGCCGAGGCGCATGCTTAAATGTTAAGCATTAAGTGCGTGCTGATTTAAGGTTGGCGCTGCGCTGCGCTTGTTTAGCCTGTTGCGCGCGCCTGCTCTACATACGTATGCAATGCTTGCTGCCGTGCGGCAGTCAGTGCAAGCCCTAATTCGGCACCTTGTAGGCCTTGCTCGAGCAGCGGTTTAACATCAACAGCACGCAATACCTGTGCAGCATTACGCAGATAGTCAGCCTGCGGATAATCACGATCTTCCAAGCCAAGGCGACCACGGGCATCCATTTCGCTGGCAGCAATAAAGTCAGCAAAGCGTTGTGGGCGGCGCATAATGTCGAACTTCATTAATAATTTTAATAAAGTCGCAGGGCGTAATTCTAACGCGCGATGAGCATGGGTGTGATATTCACCGACCAATAAAGCCAGTTGTGCGCAGTCGTTGGGGACTTTAAAGCGCTTATTAACTTTTTTAATCAACGCCAAGCCGCGGGTTTCATGGGCTATATGTCGTGGCCATTGTGTCGGGTCGGTGGTGCCTTTACCTAAGTCATGCAGCAAACAAGCCCAGCGTACATTCAGCGGCTGGGCAAAGCGTACACATTGCTGCAGCACGCTCATAATATGTATACCCGTATCGATTTCTGGGTGATGCTCCACAGGCTGTGGCACGCCAAATAAAGCATCCAGTTCTGGCAATAAAGCCTTGAGGGCGCCGCAGTCACGCAGTACCTGAATAAAGACTTCGGGGTTGTCTTCCATTAATGCGCGGGAGAACTCCTGCCATATACGCTCAGCGGTTAAATGCTGTAACTCGCCGGATTCTGCCAGCTGGCGCATCAGATCCATGGTTTCATCGGCTACACGGAAACCTAAATAAGCATAGCGCGCAGCAAAACGCGCCACGCGCAGCACGCGCAGTGGGTCTTCCGCGAAAGCCGGCGAAACATGGCGTAAAACACGATCGGCAAGATCCTGTTGGCCGCCGTATGGATCATATAAAGTGCCGTCAGCAGCTTGAGCCATGGCATTGACGGTCAGATCACGGCGCAGTAAATCTTCTTCTAAGCTGACGCTGGGGCTGGTGTGAAACGTAAAGCCGCCGTAGCCGTGACCACTTTTGCGTTCGGTACGTGCTAACGCATATTCTTCACCGGTTTCAGGGTGCAAAAAAACGGGGAAATCGTCACCCACTGGACGAAAGCCCTTGCTACGCATCAGCTCAGGTGTTGCACCGACTACCACCCAATCAATATCTTTTATTGTGCGGCCTAAAAGTTGATCGCGAACTGCTCCGCCGACCTTGAAAATCTGCATACAGAGACGTACCTTAACTGAATATGGCTGCAAGGATACCGACAAATATTGAGCCTTGGTAATTGGCGTGTTGTGTCGTTTAAGCCATTGTGTAAATGTTAACGATTATTGTAGCAGGGTTGGCTATGGGTCTAGTGTAAGGCGCGGACGGCACAGTGCCAGAATATAGATCGATTGAGAAAAGCTATCGATGCTATGATATCAATCAATTATACCTAAGCATGCAGATGTACTAGTATTAATAGCGTAAGTTCTTAACCACTGAGAGGAATTATTGAATGTCATATATTAATAGCGAAGTTAAAGCGTTTAACGCAACAGCATTCCACAACGGTGAGTTCGTTGAAGTCAGCGAAGCAGATCTGAAAGGTAAGTGGTCTGTAGTGTTTTTCTACCCAGCCGACTTTACCTTTGTTTGCCCGACTGAGCTGGGTGACTTAGCGGATAACTACGAAGAGTTTAAAAAGCTTGGCGTAGAAATCTACTCAGTATCAACTGATACACATTTCACCCACAAAGCATGGCACGACACTTCAGCAGAAATTGGCAAGATCCAATACCCAATGATTGGTGACCCAACGGGCCAAATCACCCGTAACTTCGGCGTAATGATTGAAGAAGCTGGCCTGGCAGATCGCGGTACTTTCGTAATCGACCCAGAAGGCAAAATTCAGATCGTTGAAATCAACGCTGGTGGTGTAGGCCGTGACGCACAAGAGTTGCTGCGCAAGGTTAAAGCAGCACAGTACGTTGCCGCTCACCCAGGTGAAGTGTGCCCAGCTAAGTGGAAAGAGGGTGAAGCAACATTGTCTCCTTCACTGGACTTAGTCGGTAAAATCTAAGGAGCACTCCTTACATTTTATCTCTGCTTGCTAGGTTGTAATTCAACTCGGTAAGCCCGACGCCCGGGCGCTCACCGCTCGGGCGTTTTATTTTCAAAAATTACAATTTGGAGCGTATTAATCATGTTGGACGCTAATTTAACAGCACAATTAAAGGCTTACCTAGAGAAGGTGACGCAGCCATTTGAAATCGTTGCGTCCCTTGATAATGGCGCCAAATCAACCGAATTAAAAACCTTGCTGGAAGAAATCGCCAGCTTGAGTGACAAAATCACCTTACGTACCGATGGTGATGATGCACGTAAACCTTCATTTTCTTTAAACCGTATTGATGGTGATATCAGCTTACGTTTTGCTGGTATTCCAATGGGGCACGAGTTCACTTCATTGGTGTTGGCGCTACTGCAAGTTGGCGGACACCCATCGAAGTTAGGCCAAGAAGTGATTGAGCAGATTGCCAAACTACCCGGCAAAATGCATTTTGAAACTTACTTCTCACTGTCGTGCCAGAACTGCCCAGATGTGGTTCAAGCACTGAACCTCATGGCGGTGCTGAACCCAAATATCAGTCACGTCGCTATTGATGGCGCACTTTTCCAAGAGGAAGTTGAACAGCGTCAAGTGATGTCTGTGCCAATGGTCTTCTTAAATGGCGAAATGTTTGGTCAAGGTCGCATGGGCGTAGAAGAGATTCTCGCCAAAGTCGACACCGGCAGTGTTGAGCGTGATGCGGCTAAAATGAACGAAAAAGAGCCGTTTGAAGTGCTAGTCATCGGTGGTGGTCCTGCCGGTGCTGCAGCTTCAATCTACTCAGCACGTAAAGGTATTCGTACCGGTATTGCTGCAGAGCGTTTCGGTGGTCAAGTATTGGATACCATGTCGATTGAGAACTTTATTTCTGTCACAGAAACTGAAGGTCCAAAGCTGGTTCGCGCGATGGAGCAGCATGTGCGTGAATACGATATTGATGTGATGAACCTGCAAAAAGCCAGCCGCTTAGTGCCAGCTAAAGAAGAGGGTGGCCTGCACACGGTTGAGTTTGAATCCGGCGCTAGCTTAAAAGCTAAAACGGTGATTCTGTCGACCGGTGCACGCTGGCGCGAAATGAACGTACCTGGCGAGCAAGAGTACCGCACCCGTGGTGTGGCTTACTGCCCACACTGTGACGGTCCTTTGTATAAAGGTAAGCGCGTAGCAGTCATTGGTGGTGGTAACTCAGGTGTTGAAGCCGCGATTGACTTAGCTGGCTTGGTGAAACATGTGACCTTGCTTGAGTTTGCTGACACTTTGCGTGCTGACGACGTCCTGCAGAAAAAACTGAAAAGTTTGCCGAACGTCACTGTGATTAAGAGTGCTTTAACCACAGAAGTGATCGGTGATGGCAGCAAAGTAACAGGTTTGATCTACCAAGATCGCACCACGGAAGAGCTGCACACGATTGAGCTGGAAGGTATCTTCGTGCAGATCGGCCTGTTACCTAACACTGAATGGCTGAAGGATACAGTTGCATTATCCAAGCACGGCGAAATTGAAATCGACGCCCGCTGCGCAACTAACATCCCAGGTGTGTTTGCTGCTGGTGATGTCACTACTGTACCTTACAAGCAGATCATCATTGCCATGGGTGAAGGTTCAAAAGCGTCACTGAGCGCCTTTGACCACATTATTCGCTCGTAATAGATAAGATGCCGCAGACACCTCGAATGCGGCAGCGGTAAAGTAAAATGCCCGATGTATTAAGTTGCATCGGGCATTTTTTGTGAGTACAGCCATAGCGCTATCGCAGACGAATCAGGGTTTTTGTGCCTGACCGTGCAGGCTATCACTGCGTTAATATTCAGGTTTGTCGGTGCGTCGGCTAATCTGTGCTGCTGGGTCTTTTATAACTAAGCCGCTTTGCAAGCATTAAGTTATAGTCTGCTCTGAAAAGCAGCAGGCATGGTGTGTAAGTTCTTGTATGCCGGATCATCTACATGTTTTTAGCCTGTGCTAGCACATGACTTCACCGCGACCAACCCTTTAAAACCTCTAACTACGACGAGCCAACATGAAGCCTTTAAACAAACTCGCAACAGCGATAATTCCCAACAATGGTGGTGAGCTGACTTTGTATCGCCGTGAAAATGAGTTTTCTATTCGGCTGTCCGGCGTGCGCGGCGAGTTAATGAATAGCAGGGTTTATAATTCCGAGGAGGAGTTGGCCAAGCTCGGCTGTGCTCATATTCAAGATAAAGACAATGCAGAAGTCTTGGTGGGTGGTTTGGGGATGGGTTATACCTTGGCCGCAGCACTGGCCTGTGTGACGGCAAACTCGCGGGTGATTGTGGCAGAGCTTATTCCAGACGTGCTGGAATGGAATCAAGGCCCGCTTGGTGAGTGCGCTGGTCGACCATTGGCAGATCCGCGCTGCCATGTGCGCTTAGGTGATATTGCCGAATTGATCAAAATGCAGCAGCCTGCTTTTGATGCGATTTTACTGGATGTCGATAATGGCCCAGAAGGCATTACCCACAGCAATAATAATTGGCTGTATTCCACCAGCGGTTTAGAAGCCTTATATGACAGTTTACGCCCTGAAGGGATGTTAGCCGTGTGGTCGGCAGGTGCAGATTCAATGTTCGTGATCCAGCTTAAAAAAGCCGGATTCGTTGTCACAGTACAGACCGTCCGAGCTAGACCTGGTAAAGGCAGCAGACACACCATTTTCCTAGCAAAAAAACCTTGGCGTTCGTCGCTAGCCTAACTAAGTTGAAGTCTACGCCAGCACAACAAAATCAATCACAATCGCGCCCGGTTCACGCTGCTGATAGATGACTTTGACTCGCTCGCTGTAACGCTGCTGCATTTGCAGGCTCCGCAGCACCATCACCATCAGCGGATGTCATGCTGATGGTAGAAGAAGAAAGCGTGATGGATGTAGAAACCTCCAGTGCTAACCAGAGCAGTGAGCCAGCTTCGAGCAAGACAGCGCCAGAGATTAAGATTGGCTTAAAGAAGTGGACACCTGATGCGCCGTATCTGACTCGGTTACGCGAGGCGAGCGATGCAGACCTCTACGCCATCTATCTGGATCAGCGCGCCGACTGGATCAACAGTAGCGCTTACTATCTGGATGCCGCCGATGAACTGATCGAGCGCAAGCAGACTGAGCTGGGCTTGCGCGTGTTATCCAATCTTGCGGAAATGGATCTGGAAAATCGCGCCATCTTACGCATTCTTGGCTATCGATTATTGCAAGCTGGTAAGCCCGCTCTGGCTGTACCCGTGTTTGAGCAAGTGCGTGATCTTGCACCGTTCGAGCCGCAATCGTTCCGCGATCTCGGTCTGGCCTATGCTGACGTAGGTGAAATGCAGAAAGCTGCAGATGCACTTTACGAAGTTGCCAAGGGCGAATGGGACGGACGCTTTGCCGAAGTTGGCCTGATCGCTCTGACGGAATTAAATGCCTTAATCGCCACTCACCCGAACACGATCGATACCTCAGGTTTTGACCAGCGCCTGTTGCGCAACCTGCCAGTCGATCTGCGCGTGGTGCTCAACTGGGATGCTGACAACACCGATATGGATCTTTGGGTCACCGACCCAAACGGCGAACGCGCCTACTACGGCAATCGCTTGACCCATCAGGGCGGGCGCATGTCGAATGACTTAACCGCAGGCTACGGCCCGGAAGATTTTATGCTCAAGAAGGCGATACCCGGCACCTACACAGTTGAGGCCAACTACTACGGCAGCCAGCAGCAACTTATTTCAGGCAGCGTGACGCTACGTTTGGCTTTGATTACTGATTTCGGTAAGCCCAAGGCCAAACAGCAATCGGTGATTTTGCGGTTGGAAGAGAAGCAGCAGACGGTGCTGGTGGGTGAGTTTGAGGTTAGTCCTTAGTAAAGTCCGAAAATCTAGCACTGTTATTGAGTGCTAGATTTTCGTTATACCTATGCATGCGTGTTTCCCTTTTGGGTTGTGCACAACTTCCTGATCTGTTTTATATAAAGTACTTTCAAAACAATAAGTTATAGTCCGGCCGAGAAAATAGCAGGCATGACTTTAAGGGTGTTTTTGTGCATACTCGTTTGTATTCTGCTAGCTGGATTGCAGGCAGGGTAAAAGCTGAGTATAAATAAAGACATAGTTGTAATTTTTTGAATTTGGCATGACAGAGAAACGCGCATGCTTACTAATATAATGTTAGAAATTTACGGGAGGACTTTAAGTTGTCTGAAGCAGGGAAGTTGTTTGAGTATTCAATAAAAGACGCAGAAAAATTATTGGCGCGATTCGATTCGGATAAGCACGATCCATCGAACGGATCAGAAACCTTAAAAAGAGCGGGAATGATCATCGCATTGGCTGCTTGGGAAACCTATATTAAGGATCGGTTTCGTGAGGAGATTGATGTTTGGCTTTGTTCCTTAAAAGGAAGTCAAATCTCGAATTTTGTATTAAAAAAAGTCGATGAAGATCTTAAACGCTTTTTTAATCCAAATCACGAGCGTACGAAGCACCTATTCAAAACATATTTTGATATTGATATCACTGAGTATTGGAAATGGGATAATTATCTCCAGCCTCAAGCAAAGAAGGCATTAAATGAGCTTATTTCAAAGCGAGGGGATGCTGCGCATCAAGCCAATACAAACGCCTATTCAGCACATATTGTTAAGCGAGATGACTTGGAAAAAGCTATAAGGTTTTTGAAAGGACTGGTAAGTGCAACTGAGAAAGTTAAAATTGCTAAATAGTTTTAACAAGTCACAGAAGATGGACGCGTAAAACGCGCCCCTTCGTTCAGCGTTAGGCTCCATTTTTCTACCAGAAGGTTAAGTACCGTTGTCTATACAAAAAAAAGGGAAGATCTGGTTCGAAAGGGCTCAAACCCTCTGTTTAGATCTCAATCGAAGCCAGAAATTCTTCTTCTTCGGTGTGATTATAGGTTTGGTAGCACTTCTTTGGCGGTTAACACCATTTGATAAGGCGTTCCTTTCCGTTGCCATATTGAGTGGTTTACTCCTGGTCTCAGGGGTGATTTCTGACCTTCTATCAATTTACGCTCGGACTTTTAGCACGACTCTAGGAAAAGGGGGACTCCTACTTTTATATGCGCTAGCTACTACCACCGCCTATGCGTTGGCAACCCAAATTGTTAACCAAGTTGTTGCTTTTGAGGCGTCAAATCTTAGTAACGCGATTGTCTTTGTTGCAATCCTCCTCGTTCCCCTATTTATATTTGGCTTAACGTATATTCTGTTCGCCTTAATATTCATCTTAGGACAGGTGTATCTTATTCTTGCCATGTTTGCTAAGTCGTTGAGAAATGACGAGTGTTTCAAGCATTTGATACCGATAAATTTTGAGTGCTACCCTGGGGTTACATTTTTTGCGAGGCTTATCATATACCCTGCGACATTGGGGTTTATTTGGGGTCTCGGTGGAAGCCTTCTGCCAAAGTACGAAGATTTTGTTAACGAGTCGGCCGCTGCCTTTATCTATCACTTAGAGGCTGTGAAATTCTCTAGATGTGAAAACGTGCCCACTGACGCAAAGGTTCTCCATATCAACGAGATGGAAATTTTAATAGCAACTGTGACAGATGGGGAGTATGTGTTCGAACCAATGGCATGTGTTCCACGTATTGTGCCTAACAAATCACGGAAGGCGGACGCGTGAGATGCGCCGCTTCGTTCAGCGTTAGAAGGTTATCAGCTGCAATTTTCAGCTAATCTAGGAGCGATATGGAACTAAAAACTATAGATGAAGCGTACCGCCCACATATTGACCGGATTATTCGGGAATCATCTGGTATCAAGTACGAGGCTATGTTTCTCGAACCGAATCCTGCCGCATTTGATCCTCATAACGCGATTGAGATGTTTCAGGAAGTGCAATCTGTATATGTTCGCGGGATACTTGAGAGATCGCACTTAGCATGCATCACTTCATTGGCCAGGACGTCTCGGTGGCTCTCATCCACTATTCGCTCAGTTGAAGACGGGAATGCGCTATCTTTTTCTAGCTCATTGCGAGGTTTGCTGGAATCATCATCCGATTCCTTTCATTTGCTGCAGCATCTTTTTGCGACTTTAGAGCCTTCGTGCAAGTACATATATATTGCCCTCAATTATCCCAAGGATCTTCAGAGCGGATTTATAAATTTTGAAAGCCTAGAGAACCTCCTTATCCATTATGCTTATGCCAAGCGCTGGAATAAAGGCGAAGAGCCACCGCCGCAGCACCGTAATAGGTCCAATTCAGAGTATATCCAATGTTTGGAAAACTTTGGTGTTTCTGGGCTTTCGGAGCTTTATTCTGAGCTGTGCCAGTTGACGCACCCGGCATCGCCGTCAGTTTTTTGCTTTGTAGATGAGAATGAAAGGGAGCTTATCTTTAATCCGAACCGAGATTTGATCGTAATTAACGATATTTTGAATCGGTATCAAAGCTCAATTGTAGGCCTCATTCAATATCCCTTGAATTCGGCGTTAATGGCGCTCGCGTTACTCCATAGGCTGGTACCCGATTGGCCTGCAATGTCTGATGAAGGTATGAGCACAATCGGTAAGACGGCTAAAATCCTTAGTGATTTCGACAAGTTTTCTAATGAATACCGGCCAGGCACTGGGATTTCAGGTGCGGAACTTAAATCGGCGAGCGGTCACTGATAAGCAGTCTTCTAACAAGGCCATGCGCGCGACAAGCGCGTGCATGGCGGCGTTAGCACCATATTAAGGATATAAGTTTGAGCCCAAAATCACATACGCTTTTTCATTTTACTAAAACGAACGATGTGTTAAAGATGGTTATAAAAAATGGTTTCTGGCCTAGATACTGTTTAGAGGATGTTGGGTGGCTTGGTTATCCAGAGTTCGATTTCATTGCTTATCCAATGGTTTGTTTCTGTGATATTCCATTATCTCGTGTTAATGAGCATGTAAATTTTTACGGTGAATTTGGAATTGGGCTGACAAAAGAATGGGCAAATAGTAACAAACTCACACCTATATTATACGTAGCTCCCAACAATAATATTCCCAAAAAATTTAGAGATATCGTTGATTTTACTCATAAAATAGAGGGCGCAGCAAAAGAAGATGCCAAACAAACAGTTCGTTATTTGCTAGCACATGCTAAGCCTACTGAAGGGAAAATGGTTATTAGTGGTGAGTTTATCGATAAAGAATTTCATCAGGAGTCAGAGTGGCATTATGTTCCAAAAAATGTAGAGATTAAAGACTATTTAAAGCGCCCTGAATTTGAAAAATGAAGAAATAATCGAGGTTAATAACAATCTAACTAAACAGTATTGTTCAATTAAATTTACACCGAAAGATATAAAATATATTTTTGTAAAAAGTGATTCGGACATACCGAATATTATAAACTTTATACAAACTGAATTAGACTATTTCCCTAGCTCTGATCTTAAGGTATTAATGTCTCGTGTTACATCACTGGAAAGTATTCGCCGTGATATTTAGTGCTAACAAAGCCAATCACAATCGCCAGAAAGCTGGCTGGACTCGCTGACGCTCGCCTGTGTTGGCGGCGTTAGGATGTGCAGCCCGCTAGCTAGTAACCATCTCAGCGCAGCTGAATACCGCCAGACTCGTTGTGCAGCTGCCGTAATTGCCGTGAGAGCAGGTTGATATTAGCGCCGGTCGCGTCTAGTTGCTGGCGCTGTTCTGCGCTCATCAGTGTGAGCAGGTGTTGTTCCAGGTCTTCAGTACTGGTCAGTAACATCTGCTGCCGAGCTGCGGCAATTTTGAGGAATTGCTGTGATTCCTGTGGTTGCGGCAAACCATAACCCTCGCTCAACAGCTCTCCGGGGCGGCTCAAAAAGCTGCTGCCACTCAGTAGCCCTTGCATCACCTGCGCGGCTTCGGTCAGCTCCGGTGGCGCATCGTTGGAGAGGAAGCGCAGTTTGAGATCCTGCTGTATGTCCAGCACATGCCGACGCTGAATAGCTTCTTCAAGCACTAGCAAGGCAGCTGTGGAGCGGGTGTTTGCTGCTGCAAACCAGGTTTGTCGGTTGCTGGCTGGGCTGCTGAGCCAGTCTTCTAAGCGTGCAAAGGGTATTTGTAACTGGCGGCGTAGTACCTCGAACATCTGGTTGTAGCGTTCGCGGTAGGAGTCGAAGTAGTAGCCTTGGCGTAGCGCTGCCTGACGATCCTGCAATGGTTTCAGGTCAGCCAATCCGCGTGCGTGAAGCAATGCCAGCAGACCGGTAGGGGTTTGACTGTCGAGGCTCTGCAGTTGGGGCAAGGCACTGCCGCTGCGCAGTAATTTCAAGGTTTCCACTGCACAGTTGTTGCTCACGAAATAATAGGTGCCGTCATAACTCCAGTGCAGGGCAGTGGCCTGTTGAGCCAGCCGCTGACGGGCTTGGGCATCCAGCCGTAGGGGAACCGAGCTGAGACCACGCAGTTCAAGCTGAGTGTATTCATCCACGACTTTTTGCAGCGGCAGCAGGAACAGGCGGGATGGGTAATTGCCCATTAAACCATCCCAGCTGGATAGCTGCACATCATCGACAAAGGCGCGAAAGGACAGCACTAGGTGGTGCTCCAGATCCAGCAGGCAGTCGGGCCCCGGCGTTCGACCCGGAGCACAGATGACCAACCGCAACATGCTGTGGCCCCAACGGCCCGCCCAGCTTTCATCCGGTTCAGCCAGTAGATAATGCACCTGATAAATACGTTCCGGATCGAGCCAGGCCAGTGCTGGTTGGTTGCTGTCCAGACTGGTATTTAAATAGGGGAGCTCCGTTGCACATGGCTGGGTGTGGGCGGGAGTCCAAGCAAAATGTGCTTGCAGATAATCAGCTAAAGCTGGGCGACGGCAAGCGTACTGCGGATCCAGTAGAAAATACTCTAGATTGACCGCCAAAAACTCCTGTGGGTTGTGGAGTTCGTAGGTGTCTGGGCTGCGCAGGTGTTGGAAGTTGTCTGAGTCGCGTAGCCCGCGTTTGCCGACCTGCTGCTGCCAGCCAGCCAGATCCTGCCAATGGGGTGCGTCGCTAAGGGTAAATTGCCTGTTGGTCTGGCCTCGGCACTCGCTGGGCAGGCCGATATGACCTTGGACGCGTTCGCGACTACGGCAGTACTGCAGCAGTGAGCGCTCATCGGCTAGCCAGAAAAGCCCGCGGTCATACAGGTGCGCGAGTTCATGAATGAGTGTCGCTTTGAGCTCTGAGCGTAGAGTGGGGTGTTGGCGACTGGGGATATTCTGGGTGTCGCTTGCGGAGAGAAGATCCGGCAGCCAGCGTTGATTCAGCGTGATTTTTCCGCCTGGGCTGGCACGGCCGATCACGTTATCCGGCAGACGCTGGCTCCAGCTGACCGATACTGTCTGATTCAGTTGCTCGACCATCCTTGGCGGCAAGACTGTAAACACCTCATCCAGCAATTGCTGGGAGGCGTGCAGTTGATCTTCTGTTAGTTGCTGCTGCTCAAGCTGTAAGCGCAGAGCCGCCTGTACAGGCAAGACTGTTAGCAGCAAGAGGCTGAAGAGCAGTGCATAGGTGGATAGCCTCTGCTGTTTCCATCCACGGTGACTCAAAGAGCGAGGATAGCCTCGGCCAGTTGCATGTCAGTCGCCTCAAGAGTAGGCAGCTGTTGACGAATGTGGTTCAGGGCGGCTTCAAGGTTCACACCACGCAACTCACCGGCACTACCGACAAAACTGGCGGCATCACCTTTGGCGGCAAGGATAACCTTGTCCTTGCCAATGCTCGACGTAGCGTCGCTGGTGCTCTCGGACGTATTGGCTAATGAGCTGCCAATGGTGTCAGTGGTGGCAATAAAACTACTCGCTGATACAGCGCCGGCGAAGCTCAATAGACCCGCTGCGATGAAAAGAGAAATGCGCTGCATAAAAGTATCCTTATAGAAGGTGCATACAATAAAAACTCGGCGATCCGAGACTGTTCGTGCTCATAATATCAGTCTGATCAGACCGCTACCAACGTTACCTGCTGGGCGACAGCATTATTATTGCAAGGACTGCGGTCAGATAAGTACGACGTCAGAACAGGTCGCGGTATTGATACAGCACCAAGGGTTGAGTGGGGCAGGCTGCGATTACTGCGGATGCTGACTGTTAAAACCAAGCGTAAAACGCTTCCATACACCAATCGTTCTTGCATGATGCTCGTCAGATAGACTCAGTAGCGAATGTGTGTGAAGTGACAGAGTTTTGCTCGAGTTAAAAATGTATGTTTCTTGATGGCTGACAAGGTAAATGTCCTACTAATTAACTAGGATAAGTGCCGAGCAATTTAAAAGAGTTTGCACATCAGGAGCCAGTATGACCGACCTACATCGCCGCTATGGTTTAACTGCTGCACATAGTGAAGTGGTGCTCGCCAGTGAGCTTATTCAGCCGTGCGCCACTTTAGATATGGGCTGCTCGAATGGCCGTAATGCCTTATTTTTAAGCCAGCTTGGTTTTCAAGTGACGGCAGTGGATAACAATCCCAGCGCGATCGGCGCACTGCAAAGCATTGTCGAGCAGGAAGGTATCAGCAATCTGCAGGCGCGCGTCTACGATATTAATGCTGCGGCTTTAGACGGTTCTTATGGCTTTATTGCTTGCACTGTCACCTTGATGTTTCTTGACCCTGCGCGGGTGGCTGAGGTGATTGCTGACATGCAGCGCAGCACGCTAGCCGGTGGTTACAACCTGATTGTGTGTGCCATGAGTACCGCTGCACATCCTTGCCCAGCGAGTTTCCCATTTACCTTTGACCAAGGCCAGCTCAGTGCTGCTTATGCCGGCTGGGAGGTGCTAAAATACAACGAGGATATCGGCACGATGCACAACGGTATGCAGATGCAATTTGCAACTTTACTGGCGCGTAAGCCTGAATAAATAACCCGCCGCGTGGGGATTACCGACTCCTTGAGGTTTGAAGTGGCGCCCTTTGGTATACGAGTGCACTCCGTGCTGGCGGGTTTGTTTGAAACCAATTGTGTAAAAAAGGGCTGGTTGCCAACAGCAAGACCACCAGTGACGCCTCACCTTATAAAGCGCTCGTAGCCCACTTCCATTTACATAGTATTCGATAATCCGTATATTCGTTTTTTCATATATATGGTTTAGCGTATAAGCTCCTCTGCTTGCCGCTTAATCTTGGTTTCACTACCTGGCTCTAGAAGGACTTTCTGCATGCAGCTGTCGCCCACTGAGGTTTTTAAAAGTCTCGCCGATGATACGCGGCTGCGGATTGCACTATTAATTGCCAGTGCAGGTGAGCTTTGTGTGTGCGAGTTGAGCGAAAGCCTGCAGGAAAGTCAGCCAAAGATTTCCCGGCACTTATCCTTATTGCGTACTGCAGGTGTATTGCTGGATCGCCGCCAAGGGCAGTGGGTGTATTACCGTTTGCATCCGCAACTGCCGGCTTGGGTGCTGAGCATTCTGCAGCAAACGTTAGTGGCTAATCAGCAATGGCTGGCGGATGATCTACGGCGCTTGCAGGCGATGCCGCGCGGCTCGCAAAACCAACCTGTATGTAACTAAACCCTTTTAACTGTTTCCACGGACTGAGTGTTGCTCATGCTGATCGCGTTGCTGATTTTTCTGATTACGATTGTTCTAGTTATTTGGCAGCCGCGCGGGCTGGGGGTCGGTTGGAGTGCTTCTTTTGGTGCGCTGCTGGCGTTGCTCAGCGGTGTAGTTGAGTTGGCGGATATTGCCTTGGTTTGGCAAATTGTCTGGAATGCCACAGCAACCTTTATCGCCATTATTATTATCAGTTTGCTGCTCGATGAAGCCGGTTTCTTTGAGTGGGCGGCCTTGCATGTGGCGCGTTGGGGCGGCGGCAGTGGGCGCAAATTGTTTGCCTTTATTGTGTTGCTGGGCGCTGCGGTGTCGGCGTTATTTGCCAATGATGGTGCTGCGTTAATTATCACGCCCATTGTGATGACCATGCTGTTGGCGCTGCGATTTTCTCCGGCGGCCACCTTGGCGTTTGTCATGGCTGCAGGCTTTATTGCCGATACCGCCAGCTTGCCCTTTGTGGTATCGAATCTGGTCAATATCGTTTCTGCGGATTACTTTAATCTCAGTTTTAATCAGTACGCAGCGGTTATGGTACCGGTGAACTTTGTCAGTATTGCTGCCAGTTTGGCAATGTTGCTGTGGTTTTTTCGTAAAGATGTGCCGGCCACTTATGCCCTGAATGAACTGAAACAACCCAAAGAAGCGATCCGTGATCATGCTACTTTTGTGGCGGGTTGGTGGGTGCTGGGCTTATTGCTGTTGGGTTTCTTTGTGATTGAGCCACTGGGTGTGCCGATCAGTGTGATTGCTGCGGTGTGTGCCGTATTACTGTATTTAATCGCTGCCCGTGGTCAGGTGATTGGCACCACTCAAGTGCTGCAGGAAGCACCTTGGCAAGTAGTGGTATTTTCGTTAGGGATGTATCTGGTGGTCTACGGTTTAAAAAATGCCGGACTCACCGACTATATTGCCCAACTGTTAAATATCTTTGCCGAGCAGGGCTTGTGGGCGGCCACTCTGGGTGCCGGTCTGCTCACTGCTTTGTTGTCCTCCATAATGAATAACATGCCGACAGTGTTGGTCGGAGCCTTGTCGATTGATGCAGCGAATGTTGATGGCGTGATTCAGCAGGCAATGGTGTATGCCAATGTGATCGGTGCCGACTTGGGGCCGAAAATCACCCCAATTGGTAGCTTGGCCACTTTGCTGTGGCTGCATGTGTTGGCACGTAAAAACATTAAAATCAGCTGGGGTTACTATTTTAAGGTCGGTGTGGTGCTGACGCTGCCGGTGTTGCTGGTGACTCTCAGCGCCTTAGCGATTCGCCTAAGTTTTTAATGAAAGGAGTGCGTTTTGAAGGTTTTATTTATGTGCACGCACAACAGTTGTCGCAGCATTTTATCAGAGGCGCTATTTAATCATTTGGCACCAGCCGGCTTTTTGGCTGTCAGCTCTGGCAGTCATCCCAGTGGTCGAGTGAATCCT
The DNA here is from genome assembly GCA_012728315.1 of Gammaproteobacteria bacterium. Taxonomy (GTDB): domain Bacteria; phylum Pseudomonadota; class Gammaproteobacteria; order Pseudomonadales; family Pseudomonadaceae; genus Denitrificimonas. The sequence goes on from JAAYFI010000026.1 coordinate 26,963, forward strand.
CGAGCCTTGCAAACCCTGGCAGCTGCTGGAATTGCGACTGCAGGTTTAAACAGTAAAGCTTCAGATGCTTTTGCACAGAATCCACCGGATATCGTGATTACTGTCTGTGATAACGCGGCGGGTGAGGCGTGCCCCTTGTATTTTGGTACGGCGTTGAAAGCGCACTGGGGGTTAGTTGATCCATCTGCGCTGACCGGTTCTGAGGCCGAGATACAAACCGCCTTTGATCAGTGTCTCGCGAAGATTGCCGAACGGCTACAAGCATTTTTTGCTTTACCGCTTGCGACTTTAAAGGGCGCTGAGTTAAGCATCGAGTTGGACCGTATCGGTCGGTTGTAACAGTGATTAATAACAAGATTAGAAGAGCACACTCTTATGTACGAAGATTTACCTAATATCAGCGCTGACTCATTGAGTATTCCAGCGCTGGAACAGTTACAACCAGCACAGCAGTCTGCGCATAAGCCGCGTATTTTATTGTTATACGGCTCTACGCGTCAGCGCTCTTTTAGCCGTTTAGTGGTGCAAGAAGCAGCGCGTTTGCTAGAAACCTTTGGTGCAGAAACTCGTATCTTTAATTCATCTGGCTTGCCTTTGCCGGATGATGTTGAGCCAACCCACCCTAAAGTGGCTGAACTACGTGAGTTGATGCAGTGGTCGGAAGGTCAGGTCTGGTGTTCGCCGGAGCGGCATGGTGCTATGAGTGCGGTATTTAAAGCACAGATTGATTGGGTGCCGTTGAGTATGGGCGCGGTGCGTCCGACTCAAGGTAAAACCTTAGCCGTGATGCAGGTCTGTGGTGGTTCGCAGTCCTTTAATGTGGTCAATCAACTGCGGGTGTTGGGGCGCTGGATGCGCATGTTTACCATCCCCAATCAGTCTTCAGTGCCGAAAGCCTTTACTGAGTTTGATGACAACGACCGTATGCAGCCGTCGCCCTATTACGATCGCATTGTTGATGTGATGGAAGAGCTGGTGAAGTTCACCTTATTGTTACGCGACCGTCAGGATTACCTGGTGGACCGTTATTCAGAGCGTAAAGAAAGTGCAGAAGAATTATCGACGCGGGTCAATCAGCGTTCGATTTGATCGGTGCGCTGCATAATTACGCGCAATAGGCACTGGTGTTACTGCTATGCTGTTTGGTAGATAAGATGTTTCTGTATGGGTTTTGGCGGCATGCAGCAGGGCTGGCAAATAGATTTAAAAAGCGAGGTTTATGATGAAATTAGCGGAAGCATTGATTCTGCGCGCAGATTATCAAAAGCGTGCAGCGCAGTTGCGCCAGCGCATTGTCAGCAATGCCAAAGTACAAGAAGGTGAAGAGCCAGCGGAGAATCCGCAACGTCTGCTTAAGGAGTTTGAGCAGCTGGCGGAAGGTACTTTTGATCTGATCAAGCGTATCAATAAAACCAATATCAACACTCAGTTTGACGCCGAGCGCAGCTTAACCGATGCCTTAGCTGAGCGTGATATTTTGGCTGCACGGCGCAAGGTGTATGCTGATCTGGTTGAAGCCGCTTCAGCCTCGCAAGACCGTTACAGCCGATCAGAAATTAAGTTTGAAAGCACCGTTAGTGTCAAAGAGATACAAAAACAGGTGGATGCTTTAGCCAAAGCCTACCGCGAGTTGGATACGGCAATTCAAGGATTGAACTGGAGTACAGACTTAGTAAGCTAGCAATGTAGTAGGTAGCCGCATTGATCGAGGCGAACGCACCCGCCAACTGGGTTAAGTTGGCAATCACGGCTCGGCCGTTAACCGGTAGGTGTGAGGGGCAACACCTTTGCTAACACGTTTTGCCTTGCACAAATTACACGGGTATTGAGCATTGTTACTGTGCATTACCGCGCGTTGATCGATCAAAGAGGTGAGGGTGGGTTTGGGGACTACATTTAGCAACATATCCTGCTGGAATACTGGATAATAGCCGCCATTCTTTTGCTATGTATTCTGGTGATTCGCTGTGGAAATCAAGGTTAACTTTCTCGACAACTTGCGTCTTGAAGCCAAGTTCGACGACTTTACTGTGGTGGCTGATCAGCCAATTCGCTACAAAGGTGACGGCTCAGCACCGGGACCGTTCGATTACTTTTTAGCCTCATCGGCGTTGTGTGCGGCGTATTTCGTCAAGTTGTATTGCCAGGCCCGCGATATTCCAACGGAAAATATTCGCCTGTCGCAAAACAATATCGTTGATCCAGAAAACCGCTATAAGCAGATATTTAAAATTCAGGTTGAGTTGCCAAACGATATATCTGATAAAGATCGCCAAGGCATTCTGCGCTCCATCGACCGCTGTACGGTTAAGCGCGTGGTGCAGACCGGGCCTGATTTTGTCATTGATATTGTCGATAACCTCGACGCTGATGCGCAGGCGCTGCTGGGCACGTCAGTGGATGAAAACAGTCAGACTTTTATTCCCGGTAAAGACCTGCCGCTGGAAAAAACCATCGCCACCATGTCGGGTCTTATTGCTAACCTCGGCATGAAGATTGAAATCGCTTCGTGGCGCAATATTGTGCCCAATGTGTGGTCGCTGCATGTACGTGATTCGCAGTCGCAGCTGTGCTTTACCAACGGTAAGGGCGCAACCAAAGAAAGTGCGCTGGCTTCAGCCTTGGGTGAGTTTATTGAGCGTCTCAACTGCAACTTCTTTTACAACGATCAGTTCTGGGGCGAAGAGCTGGCCAATGCTGACTTTGTCCATTACCCCAATGAGCGCTGGTTTAAGCCGGGTCCCAATGATGAACTGCCTGTTGAAATTTTAGATGAGCATTGCCTAGCGATTTATAACCCAGACGGCGAGCTGCGCGGTTCTCATTTATACGACACCAACTCCGGCAATATTGAACGTGGTATTTGCTCTATACCTTATGTGCGTCAGTCCGATGGTGCAGAGGTGTTTTTCCCCTCGAATCTGATTGAAAACCTCTTCTTAAGTAACGGTATGAGTGCCGGTAACACCCTGGAGGAAGCGCAAGTACAGTGTTTATCAGAGATTTTTGAACGCGCAGTGAAGCGTGAAATTATTGAAGGCGAAATCGCGCTGCCGGATGTACCGCAAGAGGTATTGGCCAAATACCCCAGCATTCTCGCTGGTATTCAGGCACTGGAGGAGCAAGGCTTTCCGGTGTTGGTCAAAGACGCCTCGTTGGGCGGCCAGTTTCCGGTGATGAACGTGACGCTGATGAATCCGCGTACCGGCGGTGTATTTGCCTCCTTTGGTGCACATCCCAACTTTGCAGTGGCACTGGAGCGCACCCTGACAGAACTGCTGCAAGGCCGCAGCTTTGAAGGCTTGAATGATCTGGCTCGTCCAACCTTTTCGAGCCATGCGGTGACCGAGCCAAATAACTCGGTGGAGCACTTTATTGATTCCAGCGGCGTGGTGTCATGGCGTTTCTTTAGCGCCAAAGCGGACTACGATTTTGTCGAGTGGGATTTCACCGATGGCGGTAATAACAGTAATGCGCAGGAAGCAGAGCTGTTATTTGGCCTGCTCGAAGACATGGGTAAAGAAGTCTATATGGCGGTGTTTGAGCATCTCGGTGCGACCGCCTGCCGAATTCTGGTGCCGGATTATTCCGAGGTGTATCCGATCGATGATTTGATTTGGGATAATACCAATAAAGCGCTGTTTTTCCGTGAAGATATTCTCAATCTGCATCGTCTAACTCAAGCTGAGCTGAAAGCCTTGGTTGAGCGTTTAGAAGAAAGCGAGTTGGATCATTACATCGATATTAAAACCTTGATTGGTGTCGAATTTGATGAGAACACCGTCTGGGGGCAGCTGACAATTTTGGAACTTAAATTGCTGATTTATTTAGCCTTAAATCAGCTGGATGAAGCCTTAGAGTTGGTGGAAGAATTCCTGCAGTTTAACGACAACACGGTGGAGCGTGAGCTGTTCTATCAGGCGATGAATGCTGCGCTGGAAGTGGCGTTGGACGATGAGCTAGAGATGGACGATTACGAGCCGAACTTTCGACGGATGTTTGGTAACGAGCGCATGGATGCGGTGCTTGGTTCGATCACGGGCAGCGTGCGTTTCTACGGTTTAACGCCAACCAGCATGCAGCTGGAAGGTTTGGATAAGCATCTGCGTTTGCTCGATAGCTTGAAAAAGCTGCATGCGGCGCGGGCGCGTTTCGTTAGCTAAAAGCTTCTTTTACTCAGTTTTGCGCGAAAGACCCCGTACTTTTAGTGCGGGGATGGATCGCGGTCGGGCATGGCCGTCTAGCAGTAGGAATCACCCTCTATTTAGAGCGGTGAGGGTGTCAATCCTATACCAACAAGACTGTATCGTCCGTCTTTAGCTTGCTTGACTGTTAATCAGGGGGCGGTGTGAAAACAGCGATCAGGTTATTGCCTGATGTTCTTGCAGTTGTGCTTAAATGGATCAAACCGCGATGGCCAAGTGTTGCTCACCGTCTCGCGTAACCTACTCTAATTTAACAATGAAAATACCGGGAGACAGGCCATGTTGAGATTACTATTCGGTGCAGCGTTAATGCTTGCGCTAGGTTCTACCCCCGCGTTAGCGGATGAAAGCGTGGCATGCCCAGCGTTTCTTGACCACGCTTTACCTAAATTGCACTCTAAAGACACTGTTAACTTGTGCGACTTGGCCGCCGGTAAGCCGATGTTAGTGGTGAACACGGCCAGCCACTGCGGTTTTACCGGCCAGTTTAAAGGGCTGGAAGCTTTGCACCAGCGTTATGGCAAGCAGGGTTTAGTGGTGGTTGGTTTTGCCAGTGATGACTTTAATCAGGAAGCCAAAACTGAAGAAGAAGCCGCAACGATTTGCTTTAAGAACTTTGGCGTGACCTTTACCATGATTGCACCGGGTCCGGTGACTGGCGCTGATGCAACACCGGTGTTTGCCCACATTAATCAGCAAGCCAAAGCGCCGCGCTGGAACTTCAATAAATATCTACTGAATACCAAGGGTGAGGTAGTAGAGTCTTTTGGCAGTACCACAGGTCCTGAGAGTAAGGCGCTAACCCAGGCGATAGAGTCAGTTTTACAGCAGACAAACTGACATCATCCCAAGTATTGCCATGGGGCGCTGATCAATACCCGCGCTGGCCGCTATTTTGCTCGCCTTGCTGGGGCTGTTTGCCTTGGGCACTCTACTGTCTGCATTGAGAAGAAAGCCTGCCCCCTAAATATGTAGGGTTGCAGGCGATCGGCTGTTATTCGAGGCCTGTGGTATCAACAGTTAAACCTTGCTCTGTGAATATTTGCTTGGCCACAGTTAATGCATTTAACACGCTTGGAAAACCTGTGTAAGGGATCAGATGCATAATGCAGCCAACGATTTCTTCAGGGGTTAAGCCAACAGTGAGCCCTGTTTTGATATGCATGCCAATTTGCGGCTTACCTTGGGCAACCAACGCAGTGATGGTGGTCAGCACTTTTTGTTTATTGTCCAATCCTGGTCGCGAATAAATGCCACCAAAGGCAAACTCAACCACGTACTTCTTTAAGTCCGGTGCAATATCCTTAAATGCTTCGCCAATGTCCATTTCACCGGTGGGGTTGTCATCCGGTGATGCCGTTAATTCTTGGATTTTTTTGATACCTTTTTGATACAAGTCGTCTGACATATTTAAGTCTCCCTTGGCGTATTGAGGTGTAGTCTGCTACAGACTTCTGCAAGATATGCAGGTGCCTAGGGTAGCAAACTGTTAGGGTTTATTCGGTAAGGGCAAAAATATAATCTAAATTTTTAAGCTGAGGTGATGGCGATGATCAAGTGTTTAACGGTAACAGAGATCGACACAGCGCTGGCGGCGCTTAATCAGAGTTCTGCAGCAGCCTGGTCTATTAAGGAGGGGAAGCTGTATCGGGCCTTTAAATTTGCTGACTTTATTGCGGCGTTTGGCTTTATGACTCAAGTCGCGATACTGGCAGAAAAAGCCGATCATCATCCTGAGTGGTTTAATGTGTACAACAAAGTCAACATCAGCTTAACCACCCATGACGCTGGCGGCATCTCAGTGCGAGACTTTGCCTTGGCTGAGCAGATATCGGCTTTAATTCCATAGTCTAAACGAGCGTTACTCGTAACGCTTCTTTACGCCTTGCTGCGCTGGTGCAGTCAGCGGGTCTTCTGGCCATGGGTGCTTCGGATAACGACCACGTACATCTTTACGCACTTCTGGGTAGACATTGCGCCAGAAGTTGGCCAGATCAGCGGTGACCGCCAGCGGTCGTTGTGCCGGTGAGAGCAGGTGAATCAGCACTGCAACTTTACCATCTGCCACTTTGGGGGTGTCGAACCAACCAAACAGTGCCTGCAGCTTGGCCGCCAGGACTGGGCCGTTTTCAGCGGTGTAGTCGAGCCTGATAGTCTGCCCAGTGGGAATCGTCAGGGCCGTTGGCGCTAAAGTGTTAAGTTGTTGCTGTTGGGGATAAGTGAGCAGGCTGTGCAGGGCTTCGGTTAGATTGAGTGTCTTCAAATCAGACCAGCGTTGCATGCCCATTAAAAAAGGCAGCAGCCACTCTTCTAATCGATCTAACAAAGCCGTTTCGCTGACATCCGGCCAGTCATCGGGGTAAACCTTGGCCAGCAGTTTGACCCGCGCGCACCACTGCGTTGCGGTTTCAGTCCACGGCAGACTGGCCAGCCCCTTGTTGCGGATGGCATTGAGCAAGCCTTGCTGGATCAGCGCAGGATCGGGTTTGGCGAGTTCTTTTTTCTCCAAAACCAGCTCGCCGAGTTTGCGCAGGCGGCGCGCAATGACGGTGCCGCGTTTATCATCCCACAGCGCTTCTTCGCTGGTGCGAATTAAGTGCGCTAAGTCGTGCTCGATATCGGCAATATCCACCGGTGCGGCCAGATAGATTGTCGCTTCACGGGTTTTACCATCCAGATCGGCGGCCACTAACCACGCATGGCGCACCAGACTGTCATCGGCGCGTAAAGTCGCGCCTTTACCGTTGCTCAGTTGGTAACGGGCTGATTGATCAGCGCGGCGTTGGCCAATGCGGTCGGGGTAGGCCAGCGCTAACAGACGACCTGTTGTGTTGGCACTGGGGAGCTGGGCTGGCGCGTCACCTTTGCTCATTATGCGTTTAGCCATCTGCCGGATGCTGCTTAAGCGCGCAGTGTCTAAGCGTGCGGGCTGGTATTCGCCGTGCAGCACGCGCAAACGCTCGTGCAGGTCAGCGCCCGAGTTGGCTCCGAACAGATCACGCTCGTCCAATAGGGCGGCCAGCTCAGCGGCAGTGGCGCCAAGTCCCAACTTGCGCCCGTGCAACACCATATTGGCTAAACGTGGGTGAATGCCTAAATCACGCGCGGCTTTGCCATGTTCAGTAATAGCACCTTCTTTATCGAGCATCCCAAGCAGTTGCAGTAGATCGCGGGCCTGGTTCCAATGCGCAGGTGGCGGCGGATCAATCCAAGCCACCTGCGCCGGATCGCGTGCGCCCCATTGGGCTAACTCCAGCACCAGTGCGACTAAATCTGCTTCTTGGATTTCAGGTGGGGTGAATTCCGCCAAGGTTGCTTGTTCTTCAGCGCTCCAGAGTCGATAGCACACGCCCGGCTCAATACGTCCCGCCCGGCCTTTGCGTTGTTCGGCAGATGCTTTGGAGACTCGGGTGGTTACCAGTCGCGTCATGCCGCTATTGGGATCAAACACCGCGCGGCGTTGTTGGCCGCTATCAATCACCACACGTACGCCTTCGATGGTCAGGCTGGTTTCGGCAATAGCCGTGGCCAATACCACTTTACGGGTGCCGTGCGCAGCAGGAGAAATAGCGCGATCTTGTTCCTCAGCTTTGAGGTTGCCGTATAAAGGCGCGATCAGTACATTCTCGGCAACTTGTGTGCGCAATTGGTTTTCGACGCGGCGAATCTCGCCAGCGCCGGGTAGAAAGACCAGTAACGAGCCGCTTTGCTCCGCTAATGCTTCATGGATGACGGCAACAACTGCATCTGTCTGCTGCCTGTTTCTCAGCTGCACTCGGCGATACATCACCTCTACTGGAAAAGCACGGCCGGCACTGCTGATCACCGGCACATCACCGAGTACGCGGGCAATGGGAGCGGTGTCTAAAGTGGCCGACATCACCAGGATGCGCAGGTCTTCTCTGAGCGCTTGTTGCGACTCGCGCACCAAGGCCAAGCCCAAATCGGCATGCAAGGAGCGCTCATGAAACTCGTCAAACAAAACGGCAGCGTAATCCTCCAGCATGGGATCGCTTTGAATGATGCGGGTCAAAATACCTTCAGTGACCACTTCAATCTGGGTGCTGGCGGAAATCTGGCTGTCCAGTTTGGTGCGGTAACCGATGGTTTGCCCGGCTTTCTCGCCGAGCTGTTGCGCCATAAAACGTGCCGCCGAACGCGCTGCCAGCCGCCGAGGTTCCAGCATCAGAATTTTCTTGCCGGCACGCCAAGGCGCATCCAGCAACGCCAGTGGCACGCGGGTGGTTTTACCCGCGCCGGGCGGCGCTTGCAGCAGTGCGGTGCTGTACTGCTCAAGGGTGTGCTGCAGTTCTGACAGGATTGCATCGATGGGGAGCATGGTTGTAGAGGTCTGAAAAAATAAGCGTATTAGAACCCGATAACAGCAGGCCGTCCAAGTGATGGGTGGCTGCGGTTAAGGTCGTGGCTATAGCGATAATAAGCTAAGTATAGCTGAGCCGTCACCGCTATAGCGTACTGGGCTGTTAAGACTGTCTAGGCAGGTGCGCGGCTGATTGAGTGCGGCTTGTGGTTGGCTCTTGTTGCCGTGTTGGCAGGTGAGCGTTTTTCTGAGAACGGGATGAGCGTTAATATTTCTGCTTACAGCGGTTTAACGCGTGGCCTCTGCGTATAGTATAGGCAGACCTCTCATCAGTGCGGCAGGCGACGCGATGACATGTTTGTGAGTCGCCAAACGCAGGTTTTGCCTAAGGAATCGATATGAAGAATACACCACAAAAGCACAACCATCATTTTAGATTTCATCTGCCGTTTGCTCATGTTTTTTCAGTTTTTGGCGACGACTGGTTTGCTTTAAAAGCTGAAGCCTTTGCAAGGTTTTTTGGTACGCCGTTTTTTCTGGTAGCGCAAACCTTGGTTGTCGTTGTCTGGATTGCACTCAATATAATGGGGGTCGTGCAATTCGATTTGTATCCGTTTATTTTATTGAATCTAGCTTTTAGTTTGCAGGCTGCTTATGCGGCCCCTTTAATTCTTCTGGCGCAAACGCGCCAAGCGGATCGCGATAAAGCGCATGCAGAAGCAGATGCTTTGCACCGAGAAGCGATTGCCGCTATCAGCGAGGAAAGAGCATTATTAATCAGCCAGCAGTCGGCCCAGTTATTAGAACTGATGGAACAAAACACTCAGCTGACTGAAGTGACCAAGGCTCTAAGCGAAAGAATTGAATCGCTAACCCGAGAAATTCACAGCAAATTTGTCTGTGAAACACCGTGAAAGAGGGTAAGGCGTAGTTGTGTGAGCGCTGAGTTGAATTGCCTGAGTCGAGGCAGAAAGGTATCGCAGGGCTTGGGGTAAGAGAATGGACGTGCAGTGCGTGTGGTGTCACGCACGACCCTGATGTTAATGCGGCACAAAATATTCTCGCGGTCGGGCATGGCCGTCTAGCAGTAGAAATCACTGTCTCTTTAGGTCGGTGAGGATGTCAAAGTTGGTATGAGCATCCTAGCGATACTTTATTCCACTCCGCGCTCAACCTGCTCCGGCAACAGATGTTGCCATTCTTCAAAGCCGCCATCCATGCTGTATAGATCGCTAAAATCTTGGCTGTGCAAATAAGCCGCAGCGCTTTGGCTGGAGTGGCCGTGGTAGCAAATCACGATAGTGGGTGCATCGAGATCAGCTTGAGCGATAAAGTCAGCTAGAGAATGATTATCGAGATGGATGGCGCCTGTCGGATGGCCGTTAGCAAAACTTTCAGGGTCGCGGATGTCGACCATGACCGCGCCCTCAGCGCAGAGTTGTTGGGCTTGGGCAACACTGATTCGTTTAAACGCGTCCATTAGCACCTCGTGATGATTTATGATTTAGCGGCTGCTGCGCAAGAGCAGCGCTCAAAGTGTTGTGTATCGATATTGTATAGAGACATCTTGCCGCCCCACACGCAGCCTGTGTCCAAAGCAATGGTATTGGGCGCGGGGCAGCGGCCTTCCAAAGCCGCCCAGTGGCCAAATAAGATAGTGTCATCTCGCGTTAAACGCTGTGGGTGACTGAACCAAGGCGCAAAACCTTGTGGCGCTGTTTCAATGCCTTCTTTTCCAGCTAAATCCAGCACGCCATTTGCAGTGCAAAAGCGCATACGGGTGAAGTAATTGGTAATGACGCGTAAACGCTCAATGCCCGTTAAAGTATCGCTCCAAACCGTAGGTTGATCGCCATACATGCCGTCTAAATAGGGGACAAATAAGCTGTCATCGCGCAGCACAAGGTGCATTTCTTCAGCGCGTGCGAGGGCGTCTTGAATGCTCCACTGCGGCGGGATACCGGCATGCACCATACTGATATTACGCTCGGCATCATGGTGCATCAGCGGCAGCTGGCGGAGCCAAAAGAGCAGGTCTGCGCAATCGGGAGCATTTAATACTGCGCGTAAGGTGTCTTTCTTTTTTAAGCGTGCCGTATGGTTGGCAATCGCCAATAAATGTAAATCATGGTTACCTAAAACGCTGATGACAGAGTCGCGCATGGCATAGAGGAAACGCAGTGTTTCCAGCGACTGAGGACCACGATTGACCAAGTCACCGACCAACCAGAGGGTGTCTTGGCTGGGGTCAAAATTCACGCGGTCAAGTAAGCGTTTGAGTGGCTCTAAACAGCCTTGTACATCGCCTACGGCGTAGGTTGCCATTAATGCAAAGCTCCCGGAACGGCTAAACTAAAAGGGGCAATCGGAGCTTCAAATTCTTCACCCTCTTCAGTGCGCATGGTGAAACTGCCTTGCATGCTGCCGACCGCGGTGGTCATGAGAGTGCCGCTGCTATAGCTGTACTCATCATCGGCTTGGATAACCGGTTGTTCGCCCACTACGCCTGAGCCACGCACCTCTTGGGTCTTGCCATCACCGTCGGTGATGATCCAATGACGACTCAAGAGCTGTGCCGATTCTGTGCCGTTATTGCGGATGGTAATGTCATAGGCAAACACATAGCGGTTATCGGCAGGCTGTGAGTGCTCGGCTAAATAGCGCGTATTTACATGGATATCAATGGTATTACTCAGATCAGTCATAGTGTTCTCAAGGTGAATCTGCAGCTTGTTGCGCTACAAATTGGTCAGCGAGGCGCACAAAAGCAGCCATATCTAATTGCTCGGGTCGTAAGCTGCCGTCGACGTCAGCTGCGCTAATCGCTTCAGCAGATAAGATGTTTTTTAAGGTGTTACGTAAGGTTTTACGCCGCTGATTAAAAGCTTCGCGAACAATACGATCTAACGCACGAACATCTTGTGCCTGGTGGGGTAACTGGGCATGTGGCGTTAAGCGCACAATCGCTGAGTCCACTTTAGGTGGCGGATTAAAAGAGCCGGGGCCCACATTAAATAAATGCTCAACACGGCAGTGGTACTGCACCATAATTGATAAGCGTCCCCAATCGCCACCGCCGGGTTGAGCTGCCATGCGTTCGACCACTTCTTTTTGCAGCATAAAATGCATATCGCGCACTAAATGAGCATTATTTAACAGGTGGAAAATGAGCGGTGTAGAAATGTTGTAGGGCAGGTTGCCTACGACCCTTAAGCTGCTTGGCGCTGGCGCAAGGCGGTTAAAATCAAATTTTAAAGCATCCCCTTGGTGCAGCGTAAAGTTGGGTTGTAACGCAAACTTTAACTTCAGTAGCGGAATTAAATCGAGGTCAATTTCAATGACATCGAGCTGAGCGCCACTATCGAGCAGGCTTTCGGTGAGTGCGCCTTGGCCGGGGCCAATTTCTAGGATGTGATCGCCTTCACGAGGAGCAATAGCGCGAATAATGCGATCAATCACGCCTGTATCGTGCAAGAAGTTTTGACCAAAACGCTTACGGGCGCGGTGTTGATAGATCTGGGACATTCGGCTGCTCCAATTAACAAGCGCAGTAGTTTAGCAAAAAACCAGCAATGCTTCGCTTTTATCGATTATTGATGCTGAAAAATAGGTAGGCGTGAGCCCGACATCTTGAGCAATAGCGAAGCCATGCCGATCCAAGCATCACCTATGGTTTGGCCTTTACTCTGCTCGTCAATTAATTGCGCGTCTTTTAGCAGCAGTTGCCATTGCGATGCAGAGAGGCGTTTCAGGGCGCGAGTAAATAAAGGTTTACGCGTTGCCGGCCAGACGCGTGCGAGCGCGCGATCCATGCTGACGCCTTGGCTGACTTGTTGGGCGAGGGCGCCCAGCTGTCGAATATCTCGAGCAATTGCCCAAAGAATCATTGGGATATCGACACCTTCACTGCGCAAACCGGCCAAAATGCGTAAGCTGCGTTGTGCATCACCCTCGAGCGCTGCATCGACTAAGCCAAATACATCATAGCGAGCGCTATCGGCAATGCTGGCTTGGATGCTGTCTAAATCAAGATGGTTGCTAGGGCTGAGTAATTTAAGTTTTTCGATTTCTTGCACAGCAGCCAAGAGATTGCCTTCAGTGCGCGCGACAATTAAATCGATTGCTTCAGGGTCCGCACTCAGCCCTTGTTGGGCTAAGCGCTGATTAATCCAATTGGGCAGCTGCTCAATATTGACACTGGGTAACTGAATAAACCCACACAGGGGGCTGTCCAGCAAGCTTTTGGCCCATTTGGTTTTTAAAGTGTTGCCATCTAAGCGCGGCACATTGATCAGCAATACGGTATCTTCTGCTGGACGGGCTAAGTATTCGAGTAATACAGCGCTGCCCTGATCACCGGGCTTGCCTGAATTGATGCGCAGCTCCAGTAAGCGTTTTTCGGCAAACAGCGATAAGCTCGCATTGGCTTCACGAATACTATTCCAATCAAAGCCACGCTCTACATGAAAAACTTGCCGATCACTGTAGTTGGCTTGGCGGCATGCACTGCGAATAGCATCGCTGGTTTCTTGGGCCAAGAGTGGCTCGTCACTGCTGACCAAGTACATGGGAAGCAGTGTTTGTTTGAGCTGACTGGCGAGTTTTTCAGGATAAAGACGCATAAGAGCAAGTTACGGGTCTTATTTGCATAAGACCCGTCCATCCTTAAGGAAAGGAGATGGGTGACTGTTGCGGTTCATCCAGTTGCTGTGCACGGATGGCTGCTTCACGTGCCTGTGCTTCAGCGTGCTCTTTGCGTTGTGCTTGTTCTTTTAGATCTTGCAATTGCTGTGGTGTAATGGCTTGCAGACGCATCATCAGTTGCATCACTAAATCACGACGCATTTCTTCACGCAGTAAAGCTTCTTCTTGGCCTGAACCTGTGACATTGTCCTGGTTGTAGGCATAGGTACGCTGTACTTCAACGCGGTCCTGTAATAATGTCGGTAGGCTACCCGCGCGTAGCTCATAGGTCACAGCACTGGTCAGTGTGTACTCTGCACTGCGCGTACCGGCTGTGAAGCTGGCGGTGCGACGGCTGGTTTCTTCAGGGCCTAAGTACAGGGTGAAAGGAGCGGAGTTTGCGATCTGTACTTTGCTATTTTTGAGGCTGCTTTGGACTTCTTTGCCCAGTGGGCTTAAGGCATCACGCGCGGCGAAGTTGAGTTCAGTCAGCGCCATTTGCATGGTGCCTGTGCCGCGTAGCTGGAAACCACAAGCTGTCATTAAAAAAGCGAGACTCAGTACAGTAATAGAGCGTTTCAGCATGGTATATCCTCTGTGCCTAACTCCAAGCTGAAGTTAGGCATGGGGTGAGTAAAAAATCTCAATCAGTTAGCAACAATATTAACTAACTTATTGGGAACAACAATCACTTTGCGAATGGTTAGCCCATCAACGAAGCGTAGGACATTTTCATTGGCGCGTGCAGCAGCTTCAATCTCTTCACGACCGGCCGTTGCAGGCACATCAATCTGTCCGCGCAATTTGCCATTGACCTGCACCACTATGCTTAATGTGTCTTGCTGCAACGCGTTCTCATCGGCTTGCGGCCAAGGCGCGTCAATGACTGGCTCGCTGTGCCCCAACTGTTGCCATAACGCGTGGCAAATATGTGGCGTGATAGGCGCCAGTAGCAACACTACAGTTTCTAAGCCCTCATGCAGTAAGGCGCGATCTTGTGCTGTTGCGGTGGGGGCTTTTTCCAGAACATTCATCAGTGTCATCACTTGCGCAATGGCAGTGTTGAATTTCTGATGCTGACCGATATCGTTGCTCGCATGCTTAATCACAGCGTGGATAGAGCGGCGAATGTCTTTTTGCGCATCATTTAATGAGGCGATATCTAAACCATCATGGCTGCCAGCATTGACATGCTTGTAGGCTAAGCGCCATACGCGCTTAAGGAAACGGCTGGCACCTTCAATACCGGCATCCGACCATTCCAGACTCATATCAGGCGGCGAAGCAAACATCATAAATAGACGGCAGGTATCGGCACCGTATTCGTTAATCATGACTTGTGGATCAACGCCGTTATTTTTTGATTTGGACATTTTTTCTATGCCGCCAATCACCACGGGCTGACCATCACTGATCAGTGTGGCTGATACAGCTTTACCTTTGCTGTCGTGCTCAACTGCCACTTCATCGGGGTTAAACCAGAGACGACCACCATTAGGCTGAATGCGGTAATAGGTTTCTGCAATCACCATGCCTTGCGTCAGCAGATTGGTAAAGGGTTCGTCGCTATTGACCAAGCCTTCATCGCGCATCAGCTTGTGGAAGAAGCGCGCATAAAGCAGGTGTAAAATAGCGTGTTCAATACCGCCAATATATTGATCAACGGGTAGCCAGTGGTCAGCGGCTGATTTTTCTACTAAACCGCCCTCATACTGTGGCGATGCGTAGCGTGCGTAGTACCACGAGGATTCAACAAAGGTATCCATGGTATCGGTTTCACGGCGCGCATCGGCACCACAGGTTGGGCATGTGCACTGGTAAAACTCTGGCATTTTATTGAGAGGGTTACCGGCGCCATCCGGGATGACATTTTCCGGTAGAACAACAGGGAGCTGGTCTTCTGGAACGGGTACATCACCACAGTTTGGACAGTGGATAATTGGAATTGGGCAGCCCCAATAGCGCTGGCGGCTGATACCCCAGTCACGTAAGCGGAACTGAGTTTTGCGCTCGCCGTGCTGTTTGGCTTCTAAGTCAGCAACAATACGGTCAAAGGCGTCTTGGACACTGAGACCGTCGTACTTGCCGCTGTTGATTGCAGTAACGCCGGTTTTGTCCGCGTACCAGTCATTCCAGACTGTGGCGTCAAAGGTGTTGTTCTCGTCTGCGGATGCGAAGACTTGGGTGATGGGCAGTTGGTAGGTGTTGGCAAAAGCAAAGTCACGCTCATCGTGTGCTGGAACAGCCATGACTGCCCCTTCACCGTAGCCCCACAAGACATAGTTGGCGATATAAACGGGGAGTTTGTCACCGGTTAATGGATGAATGACAAACTGACCTGTAGGTAGACCTTTTTTCTCCATGGTCGCCATATCGGCTTCCGCCACAGAGCCTGCTTTACATTCAGCGATAAAAGCAGTCAGCTCGGGGTTGTCCTTGGCTGCACGCTGTGCCAATGGGTGCTCGGCAGCAACTGCAACATAGGTGGCACCCATTAGGGTATCAGGACGCGTGGTGTAGACCTTCAGTTGGCCTGCAATGCCGACGGAGTCAAGGTCGTAATCAAAGAGGATATCGGCACCAAAGCTTTTACCAATCCAGTTACGCTGCATGGTTTTCACTTGCTCAGGCCAGCCGGGCATATTGTCCAAGCTGCTTAGCAATTCGTCAGCGTAAGCGGTGATCTTGAAGTAGTACATCGGGATTTCGCGCTTTTCGACCAGCGCGTCGGAACGCCAGCCGCGACCATCAATGACTTGCTCGTTGGCCAAGACGGTTTGGTCGACGGGGTCCCAGTTAACGGTACCGACTTTTTTGTAAATGATGCCTTTTTTATACAGTTGGGTGAACAGCCACTGTTCCCAACGATAATAATCAGGTTTGCAGGTGGTGATCTCGCGCGACCAATCAATGGCCAGACCGAGCTGAGTGAACTGCGCCTTCATATAGGCCATGTTTTCGTAGGTCCACGCCGCTGGCGCCACTTTATGTTGAATTGCGGCGTTTTCTGCGGGCATGCCAAACGCATCCCAGCCCATCGGCTGCAGTACGTTTTTACCGAGCATGCGCTGGTGACGAGCAATCACATCGCCAATGGTGTAGTTGCGTACATGACCCATATGCAAGCGACCGCTAGGGTACGGAAACATGGATAAGCAGTAGAAGGTTTCTTTGCCCGGTTGCTCGGTCACTTCAAAAGATTTGTGCTCAGCCCAGTGGCTTTGAGCGGCGGCTTCAATGTCGCGAGGTTGATACTGTTCGTGCATGATTTTATGTGGTTATCGTCAAGAAAGTCATAAGGAGGATGCACCGCGGCGCAACCATGAAAAATATCTGCCTAGCATACATGAGGCGGGCGCATTCAGGGAAACAGCATATAGGTATCTAGACGGTTTGTTGTGTATGGCAATCTTATCGAGCTCTGATTGAAGTGGCATTGATCACCTCAGAATTGTGGCATTGCAAGGCAATCTTATCTATGCTGCAGCAACCGCATGGGCTAGCGCAGAAGACGCTATTGTGAGTTGCCTGTGTTGTTTTTAAATCGTTTAGATAGGTGTTTTCCTTGACTGCAGTATCGCCACAGCGCGTATTGATTCTGGTAACCAGTGGCCCCAGCACACCTGCGCGCTGTGCTGCGCCTTTTCATATCGCTACATTGCTGGCTTGTATGGACGCTGAGGTGACCCTCTATCTGACTGGAGAAGCGGCAGAGTTTGCACGACCGGGTGTGGCTGAGTCAGTTTTTCCTGAAGCCAATGGTGCGCCGGTGATTCACTTTATTCGTCAGGCTAAGCAGATGGGGGCGCGTTTGTTGTTATGTCGCAAACCCCCAGCGCCTGGGCAAGCACATCCGCCAGAGCAGGTGTTGATTGATGAAGTGGATGATTTTGGTAGCGGTGGTGAGCTGGCAACGATGATTCTCGAATATGAACGGGTGCTTTCATTATGATTCTTGAGGGTATGAGTTTTCCCAATGAGCTCTGGTATGCACCAGAGCATAGTATGTGGCTGCGTGAGGACGACGGCGGTGAAGTGACTTTGGGATTGACCCAGTACGGTGTGGCTTTATTTGGCGATATCTTCGCCTTTACTCCGAAGCGACTGGGTTGGCATATTGATGTTGATCGCAGTTTGGGTGTGGTGGAGTTTGCCAAAGCAGCGGCTTCAGCCAAAAGCCCGATTGCCGGTACAGTGGTTGCGCATAATGAACAGCTGCTAAAGCGACCCGCGCTGATCAATCGAGATTGTTACGGCGAGGGCTGGATGATTCGCTTGCGTCCCGACGACTGGGACACTGCAAAGCTGCAGTTGTTGCGCGGTGAAAAGGCGCTCACGGCCTTTGTTGAGCAGGCGCGGCAAGACGGCTTTGATCCCAATGATGAAAGTGTTCAGGCGCTGAAGCTGAAGGACTGAGTGAGACGCTTTGGGTGGATGGATGGCGGAGGGCAGTGGGAGTCGAACCCACCTAGGAACGGCTGCCGTCCCCATCCGGATTTGAAGTCCGGCCACACCACCGGATGTGATTGCCCTCCGTAAGCGCAACATACTAGCGCGTTTTAATACGCAAAACCAAGCTACTTTCCTCGCGTACGCGACGCTGATTGCCAAAGCGCCGTGTTACGCCAAGGCGATCGAGGTATTCCAGCAGCTGCACGCAACGTTTGCGGCCTAAACCTAAGGCATCACGGAACTCCACGACTTCCAGCTGGTTATCGCCTTCAGCCAAGGTTATTGCGCATTGTGCCAGTTTTTCAATGGTGGGTTCGGGGTAAAATAAATCGCGCACCACTTGATGCAATTGTCCTAAACGCGCCAGTTTGAGCAGCAGTGCGCGTACTTGATTCTCGTCACAGTTTTCTAAGCGCGCCAAGTCGCGTACCCAAGGTGGGTTAATACCACCGGCTTCGAGATGTGGCCACAGCCGTGCTTTTAATGCGTTTTCGGCGTCGCTCAAGCGTACTTGATGCTCCGGCAGATGCAGCCAAGGGCCGCTGGCGGCGATACAGGTTTCGCTTAAAGCTTCATCCAGTAAAGCACTGAATACTGCCGGCTCTAGAAAGGGGAGGCCGTAACGCCGTAAACGGCTGCGATCAGGGCCGGGCTCGTCTGGCTGTTCCTGATGAAAGCGTGTCAAGGCTTCAAGGAGTGTTGAGCGATGCTGTTGCCAGAGTGCTGCGTCGAATAAACGAGGCCCGCTGGCGGTGTTTTTGCTCAGGGTACCTTGCGGTAAGTGCCAACTGTGCTGCGGGCGGTTGAAATGGCGCTCTAATGATTCTGGCGCCAGACCGTTATCGGCAGTGCTGAGTAATGTGGGCAGTGCGCCTTCAAGGCCACCTTGAGCTAAAGCGTGCAACTGTGTCAGTCGCGTGGCTGTTCGCCGTTGACGGGTTGGCGCACTTGGGTCCAATACAATACCTCCACCTAGCGTGTGCCAAGCGGATTGGTCGCGCAGCACAACCCGATCACCGTAGACGGCTTGGGTGTGGCTGTCGAGTACCAGTTGTGCAAGACCACTGCTGCCCGGAGCCAAGCGAGTCTCCTCTAACAGTGCTACACGGCCAGTTAATCGTTGTGCTCCTAAGTGTACGTGGACGGGGGTCCAATGCTCCAAGGCGCGAGCGGCATCGGCCAGTACGTTGAGGTGGATATCAAGTCTGCGGCTTGGATTGAGCAATGCTTGAGGGAGCAGCCAGTTACCGCGCTGAATCTGTTGGGCTTTAAGCCGATCTCCAGCCAGATTTAATGCTACCCGCTGGCCTGCTTGAGCTGTTTCAGCGGTATGGTTTTGGGCGTGCAGGCCGCGTACTCGCACCTTTTGGTAAGCACCGCTGCTATCGACCAGCAGCAGGTTATCGTCTACAGAGATGCGTCCAGATAGAGCCGTGCCGGTGACTACAGTACCAGCGCCAGACACACTAAAAGCACGATCCACAGATAAGCGAAAGTGATTTTTGTCGGCATCTTGTGCAATAGTCCGAGCCTCGGCTAGCAATGCGTCACGCAAGTGACTCACGCCGTAACCGGTCAGGCTGGAAAGGGCAAAACAAGGCGCCTGCGCATAAGGTCCTGTGGCCAGCAATGCTTTGATTTCTGCTGTAGCCGCCGCTTGACGTTGTGCATCGACTCGATCGCATTTGCTCAGCACTACCCATAAACGGGCAATGCCTAGCAAAGCCAGTATTGCTAGATGTTCACGGGTTTGTGGCATAACCCCGTCATCTGCCGCCACGACCAGCAACGCCAGATCAACGCCTGCGGCACCAGCCAACATGTTATGTACGAAACGTTCATGACCGGGGACATCGATAAAACCGAGTGTGACTGCACCGCCTAGGTCGGCATAACGGTAGCCCAGATCAATGGTAATGCCGCGCTCTTGTTCTTCGCGGCGGGTGTCTCCGGAGTGACCAGTGAGCGCCTCTAATAGCGCGGTTTTGCCGTGGTCGATGTGCCCTGCTGTAGCGATAATCATGCAGTGGTCACCTTGAGTTCAAGCAATTGTTCAATGAATAGAGCCTCGTCATCCAGTTGGCGCAGATCAAGCCACAGTGCATCGTCATCAAGACGGCCAATCACCGGAACGGGAAGCGCTCGCAATGCCGCCATTAGGGCGGTTAAGGCACGATTGCGCTCACGGCGTGGTCCTTGTGGACGCAAGCACAGGGCGGCGCTCTGCAGCCGTGCGACCGGTTGTGCGCCACTGCCGATCATGCCCAAAGTGGCTAGCGTTTCCACTTGCCAGTGGGCACCGAGCTGTTGTGCCATTAAAGGTGCTAAGCGCTGCGCTTGCTTGTGGATGTCGGTTGCGCAGCGGGTCAGTAGGCGCAGACTGGTTAAACGCTCAGCCAAGCGGTCGGGGTCTTGGTAGAGACGCAGCACTGCTTCTAACGCGGCCAGGGTTAATTTATCCACGCGCAGCGCACGCTTAAGCGGATGAGCTTTGATGCGCTCAATTAAGTCGCGTCGCCCCACAATCAGGCCCGCTTGAGGGCCGCCGAGCAGTTTGTCGCCGCTGAACGTGACAATGTCAGCACCGTCCGCTAACGACTCCTGCACCAGAGGTTCTCGTGGTAGACCCCAACGTGATAAGTCGAGCAAACTGCCGCTACCCAGATCCTCCAGCAGGGGGAGACCTTGTGCATGGGCGAGGGTGGCCAAGTCTTTGGTGGCGACGCTGGCGGTAAAGCCTTCGATCAGGTAGTTACTGGGATGGACGCGCAGGATCAGTCCTGTCTGCTCGTTAATGGCGGCTTCATAGTCACGGGGGTGGGTGCGATTGGTGGTGCCCACTTCGCGAAGAATAACGCCAGCCTGAGCCATAATATCTGGAATGCGAAAAGAGCCGCCGATCTCAATTAACTCGCCGCGCGAGATCACCGCTTCTGTACCTGCCCCAAGCGCGCTGAGAGCCAGTAGCACAGCGGCAGCGTTGTTATTGACAACGGTGGCGGCTTCAGCACCTGTCAGTTCGCAGATTAATTGCTCCACTAAACTATCGCGATCGCCGCGTTGGCCGGTGCTTAAATCAAACTCTAGGTTGGTTGGATAACGCGCGGCCAGCGCCATCGCTTGGATGGCTTCTTCCGGCAGTAGAGCGCGACCCAGATTGGTATGCAGGACAGTGCCGGTTAGATTAAACATGCGCCGCACATTGGGTGTGTGCAGGTGTTCTAAGCGAGCGGTGATTTCCTCCAGCAACGACTTGGCCTGCAGTGTTGCAGGTTGCAGCGCGTTATGACGGTAGGCCTCCCCTAGCTCGGCCTGATAGTCACGCACTGCTTTACGTAGCAACGAGCGCCCATAACGTTCCTGCAGGGTGGTCATACCATCGGTATTAAGGAGCTGCTCCACCGAAGGCGGATGCGGACGTTGCGGCGCACTCATTAGTTATGCTCCCCTTGCTCACCTTCACCGCCGGGTGCCAGCAGTAGGTTTGGCGCGCGGCGCTGTAAGTTTTGTTCAGCCAAACATAGATCCAGATCAAGACTGGCGAGATCCGCGGTGAGCGCTTCACCGTTTGGAGCAATCTCTAGATAGAGTTGCTTGAGATAGGTATGGCAGTCAGGGCAGGCTTCAGCTTTGATACCGTGCGGGCTGTCGTCGAAATGCAGGTAGTCGAGTTCGCGTGTACTTAAGCAGTGGCTGCATTTGAGACGTACGTAGTGCCACTCAGTGGCGCACAGTGAACAGAGCAGGTAGCGTACACCATCGATGGGGCGACGATGGCGGATGACTCCGGCAACCGGTAAGGAGCCGCAGCAAGGGCACTCCGTTTGATCTTCGCGCTCACGGATACTCTCAGCATCAATGCTTTTCAGCCAATGCCGCCAGGCAAGCTGCAAGGCTGCTCCGAGGAAAGGCACCAGTGCTTCAGGCACTTCACTAAAGCGGCCACCCAGCAGTGCAGCGGCCCAAGTATGGCGCTGCGCGGTGTCAGCTTGACGCAGGCGCTGGAGTGCGGCGCGCACGGCATCGGGTAAATCTTTATTGCTTGTTTCGAACACTTCAAGCCAAGCGTCCAGTTGAATTTGCCAGTCGTTTTCGTGCAGTAAGGTATCCACTGCCAGTGGCGGCATATCATGTGTTAAGGAAGCGCTAATCCGTGCGTTATCGAGCTCGGGCAGCTCGGGAGGGTTATCCAATACGGCTTGTTGTGCGCGGCAGATTTTGTCCAGCAAGTTGAGATAAGCAGCCATTGGGTGGCCTTCAGCTAAGGCGGCAAAACGCTCTGCACGTTTGGAAAACAGATCTATTGGGGGCAGTTGCACAAAAGGCGGTGTCATGGCCGCACTTTCGATTTCACCCGGTTCGAGGATTTTTGAGGACATAGGCTGATTCCTTGTCTAGCGAGGCCTGACGGCCAGAATGGGCGTCGTTGAGATACTGAGTACAAATAAATAGGCAGCGCACAAGTGCGCTGCCCAAGATTACCACCCGTGTTCGAGTGCCGCGGTCAGTCTCTTGTTGTGCGAGCCTGACCTGCATGACTCAACGTTCTTTCTTACGCATTTCGTCATACCATAGGCGGTGGTGCTTGCGCGCCCATGCCGAGCTGACTTTACCAGATAGCATGGCGCCCACTGAGCCTTTAACCCAGATGGCTGCGTAAATGTGCACAATGATGCTCGATATTAGCACAAAGGCAAAAAACGCATGCAGCACGCTGGCCAGGCGGATGACCTCAATGCCAAACAGGCCACTGAAGTATTCCCGCCAGATCACAACGCCGCTGACCAGTAAAATCAGCATGCTGAGCACCAGCACCCAGAACAGAAGTTTCTGGCCGCCGTTGTACTTGCCTACTGCAGGTACGCCGTCTTCGCGGTTGTTAATGATCTTGCGCCATTGCGACAGCCACTGTCTGTCATGGGCTTTAATCCGGTTACGTCCGGCAAAGCGCAAACTCATCAGGGCGAATAGAACAAACATTGCGATCCCAATAAAGGGATGCAAGATGCGTGTCCAAGTGCCGCCACCAAACAGATTGCTGAGCCAGAACAAAGCCGGATGGAAAAGCGCCAAGCCGGACAGTCCTGCGAGGATAAACAGTAAAGCTACCCCCCAGTGATTGGAGCGCTCGTTGGCACTGTAGCGTTGCAGGTCTTGGTTCATGTCATTGTTCATGTCATTCTCCTCCCGGTCTTGAGTCACGCTGCTCGGTAGGATCATAGTGCCCGACCGAGGTTGACGTGCCTTGGCTTTCCTTGTCGTCTTCGACGCGGTTAGGCCCGACGCGTACATAATGGAAGAATCCAGCCAACGCTGTGGCTGCAATAGCTGCCATTGCCAAAGGTTTGGTTACGCCTTTCCAGACGCCTACCATCGGACTGATCGTCGGATTTTGCGGCAGACCACTGTAAAGCCCAGCTTTGTCGGCATGGTGCAATACATACATCACGTGGGTTCCGCCCACACCTTGAGGGTCATAGAGGCCGGCGTTGTCATAGCCGCGTTGTTTGAGATCATTAATCCGCCAGTCCGCATGTGCCTTCATATCGTCCTTGGTGCCGAAAACAATGGCTCCGGTTGGGCAGGTTTTCACACATGCAGGCTCAAGCCCGACAGCGATTCGATCAGAACATAAAGTGCACTTATAGGCTTTATTGTCCTTTTTCGAGATGCGCGGTACGTCAAACGGACAACCAGTAATGCAGTAGCCGCAGCCAATGCATTTATCCTGATTGAAATCGACGATGCCATTAGCGTACTTGATGATCGCCCCTGGGCTTGGACAAGCCTTAAGGCAGCCTGGATCTTCGCAATGCATGCAGCCGTCTTTACGAATCAACCATTCGAGGTCTTCATCGCTGGTCTCATGTTCGGCGTAGCGCATGACTGTCCATGAATCGGCCGTCAAGTCGCTGGGGTTGTCGTACACCCCAACGTTGTTGCCGACCTCATCACGTAGATCATTCCATTCCGAGCACGCCACCTGGCAGGCTTTGCAGCCAATGCACAGAGTGGTGTCTATTAGTTTTGCCACCTCATCGACTTTACGCACCGAGGGACTCGGTGTGGTGGTGGCAGAGCGTGCGATTATGTCTTGTGTAGCCATGATTACACCCTTTCCACGTTAACAAGGAAGGATTTGAACTCTGGGGTATGGGTATTACCGTCTCCAACAAAAGGCGTTAGCGTGTTGGTGAGGTAACCGTTTTTCGCCACCCCGACAAATCCCCAGTGCAGCGGAATACCGACGTGGTGCACGGTCTTGCCATCCACCAAGAGCGGTCTGAGCCGTTTGGTGACTACCGCTACCGCTTCGATATAACCACGGTTGGACGATACTCGCACTCGATCGCCCGCCTTGATGCCGAGCTCTTCGGCCATGACTGCGCCAAGTTCGACAAACTGTTGTGGCTGGGTAATCGCGTTGATCCGGCTGTGCTTGGTCCAGAAGTGAAAGTGCTCCGTCAGGCGATAGGTGGTCGCTGCATAAGGAAACTCCTTCGCAGTGCCGAACACATCCATATCGTTACGGAACACCCGTGCTGCTGGATTGCTGGTGACGCCCGGTGAGCTCGGGTGCAAGGGGTTACGGCCAATAGGCGTTTCGAACGGTTCATAATGCTCAGGGAATGGGCCTTCGGCCATGTTGCCACGAGCAAAGAAACGCGCCACACCTTCAGGGTTCATAATGAACGGATTCATTTTGTCTTCTGGCGCTGAAGTGAGGGCAAAGTCAGGGACATCGGTACCCGTCCACTTGCTGCCATCCCACCAGATCAAGCGTTTGTCCTTATCGTTCCAAGGTTTGCCCGAAGGGTCTGCCGAGGCACGGTTGTAAAGGATGCGGCGGTTGGCTGGCCATGACCACGCCCAACCCAGTGTCTGACCCATATCATAAGGGTCAGCGTTGTCACGCCGCGCCATTTGGTTGCCTGCTTCGGTCCAGGAGCCGCAGAACAACCAGCAGCCACTGGCTGTGCTGCCGTCATCACGTAGCTGGCTGAAGCCGGCTAACTGCTGACCTGCGCGCAGGAGCAACTCGCCTGTATTAGGGTCTTTAAGGTCGGTTAAAGCTTTACCGTTGAACTCTTTGGCGATTTCTTCGGGGGCCGGTTCGTCGGGACGTTGATACGACCAGTTCAAATTCATGATCGGCTCAGAGAAAGCGCCGCCTTCTGCTTTATACAGCGCCCGCAGACGATGGAAAAGTCCACCCATAATGGCCACGTCAGGGCGTGCTTCACCCGGAGCTTCACCGCCCTTCCAGTGCCACTGCAACCAACGGCTACTGTTAACCAGAGAGCCATTTTCTTCAGCGAAGCAGGTGGTAGGTAAGCGGAATACTGTGGTTTGAATACTCGCCGTATCTACATCGTTGTATTCATCAACGTGCTTCCAAAACTCCGAGGTTTCAGTGATCAGCGGGTCCATGATGACCAAGTACTTGAGGCGTGCCAGTGCTGCACCTACTTTTGCCTTGTTGGGGAAGGCTGCAATAGGGTTGAAACCTTGACAGAAATAACCGTTGACCTTGCCTTCGTACATCATGTCGAAGTACTTGAGTACGTCATACATCGGCTCGTCGAGCTTGGGTAGCCAGTCGTAGCCCCAGTTATTTTCTTTCGTGGCCGCGTCGCCGTACCAGGCTTTCATCAGGCTGACATGGAAACGGCCATAATGCTGCCAATAGGACATTTGCCCAGGGCGTAAAGCCTGTGGCGCACGTTTGGCAATATAGGCGTCGTAGTCCTGCTCATGATCACGAGGCAGTGTTAAGTACCCGGGTAGCAGATTAGACAGCAGGCCTAAGTCGGTCAGCCCCTGAATATTGGAGTGGCCGCGCAAGGCGTTAACCCCGCCACCTGGCATACCCATGTTGCCGAGCAACAGTTGCAGCATAGCGCCGGCGCGAATCATCTGCGAACCAACCGAGTGCTGTGTCCAGCCCAGAGCATAGAGGATGGTCATGGTTTTGCCGGGCACGGCAGTCTCGGCAATGGTATCCCACACCTGCATCATACGCTTCAGAGGCGTACCACAGATCTGGCTGACCAACTCCGGTGTATAGCGGCTGTAATGTTTTTTGAGCAACTGATAGACGCAGCGCGGGTGGCTTAAGCTCGGATCAACCTTGGCGTAGCCATTTTCGTCAAGCTCATAGTCCCAGTCGCTTTTATCAGGATAACTGCGCGAATCTGCGTCATAACCGTTGAATAAGCCATCTTCAAAGGTAAAACCTTCTTTTACGATAAATGGCATATCAGTGTAGTTACGCACATATTCGTGCTGAATCTGATCAGTTTCTAATAAGTAATAAATCAAACCGCCTAAGAAGGCGATATCCGTACCAGTACGAATAGGCGCGTACAGATCGGCCAGTGAGGCGGTACGCGTGAAACGCGGATCAACCACCAATAATTTGGCTTGATTGTGCGCTTTGGCTTCAGTGACCCACTTAAAACCACAGGGGTGCGCTTCTGCGGCATTGCCGCCCATCACTAACACCAAGTTGGCGTTTTTGATGTCGCTCCAATGGTTTGTCATGGCTCCACGGCCAAACGTCGGGGCAAGACCTGCCACCGTCGGACCGTGTCAAACGCGCGCCTGGTTGTCGAAACCCAGAATACCTAGCGAACGCACCACTTTGTGCGTCATATAGCCGGCTTCGCTAGATGCTGCTGATGCGGCCAGGAAACCTGTAGTCAACCAACGGTTAACGGTTTGTCCTGCAGCATTTTTCTCAACGAAGTTGGCATCGCGATCATCTTTCATTAAGCGCGCAATGCGGGTTAGGGCATCGTCCCAGCTGATGCGCTTCCATTCATTGCTACCGGCTTCACGTACTTCAGGGTACTGCAAACGATTAGGGCTGCGAATAAAGTCAATCAGACCAGCACCTTTTGGACATAAAGTGCCACGGTTTACAGGGTGGTCAGCATCGCCTTCAATATGGAAGATTTCTTGAGTGACGTTCTTACCACCACTGCCACGGCTGTACATGATGAGGCCACAGCCCACAGAACAGTAAGGGCAAGTGTTGCGCGACTCTTTGGTGTTGGCTAGTTTGAAGTGGCGAACAGACTCAGCGAATGCCGGCTCAGGTGTCATACCGAGTGCGGCAAGGCTGGATGTGGCAACTCCCACCCCGCAAAATTTAAAAAACTCTCGACGGTTAATATCCATCGTGATGACCTCCTCTCATGCTTTGACAAGGTTGCAGTTGCCGCTTTTTATGGAGCGGCTGATTGACAAACCTTTCTAAGCAGACCAGAAAAATAGCCCGCCAGCATATTGGCAATGGGCTGGGTATGCATTGACTATAATCAGGCAAATACACACACCTTGCATAGAAGCTAACAGACAAATATTTCTTTGACTGCTTAGCCAAAAGATTAAATCAGCTTTTATTGATCTGGATCAATAATTGATGTTTTATAATGTTGTTTAGGAGCGCAAGGGGTGATACCTCAGCGCGTGCTAAATCAATGAGGCGGAACCATTAAGAGGTTGCTGCGCTAAGGCAAAAGCTGCACATAAAAAGTGCCCCGTTGTATTGACGCAGGGGCGGTGTGACTGCTTTTTTCAATATAAGACTCGCACGTCGCTGCGCTGTATCGACCGTTACTTAGCGCTGTAGGTTAAGCGGTACAGCGCGGCGCCAATGGCTTCATTTAATAGTGCAGTGTTTTGCCATACGGCTTTGCTTTCAGGTAACCAGCCGTTCAGTGGGCGACGGTTGGCGCCGCTTAAAAACCCCACCGGCGCACTGATCACGGTAAAACCAAATTGCTCATAACTCCAGCGCGAGCGTGGCATATGCCACGCATTAGTGACCAGCACGATGCGCGTGATGCCTTCTGCTTGCAGCATGGCAGCGGTGAACTGAGCATTTTCCCAGGTGGTGCGGCTTTCACCTTCCTGCCAGCGCGCTGCGACGCCAAAATCTTCGGCTAAAGTGTCCGCCATAATCTGAGCTTCACTGGGTGGCTGGCCAAAATGCAGGCCGCCACTGACCAATACAGGGAGTTGTGAGGCTTTAGCTAAACGGGCAGCGTAGCGTATACGTTGCATAGCCATCAGTGAGGGTTGGTCATTTTGCCAAGCAGGATCATCGGTTTCACGGCCGCCACCGAGTATCACAATGGCATCGGCATGTTGTGCTAGTGTTGGCCACTGCTCTGCAGTGAGCGCTACGTCCGTTTCCAGCGCACGCGCAGCATGCTCAACGGTGATGGGTAAACTCATGATATAGAGCCCACCGATGCTGATGATAAAGCTGATAACAGCCGTTTTAGGCCAGCGTTTGCGTAATAAAAAACCACAGAGTAGTAGCAGCAAAAAGCCGCTGGGCGGGAACGCCAGCTGCTTGAGAATATAGCGCCAAGTCATAGGGTATCCAAATGTGTATTGTCAGTTTTGCTATTGTGCCCGTATCTTAAATAAGAAGACATCAATTGGGCGCTGCTTGACCCTAGCCGGTTGGCTGGGCATGCTTTGCACCAACAATTCAAACAGCCTTGAGTAAAAAGAATGAAACCAGAAACGATTGCGCTCCATGTCGGTTACAAATCTGATCCAACCACTAAGTCTGCCGCGGTGCCGATTTATCAAACGACATCTTATACTTTTGATGATACTCAGCATGGTGCCGATCTTTTTGACTTAAAAGTGCCAGGCAATATCTATACGCGGATCACGAACCCAACCAACGATATTCTTGAGCAACGTGTTGCTGCTCTGGAAGGTGGTGTTGCGGCACTGGCTATGGCTTCAGGTATGGCGGCGATTACTGCAGCCATTCAAACCATTGCTGAAGCCGGCGATAACATTGTTTCAGTCGCTAAGTTGTATGGCGGTACCTACAACCTGTTTGCCCACACCTTGCCGCGCCAAGGCTTAGAAGTGCGTTTTGCTCCGCACGATGATATTGCGGCATTAGAGAAGCTGATCGATAGCAAAACCAAAGCGGTATTCTGTGAAAGTATTGGTAATCCAGCGGGCAATATCGTTGATATTCAAGCGCTGGCCGATGCTGCCCATCGCCATGGTGTACCGCTGATTGTAGACAATACTGTGGCCACGCCAGTACTGTGCCGCCCATTTGAGCATGGTGCAGATATTGTGATCCATGCGTTGACCAAATACATGGGCGGGCATGGCACCACCATTGCGGGTGCGATTGTTGATTCAGGTAAGTTTCCATGGGCTGAGCACAAAGAGCGCTTCCCGCTGTTAAATACCCCTGATGTCTCTTACCATGGCGTGGTTTACACTGAAGCCTTTGGCCCTGCTGCCTTTATTGGTCGTTGTCGTGTGGTGCCGCTGCGTAATATGGGTGCTGCTTTGTCACCTTTTAATGCGTTCTTAATTATGCAAGGCATGGAAACATTGTCTTTGCGCATGGAGCGCCATTGTTACAACGCGCAAAAAGTTGCCGAGTTTTTAGACGCGCATGAGCAAGTGGAATGGGTGCAGTATGCTGGTTTGCCGAGTCATCCGGATCATGCTTTAGCACAAAAATATATGGGCGGTAAGCCATCATCAATTTTGTGCTTTGGCATTAAAGGAGGCCAAGCAGCTGGCGCTAAGTTTATTGACGCGCTGCAGCTACTGTACCGTTTGGTTAATATCGGTGATGCAAAATCCTTGGCATGTCATCCAGCCACCACTACACATCGTCAGCTGACTGAAGAAGAGATGGCGAAAGCGGGCGTCAGTCTCGATTTGATTCGCTTATCGATCGGTATTGAGCATATTGATGATATTTTGGCCGACTTAACGCAAGCGCTCGAAGCGGCTAAGTAAGTGTCTTTTTGGCGCGCAAGCGAAGGTTTGCGCGCTTTTCTTAGGTTTAAATTAGGACGGCACCTTTATGCAACATATTATGGTGGCCCATGACCTCAGTGATAAGGCCAAAATTGCATTACAACGTGGTGCGCAATTAGCTCAGCAGCATGCAGCGCGTTTGAGCGTTATTTATGTGTTAGAAGATCACTTGCCAATGGCAGTTATCGAAAAACAAATGCTTGCTGCAGATGCATTGTTGACTCAGCAGCTCAAAGATTGTGGCGCTAAAGATGCGCAAATTTTAATTAAGGTGGGGCGACCTGCGCAAACGATTGTGGCTGCGCAAAAAGCCCATAGTGTTGATTTTTTAGTGATGGGTGATCACCATCAAGACTCCCCTGAATACTTCTCTGGTACCACTTTAGAGCGTGTTTTACAGCGTAGCCTAGTGCCTGTGTTGTTAGCTGTTGAGCCTGGCGCTGCCAGCTATCAGCATGCTTTAGTGCCTTTAGATTTCTCGTTGTGCGCCTGTCATGCATTGCACCATGTCTTTAAATTATTGCCGCCTAGTGCAACTATTTATGCCCTCCATGTGCTGGAAATGGCTGAAGTGCATGGAGCCGATAGTGACTCGGAGCTGTCTTGGCAAACATCGCTGTTTGACCAGTTGGTCATGGATGAGCGAGCAAAATTACCCGCAATAGGGCCGCAAATTGAGCATGAACTACGTCAAGGCGAGCTTCATAATTGCTTAGCGCAGGTGATTGCTGAACAAAAGCCGCAGATTTTAGCTATTGGTAAGCATGGGCGTGGTGTATTGGCTGATGCGCTGCTGGGCAGTCTAGCGCAGTATTTTCTTGAGCATCCGCCTTGTGATGTGCTGGTCGTTAAATAACCTGCAGGGTTAAGGGCATGGCTTAGCGTTACTTGATGGGGTCGCTTAGTTTTGCTGGTATTGATCGAGCATTGTATTAATGGCTTTGCGTAGGGCCGGCTCCGCTACTTGTGCATTGTGGTCGCTGCTGACTGTGCTTTGTCCACGCCAAACCAGTAAGCCGCTTTGTGCATCGCTAAAAGTTAAACTGAGCTGTTGGTAGTATTCAGTATAAGTCTGTGGCAGCACCGGAACACTCAAGCCTATGCCTGAATAACCGTAGCGATCGTAGGGGTGTCGATGCGTACCGTAACCGTAGCCAAAGCTGGCTGATGGGTAAGGACTGTCATAATAGCTGCGCTGTATAAGCTGGTTGTTCTGGCGAGTGAATTGTACTTTGAGTTGGCATTGAGCCGGGCTGGATGCAGCGCGCAATCCGTACTGTTCAAGTTGTTCGGCGACAATGCTTGCAGCTGTATCTTGCGCGGCCAGCGTATCGTTTGGGTGTGTCTGTTGGTTATGCCAGCACCAGTAAGTATAGGATTTTAACTGGGGCGCTACTGGGTAGGCGCTGGCGTCAAAATGTGTTGCAGCTGCAGGTGGTGCCGGCGGCAGCGCTAAGCCGCTGGCTTGATAAGGGTTGCTGGCTTGGCAGCCCCATAAAGCTACTAATGCCATGCTGAATGCTAAATAACGCAGCATACGGTGCCTGCAAAGAGACCTGATTGAGTTTCAGTCTACTTGGATTGTGCGCGGCTGGCAAAGCCAATGCAGATAGCGTCCTAAGCCTGATAAAGCGGGGTGGCGACGGTAGCTGAGCTCGGTGCTGAGCAATTCTTCTGGAGCGATTTTCTGGCGAAATTGCGCAGGCATATAATCATGGAATACCCGAATGCCGCTGCGCTGCTGAATATGCCAAAGCGACTCGACTTGGACCGCCAGTTCGCGTGGGTCCAGTGGTTGTTGCGGCGTGAGTCCTCCGGCATCACCGGTAAAACGCTGTTGGCTTAATTTGCGCAAATTGCCCTTAAGTAAGTTTTGTAAAATGAGCCCATCTTTGTTGTAAAACGCCAGTGAAAGCCAGCCATGTGCTGCGGTAAGGCGGTGCAGAGCTGTCAAAATCGCACTGGGTTCTGCGAGCCACTCTAACACGGCATGACATAACACAAGATCGTATTGGCTAGTGTTTTGTTGCGCAAAAGACTGCCAGTTACTGTGGATAAAGGTCGCTTGACACTGTGCCTCAGCAAAGCGTTGCTGCGCTGCTTCGAGCATGGCTTGCGCGGGCTCAACTAAAGTCACCTGATGACCTTGTTCAGCCAGCCATAACGCCATATGTCCAAGTCCCGCGCCAATATCTAAAACGCGCAAGGGTTGTTGTGCCAGCACCTCATTAAGGTCCGCCTGTAGAACGGCTAAGCGTATTGCACCTTTATTGCTGCCATAGATTTTCTGCGCAAAACGAATGGCGAGCTCATCAAAATGTTGGTCGTGCATAGTGTTACTCTTGAAAAATGCGAGGCACTCTAACAAAGAGCGCAGTTGTGCGGCAAACCGCAGTCTGGGCTGCGATGGGTGTCAATTAAGACTTGAAAAAAGGCAAAGTGGCAGGCTTGTCTTTAGGCTTATCTTTTAACGGGCATTCTGGCCGTATTCCATACTCGCCTTGCTCACAGGGGCGCACTCGACGTTTATCACTTAAAGTGATTTGTCGTAAGTGGAACGGTTGCGCCGGTGTGCGCTCGAGAACAAAGCCTTGCTCATTGATGATTTCAACGGCTAACCAATGCGTACCACGATCAATGTCTTGCAGCCTGAAGACAGGGCTGCGGCTAGGGTCAAGTGCAGGCTCGCCATCTAAAATTAATCGATAGCGATGCCCTTCTAGCAGTGTTGGTTCACTGCTAATGGTGACAATCAGCTGCCGATCATTGGCGCGCAAAGTGGCGTCGGGTTCTGGCGTTAAAATACGCAGCACTTGATACTGAGGCGTTAGCGGCTCAGCGCTATCTTGATACACCGGTGGCGGTTGAATAACAGGTGGTGATGGCAGTCGGTTGGATGGAGCTGCCTGAATGGTTTCAAAGTGCTGCTGTCGCGGGGGCTGGTCGGTAAAGACACGCTCACCGTTGGCATCGATATAGGTATAAATTGCTGCCCAAGTTGAGGGGGCAGCGCAGAGCATTAAAAGTATAAAAAAGCTGCGTAATATCATCATTAGGGAGCACGGTTGCCGACGTGCACACGCTGCACGGTAATGATCTGTTCGCTGCTGATTTGCAGCACTTTGCCATTGGCCAGTACTTGGACGGCTAGACGGTGTTCGCCTCGAGCAAGATTTGTAACAGCTAAGTGGGTAGAGGTGCTGGCTGCTCCATAGGCTTGTCCATCGACCAGTAACTGTAAGCGGTGTTGGTTGCCTAATTGAGGCTCGATTTCAACCTGCACGTTAAAACTGCCATTGTTAGCGCGTAACGCTTCATTGTCTGGCAAGCCCGTGAGTTGCAGTACAGCGTACGGCGCTGCTTGTTGCGCTGCCTCTGGTGTGTCTGTGTGCTGGGTGTCTGCCGGAGTGTTTGTGAGCGGCACGCTATTAATCGCAGGCAGCTCGACACTGCTGGCATCTACACCAAGTGGTGGCTGGTCGGTGTAGACACGGTTGCCTTTATCATCAGTGTATTGATAAATCTGAGCAGTGACAGGCAGTGTTATCGCGAGCAAAGCAGTGGCAAATAATAGACGCATAACCCATTCCTTGTAATGATTGTTTAAGCGTTACACGCTCTGCATCGTTAGGCAAGTGTTTCGCCGATTTGCTGTGTAAAAGTCGACAAAAACAGCGCGTATTTACAAGTTTGTCAGCAAAGAATAAAAAAACTGAATTGTATCGCTGTGCCGCGTACACTATGCCAAGTTATGTCTTGTTGATTTGAGGCCGGTTGCGCTCATTATTACGCAATTTTTTTTGCAATAGTGAGCATTAGGGGCTAGCGCTGGCATTGGGCAGCAGTCAAAATAGCAAGCTGAATATAATTACGCGTCTCGCCCTCGGTTATTGGCACACTCCTTGTCTTGCCGAGACAGGATCTGTGGCGAGCGTACTGCCCGGAAGCCTGTTGCTGGGTGGGCACCTCGTTTATGAAGTCTTGGAGACCATGATGTCAAAGTCGCTCGAACTGATACAAACCCATAATGCAAAATGGATCGATTTGCGTTTTACCGATATTGGTGGGCAACAGCACCATATCACGATGCCAGCTCGGGATGCTGATGAAGATTTTTTCGAGCAAGGTAAAATGTTTGATGGTTCCTCAATGGCGGGCTGGAAAGGCATTGAGGCGTCGGACATGATTTTGTTGCCAGATGACAGCACTGCAGTGATGGATCCTTTCACGCAAGAGCCGACTTTGATTTTAGTGTGTGATGTCATTGAGCCCTCTACCATGCAGGGTTATGACCGTGATCCGCGTGCCATTGCGTCGCGAGCAGAAGAATATTTAAAGTCGACTGGTATTGGTGACACGGTTTTTGTCGGTCCAGAACCTGAGTTTTTTATTTTCGATCAGGTCAAGTTTAAGTCTGATATCTCTGGCTCTATGTTTAAAATTTATTCTGAGCAGGCCGCTTGGAATAGTGATGCGGATATCGAGGGTGGCAATAAAGGTCACCGTGTGGGTGTTAAAGGCGGTTATATGCCAACGCCACCAAACGATTATGATCATGAGCTGCGCACTGCCATGTGTAATGCGCTGGAGGAAATGGGGCAGTTTGTTGAAGTGCACCATCATGAAGTAGCCACCGCAGGTCAAAATGAAATTGGCACACGATTTAACACCCTTGTTGCTAAGGCCGACGAAGTGCAGGCGCTGAAGTATGTCGTACACAATGTTGCTGATGCTTATGGCCGCACTGCCACTTTTATGCCAAAGCCGCTGTATGGCGATAATGGTTCAGGTATGCATGTGCATATGTCTATTGCTGCAGGCGGCAAAAATATTTTCTCTGGTGAAGGCTATGCGGGTTTGTCAGACACCGCTTTGTACTTTGTCGGCGGCATTATTAAGCATGGTAAGGCATTGAATGCGTTGACTAACCCGTCAACCAACTCCTATAAGCGCTTAGTTCCAGGTTTTGAGGCGCCAGTGATGCTGGCATACTCTGCGCGTAACCGTTCAGCTTCGATTCGTATCCCTTATGTGACCAGCCCTAAAGCGCGTCGCATTGAAGCGCGTTTTCCGGATCCGTCAGCTAACCCTTACTTAGCCTTTGCTGCGCTATTAATGGCGGGCTTAGATGGTATCCAAAATCGAATTCACCCAGGTGATGCCGCGGATAAAAATCTGTATGACTTACCACCGGAAGAGTCGAAACAGATTCCTCAGGTGTGTGGCAGTTTAAAAGAGGCTTTGGAGGCTTTGGACGCCGATCGCGACTTCTTATTGCGGGGTGGTGTCTTCAGTAATGAATTTCTCGATGCCTTTATTGCTCTTAAAGCTGAAGAGGAACTGCGTGTGCGGACCTTTGTACATCCGTTAGAATATGAGCTGTATTACAGCTGCTAACTTAAATAATCAGCGGGCGAGCAGGGCGGTGTGCTATTGGATGCACAGTGTGCTGCTCGTTGTTTGAGCATTTTTTTGAAAAAGCTGCTATCATTTGCGCCCATTTTTGCGGTTGCTTTGGTAACCCTTCTTAGCGACCTGTTTGCACAATGAAATTAATTCTAAAATCTTTTGCTGAAATCACCATTAAAAGCCGCCCTGTGCGTCGACAGTTT
Organism: Gammaproteobacteria bacterium; assembly: GCA_012728315.1. GTDB lineage: Bacteria > Pseudomonadota > Gammaproteobacteria > Pseudomonadales > Pseudomonadaceae > Denitrificimonas. The sequence goes on from JAAYFI010000026.1 coordinate 62,062, forward strand.
TTACGTCAGCTGGGTAAAAATATACGCACGGTACTGCGCGATCTTGATCCTCAGGTCAAGGTTGAAGGTGAGTGGGATAACTTAGAGTTATTGACGACGCTGGAAGACCCTGCCGATTTACAAGAGCTGTATGCTCGCTTGCGTTGTACGCCGGGTATTGCGCATTTCTTTCAAGTGCTTGAGTACCCCTTAGGTGATTTAGACGATATTGCTTTGCGCTGCAAAGATCATTACTGCGAATTAATTAAAGGACGAACCTTTGCTGTGCGCTGCAAACGTATTGGCAAACATCCTTATTCTTCCGTGGATGTTGAACGCTATGTGGGCAGCCAGCTGCGCCAACAGTGCGGAGCATCAGGTATCGACTTGACTCGACCTGAGGTTGAAGTGCGCTGTGAAGTGCGTCATCAGCGTTTGCTTATCGAATATGAGCGACACCAAGGTATTGGTGGTTATCCGCTTGGTACGGTTGAGCAAGCGCTGGTGTTAATGTCCGGTGGTTTTGACTCAACCGTAGCTGCCTACCAAATGATGCGTCGTGGTCTATTAACGCACTTTTGCTTTTTTAATTTAGGTGGGCGTGCGCACGAACTGGGTGTTAAAGAAGTTGCATATTATTTGTGGAAAAAATATGGCAGCTCCCATCGTGTGCTTTTTATCAGTGTGCCTTTTGAAGAAGTGCTCGGTGATATTTTAGAGCATGTCGATAATGGCCATATGGGCGTTGTGCTTAAGCGCATGATGCTGAAGGCTGCAGAACAGATTGCCGATGATTTAGAGCTGGAAACCTTGGTGACCGGTGAGGCCATTTCACAAGTAGCCAGCCAGACGCTCACCAATCTTGCTGTGATTGATAAAGCGACCAGTAAGTTGGTGGTGCGCCCACTGATTACGGAGCATAAGCAAGATATTATCAGTACGGCGGTTGAAATTGGCACTGCAGAGTTTGCTGAACATATGCCCGAATATTGCGGTGTAATTTCAGTAAACCCCAAAACCCGCGCCAAGCTCGGGCGCGTTGTGCATGAAGAAAGCCGTTTAGATGCTGACATTTTACAGCGTGCGGTAGACCGCGCAACTCGGGTCACTATGGACAAAGTGCTCGAAGAGCTCGGTAACGATGTGCATGTTGAGCAGATCAGTGAAGCGCTGCCAGGCCAGATTGTTATTGATATTCGCCATCCGGATGAAGTGGATGAGCACCCGTTAATTCTAGAAGGCATTGAGCAAATGGCAGTGCCTTTTTACGCTATTAATGGACGATTTAAAGACTTTGATCCTAATCGGCAATACTTGCTGTATTGCGATCAGGGTATGATGAGCAAACTGCATGCTCATCATTTATTGCATGAAGGTTATGCAAATGTGCGTGTTTACCGCCCTGAGCAAGGTGGCAGCCGCGCGCAAGCAGTCACGCATGATTAGATACTTATTATGGATTCGTTTGTGGAGCTGTGTGGCGATGCCGCAGCAGTTACGCCCACCTGATCCATAAAGCCTGATCCACTTTGATTCGATCTGACGCGCTTTGCGTGCAGCCTAGATATTTTTATTTGAGATAAACTTGTGATTGAGAATTTACGCAACATTGCCATTATTGCCCACGTTGACCACGGTAAAACCACCTTGGTTGATGCCCTGTTACGCGCCTCTGGAACTTTAGACCGTAAAGAGTTGGACTCTGACCGTGTGATGGACTCCAACGACCAGGAAAAAGAGCGTGGTATTACTATTTTGGCGAAAAATACCGCCATTAAGTGGCACGACTACAACATCAACATCGTAGACACCCCAGGCCACGCCGATTTCGGTGGTGAAGTTGAGCGTGTGATGAGCATGGTTGACTGCGTTTTGTTGGTGGTTGACTCCATTGATGGCCCAATGCCGCAAACGCGCTTCGTTACCCAGAAAGCCTTCCAGTCTGGTTTGAACCCTATTGTGGTGATTAACAAAGTTGACCGTCCTGGCGCACGTCCGGACTGGGTTGTTGATCAGGTGTTTGACCTCTTTGATAACCTCGGCGCCACCGAAGAGCAGTTGGACTTCCCAATCGTGTACGCCAGTGCGCTAAACGGTGTATCGGGTTTAGATCCAGCGGAAATGACGGAAAACATGGATGTCTTGTTCCAAGCCATCGTTGATTATGTTGAGCCGCCTAAGGTTGACCTTGATGGTCCATTCCAGATGCAAATTTCGGCACTGGATTACAATAACTTCCTCGGTGTGATCGGTATTGGTCGTATTACTCGTGGTCGTCTCAAAGCCAACATGCCCGTGACTTCGATTGATGCGCAAGGCAAGCGTCGTAACGGTCGCCTGCAGAAAATCATGGGCCACCACGGCTTGCAGCGTGTGGAAGTTCAAGAAGCACAAGCCGGTGATATCGTGTGTGTCAGTGGTTTTGAGCCGCTGTTTATTTCCGACACTTTATGTGATCAGAATCACGTTGAAGCATTGCCACCCTTGAGTGTTGATGAGCCCACTGTGAGCATGACGTTCCAAGTCAACGACTCACCTTTTGCCGGTAAAGAAGGTAAGTTTGTCACCAGCCGTAACTTAAAAGAGCGTCTGGAGAAAGAACTGCTGCACAACGTTGCTTTGCGTGTTGAGCAAGGTGATGACGCCGATAAGTTTAAAGTATCAGGTCGTGGTGAGTTGCACTTGTCAGTTCTGATTGAAACCATGCGTCGTGAAGGCTTTGAGTTGGCTATTTCGCGTCCGCAGGTGGTGATCAAAGAAGTGGATGGCGAAAAACAAGAGCCCTACGAAAATGTCATTCTAGATATTGAAGAGCAGCACCAAGGCCCGATTATGGAGCAGTTCGGGCTGCGTAAAGGTGAGCTCACCAATATGGTGCCGGATGGTAAAGGCCGTATCCGTCTTGAGTACACCGTACCGTCACGTGGTTTGATTGGTTTCCGTAACCAGTTTATGACCATGACTTCAGGTACCGGTATTTTAACGGGTATGTTCAGTCACTACGGTCCAATCAAAAGTGGTGAAGTCACCAGTCGCCAAAACGGTGTATTGGTATCGATGGCCACAGGTAAAGCATTGACCTATTCGCTGGAAACCTTGCAGGAACGCGGTAAATTGTTCCTCTCGCCGGGTGAAGAGGTGTATGAGGGCCAGTTAGCCGGTATCCATAGCCGTGATAACGACTTAGCGGTCAACCCAACTAAAGCGAAGAAGCTCGATAATATGCGAGTATCGGGTAAGGAAGATACCATCGCTTTAGTGCCGCCAGTGGTCTTTAGTTTGGAGCAGGCACTTGAATTTATTGAAGATGATGAGTTGGTTGAAGTTACACCAAAATCCATCCGTCTGCGTAAAAAGTACCTCACGGAAAATGACCGTAAGCGTCACAGCCGCAGCAAAGTCTAACTTGCGCTAAAGCTACAAAAACCCGCACCGGTAACGCTGCGGGTTTTTTAATGGTTGATTAATAAGCCTAAGTGCTCGGCTTTAGCAACGGCTTGGGTACGTCGTGATACCTCTAGTTTTTTGTAGATACGCTGAATATGTGCTTTTACGGTATGCACAGAGATATGCATGTGCTCGGCAATTTGTTTGCTGGCTAAACCCTCCGCCACCCATTGCAAAACCTCAAGTTCGCGAGGGCTTAATAGCTCTTGTTGGGTTATGCTTGTTTGCAGTTGTTGCGTAAAGAGCACTTGCAGTTCATTGGCAGCTTGCAATAGGCCAGCCTGCAAGCAAGGATGAAGAATATGATCGACTTGCTCATGGCTGCAGGCTAAGTTGCCGCTCTGTAGATGTTGCTGTAAGCGTAAAATACTGTGGGAGTGCGCCAGTAAACCAAGAAAGCCATGTTGTTCGGCGTACTCGTAAACGTGTTTAATTAAGCTCTGCGCTGGCGCGAGATTACCTTGCAGCATATGCGCCATCGCTAAATACAACTTCACCTGCGGTAGTAACTCAAAGGATGCAGGTGGAGCAGTGTATTGAGGTAATGATGTATAGCGATCTAAGATGCCACTAAGAGATGTTTGTGCTGCCGAGTACTTACCTTGGTGTAAAACAATGATGCTGCCGGTGAGTATGAGCGCTGCACGGTAGACTGATTCTGGAATATAGTTTTTTTGCATTGAGCGCTCTGCATCGCGCAAGCGCTCGAGTGCACTGCTATAATTTTTATCTTCTACATCCAGCAGCGCTAAACCAAAGTGGCCGTAAACACCACGATGATCTCCCCAGCGCAAAGCTTCTTGCAAGCCCTCGGTAAAATGGTAGTGTGCTCGGTTTTTATCGCTCTGACGCATTTTTAGCTGGCCAAGACGCAGTTGTAAGCGCCCCAGAACAGGGCTTTTAATGCTGCTATCTTCGCTGAGTAAGGCACAGGCCTTTTCAAGGATATTTTCTGCATCAGCAAATGAGCAGCGATGCTCTAATAACTGTGCATGGTCGAGTTCAAGGTAGGCTTCAAATAACACGCTTTTTTGTTGGCGAGATAGGCGTAAAGCCGTGCGATTGAGTGAGCGCGCTAAGTCTAAATCACCTACCAGCAGTGCATGTTGGGTTAGAGCGCTGTAGCAGGTTAAGCGGATTTCCCAGAAATCCTCGGATAACCATTGTAAGGCTGCATGTAAGTGCTCTTGTGCAGGCTCTGCTGCACCACGTAAATGGGCAATCCAGCCGGTGAACGCTTGCCATTGAGCCAGCAAATCTGCTTGTAGCTTAGCTGTGGGTTGCGGCAAAAAATTAACTAAATGCTCGAGAGATTGCTGCGCACTATCTAGTTGTCCACTAAAGACTTGTGCGCCGGTAATTAATGAAATTAAGCGCGGTGTGCTGAACAAAATATCCTGTGCAGGTGAGTTTCTAAGCTGCATGAGCACCGCAACGTTTTCGCCGCTCATAGATTCCTCATCAGAAATCTCTTGCAGCATGCTTAGAGCTTCTTCATCGTGACCTGCCCGCAATGCATGTTCAACAGCTGCTTGCCAGTTGCCTTGGCTGGCGTACCATTGGCTGGCGCGTAAATGCCAGCTGTGTGCAGTGGTGTGAGGTTGTTGGCGGATATAGTAGGCTAATGGTGTAAAGACGCTAAACCAGCCTAAAGGAGAATGTTGGCGCTCCACAAAAACACCGGCAGCAACGAAATTAGAGAGCTGTTGTTCGCAGCTTTTTTCGTCAGTTTCTAAAATATAAGCAATTAGACTGGTGTTAAAACTTTGCAAATGCGCCAGCAGCAACCAAAACTCATACTCTTGTTCGGAGAACTGGCTAAACAACTCACAGTTAATATAGTGGGTAAAGTGTTCTGGCCAGGTTTTTAGATGGATAGATTCAGGGCCAGCGAGTAGCGCCTTAACCGCGATACACCAGCCCGCCGAGTGTTGCATGATAAACGCTAATTGCTTGCCAGATAGATCAATGTTTTTCAGAGCAAATAAGGCAGCAACTTCAGTGGCGGTAAAAGAAAGTTGTACGCTATCACTGAGCTCATAGGCTGTTTCCTCTAGGATAAGACGTGAGAACTTATTGGTAAGCGGGCGTCGACAGCTGATCCACCAGTGAATAGACGGGCTGCTGAGTGCAACTAGGCGAGCCAATAAGGCATCAGCGTGCTCGTCAGCAGTTGGACTGAAGTCGTCAATGACTAAATGCAGCGGTGTATTAAAGTTGCTCAGTGTCTCGATCAGATCTGTATCGTTTTCCAGTAAGAGTGCATGGGCAATTTGCATTGAGAGCGCTGTTGCTGAGTTGACATGGCTGCTGCTGCGCAACCAGCGAATTTCAGCAGATGCATCAAGCTGCTGTAAGCACTCGTTCAAAAGTACTGTTTTGCCGGTTCCGGCAGGTGCACAGACCAGTTTTACCCGCGCAGAAGATCCCAACAGGGCTTTACTCAGTCTAGGTCTAGGTAAGTGTTGTTGTGGTAAGCGCGGCGGCTGATAAACAACATTAAACGGCATTACGCGCCCTCGATAAGCCAAAGAATGCAAGCTTTGATAATAAGGGATTAGTTGATGTTCTGCGAGGTGCTTATGGGTTGCGCGTTTGAGTCGGCTCTATGGGCATGATTCAGCCAAGGTATGTTACTTAAGGTAGCGTTTATCTGGGTTTGCTTGCTGGATATTAAGAAAGAAGCTGTTTTGAAGCGTCATTAATCCTTTTGGATGCATTGTCAAAGCCTTATTAAGAGGACTTACCTTGCTTGCCCTCCTACGTTTCAATTGAGTCTTCTGTCAGTGGGTGGAGAGGCAAAATGAAGAATAATAAGACACTCTCGGTAGCTAAAGTGTCTGTCTTGGCTACCGCAATCAGTTTTGCAACGTCAGGGCAGGCAATTGACTTTGATCTAGGGGAGATTCAAGGGCGTTTTGATTCACAGTTATCCATTGGTGCGAGCTGGGGCACCAGCAAACCTAGCCGTAAATTGATTGATGAAAATAATGGCGGCAGCGGTGCTTCATCTACCGGTGATGATGGCCGCATGAATTTTAAGCGCGGTGAAACCTTCTCGAAAATTTTTAAAGGCGTTCACGATTTAGATTTAACTTACGGTGATAGTGGTGCGTTTTTCCGTGGTAAGTATTGGTATGACTTTGAGTTAAAAGATGAATCCAGACCTTTCAAAGATATCAGTGATAAAGGTCGCTCACCTGCGGCTAAATCCTCAGGCTTTGATTTACTCGATGCCTTTGTTTACCACGACTACAGTATTGGCGAGCGTCCAGGCCATGTGCGAGTCGGTCAGCAAGTGGTCAGTTGGGGCGAGAGTACTTACATTGGCGGCGGGATTAACAGTATTAACCCGTGGGACGTAGCAGCATTACGTCGCCCTGGTGCTGAGTTAAAAGAAGGCTTATTACCTGCGCAGATGCTTTATGCCTCACAGAGCTTAAGTGACAGCCTTAACTTGGAAGCCTTTTACCAAGTGAAGTGGGAGCCTTATGTTTTAGATAACTGCGGCACCTTCTTTGGTGGTGATGTCGCACCGCCAGGTTGTGACCAAAACTTTACCGTATTGAGCAGTCAGCTTGGCCAGCTTGCACCTTTTGCCGATGCTTATGGTCATGGCTATGACACCACCAGTGAAGGCGTGATTATTCATCGGATGAAAGACAATAAAGCACGCGATTCTGGACAGTGGGGTGCTGCGTTACGCTGGCAGACAGACACCACAGAGTACGGTTTTTTTGTGATGAATTATCACAGTCGTGTGCCATTTCTCGCCTACCAAGCACCAGGTATGAATCTGTATGGCGATTTAAATAATATCCTTGGAACAGCGATGGGCAATGGCGTCACCGATCCAGGTGCCTTAGAAGGATTGCTAGCGGCAACGGTCTTTGGAAACGCCAATTACTTTATGGATTATCCAGAAGATATTCGTCTGTATGGTGCAAGTTTCGCAACAACATTGCCAACAGGTACGGCTTGGAGCGGTGAGATCAGTTACCGTCCCAATGCGCCTGTAGCTCTGAATGCTGCCGACATGACTACCGCGTTACTGACACCAGTGGATGCAAGTTTATCGAATTTACAAGTGAGTCCCAGCGGCAAGGTGCGTGGCTACAACCGCAAAGAAGTAACGCAGATTCAATCGACCCTAATTCATACCCTGGATCAGGTGCTAGGTGCTGAGCAATTGGTGCTGGTGGGTGAGGCAGCGTTCACTCATGTGGGCGGTTTGGAAAGTCAGCGCAAGGCGCGTTACGGTCGTGACACAGTGTTTGGTGACACTCGCAGCGCTGGCTATGCGACGAAAAACTCTTGGGGTTACCGAGCATCAGCGAGTCTTGAGTACAGCAACGTTTTTGCTGGGGTGAATCTAGAGCCGAATCTGTCTTGGTCGCATGATGTCTATGGTTATGGACCAAATGATAATTTTATCGAAAACTCTAAAGCGATCAGTGTTGGTCTAGATGCGAACTATTTGACCAATTACACCGCGAGTTTGAGCTACACCAATTTTTTTGGTGGCCGTTACAACACAGAAGTTGATCGTGATTTCGTAGCTTTAAGTTTTGCGGTGAATTTCTAATTAATAGTTCGGATGTTTGAGGTCGTATAATGAATATTTCAGTTTTTAAATATACCGCACTGAGCTTTTGTATCGGCGCTGTACTAACTGCACAAGCAGCAGTATCCCCTGAAGAGGCCGCACAGCTGGGTGCTAAGTTGACACCAATTGGTGCTGAGCGTGCCGGTAATGCGGCGGGTACGATCCCTGAATGGACCGGTGGCTTACCGGTTAATGCCGGTAAAGTTGATGAGCGAGGATTCCTTGAAGACCCTTTTGCGCAAGATAAACCACTTTTTGTGATTACTTCGGAAAATCTTGAGCAGTATAAGGATCAGTTGTCGGATGGTCAGGTAGCAATGTTTAATCGCTACCCGGAAACCTTCAAAATGCCCATTTATCAGAGTCGCCGTAGTGCTGCTTTGCCAGATGATATTTATGCTCGTGCAAAAGTAAGTGCTTTAAAAACCATTGCTGCTGATGGTGGCTATGCAGTTGATCACTTTAATGAGAGCCGTTACTACGCCTTTCCAATTCCAAAAACGGGTTTAGAGGTGCAATGGAACCACGTCACTCGTTATCGCGGTGGTAATTTACAACGTGTGATCACCCAGGCAACTCCACAGGTCAATGGTGCATTTACGCCGATTCGTTTTGATGAAACTGTTGCCGCACCGCAAGACCTACCCGACTTACCTGCTGGCAAAGGAGAAAATATTGTCTCTTATTTTAAGCAGCAAGTGACAGCACCATCGCGTTTGGCAGGTAACGTACTGCTGGTCTATGAAACCTTAGATCAGGTTAAAGAACCACGCTCAGCATGGGTGTATAACGCTGGTCAGCGTCGTGTGCGTCGAGCTCCGCAAGTGGATTACGATGGTCCAGGCACAGCAGCAGATGGCTTAAGAACCACAGATAACTTCGATATGTTCTCCGGAGCACCGGATCGTTATGACTGGCAGTTGGTTGGCAAGCGTGAAATGTATATTCCATACAACAGCTATAAGCTCGATTCGCCAGACCTACAATATACCGACATCATAAAACCTGGCCATTTGAATCAAGACCATACACGCTATGAATTGCACCGTGTTTGGGAAGTAGTGGCTACGGTCAAGCCAGAAGCGCGCCATATTTATGCTAAACGCACGATGTACTTTGATGAAGACACTTGGCAGCTAGCCATTGTTGATCATTATGACGGTCGCGGACAGTTGTGGCGCGTGGCCGAAGGGCATATGCAGCAGTATTACCATGCGCAAGCGCCGGCTTATACCTTGGAAGTGATTTACGATCTTAATGCTGGGCGTTACTTGGCTTTGGGGATGAAAAACGAAGAGCGTCATAGTTTTAAGTTTGATGTGCCGGCACGTTTTTCTGACTTTACGCCAGCAGCACTGCGTAACTCCGGTGTTCGATAATCAATAAGAGCTAGAGCAGAGGAGGGTGTTGGCGCTTCTCTGCCTCAGTTAGCGGCAAGGAAATTTGGTATGAAAGTATTAGCAATTGGTGGCAGCGGTGGAATGGGGCGCGCCACAGTACGTGCGGCGCTGACCTTTGATTTCATTACGGAAATTATTGTGGCAGGGATTGATGGCGAACTGGCTGAGCGTTTTGTTGCCTCGTTGAACGATGCGCGGGTACGAGCGATATATCTAGACGTAACCGATGAAGTGGCCTTAGGCCAAGCGATTGCACAAGTGGATGTGGTGTTGAACTCGGCTGGGCCGTTTTTCCGTTTTGGAGTGCCGATTTTAACTGCAGCGATTGAGGCCGGTAAGCATTACAGTGATATCTGTGATGACTGGCAGCCGACCGTTGCGATGCTCAAGTTAAACGAACGCGCCAAGCAAAAAGGTGTGACTGCAGTGATTGGTTTAGGTGCCAGTCCGGGTATTGTTAACTTGCTCTGTGTAAAAGCCGCAACTGCTTTAGATGAAGTGGATACCATTGTTTCAGCTTGGAAATTGTCTGGTGCAGTCAATGATGACGATGGTTTTACTCCGCCAGTGGCAGAAGGGCATGTGGATGCCGCTGCGGTGCATTTGATGCATTGTTTGTCGGAGAAAATTCGGGTGCTGCGTGATGGCAAGGCGCTTGATACCACGCCACTGGAGCACTCGCAAATTGATTTTCCTACCTTGGGGGCTTTGGATGTCTGGTCCTTAGGCCATCCAGAGGCGGTGACTTTGGTACGACGTTTTCCGGAGTTACAAAACTGCTATAACGGCATGCTGGGCATTGACGATATTGTTGATGACTTACGCCAAGTGGCTGGCGCTGTGGCAGCTGGGCAGCTTACTGTTGATGATGCCGCACGCATGCTGGCAGCAGATGGTGGTCGTGAAGCACGGCAGGAGCGTTTGGCCAAGGCAGAGCGTGAAGATGTGCCAGGCGCTTTAGCCTATGCGGCAGGACGTAAAAATGGTCAAGCAGCGACCGCTGGGGCTTTTATTAAGAATCGCCCAGCCGGCGGCATGGCGACTATTACGGGTATTCCCCATGCATTGTTTTTGCCGCTGCTGCATCAAGGGCGATTGGCGCAGAGTGGTGTTTTTGCCCCAGAAGAAATCGTTAATCCAGATGATTTTTTTCCTTTGTTAGATCCGTTTTGCGGGCCTGAAGGTGCTGGTTTGACAGTGCTGACTTCGTCATAAGCAACCCCTACTGAGCGTATCGAGATCCGAATACGCTCAGTTCTAACCTCGGCGTTAACGTGGGTGTCTTCACCTATATGGACAGGCCGTCAATGTACTTGATCCCATAATAACGATAATTCAAGGGGACCCTTGCGATGCCTATAAGTAAGCAAAAAGGTGCTACTGATCTCGGTGTAAAGTTTGAACTGGCCTATGGTGTGGGCAGTGTGGGAACGGCGATTTTTGTAATCGCTCCACAGATATTACTGCTGTACTTTATGACCGAAGCCTTGGGCATTCCGCCTGCAGCAGCTGGTTTGGCGCTGCTATTTCCCAAGCTGGTGGAGTTTTTTACCGATCCGTTAATTGGACGTTGGTCTGATAAAATTCAATCGCGCTGGGGGCGACGTCGTCCGTTTATGGCGGTAGGCTCAGTATTTTTCTTAATTGGCTTTGTCGCCTTATTTACACCGCCAGATTTTAGCCATTGGCATAATTCTTTAGCCTGGGTGTTAATTCTCTATACGCTAACCACAACAGCTTATACCTTCTTTGAAGTGCCTTATATCACCATGCTTTCGGAAGTTACCGATGATGCGCAAGTGCGTACACGAGTGTCGGGTTGGCGCAGTGTATTTTTGTCAGTTGGCTTTATGTTGGCGGGTGGTTTAGCACCATGGATAGTACAAAGTGGTGGAGCTGATAAAACTGCATTTGCCACCATGGGCTTATTGGTGGGATTGATGTCTTTTGCGGCAATGGCTACCACAGTATTAGGCACGGGTTCTGGGCGAGTGATTCAGCGTAGCACGCAAAATAGTGGTCAATTATTATTACCTTTGCGTGTGCCGGCCTTTGCTTGGCTGTGGTTGGGTTTTATTATCCAGATGATTTCAGTGAGTGTGAACTCAGCGTTGCTGACTTATTACAACAAGTATTGGCTCGGTAATAATGATTTAACTATCAGCAAGATTTTTCTTGGAGTCATGACATTAACTGTATTAACCACGGTGTTGTGGACCAAACTGGCGCGAGGTATCGGCAAATACCGTGGTTTCTATATTGCTACGGTATTTTATGCGTTAGGTATGGCGCTGTTTTGGTTTGCTAAAGACAGCGCTTTGGGCTTTTGGTTAGCGGTAACGGTGCTAGGTATTGCTAACGCGGGACAGCAGTTGTTTTGCTTTGCCATTGTGCCTGATGTGATTGCTGCTGAGCGTGAGCGCTCAGGTTTTGCTGAAGAAGGAGCTTTCACCGGTATTTGGGTGATGGGGCAAAAACTTGGTTTAGCATTAGGTGCAGGTATCGCAGGATTGGGGTTGCATCTATTTGGTTTTGTTGAGTCTTTGGCAGGAACATTTACCGAACAATCCGACAGCGCGATGTTTGCTATCGTTTTGTTTGTTTCTGTTGTTCCTAGCATTATTTGTTTACTGTCTTTGTACCCTATTTATAAATCGAAGCAGAGCTTTAACAGCTAAGCGCACCGCTTCAAATTGGGCAATGGCTCGAGCATCTAAGATTGGTTGGTGAGCCATTGCCATGCGCTAGATCAACGCGCTCAGTTCAATAAGCGACAAAACGAATCGGCGCGTTTTAAGGCTGTGTTTCTTCTCCTTCTACGGACTTGCTGCGACATTAATCTCTCATACAACTGTCATCTTTTTGACACCTAGCCCGGCTAATCTGACTGCATCGTAATTAAACGCCTTGCTGAGGTTGTGCTATGAGTCAGTTTGAGTTGCAAGATGAGTTGAATCATCCTCGTACGGAAACACCAGAGTTTACTCAGATGGCTGAGCGTGGTCTGTCGCGACGCCGTTTTCTTGGTGCGACTGCTGCTTTAGGTGCAGTGACCTTTTTTAGTATGACGCCTGTCAGTCGGTCGATTGCTGCAGCATTGTCGCCAACAGCTAGCTCTTTACTGGGTTTTAAAGCTGTGCCTGCCAGTACTGCGGACACAATTGTGGTGCCAGAGGGTTATCAAGTTGAGCGTTTGATCTCTTGGGGTGATCCCTTATTTGTCGATGTTGCAGAGTTTTCGAATCAGTTACATAAGAATACAGCGGCCAATCAAAAGCGTCAGTTTGGTGACAATAACGATGGCATGAGCTTTTTTCCAGTGGATCAACAGACCGCTATTTTAGCCGTCAACAATGAGTACACTAACTATGAGCTAATGTTTGAGCATCAGGGTAAAAATATGACCGCTGCCGATGTGGATTATGCTCAAGCAGCGCATGGCGTATCTATTATTACCTTAACCAAGCAGGCGCAAGGTTGGCGCTTTGATAAAAATGGACGTTTTAATCGTCGCATTGATGCCAACACAGCGATGCGTATCAGCGGCCCCGCGCAAGGGCATGCTTTACTGCAGACGAACGCTGACCCAAAGGGTGAAGTGGCCTTAGGTACTTTTAATAACTGCGCTAACGGTATGACCCCTTGGGGCACCTATTTAACCTGTGAGGAAAACTTCAATGGTTATTTTGGTAGTGATGCACAGGTTGATTTGAGCCCTGAGTTTTCACGCTACGGTATTGCCGCAGTGGATGCGGGCTACAGTTGGTATAAGTTTGATTCGCGTTTTGACCTAGGCAAAGAACCGAATGAGCCGAATCGCTTTGGTTGGGTAGTCGAGATTGATCCACACAATCCAAGCTCTATACCAGTAAAACGCACTGCCTTAGGGCGCTTTAAGCATGAAAACGCAGAGTTGGTGATTGCTGAAGATGGCCGCGTGGTGGTGTATTTAGGGGATGATGAGCGCGGCGAGCATATTTACCGGTTTGTCAGTCGTAATAAGTACAATCCTGTGGATCAAGCCGCAAATCGTGACTTGTTAGATGATGGCGAATTGTTTGTTGCTAAGTTTAATGAGGATGGCAGTGGCGAGTGGCTCAGTTTAACGCATGGGCAAAACGGTTTAACCGCAGAAAATGGCTTTGCCAGTCAAGCCGATATCCTGATTCATGCGCGCTTGGCGGCGACGCAAGTAGGGGCAACCACCATGGACCGACCAGAGTGGGTAGCTGTGCATCCTCATGAGCCAATGGTGTTTTGCACCTTAACCAATAATAAAAATCGTGGGCTTAAAGATAATCAGCCTGTAGGTGGGCCTAATCCACGTGCGGAAAATTACTATGGACAGATCGTGCGCTGGGTACCAACAGCAGGGCAGCATACCGCTAAAGATTTTCAATGGGATCTCTTTTTAATGGCGGGCAACCCCGATATACACGGAGGAACACCTTATGCAGGCTCTAGTAATATTACTACCGATAATATGTTTAACAGCCCTGATGGTATTGGTTTTGACCAAGCTGGACGTTTGTGGATTCAGTCGGATGGTAATTATTCAAATCAGGATGATTTTGCTGGACAGGGCAATAACCAGATGCTCTGTGCGGATCCAAAAACAGGTGAGGTACGGCGCTTCTTAACCGGTCCTGTAGCTTGTGAGATTACCGGTTTGGCTTTCACTCCAGATCAGAAAACTTTATTTGTCGGTGTGCAGCACCCAGGTGAGGAGCGGGCGCCTTCAAACTTCCCATTCGGAGGGAGTTCTGTTGCACGCTCCAGCGTGATGGTGATTACACGGATAGACGGAGGGGTTATTGGTAGCTAACGCGTACGCTTAGGCTTCCAATACCAAAACTGTAGCAGTAAAGGATTGTTATGGCTCTCACTGCTAATCCCCCCAGCGTCCGGGGGAGTACGAAAACACCGGTAGCGACAGTTGCCAGCGGATGGCGGCAAGGCGCAAAGCTAAGCCAAAACTGAAGGATGCAAGGGTGTTGATATCATCCGAAACACCTTGCGACATAAGGAATAGGTACACAATCGCAACCACCATAGAGACGCTGGCATAGAGTTCGTGGCGTAGCACTTGTGGCGTGCGGTTGCACATAATATCGCGCAAAATACCGCCAAATATACCTGTAGTAATCCCCGCCATAATGATTACTGGCGTTTCGTAGCCAAGCTTTAATGCGACATTACAGCCAATAATGGTAAAGGCCACTAAGCCCATGGAGTCGAGAATCAAGAAAATCTGATTGAGCTTGTGCATAAAGCGCGCCACCAACATAGTGGCTAAGCCTGAGCCTATGGTGAGATAAATATAGGGAGGGTGTTGCGTCCAAGTGACGGGGTAGTTCCCTAGCAGCATGTCACGTACGGTACCGCCCCCCAGAGCGGTGATAAAAGCAATTAGAGCGACCCCGAATAAGTCCATATTACGGCGCCCAGCGGCTAAGGCACCGGACATGGCTTCGGCGGTAATGGCAATCACATAGATATAGGTAAGCACGCAGGACTCCTGCTGACAGTAACGCCTCTCCCTCTGTCCTGTGTACCTGAGAGTTTATGCAGCGGATTGCTGCTTGCCCCTTCGGTGGATTGCTTAACGCAACCGCTCTCCAGTTGGCGAATCTAAGTTGTTTCGCAGTACATGAGCCTGAGCGTTTATGGGAGTTTGCGCCTTCGGCGGGGTGGCTGTTTGGGCTGACCCTCTCTCCTGCGAGCGCACATTATACGGTTTGTACGCAGATAGAAAAGCGAATTATGCGCTCCTTTAGCATGAATGCTAAGCAGGCTCGGGTTGTCATTGACAGCTTTAGCCTTTTTTAATAGGCCTCAGGGCTATCGAATAGGTAAGGGTAAACCTGTTCAGCTTTGGCACGGTAACCCGTATCGGCGATATCACTGCTAAATGATTCCACATGCAGTGTGCCTTCAATCCAGTAGGGTTGCCAGATATCACCCATAGCTACACCGCCTTCGCTGTACACATAAACGATTTGGTTGGATGGCGGCGGTGGAACATGGATGCACGCACCAAAGTAGGGCACCAATAAAAAATCGGTGATGCGGCTGTTATCGTCAATGGTTAACGGCACGATATACCCCGGCAGCTTGATACGTATGCCATCTAATTCGGCGACAACCGGTGCATTCGCTTGCTGTTGCACTGCTGCGGGCCCACTTTCCGAGGTAAGAATATCTGCAAGTTGATTGAGATCATGCAGTGGCTCGGGAGTTGGCAGGGGCGCTGCACCTTCTGGAATCATTTCTTCCCATTTTAAGGTGCGTAGCTCGCTGGCATAAAGGGTATGCAAACTGGATAACAGCAGCACAACAAAGAAAAAGATTCGCATAGATCAGAGGCTCACAGTGCTCAGTAATCACTCAATAGATTGTTTATAAACGGATATTAAGGCCGTCCGCCAAGGACTGACGATACGCGCGCCACGCCGGAATAACACCCATCAAGATGCCTGCCAGTAATACCGCACCCAACAGCATCCATTCATACCCCGTGGGTGCTGAGAAAGGTAGATATAAACCATATTGGCTTTGTAGGGGCGCTTGCGCGATAGCAATGCCTACATAGAGTAAGGCCAAGCCTAAGAGAATGCCTGCTAAAGCAAGAGTGAAGGCTTCGAGTATCAATAAGCCGGCAATATGCCAAGGACGAGCGCCCACTGAACGTAAAATAGCCATTTCTCGACGTCGTTCGTTCAGGCTGGTTAAAATCGCCGTTAGCATACCGATTAAGCCGGTCAGCACCACAAATAATGAAACAATAAATAGCGCTTTTTCTGCCGTGCCCATTAAGCTCCACAGTTCTTGTAAGGCGACACCTGGCAAAATGGCTAATAAGGGTTCACCACGCCACTGATTGATTTCACGCTGCACGGCAAACGTTGCAATTTTGCTTTTTAAACCCAGCAGCATAGCGGTGATTTCTTTGGGTTGCAGATCCATGGCTAGGGCTTGTTCAGCGCTGATCTTGTGCTGGTTGTAGGCCGGTGCGCCATGTTGCCAGTCAATATGCAGTGCTTCCATACCCGCCAAAGCAATATGTAACGTGCGATCCACAGGTGTGCCGGTGCGCTCTAGAATGCCAACGATGGTGAAAGGTTTATCCGCATGCTTGACTAAGCTGATGCGAGCAACGCCGTGGGCTAAGACAATTTTTTCGTCCAGTTGGTACTTGAGGGTATCTGCAACTTCAGCGCCCAGCACCACTTCAAAGGGCGCTTGATCACTAAAAAAGCGGCCGCTTTGCAGTTTTAAGTGTTGTTTCCGCCCATATTGGTAGTGGCTGAAATAGTCGGCAGATGTCCCCAGCACGCGATAGCCGCGATGTGAATCGCCAAGAGATATGGGGATTGCCCATTGTACTTGGGGGTGTTGCGCAAAGTGCTCAAAGCTACTCCAACGGATATTATTAGTGGCATTGCCAATTCTAAATACGGAGTAGAGTAATAGGTTCACCGAGCCTGAACGCGCGCCCACAATTAAGTCAGTTGAATTAATGGTGCTGGCAAAGCTGGCGCGGGTTTCCGTACGCACGCGTTCTACAGCCAGTAATAAGGTAATGGAAAGGGCAATGGCAAATACGGTGAGTAATGCGGTAAAACGCCGGTTGGCTAAACTGCGCAGCGCAATTCTAAATAAATGCACCTTAGTCCTCCTGCGCGCGCGCGGCGCGGTTGAGTTGAGTAAGGTCGATGCTGCGGTCAAATAGTTTAGCTAGAGATTGGTCATGGCTGACAAATAATAGGCTGGCTCCGGCTGCTTGGCATTCTGCAAATAACAGCTGTAAAAAAGCTTCGCGGCTGTCTGCATCTAAGGCTGAAGTGGGTTCGTCGGCGATCACTAGCCGGGGCTGGCCAATTAAGGCGCGGGCGGCAGCAACGCGTTGTTGTTGGCCAATGGACAACTCGCCAGCGCGCTGTTGCTGTAATTGTGCGGGTAAGCCGAGGTGTGTGAGCAATGTTGTTGCCGCAGCCATGATCGAACCGTGACGCTCAATGGCACGTTGCCTGCGGTGTTTAGAAAACTGACAGGGTAATAACACATTGTCGATGACCGATAAAAACGGCAGTAGATTAAACTGCTGGAAGATAAAGCCGCTGTGATCCACTCGAAAACAATCACGGGCGCTGGCGCTGAGCGCACTGAGATCTTGCCCTAATAAACGAATAGTACCGCTTTGCGGTAAATGCACCCCGCCCAGTAAGCCCAATAGCGTGGTTTTGCCACTGCCTGACGGTCCTTTTAAAAATAAGCGTTGTTCGGGTTCTAAGCTAAAGCTCTGGATGTCGAGCAGTGTCGCTTGTTGAGGCCAAGCAAAGCGCAGATTGTGTAATTCGATAATAGGGCTTAGCGGTGTCATGGTCTTTCTCAGGGTCATAGTAACCTAGCGCTGATGTTATTGCGTTTGGCTAGCGCGAGTTGGGCTTACCAGTTGAGGGTGGTATTGCTAGGAGAGAGCACGGCACTGTCTTGGGCGTCGGTCGAAATCCATTGCACATGGATTTTTTCAGTCAGTGGAAATGCTCTAAAGATCCCCGCAAAATCCAGACGCTTCAGTGCGTTAGGGTTGCTGCAGGTAAATTGGTAGTTGACCTGAATGTCGCTGTGAGCATGTGCGTCTCCGTGCTTGCTGTCGGCAGCTGTTGTGTGTGCCGTTTCGTCCATGTGCTTGGCAAGGTCATTGTTTAGCGTTACAGCGCTTAAAACACAGTGTGCATCTGCTGTGAGGTTAAAGAGCAAGTGCTCATTCTTTAATGCTTTTTCTGCAGCCACGAGCGCTTGTTGATCAGCCGCTGAGGAGGGTTGATATTCAAAGCCGACTATATTCATGGCCGGGCTTTGCAGTTCCATCTCGAGCTGCTGCGCTTCGAGGGCTATATTAATGCGAACAACGCCATGTTCATGACCTGCTAAGCTGAGCTCATGTTCATGTTCATGTTCATGTTCGTGTTCGTGTGCGGTGATGTTTAAAGGCAGCAGTGCAAAGAGTGCTGAGGCGAGTAAATAATAAAAGCGCATTTTGAATTCCAGGTGAATGATTTGGTTATAATATAACATTGCGTTTTTGCGATGTATAGGCTGAAAGGATAAATATCATGCCCAGAGGCTGTTATTACGCCGAGAATAGGGGCTATAAACAGATTTTTTAAAATTTTTCTCATTTTTTTCTATCGCAAAGCCCCTCTGCACTGATAAAGTCAGATGGTTTTGAACAATGACCGCACGAGTGCGGTGTGCCGAGGCTTTATTATGTCCCAAACTCTTGATGCGTTTTTATCCCATATAAAACAGCGTGACCCTGATCAGCCTGAATTTCACCAGGCGGTTGAAGAAGTGCTGCGCACTCTATGGCCTTTTTTGGAGGCTAATCCGCGCTATATGCAAGCAGGCATCATTGAGCGCATGGTTGAGCCGGAACGCGTGATTTTATTCCGGGTACCTTGGGTGGATGATGCGGGTAAAGTGCACGTGAATCGTGGCTACCGTATTCAGATGAACAGCGCTATTGGACCTTATAAAGGTGGTTTGCGTTTTCATCCATCGGTGAATCTTGGGGTTCTAAAATTCTTAGCTTTTGAGCAAGTGTTTAAAAACTCGCTGACTTCGCTGCCCATGGGTGGAGGTAAGGGCGGATCTGATTTTGATCCTAAAGGTAAAACTGACAATGAAGTTATGCGTTTCTGTCAGTCCTTTATGACGGAGCTCTTTCGCCATATTGGCCATCATTTGGATGTGCCAGCCGGTGATATCGGTGTCGGTGCCCGCGAAATTGGTTATATGTTTGGTCAGTACAAGCGCCTGGCTAATGAATTTACTTCAGTGTTAACCGGTAAAGGCATGACCTACGGTGGCAGTCTCATCCGGCCTGAAGCGACAGGTTATGGCTGTGTGTACTTTGCTGAAGAAATGCTGAAAAGTGTTAAACGGCGTTTTGAAGGGCAGCGTGTGGCGATTTCTGGATCCGGTAACGTTGCTCAATATGCTGCACAGAAAGTCATCGAGCTGGGTGGTAAGGTTATTTCTCTGTCTGACTCAGGTGGTACAGTTTATTTCGAAGAGGGTATGGATAGCGAACATTGGAAATATCTGATGGATCTGAAAAATATCCGTCGTGGACGTATCCAAGAAATGGCTGAGCACTATGGTCTAACTTACTTTGCTGGGCAGCGTCCATGGGCTCTTAAATGTGATATTGCTTTGCCTTGCGCTACGCAGAATGAGCTGAACATTGATGATGCACGCACCTTAATTAAAAATGGCTGCATCTGTGTTGCTGAAGGCGCGAATATGCCATCAACACTTGATGCTGTTGATCTGTTTATCGAGCAGGGCATCTTATATGCACCCGGTAAAGCATCGAACGCAGGTGGTGTGGCGGTCAGTGGTTTAGAAATGACACAGAATGCGATGCGTTTATTGTGGACCGACGGGGAAGTGGATGCCAAACTGCATAATATTATGCAGAGCATTCATGCGGCTTGCGTACATTATGGTATGGAAAACGGTCGCGTAAACTACGTAAAAGGTGCCAATATCGCTGGTTTTGTTAAGGTTGCTGATGCCATGCTTGCGCAAGGTATTGTGTAATCACTTTAAACCTGAGTATAGGTGTGAAAATAAAGCGTCCTTGCGAGCAATCGCGGGACGCTTTATTGTTTGGGCTGTATATAGCTGCGCATTGATTAGTATCAGTATCATTCGTAGGCTTACCTTTTATATTGTTTTGCTATAAGTTCACTTTATGAGCTGTTTATCTTTAGAAGAGGTAGTTATGGTCGACATTGATCCACGTATGCGCTTAGAAGCACTACTGACTGAATACAGTACTCGCGCAGAAGCCATTGAACGCGATTTATCACGCGTGCATGCGCAAAGTTTTTCGGAGCAGGCGACAGAGCGCCAGAATGATATGGTGTTACAAGGTTTATTGGCAGATGCCCGCGCCAGCATCCTAGAAGTCAAACAAGCTTTGATGCGTTTGGATGCCGGCACTTACGGTGAATGTGCACAGTGTGCTGAGCCCATTAAGGCGGAGCGCTTAGAAGCTTTGCCAGCTACCCCTTTGTGCATCAACTGCGCAGACTAATCAAACTGCGAATACCTTCGAGGACGGGCTATGCAGTGGCTGATGGCATAGCTTTTTCTATACCAAGGTGCTGGGCGTACAGATTGAGCGATACTCAGTTTTTACTTTCCAGTCTGCCCATAGCCTCTGGTTATCTCCGTACTCGCATGTGACGGCCTCTAGAATTGTGTAAGCTACTGAGCGAGGCGTAACCTGCTAGCAATCGACTTTCTTTGCACTTCTTTCTTGCACTGAGGCACCAAGCAGGGCCAGAATGCGCCGTTCACTTCGCGGCGTCGCCGCTAGCTGCAAGGAATTCTAATGCCTGATTCAATTGTAAACGCACAGCGTTTATTGCCCGAACAACTGACCCGCACCTTTAACGGACAATTTAACTTTACCAGTACTGCACAACTGCAGCCGCTCAATGGCGTGCTCGGTCAGACGCGTGCTGTGCAAGCACTGCAATTTGGCGTGGCCATGCAGCGCCATGGCTATAACGTTTTTGTTATGGGTGAATCAGGTACGGGGCGTTTTTCTTATACACGGCGTCACCTTATTGAGCAGGCTAAGCAGCAAGCAACCCCCTCTGACTGGCTTTATGTGAATCACTTCAGTGAAATGCGTGAACCTCACGCTGTGCAGCTGCCACCAGGGGAAGGGAGCCGTTTCTGTAGTGATATCAGCACCTTGCTGGATAATTTATTAGCGACTTTCCCTGCGGTTTTTGAAACGCCGGCGTGGCAGCAAAAGAAAAGTGCCATTGATCGTACCTTTAACCGCCGTTATGACCAGGCGCTAGATGTCGTTGAGAAGCTGGCGCTAGAAAAAAATATTGCGTTATACCGTGACAGCATCAATATCGCCTTTACGCCGATGTTTGAAGGTAAAGCTTTGGATGAGGCCGAGTTTGCTCAGCGTCCTGAGAGCGAACGTGAGCAATTTCATGCCAATATTGCTGTTCTTGAAGAACAGCTTAATAAAGAGCTATCGAGCCTGCCATTATGGAAGCGTGAGTCCAGTAATCAGTTGCGACAACTGAACGAAGAAACCATTGCTTTGGCTTTGGAGCCACTACTGGCACCGCTGGCGCAAAAGTATGCTGAGCATCCCTGTGTGGTGGCTTACTTACAGGCCATGCAGGCCAATTTGCTAAAAACTGTGGTTGAACAGCTGGTCGATGCAGATCACAGCGATGCCGTTGCACGTAAGTTATTAGAAGAGCAGTACAGTCCAACTCTGTTGGTCGGGCACAATCCCGGTGAAGGCGCCCCTGTGGTGTTTGAGTCGCACCCTACTTACGATAATTTGTTTGGTCGTATTGAGTACAGTACCGATCAGGGGGTGCTGTATACCAGCTACCGGCAGTTGCGACCTGGCGCTTTGCATCGGGCGAATGGCGGCTATTTAATTTTGGAAGCCGAAAAGCTGTTGTCGGAGCCTTTTGTTTGGGAGGCTTTAAAGCGAGCTTTGCATTCGCGGCAGTTAAAAATGGAATCACCACTGGTCGAGCTGGGCCGTGTCGCCACCGTCACTTTGATTCCGCAAGTGATCCCCTTGCAAGTGAAAGTTGTGGTGATAGGCTCGCGCGAACTCTATTACGCACTGCAAGAGCTGGATCCTGATTTTCAAGAAATGTTTCGCATGTTGGTTGATTTTGATGAGGATATTCCGCTTACCGATGAAACCCTGACCCAGTTTGCACAGCTGCTGCATGCGCGTACCAGTGAAGAAGGCATGGCACCATTAACGGCTGCAGCAGTGCAGCAATTGGTGCGTTACAGCGCACGTTTAGCTGAGCATAAAGAGCGGTTATCTGCCAGCCTTGCGGATTTGTTTCAAGTGGTGAGCGAGGCTGACTTTATGCGTTGCAGTAGCGGTGCTGAGCTCACGGATGCCGTGCATATTGAACAAGCCATTGCCGCCCGAATCACCCGTACAGGACGTGTTTCTGCGCGCATTATGGATGATATGTTGTCGGGTGTGATCTTGATTGATACACAAGGCGCGGCTGTTGGTAAATGCAATGGTTTAACGGTGCTGGCGGTTGGGGATTCTACCTTTGGGGTGCCGGCGCGTATATCCGCTTCAGTTTATCCAGGCAGCAGCGGCATTGTGGATATTGAGCGCGAGGTTAGTTTAGGCCAGTCCATTCATTCCAAAGGCATGATGATTGTCACTGGCTATCTAGGTAGCCGATATGCGCAAGAGTTTCCCTTGGCTATTTCGGCGAGCATTGCTCTTGAGCAATCGTATGGCTATGTCGATGGCGACAGCGCCTCTTTGGGTGAAGTGTGTGCCTTGATTTCTGCTTTGTCACGCATACCGCTAAAGCAGTCATTTGCTATTACGGGTTCGATTAACCAGTTTGGTGAAGTGCAAGCGGTCGGCGGGGTGAATGAAAAAATCGAAGGGTTTTTCCGTTTATGCCAAGCGCGAGGCTTAAGCGGTGAACAAGGGGTGATTATTCCGCGTTCCAACGTGGTGAACTTGCTGCTGGATGAGGCGGTAGTGAATGCAGTGGCAGAAGATTTATTTCATATTTATGCCGTTGACGATGTTGATCAAGCCTTGAGCTTATTAAGTGGAACTGTTGCAGGCAGTATGGATGAGCAGCAGGCGTTCCCTGAAGGTTCGATAAACGCTTTGGTGGTTGAGCGTTTACGCAGTATTGCGGAGCTTAATTTGCCCAGTGAGGATGCCAGTAGTCCTTGAGACCAATGTGCCGTGCAGCGCTGAGTATACACAGAGTTATCCACAGCTGCTGCAGGGCATAAGGCTGTTTTCGTAAGCTGGTTTTTTCATTTAACTCTAATTAAATCAATGTCTTAAGCTTGTTTTCTATGATTTAGAATGCCTGAGTCAAAGTTCGAACATCTTATTAACAGAGTTATCCACATGTTGTTCTAGGGCATTATGTCGCAGTTAAACAACAGACAAGGTTAGCTTTAGCGGCCTGGAAAGCCTAAAATTAATCTATTAAATATTTTTAATATTGGGTTGAAGGAGTGTGTGATCTATGACTGCAACAGCGTTTCGTTCTGAACATGATTTATTAGGCTCTTTGCCAGTACCTAAAGATGCCTATTATGGTATTCAAACGCTGCGGGCTATGCATAACTTCCATCTCTCTGGAGTGCCTTTGTCGCATTACCCCAACTTTGTCAGAGCCTTGGCGATGGTGAAACAGGCGGCAGCAGATGCCAATCATCAGCTGGGCTATTTAAACGATAAAAAACATGCGGCGATTTCTGCGGCTTGCATGCAACTGATTGAAGGCAAGCACCATGATCAGTTTATTGTCGATATGATCCAAGGCGGTGCAGGCACCTCAACCAATATGAATGCCAATGAGGTGATTGCAAACCTTGCTTTGGAAGCCATGGGTAAAGAAAAAGGCGAGTACAGTTTTTTACACCCCAATAATGATGTCAATATGGCCCAGTCGACCAACGATGCATATCCAACGGCCATTCGTGTCGGGCTTTTATTAGGTCATAATGACCTTTTAGAGAGTTTAGAGCGTTTAATTGGCGCTTTCTCTGACAAGGGTGATGAGTTTTCTCACGTTTTAAAAATGGGCCGCACGCAGCTGCAAGATGCGGTGCCAATGACTTTAGGGCAAGAGTTTAAAGCTTTTGCTGCCAACCTAAATCAAGACCTTAATCGCTTAAAAAGCTTGGCTGATGAGTTGTTTACCCCAGTTAACTTGGGCGGGACGGCGATTGGTACTGGGATCAATGCGGATCCACGCTATCAGGGTGTTGCGGTTGAGCGCTTAGCAGCGATTTGTGGCCATCCAATTAAAGCGGCGACTGACTTGATTGAAGCAACCTCAGATATGGGGTCTTTTGTAGCTTTTTCCGGCATGCTGAAGCGTACCGCGGTGAAGCTGTCGAAAATCTGTAATGACTTGCGCTTATTATCCAGTGGGCCACGCACAGGGATTAATGAAATTAACTTGCCGCCACGCCAACCTGGCAGCTCAATTATGCCGGGTAAAGTCAATCCGGTGATTCCTGAGGCGGTGAGTCAGGTGGCCTATGAGGTGATTGGTAATGACTTATCGCTCACTTTGGCTGCAGAGGCTGGGCAGTTGCAGTTGAACGTGATGGAGCCACTGATTGCTTGGAAAATGTTTGACTCGATCCGTTTGTTGCGCCGAGCGATGGATATGTTGCGTGAACATTGCGTGGTGGGTATTACCGCTAATGAGGAGCGCTGCCGTAGCTTGATGGAGCATTCTATCGGTTTAATTACAGCGCTTAATCCATATATCGGCTATGACAATGCCACTCGAATCGCCAAGCTGGCATTGGAAAGTGGACGTGGCGTACTTGAGTTGGTGCGCGAAGAGCAATTACTCGATGATGAGTTGTTAGCGGATATTTTACGTCCAGAGCATATGATTGCGCCGCGCTTAGTGCCGCTAAAAGAGTAGTTTGGCACGCCTGCATCAGGCTCGGTTCAGTCACTGAGCCTGATGCAGATGGCTAAAACAACTCGGTTATAGAGCGTTTTTGCGCAAGACAATAAATACAGCAAAGAGCAACATGCTGATAAAGCTGATCATACTCAGCTCAGCAAGATTTAACCCCAGCAGAGTCCAGTTAACTTCGGCGCAGTCAGCGGTGCCTTGTAGCATTTTTGTGATGATTTCCTGCAGTGGAAAAGCTTCGAGCATAAACTCCAAAGGTGGCAAGCACGCCGGCAGCTGATCTTCAGGCAAGCCTTGTAACCAGATTTGGCGGCCCGCAGTGGCGATACCAAAGCCTGCGGCAAGCATGGCCATTACTGCATAGATGCGACGACCCACTATCCCAGGGTTATGCACCGTGGCCAGCAAGCAGATCAGGCCGAAAAGAACTACGGCAAAACGCTGCACATGACAGAGCGGGCAGGGCGAGAGGCCAACGATATGCTCGAGATACAGCGCGACAACAATCAGACCTGTACAGCCTAAAAATGCCAGTAAAAATAATAAGCGAGTGGAGGGAAGCTGCATTGAAACTCCTTGGCATTAGGTGGGGCCGCTGGTCTAGAGTGAACTGCACCCCTTGAGGAGGCGTAGCGCACTTAGAACACACAAAGACAACAGCGTATCAACAACTACAGGGCTGATACGCTGTAAGACAATAGTATAGCCACTATGGCGTGTCTTTTTGTAGTGCGGGTTGCGGCAATGCCGGTAAAGACTGTTCTAATAGTTGAAAGCTTTCGGCAAACAACTGATTGCTGCGCTGGGTGTCGCCTAAGTGACTGAGGAGTCGTGCCAGCTCCGCACAGGTATGCGCTTGGCGATGCAGGCGCAAACTGCTTTCGAAGTAATCGCGGGCTTTGCCCCAGAGTTGATTGCGTAAACTTAAGCGTCCCAAGGCGCGCAGTAGAATAGGGTTGTCAGGTGCTTGCTTAAGCCAGCTTTCGGCCAGCTGTAATTGCCGCGCGCTATCCTTTGCCTGAGTACGTCCATACAGCTCGAGTAACTCATCATTTAGATTGTTCTTGAGAGCATGGCGTAACAGTGACTCTGCTTGCTCTTGAGCGTTGAGACGCAAGAGCTCTGTGCAATAAGATGCGACCAATTGTGGGTCATGTTTAAGTTTGCTGGAGAGTTCTTGCCAAGCGTTATCCAGTGATTTGAGCGCTTGTTGGCTATCTTGACCGGCGGCCACTAAGGAGGCTGAGGCTAGACGCCCTGACCACGCTTGATATTCAATGCTCTGCAGTTGTTCGCTACTCAAACGTTTACATTTGCGTAAAGCCGGCAATAAGCCAATTAAGGCTGACCAGTCTTGCCGCTGGCGCAATAGAGCTTGCAAGCGCAAGAGTACTTCCGGGTGCTCGGGGTGCAGTTCGTGCATGGCTTGCAGAGTTTCTTGTGCGCCAATGTCATCGGCTCGTTGCAGTTGCAAATCGGCATGGGTGAGCGCAATGGCAACCTCTGCTGAAGGCTGCTTAATTAAAGCTTGCTCCAGTAACTCATCGGCCTCTTGGCTGTAACCCAGTTTTTCAGCGGCATTGGCGGCGCCTAAGAGGTACACCAAAGGTTTGCTTTCGCCTTGTGCAGCGCGACGTAGGTGGCGTAAAGCATTTTTCCAATGCCCTTGTGCGAGATCTAAAATGCCTTGCTCTGCCGCGTGACGTAACCGTCGGCTTTGGTTGCGGCTTGACCATGGATTAATCAGACCACTTGATACCAAGGTCATTTTAATCAAAGTACGCAAACCGTAGAGTACGGCAATGAGCCCAGACAGAACCGCTAGAAACACCCAGAGGCTTGATTCATAGCGAAAGGACTTCCAGGAAATAAGGACATAGCCTGTGTGTTCTGCGATAAACATGCCAAGGGCAGCAGCACAGGCTACGACAATCAGCAGAATGAGGTAGATGCGTTTCATAATGCACTTGACTCCTCTGGGCTGGGTTGCTGAGGGGTCGAGCGGGTTTTTATATAGGCTTCTAAAGTGAGCAGAGCGGTATTTAAATCAGGCAATTGTTGACTGACCTTTTGCTCTTGTAACTCACTGATTTGCCCTCTTAAACCTGCGACGCTTGGATCTTCAGCGCTAAAGTGTGTTGCCAAAATCGCTAGCGCTTGCTTGAGTGCTTGCTGATAGACCTCAGTTGCACCATTGAGTGCTGCCCATTGTGCTTGCTCCAATGCTAAGCCTAGCGCAAGTCGTACTTGGGTTAGGCTTTGGCCTGCTAGCAGCGGCTGCACTTGTTCGCTGGCATTAAAATCGATACGGACATAGCGCGAGATGGTTTCCCACCATTGCGCCCAACGTCCTGGACCGTCACCCATCGCCACTTGAGCCTGCTGGCCTTGACCTTGCTGAAACTCAGGTGCGAGGTGGGTGAGCTCACTGGCCTGTTGCTGCAGTGCGCCGAGTTTCACAAATAAACCTGTGCGGTCTAAGGTGACATTACTTTTAAGCGCCGCGATGCTTTTTGCCAATTGTTCACGCGCTGCGAAGGCCGCCGGATCATTTTGTTCCAGTAAAATCTGATCGGCCGCTTGCAGCAAGAAACTTGCACTATTGGTATCGTGCAGTGCACTTAAGCGTAAACTGGCCATGCGCAATAAGTGCTCGGCTTCAGCTAAGCGCCAGTCTTGACGGCTGGCGCCTAAAATGGTCTCGAGGCGCTTAGATAACAACTGCTGCTCCGCTTGTACAGCGGCTAAAAGCTCGCGTCCTTGCTGTAATTGCTCGGCGGAGGGCATTTGTGCCAACGTTTGGCTGAGCTGCTGTTCGCGTTCAGCTAGGCTGGCGGTTTGCGCACGCATGCTGGATAGCTGCTGTTGCTGTTGTGTGCTCAAATCTCCCGCTGTTTGGATTTGCATCACGCTCCACACGCCTGCACCCAGGCCACCGAGGCCAAATAGCAACGCCAGTACAGCTAAACCTTTACCTGAAGAATTGTTCTTGCTGGTGTTGCTTTGCGGCTTGATATCAGCCGTCTGCTGGCCAGCGGCGTGCTTATGGGGCGCCTGTTTAGAGGGTTGAGCAGCCGTTGCAGCGCTGTCGTGCTTGTTAGGGTTGGCAGCGGCTGTTGGTGTTTGGGCATCCGACTTTTCTGAAGAGTGGGTCATAACTGAATCCTTATGCTGATGGTGCAGCTTGCGTGGCCAAGGCATCAAGCAATGCTTGGTTATTTGCGCCGCGACAATCAATAACCTGTTGAGCGCCTAATTCATGGGCAATGTTAGCGACACGAGGACTGGGCACAAACAGCGTTAAAGATGCCAGTTTTGGCCAGTGCTCTCCAGCCAGTTCGATTAAATGACGCAAGCCTTGTTCGCTGCTGACGACCAGTCCGTTGAGCTGTTCTTGTTGAATGCGGGTTATTAATGTATCTGTAGGATAAACTGGTAAGCGTCTGCGATAAAGCGGTAAAAAATCCACCTGGACACCGCGCTGCTGGAGCTGCTCTGAGAGAAAGTTGCGGCCAACATCCGCGCGCATCACTAAGACACGCGGGTTGGCTGTATCCAAGGTCTCAATAAATTTTGGTAGAGCTAATAAGGCTTCGCTATCATCGCCGTGCTCGGGCCAGCTTACCGCTAAACCATAGTCAGCCAAGATTTGGCCTGAACCAGCACCTACAGTAAACCAATGCTGCTTGGCCGGTGGCTGTGGCCAATATTGGTCAAGCCGTTTTAATCCCAGTATGGCGGCCGGCTTGCTGACTACAATCACGGCACAATACTGATCTAAATTGAGCAGCTGCGTACGTTGAGCTGGGGTTTCTGCTAGCTCTTGAATCTCTAACAGCGGCAAACTGCAGCTGTAAATATGATGCTCAGCCAAAAGCGCCGCCAGCACGGCGCTGTCGGCTGCAGGTCGGGTGATGAGCAGGCGCCACTGTTTCACTGTGCTGGGGTCTCTTCTGTATACAGCTGCGCAAGAATGGCTCCAGCGCCTTGCGCTAATAAGTCTTCAGCCACTGCAATACCTAAGGCTTGCGCATCATTCTTATGCGCGCGTTGCTCTGCATAGAGCAGCACTGAGGCATCGGGCTGGCCAACAAAACCGCGTAGCCATAATTGCTCACCTTCCAAGACTGCATAGCAGGCGATAGGGACTTGGCAGCCGCCGTTGAGGTGTTTATTCAGCGCGCGCTCAGCTGTTACGCGCGCAGCGGTATCCGCATGGTGTAAGGGCTCAAGGAGCTTATGAATGGCTGTGTCCGCGCTGCGACACTCAATGCCGACCGCGCCTTGACCGCCCGAAGGTAGGCTGGTACTCACATCTAAGCTGCTACGGATGCGGTCGGCAAAACCTAAGCGCAGCAAGCCAGCAGCGGCCAGAATAATAGCGTCGTATTCACCGGCATCCAGTTTAGCTAAGCGGGTATTAACGTTACCGCGTAAAAAATTAACCACAAGATCAGGGCGTTGCGCGAGAATCTGCGCTTGGCGTCGCAGGCTGGAGGTTCCCACAATACTGCCGGGTGGTAATTCATCTAAGCTGGCGTAGGTATTGGAAACAAAAGCATCACGCGGATCCTCGCGCTCGCACACGCAGTACAAGCCTAAGCCTTCGGGGAAATCCATGGGCACGTCTTTCATGGAGTGCACGGCAATATCGGCTGTTTTGGACATTAACGCTGTTTGTAGTTCTTTAACAAACAGGCCTTTGCCGCCAATCTTCGCTAAGGGTGAGTCCAGCAGTTGATCACCGCGACTGACCATAGGGACCAGCGTAACAGTTAAGTGGGGGTGCGCTGCTTCAAGCTCTGCTTTGACAAACTCGGCTTGCCAGAGTGCCAAAGCACTTTTACGGGTAGCGATGCGCAGTTCAGTTATCGGTTCTTCACTCAATGACATAGTTATGATCCAACGTTGTAAATATTAATGAATGGATGATAACAGGCGCAGCGCCGGCTTGCCTCATGCTGTGTATCAAGTTTTTGCAGAGCGCTTAAAGTCAGCTCTGGATAATGACCTGCGCGGTTAAGGCAGAGTTAACAAACAGCTAAAATCCACAGCTGTTTTGTGTCAGTGCGCTTTTGTGCAGGTTTGTGCCAAGTCCTGACAGTTGTGTCAGCATGACCTCGTGCTTGTTAAAGTTTATCCATGAGTTTGCGCACGGATGCAACATGACGGCGACTGACTGTCAGCGCCTCTGTTGTATCGCGCAGATGTATCTCGTAATGTCCGCTTGGGTTGCGTTGTAAGCGTTCAATATGGTTGCGACTGACCAAGGCATTGCGGTGGATCCGGACAAAACGGTCGCCAAATTCCTCTTCGAGGGATTTCAATGACTCATCCAGCAATGTTTCACCGTTAATATGGCGCAACGTGACATATTTGTTGTCAGCTAAGAAATGAATCACATGCTCAAGCGGGATCAGTTCAATGCCTTTATGAGTGCGTGCACTGAGGTGGGTGCGAGGTGTATTACTGGCCGATGGTGCACGCGATAGCGCAGCCAATTGTACCGGGTTCAGGCGCTGGGCTTTTTCTAGCGCTGCTTGTAGTTGCTCGACACGTATAGGTTTAACCAGATAGCCAATGGCACTGACTTCAAAAGCCTGCAAAGCAAACTCATCATGGGCTGTGCAAAAAATCACTGCGGGAGCATTGTTGTGTTCGCACAGCCTGGCGGCGACCTGCAGGCCGTCAAGTCCAGGCATGCCGATATCCAGTAGCAAAACATCAGGTTGTAATGCCTCGACCAGTTGCAATGCTTGCTGGCCATTTTCTGCGCTGGGTTCTAATACGGTGCAGTGAGGAATGGTTTTGACTAAACGCGATAAGCGTTCGCGAGCTAAAGGCTCATCATCAGCAATTAAGATCTTCATCTTATTGTTGTGCCTCTGCTGAGGGTCTAGAGCAGGGGTAGCTCAGACTTGTGGTGTAACGATCAAGTTGTTGTTGTATGGATAATCGAGCGTTAGGGCCAAACAGTACTTTTAAGCGGGCCTCAATATTATTCAATGCTAGGCGCGTACCGCGCGGGTTATGGGTTTTGTCATTGGGCATAAATGGGTTACTCACCTGCAATTTAAAAACACCTTGTGAGTAGTGTGCGCTGATTTCAATACTGCCGCCTTGGATACTGGGCTGAATGCCATAAATAATAGAGTTTTCTAATAGTGGCTGCACAGTCAAATGCGGGATTGGTAAATCATTGGGCACAGAATCAACCTTCCACAGCACATGTAGACGCTGGCCAAGTCGATATTGTTCAATGGATAAGTATTGTTTGGCCAATGACAGTTCATCTTGCCAGGTCGACAGAGAGTCGGGCTTAGCGAGACTGGCGCGAAATAAGTCAGATAAATCAAGCACAGCATGCTCGGCCTTGTCTGGGTCTGAGCCTATTAAACTGGCAATACTGTTTAAGCTGTTAAATAAAAAATGCGGCTGGATGCGCGCTTGCAGCGCTTGTAAGCGTGCTTGTAATTCGGCTTGCTGCTGCCTGCGCCATTGGCCTTGCAAGTAAAAGTAGCGCATCAGCAATGCACACATAATTAAACTGATTAATGCGTGGCGAATATATAAATGATGGCGTGCTTCACTAGAGAGTTCCGGCGTTAGGTAAAAGTGTTCAGCAATGGCTGTGCACAAGACCGTGAGCAGCAGCACTAAAGTACAAATAGCCAGCACCGCTAAGCTCGCCGGCAGGCGTGCTAGATAAGGTCGAGCGCGGCAGAGCGCCGCTGCCGACAATAAAACAATCCACTGCACAAACAATGAGGTCAGTGCTAAGCGCATCCAATCAAAACCCGTGTCCATGGGCTCAGCTAAAACCAGCACTAAGACCAGTAATTGCGCCAATAAAATTAAACCCAGTAATGCTTCAGGCTGGCAAAGCTCGGGGACAAAAAAATCGTCGGATGGCTGGGTGTTGTTGTTTGAGTTCTTCATATTGAACAGTGTTACCTGTTGCACTTATGCGCGGCAAGTGCTGTGGCGGATAAAACAATAAAGTGTGAGCCAGTTATGCCTTAGCTACAGCGTGCATTTTCTGCAGTATTTTCTGTAGGGCTGCCGATGCGCAAGCGACCTTGACGGTTGAGAATCAGTTGCCAGCTGATTTTTTGCTTGTGACAACTGAAAAAACGGCCATTGCTGCTAGGGCTGCTGCCATTACTATAAAACTGAATGCTGGGCTGGAAGCCGCTCCATTGTAGGCGGCGCTTATCATCTTTGAGTTGGGTGACCGCCAGAGGAGTCGTTTGCTTGACTTCGCGCAGTAACCAGCCCCGCGACCAGTCTGTATGACAGGATAAACCATCATGACTGGCGCAAAGTTGCACGCGTACACGGTGTGTTACCGCATGCGAGCGAGCATGCTGGATCGCCCGAGCAACTTGATCGTATAAGGCGCGTTGTTGGTTGCGTTCTAAAAAGTCCTGTAAAGCAGGTACGGCAATGTGTCCTAAAATGGCCAGCAAAGCGAGCACAATAAACATTTCCACTAAAGTAAAAGCGCGTTGATTTATCATGGGTTAACAGCCTCCGTGCTGTGTGATGCGTCCCTATACTTAAAGTTGTAGTCTAGGACGTCCTAATAGGCAAATAACACATGGATAAGGCTGGGGTGTATAGTTAATCAATTGGTAAATTAATGAGATGCTTAATCAAGAGGTGTCAAAATGACTGACTCAATTGTTGTGCCTTGTGCGCATTGCGCCACCTTAAACCGTATTCCTGAGGTTAAGCGCGCAGCGCAGCCACAGTGTGGCGCCTGTAAGAAACCAGTGTTTACTGATACAGCATTTGATTTGGACGCGGCCACTTTTACTCGGCAAAGTAAAGGCGATGTGCCGTTGCTGGTTGATGTTTGGGCAAGCTGGTGTGGGCCGTGTCGCCAGTTTGCACCCATCTTCAGTGAGGCGGCGGCACAGCTGAGTACTCAATGTCGTTTTGGCAAGCTAGACAGTGAGGCCTATCCAGAATTATCAGGTCAGTTAGGTATCCGTTCGATACCGAGTTTGATCTTATTTAAAAATGGTAAAGAAGTGGCGCGTCAAAGTGGCGCTTTGCCGTTGGTGCGTCTTTTGGCGTGGCTTAAGCAGCATGGTGTAGATAATTAAAGCAGGGGCGGCATAAGAGTCGATCATCCTGTTATTATGTGCCCATCTTTTATTTTTGAGTTGGACAGAGTTAATGAGCAACGAAAAAACCAATCAGTCATGGGGTGGCCGCTTTAGTGAGCCGGTGGATGCATTTGTCGCGCGTTTTACTGCGTCGGTCAATTTTGATCAGCGCCTCTATCGCCATGACATTATGGGCTCGATTGCCCATGCAACCATGCTGGCTAAAGTGGGTGTATTAACTGCTGATGAGCGCGACACTGTGATTGCGGGTTTGCGGTCGATTGAAAAAGAAATCGAAAGTGGCCAGTTTGTCTGGAGTACAGAGCTGGAAGATGTGCATATGAACATCGAAGCGCGTCTCACTGAACAGGTGGGTATTGTCGGTAAAAAACTGCACACCGGTCGTAGTCGTAATGATCAGGTGGCCACCGATATTCGTCTGTGGTTGCGTGATGAAATTGATCTGATTCTAGCGGAATTGACGCGCTTGCAGCGTGGCCTATTAGGCTTGGCTGAGGCTCATGCCGACACTATTATGCCGGGTTTTACCCACTTGCAAACTGCGCAGCCGGTCACTTTTGGCCACCATATGATGGCGTGGTTTGAAATGCTCTCGCGCGATTACGAGCGTTTACTCGATTGCCGTAAGCGCACCAACCGGATGCCGCTGGGTAGCGCTGCGTTAGCCGGCACCACTTACCCCATTGATCGTGAAATGACCTGTGAATTGTTGGGTTTTGAAGCGATTTCGGGTAACTCGTTGGATGGCGTCTCGGATCGTGATTTTGCTATCGAGTTTTGTGCCGCCGCCAGTGTCGCGATGATGCACCTTTCACGTTTCTCTGAAGAGCTGGTGTTGTGGACCTCTGCGCAGTTCCAGTTTGTTGATTTGCCCGACCGTTTCTGTACCGGCAGCTCGATTATGCCGCAAAAGAAAAACCCTGATGTGCCTGAACTGGTGCGCGGAAAAAGTGGTCGTGTCTTTGGTGCATTAATGGGTTTGTTAACTTTGATGAAAGGTCAGCCGTTGGCCTATAACAAAGACAACCAAGAAGATAAAGAGCCGCTGTTCGATGCCGCGGATACCTTGCGTGACAGCTTGCGTGCTTTTGCCGATATGGTGCCGGCCATTGAGCCGAAAAAAGAGATGATGCGTGAAGCCGCATTACGTGGCTTCTCTACGGCTACAGACTTAGCCGACTACCTGGTAGGGAAAGGCTTACCGTTTCGTGATTGCCATGAAATTGTTGGTCATGCGGTGGGCTATGGTGTCAAGACCGGTAAAGATTTAGCACAAATGAGTTTGGCCGAACTGCAGCAGTTCAGCACTGAAATTGGTGAGGATGTCTTCGCTGTGCTGACTTTAGAAGGTTCAGTGAATGCGCGTAATCACATTGGTGGTACAGCGCCTGCGCAAGTGCGAGCAGCAGTGCAGCGTGGTCGTGAATTATTAGAGCATCGCTAAGTCCGGGCAGTCTGTGGCTGAGCTGAGTAATGATTTGGAGGTTAGTGTGACGGATAAACCGAGAGACTTACGTTTTCAAGTATCGGCCGATCGTTCGTCAGCCAGTCGCAGAGTGCGCTATGTGGAGACCAACCAAGGCGATGCGGGCGATTGCCTACTCTGTCAGCTTGATGAGGGTGGCGCGCCCATCGGGGATTGCGACAGCCCCCTGCAGGCAGTCTCAGCGCCGCCCCAAGCTGCGGACAATATTCCGGATGAAGCGGATACCGATGACGAAGAGGTTGAACAGGAACTGATTCAAGCGATTGAAAATCAGCTGTCAGCGCAACAGCCGCCAGCGGTGCAGGCGGTGCTTAATAAGCTGACTTTGGTCGGGCATACACGCGATGAGATTGTGCAGATGATGGCGCAAGTCTTAGCGTGGCAAATTAGCGAAATGTTAAAGGCGGATGGCCCCTTTGATATGGCTGCTTATGAGTGCGCGTTACGAGCATTACCACAGCTGCCTGAAGAGTCTTAAGCCTTTAGTCGTTGTGTTGCAATTCCTTTATTAGCTCATTTATAGCTGGAGTACATTATGTCTTGGACCCCTGAGATTGTCGCAGAACTTGAAGTGTTATGTTTATACAATTTAGACAGTACACTCGAAGGTATTAAAGTGCACAGCAGTGCTGGAGCTGAGCGCGTTGCAGCAGCGCAGCGTTTGTTTGCTAAGGGTTTAATCAGTCAGGATGATGGCGGTTACTTAACCAGTCTTGGTCTGGAAACGGCCGCGCATGCGCAAGCTGTGTTAACCGTATTAGCGATTGATTAAAACAGCTTAGAGATCATGGTTGATATACGCTTAGATATTGATGATGGTATTGATCGTCAAGACTTAACGCGTTTGCGTAAACGTTTTCTAACGGTCAACCATGATCGCTTGCAGCGAGCGCATTTGATTTTATCGTCACGGCAGCAGTCGGTGTTACGTTTGCTGCCTTTGCTGCTGCATGTCAACCATCCATTGTTGCCGGGTTATGTTTCCAGCAGTACGCCGGCGGGTATCAGTGGCTTTGAGCCCAGTTCAGAGCTCATTCAAGAAGCGCAAAGTTTTGCACGCTCTTTTACCTATAAAGCGCCGCGTGGCTATCGTGTAGAGCATCCTTTATACGCATTGTTTTTAATGGGCAGTCTCGGCACTGTGGCCTATGCTGAAGACAGTGATATGGATTTTTGGTTATGCCATAGCGCTGAACTCACCCCATCCCAGCTGCAAGAGTTGCGAAAGAAGTGTGATTTATTACAAGTATGGGCCGCCAGCTTAGGGGCAAAAATTTACCTGTTTTTAATTGAACCTCAGCAGTTTACCCACGGCCAGTACAATGACCGCCAGCTGACGTTGGATGATTGCGGGACAACGCAGCATTATTTATTGCTTGATGAGTTTTATCGCACTGCATTATGGCTGGCAGGGCGCACGCCTTTATGGTGGCTGGTGCCTGTGTATGAAGAACATCGCTATGCTGAATATTGCGCTACGTTGCTGGCTAAGCGCTTTGTGCGTAGTGAGGATGTATTAGATTTAGGCTGTATGGCGCATATTCCGACCAGTGAATTTGTCGGGGCGGGCATGTGGCAGCTGTATAAAGGTATTGAGTCGCCCTATAAGTCGTTACTGAAACTGCTGCTTATTGAGGTGTATGCTTCGGAACACCCGCAGGTGCATTGTCTAAGTTTGGCGTACAAACAGGCCGTGTACGCCAATCAGCTCGATGCCGATGAGTTGGATGCGTATGTGATGCTCTATCGGCGTTTAGAGCGTTATTTGCTTGAGCGCAACGAGTTGGAACGCTTAGAACTGGTGCGCCGTTGTTTTTATCTTAAGGTGGGTAAGCGTTTAACCCAAAGCCGCTTGGCGCGTTCGAAAAGTTGGCAGCGCATGCTATTGGAGCGGCTCACTGATGCTTGGGGTTGGAGTGAGCGGGTGCTTGCCCGTTTAGATCAGCGTCATCAATGGAAGGTGGACCAGGCACAGCAGGAGCGTCGCTTACTGGTCAATGAGCTGACCCGCAGCTATCGTTTTTTAAGTCAATTGGCGCGCCAAATGCAAGCAGAGCAGGCTGTTAATGCTCGAGATCTGGCTCTATTAGGGCGGCGTTTATATGCCGCATTTGAGCGCAAAGCAGGTAAAGTTGAATACCTCAATCCTGGCATTGCTCCTGACTTATCCGAAGAAACAGTGACTTTAGTTCAGAGCGTCAACAGTGCGTCTGAACATGTCGATTGGCGAGTGTACCGTGGCAGTTTGGCGGGGCTGGAATGGCAAGATCACATGCCCTTAAAGCGCGCCAAGGAATTAATTCCAGTGTTAGCCTGGGCGTATTTAAATGGGGTGATTGATGAGTCAACACGCCTCAGTGTATTGGCCTACAGCAGTGACTTAAATGAGCTTGAAGTGCGTGGCATTTTAAAAAGCTTTCGTCGCGTGATGCCGCTGCCTTTTGCGCCAGCCACGGAAAAAGCGCTGCTCACCAGCAGTTATCCGAGTCAAGTTGTGTTGTTGGTCAATGTTGGGGTTGATCCGTTACCGCAACACAGTCAAGCCAATATTCATATGGCCAGTGATCAGGTGGATGCGTTAAGTTTTTCCGGATTGCGCGAAAATCTTGTATTAAGCATTGATCAAGTGATGCTCAATAGTTG
This sequence comes from Gammaproteobacteria bacterium, assembly GCA_012728315.1. Taxonomy (GTDB): domain Bacteria; phylum Pseudomonadota; class Gammaproteobacteria; order Pseudomonadales; family Pseudomonadaceae; genus Denitrificimonas. The sequence continues at coordinate 99,285 of JAAYFI010000026.1, forward strand.
GAATGAACTGATTGTCAGTCGCTTTAGTGGTGATAACGCATTGCTACAGTGCTTAAGCCAGCTGCTCAATGACTGTGCAGGGCAGCAGGCGGCGCCACAGGTTCATATTGCGTGCTTTTGTCAAAATCGAGCTGCGTCCATTGTTAAACGTGTTGAGCAAGTGGTCAGCCAAGTCTTCTCTAACATTCAGTTGGGTAGCGACAGTCGCTATCTACTGCAAATCGAGCAGCAGTTGCATGTGCTCGATTGGCGTGCCGGACGCGCAGGCTTTATATCTTTTGCTGATGCGGCTGAACTGGTTGAGTATTTATCACAAGAGCAGGCGCAATATATGCGCTGGCGGGTTGATGAGTATGCTTTGCTGGGGCACGTACTGAAGTTTATTTTGCCTGTGGGCCGCGCCGATGCTGTGCAAGTGTTTTATCGGGTGAATGGGCAGCAGGCCCTTATCTATGTGCTGGATGAGCGCAATGGCTTATGGCAGCACACACAGCCTTTTATTGATGAACACAGGTTGTTGATGCCGTTGCAGCGTTTTCTCAGCTCGCTACAGTATCGGCACGCGGTAACCGAAACCTTTGCTAATGACCCCTTGGCAAGCCAGCCGCTGAGTATTAATTATCATCGTATTTACCCCGATGGTCAGGACAGTCCGCAGCGTATTGAGCGTTGTCGCTTAGCCAGTGGCGAGCGTGAGCTTGGGTTTTATGCTGTGCAGGTGATTTATGAGGAGGACGGGACACTAACGCTGTATTGTAATCACCAAGAGTTTTCTGAATTGCAGTATGGTGCCCAACTGTACCAGCAGGTGGCGCGTTATATCTTGAGCATGCGGCAAACGGCTGAGCGCTATCCGTGCTATATCACCGATATGGACTTATCTAAGGTCTTGCCACATAGCAGTGTGCAGACTATGCATTTTCTGCAGCGCAAAACAGTCTTAGAAAAGCGTCTGAATGCCGCCTTATACAGTTTGTAAAGGCGGCGCTGTCACTTTATAGCGTGAAATCACCTTGTGCTTCTGGCTGGTATTCAACTTTTTTCAGAGTCAACTTAAGCATTTTGCCCTTAGGGGTTTGCCAGTCGATGCTTTGGCCAACTTGTAGGCCCAGCAGCGCCGTACCGATTGGCGCTAACACTGAAACATTACCTTCAATGCCACCTTGGTTGGGGTAGGTTAATGTGAGTTGGTAGTCTTTAGCGCTGCTTTCTTCATGGAAATGCGCTTTTGAATTCATGGTAACAATGTCATTGGGTATTTCTGTGTGACCAACAAAATTCGCGCGGGCCAGTTCGGCCTCTAAGGCCTCGGCGGCTGCATCGTAGTCGTCTAAATTGTCGAGCATGTGCTCCAGACGTTGCATATCTAGACGAGTGACAGTGATCGCGGGTTTGTTGCTCATGGTATTTGCTCTACTCCTAAAGCTTTAAATCGCAAGTAAAAAAGACAAAACCCCGCCATGTGACGAGGTTTTGAGGTGCTGTTTGTTTATCAGTGCACGGGCTCAACGTACCACAGTTACTTAAATAAGCAAGTGCATAAAGATAAAGAAAGGCTGCAGGTTAGAGACTGTCTAAATCAAACTCAAGCTGGGTATGGTTGAGTAAAATGCTGGCTAGCATTTGCGCGAGTGTTTGTTGGTTGCTGGCGCAGCGCCAGGTGGCATGCTTGCTGTCGTAATCAAAATGGAAGCCACCACTGCGATCCGCCAGCCATAACTGTTTTAACGGCTCCTGACGGCTGAGGATAACTTGGTTTTGATTGGCAAAGGTTAAAGTTAAAATGCCTGCGCTGTTTTCAATATCAATATCGGCGTCACTGTTATCAATGATGTCTTCAAGGTTTCTTTGTGTGGCATCGACAAGGTCATGAAATTGGCTATTGCTTAGGCTCATCGCGAGCTCCTTTGTATTTTGAGTGACTAAAATATGGCGTATCTATAAAACTGTTTGGATAAGATGACTGATAATACGGTTTTTTTATGGCTATCCTAGTGTCGCAGCCTATTCTACGCATAGGCAAGATTATGAGGGGTCGGTATACTCAGTGTATTAATAGCTTTGATGAAGGGTTTGCTATGAAGCGTATTGTGCTTCCATTTATCGTATTGTCCATGATGTTTGTGGGTTTAACCGCGTGTGGTCAAAAAGGCCCCTTGTACCATCCAGATGATGAAAAAGCGGCGCATGAACACCGTAAAGACCGCTACGAACTTTAATGGGAGCGAGCCATGCAAGCATTTACTTATCAACAGGGTGAGCTGCACGCAGAGAATGTTGCGTTATCCAGCATTGCTAAGCAGTTTGGCACACCCACTTATGTGTATTCACGCGCCCATATTGAAGCACAATACCGCAGCTATGCCGATGCTTTGCAAGGTGTTGAGCATTTGGTGTGCTATGCGGTAAAAGCCAATTCTAACCTTGCTGTGCTTAATATTTTGGCGCGCTTAGGTGCAGGCTTCGACATTGTTTCGATGGGTGAGTTAGAGCGTGTGCTCGCTGCTGGCGGACGGCCTGAGCGTGTGGTGTTTTCTGGCGTAGGTAAAACCCGCGAAGAAATGCAACGCGCTTTAGAAGTTGGCGTGCATTGCTTCAATGTGGAGTCCGTCGATGAGTTAGAGCGATTGCAAGAAGTCGCAGCACATTTAGGTGTGATTGCACCTGTATCTTTGCGGGTCAATCCGGATGTAGATGCGGGTACTCACCCTTATATTTCCACTGGTCTGAAAGATAATAAGTTCGGCATTGATATCAATATTGCTGAGTCGGTGTATCTGCGTGCTGCGGTGCTGAGCAATATCGCCATCAAGGGTGTGGATTGTCATATTGGTTCGCAATTGACCAGCCTTGAGCCGTTTTTAGATGCGTTAGATCGAGTGTTATTGCTCGTTGATCGTTTAGCTAAGCACGGTATTAAGGTGCATCACTTGGATTTGGGCGGTGGTTTGGGCGTGCGTTATCAAGATGAACAGCCGCCGTGTGCCGGTGAGTATATGGCCGCGGTGCGTGAGCGCGTGGCGGGCCGAGACTTAGCCTTAGTCTTTGAGCCGGGCCGTTACATCGTTGCCAATGCTGGGGTGTTACTGACCCGCGTAGAATACCTCAAACACACTGAGCACAAAGACTTTGCCATTGTGGATGCCGCCATGAATGATTTGTTGCGCCCAGCGCTGTATCAGGCATGGATGGATGTGCAGCCGGTTAAGCCGCGCGCAGGTATGCCGCGCAGTTATGATGTGGTCGGCCCTGTCTGTGAAACTGGAGATTTTCTGGCCAAAGAGCGCGAGTTAACTTTAGCGGAAGGCGATCTACTGACTGTGAGTTCAGCCGGAGCCTATGGCTTTGTGATGAGTTCCAATTACAACAGCCGCGGGCGTGCGGCTGAAGTGGTCGTCGATGGTGAGCAGGCTTACCTCGTGCGTCGCCGTGAAAGCATACAAGAGTTATTTGCTCACGAAAGCCTACTGCCGGAGGCTTAACATGCTCTTGCGTTTTACGAAAATGCATGGCTTGGGCAATGATTTAATGGTGCTTGATCTGATCAGCCAGCATGCCTATATCCAACCGCAACAGATGCGGGCTTGGAGTGATCGGCGCTATGGTGTTGGTTTTCGCCGTCTCGCACTGATTGAAGTACCACAGCATCCTGATGTGGACTTTAGCTGCCGTATGTTTGATCACAATGGTGCTGAAGTGGACTGGTTAGCCAGTGATCTGTGCTGTGTAGCACGCTTGGTGGCAGATAAACGATTAATCTCTAAGGCGCAGATGCGAATTGAGCTGCGCCATGCGGTTGTTGATGTGCAGGTGCATGCCGATGGTTCGGTCTCTGTGCCCTTGGAGCGGCCGCAGCTGATGGCCGATCGAATTGCTTTGCCGAGCAGTTTTATTCAGCAAGAAAAACAATCCCAGTGGTTGTTGGATCATAGTTTTGCCATGCTCTCGATGAGTGGCCTGCATGCTGTTTTTCAGGTGGCCGATGTGGCGCAGGTGCCTATGGCGCTGTTGGTCAGTCATCTGGAGCAGCAAGCGTGTTTACCGCGCGGCACGACGGTCAGTGCTGTCCAAGTGCAGGATCGTAATAATCTGAGTGCGCAGAGTTGGCAGTTAGGCTGCGGTGCGATTGATAGTTTCCATCATAGTTTATGTGCAATTGCTGTATCGGCTATTGCTCAAAACTGGGTTAATCGACAGGTGCAGGTCGAATTCGCTGATAGTAAAACTAGAGCTTGGCTGCAATCGTTGGACAATGAGCCACACGTACATTTTACGGGGTCGGCAACGCGTGTTTATGAAGGGCAGATTCGCTTATGAGTAACCAGCAGCAGTCGGATACAGGGATCACTGAAGAACAAGTGGTCGCCTATCTAAAAGACAATCCAGCATTTTTTCTTGATCAAGATGAGTTGTTAACGCAGATACGCATTCCGCATAGACGCGGTAGCTCTATCTCTTTGGTGGAGCGGCAGGTTGAGCTGTTGCGTGAGCGCAATCTAGATATGCGCAACCGTTTAACCCATTTGATGGATGTGGCGCGTGATAATGATCGTTTATTTGAGAAGACGCGACGGCTTATTTTAGAGATGCTGGATGTGCAGACTTTAGATGAACTGGTCGGCGTGGTCGACGACAGTTTGCGCCACTCATTTATGGTGCCTTTTGTCGGTCTTATATTATTCAGTGATAAGCAAGTCAGTGTCGGCCGCAGCCAAACACTAAAGTATGCGCAGCAGCATATTGGTGGTTTGCTCAGCGGTAATAAAACACTTTGCGGTGTGTTGCGTCCTAAAGAGTTGCAGTTTTTGTTTGGCAAGGAGCAGGCTGAGCATATTAAATCCGCAGCAGTGGTGACTTTACAGCATCAAGGTATACAGGGTGTGCTGGCTATAGGTAGCAGTGATCAACAACATTACAGTAACTCAGTGGATACCTTGTTTTTAACCTATCTTGCGGATGTTTTAGCGCGATTATTGCCCGCAATGTTGGCGCCATTACGCGCCGTTAAATAAGTGCCTATTATGTGGGATCCTGCATGCAAGATCAGTTAACCGCTTATTTAACTTACTTAGAAGCGCAGCGCCAAGTGTCAGCGCACACCTTAAGTGCCTATCGTGGTGACTTGCATAAGGTCTGGCAGTTTGCTGTGCAGCACGATGTATCGCATTGGCGTGAACTGGAGGTTGCACATTTACGCCAATGGGTTGCCGAGTTGCATCACGGGGGGTTAACTGGGCGCAGTATTGCGCGCTTGTTGTCAGCGGTGCGTGGATTTTATGCATATTTAGTGCGTGAAGGCATCTGCAAGCATGATCCTGCAGCAGGTTTGCGTCCGCCTAAAGGTGCACGCAAGTTGCCTAAAGTGTTGGATGTTGACCGTGCGCAGCAGCTATTAGACAGCCCGGTGGCGGATGATTTTTCTGCGTGCCGGGATCACGCTATTTTAGAGTTGTTGTATTCGTCTGGCTTGCGCTTATCAGAGTTGGTGGGACTCAATATTGCTGATATCGATCTGCAGCAAGGTTTAGTGTTGGTGCTAGGTAAAGGTAATAAACAGCGGATGTTGCCGGTGGGCAGTAAAGCCGTTGTTGCAATACAGCAGTGGTTGCGGGTGCGCGAGCAAGCGAAACCCCAAGATCAGGCGCTATTTATTGGGGTACGTGGCCGCCGCATGAGTCCACAGCTAGTGCGCGAACGGGTTCGCCAAGCGGGTGTGCGCGAGCTAGGCCAGCACTTACATCCACATATGTTAAGGCACTCATTTGCCAGTCATATATTGGAGTCATCCCATGATCTGCGTGCAGTGCAAGAACTGCTAGGACACGCGGATATCAGTACGACACAGATTTATACCCATTTGGATTTTCAACATTTAGCACAAGTGTATGATCAGGCCCATCCGCGTGCGAGGCGTAAACCAGAGCAATGAGTATCCGTTTAATTACTTTTGATTTGGATGATACATTGTGGTCAGTGCAGCCGGTTATTGTGGCGGCGAATAATGCTTTGCGTGACTGGCTGAACAATAATGCTGCGCGATTAGAGCCTTTAACCGCTGAGCGTCTACAGCACTTACGAGGCGCGGTGCTGCAGCAGCAGCCCGAACTCGAACGACAGGTCAGTGCACTGCGTTATCAAGTGTTATTGCGTGCTTTATTGCAGTCGGGTTACCCCGAGCGTGAAGCACAAGAAATCGCTGAGCAAGCTTTTCAGGTGTTTTTAGCCGCTCGACAAAATGTTGAGTTGTTTACGGATGTGCGGCCAACCTTGGAGCAACTACGGCAGCGCTATATGTTGGGGGCTTTGAGTAATGGTAATGCCGATGTGCGCCGGGTGGGTTTGGGTGAATATTTTTCCTTTGCCTTAAATGCCGATATGCTTGGCGTGGCAAAACCAGAGCCGCAGGTGTTTTTGGCTGCTTTAGCGCGCGCACAGGTGGAGCCTGCGCACAGTATTCATATTGGTGATCATCCAGAAGATGATATTTTCGGTGCACAGCAAGTGGGGATGCGCACAATTTGGTTTAATCCTGAGCAGAAGATTTGGACTGGTGAGCGTGAGCCCGACGCCCAAGTCAGCCAGCTTGCGCAATTGCCTGATTTGATTAAACGTTTTGATGAGTAACCCAGCAGGCCTTGTGCTTGCAGATGGATTTACGCATTTTGCCCAGAGTGCTGCAATAGCGCTATAACCCAATGAGCAACGCCCGAATACTCGGGCGTTGTTCATTTACAGAGCCGGTGCTTAGCCTTTCATTTTAGCAAAAGCCTTTTCCGCGGCATCTAAAGTGATTTTGAGTTCTGTATCACCTAGGGCAATTGATGTGAAGCCGGCTTCAAAAGCGCTAGGTGCCAAGTACACGCCGCCTTCGAGCATCAGATGGAAGAACTGCTTGAAATGCTCAACATTGCTGCTGGTTGCATCGGCAAAGCTGGTAATGTTTTTACGCTCGGTAAAGTAAATACCAAACATGCCGCCCGCTTGCGTAGTGGTAAATGGGATGCCTGCGGCATCTGCGCGCTCTTGCAGGCCTTTTAGCAGGCGTGTGGTGTAGTCAGTCAGCTCATCATGAAAGCCTGGGCGGCTGATCAGCTTTAGCGTGGTTAAACCTGCAGCCATCGCCAAAGGGTTGCCTGATAAAGTACCCGCTTGGTATACCGGACCTAGCGGTGCAATCTGCGACATGATTTCTTTTTTACCGCCGAAGCAGCCAACAGGCATGCCGCCGCCAATAATTTTACCAAAAGTGGATAAATCAGGGGTGACACCGTAAAGCGCTTGAGCACCGCCGAGTGCGACGCGGAAACCTGTCATGACTTCGTCAAAAATCAAGACCACGCCGTGCTTATCACACTGTTCGCGCAGGCCTTCAAGGAAGCCGGGTACGGGGGGGATGCAGTTCATATTGCCGGCTACCGGCTCAACAATGATACAAGCCACATCTTTGCCTTGCTCGGCTAAGCAGGCTGCGACTGCATCGATATCGTTAAAGGGTAAGGTAATGGTGTGCTGGGCAAAGGCCGCCGGCACGCCAGGCGAGCTTGGTACGCCCAAGGTCAGTGCGCCTGAGCCTGCTTTTACGAGTAAGCTGTCGGAGTGGCCGTGGTAGCAGCCTTCAAATTTGATAATGCTGTCACGGCCCGTGTAGCCGCGCGCTAAGCGAATGGCGCTCATGGTGGCTTCGGTGCCTGAGCTGACCATCCGCACCATGTCCATTGAGGGTACTAAGCTGCAAACCAAATCAGCCATTTCTACTTCAAGTGCGGTGGGCGCACCGTAAGATAAGCCGTGCTCCAGTTGAGCGCGTACTGCAGCGAGTACATCAGGATGGCTGTGGCCCAGAATCATTGGACCCCATGAGCCAACATAATCGACATAACGCTTATCGTCTTCATCGACAACATAAGCCCCTGCTGCATGTTTAAAGAATAATGGGGTGCCGCCTACGCCAGCGAAAGCGCGTACAGGAGAGTTAACACCGCCTGGGATATGGTGCTGGGCTTGTTGGAAAAGTGATGCTGAACGTGACATTGAAAACCTCATCTAAAAAAGCAGAGAGCCTGTCGCTGCGAAAAGTTAAACAGTAAAAAGAGCATGAAAAGCGCGCGCGCGTTGCTCCACTTCAGCCGCAGTGTCGGCCGCAAAGAGTCCATGAATCACCGCGAGCATGGTGGCACCTTGTTCAATCAGGGCACCGCCATTCTCTAAAGTGATGCCGCCAATGGCTACAATAGGGCAGTGCAATGTTTGGGCTTGTTTGAGCAGTGCGCTGCTAGCAAAAACACTGCCGGGCTTGGTCTGCGAGTTATAAAAGCGTCCAAAGGCAATATAATCAGCGCCTTGTGCAACAGCCTGCTCGGCAAGAGCGAGTTGCGCATGGCAGGTGGCGCCGATAATGGCGTCAGGCCCCAGTTGCTGACGTGCGTCCAGTAGGCTGCCGTCGTCTTGACCTAAATGTAAATCAGCGTTGAGCTGTGCCGCTAGATTAACGTCGTCATTGATAATCAAGCGTGCATTATAGGTTTTACAGAGATTGTGTAGGGCCTGAGCTTCGTTATAACGGCGTGCCGTATCGGTTGATTTATCCCGATATTGTAAAACCTTAACGCCGCCTTTGAGTGCGGCTCCACAGTAGGGCAATAGACGGCCATCGGCTAGGAGTGCGGAGTCAGTGATGGCGTATAAGCCATGCAGAAATTCGCGTTTATTGCTCATGGATGGCAGAAATCCAAAGGGAGGCGGCGTGGAATATATTGCCCGCGTCCAGGTGCTTCTGCGTCGCGCAAAGTGCGCCATGTGTAGTTTAAGGCTGATTCAACTGCGCTGACCAATGCTTCGCCTAAAGCTAAGCGTCCTGCTAGCGCGCTGGCTAAAGTGCAGCCTGAACCGTGGTATTCGCCGGGTAAGCGCGCACAAGTGAAAGTATGAGTGCTGCCATCGGAGCAGTATAAGCGGTTGTGCACTTCTTTCTCGTCACCGTGTCCGCCTGTGATTAACAGGTTTTTACAGTGCTTGAGCAGTACCGCTGCGCACTCATCCGCGGTGCCGGTGGGCAGTTCTGCAAGGATTTGGGCTTCCGGCAGGTTTGGTGTGACTACAGTGGCTAAAGGCATCAGCTTGCTGCGTAACGCATAGCCCACTTCATCTTTACCTAAGGCGCCGCCACCACCAGCACGCAGCACGGGATCGCAAACAAAAGGTATGTCCGGCTGCTGTTGGATAATTTGCGCTACGGTGTCCACCATTTCAATTGAGCCTAGCATGCCCAGTTTAATGGCAGATATCGGCAAGTCTTGTAAGATTGCCTGTGCCTGTGCGGTCACCCAGTCGTGATCTAGGATTTTAAAATCACTGACATTAACTGTGTCTTGAATGGTGAGCGCAGTAATGACCGGTGTGGCATGACAGTTTTGTGCAAGTAGCGCTTCAATATCTGCTTGCAAGCCTGCACCACCCACCGGGTCGTGACCTGATAAGCACAAGACAGAAGGGCGAGAAGTGAATGTATTCATAGAGTTAAGTTTACCATGTATTAAGTGGGCGCGCAGTGAGTCTGACCGCGCCCTTTGTGGAAAAACTAAGGCTGAGGATGAGCGGCCTCGGCCAGCTGTGCTGCGTCTTTACTGTCGTCACTCGGCTGCTGAGACTCAGCGTCTAGCCAGCGCTGTGCGCGGACTTGCGCCATCTTGAAATTACCGACATAGGATAGCTTGTTATGTGCTAAACGAATGCCAGCACGGCGCATTTTATGTCGAACCTGTGCTGAGGTTCCGAGGAAGATAATCCCTATGTCGTGCTTTTGGTAGTCAATTAGCACATTGCTGAGGGCTGCTAGGGCGGTCATATCCAGCATGGGCACAGCGCGCATATCAATGATAACTACGCGTATCTCAGGGTTAAACTTGCGCAGTACGCTCAGGGCTTTTTCTGCTGCACCAAAAAATAGCGGACCACGGATGGCGTACACGGTGACACTATCAGGCAGTTCTGGCAGGTCGTGTTGGTTGCGTGAAATGCTGGCGGTAGCAGTTAAGTCGCTCATACTCTTAATAAACAAGCCCGCAGCCATTAATAAACCAACGCCTACAGCCAGTACCATATCAAACAGTACAGTCAGCGATAGGCAGGTTAATAAAACCAAAACATCGTTGCGCGGTGCAATGCGTAGCGTGTGCAGCACATGTTTAGGCTCGCTCATATTCCAAGCAACCATGAGTAAGAGCGCAGCTAGCGCAGCCATAGGTAAGTGACTGAAGAGCGGGGCCAGAAAGAGCATCGCCAGTAAGACCACGCCTGCATGAATGATTGCGGCAATGGGAGAGAAAGCACCAGCGCGCACGTTAGCTGCACTGCGCGCGATGGCTGCCGTTGCGGTGATACCGCCAAACAGAGGGGCGACAATATTACCTAAGCCTTGCCCAAGTAATTCGCCATTAGGGTCGTGCTTGGTGCCAGCCATACCATCGGCAACCACTGCGCAAAGCAGCGATTCAATAGCGCCCAGCATTGCTATGGCGAATGCTGGGGCCAGCAGTTGTCTAAAGAGCTCAAAAGAAACGACTAATGGTTTACCATCGGGGCCGCTAAACTCCCAAGGCCACATAAATGACGGCAGGAAAGGCGGGATGCCGGGGTGGCTGATGCCGTCGACCGTATAACTAAAACGTTGACCTAAGGTGGCCACGGCTATATCGGCTTGATTAAAGGCTAAGCCAATCAAGCTGCCTACGGTTAAAGCAACGAGGTGGCCCGGGATTTTTGGGACAAGGCGCGGCCAGACAATTAATACTGCCAGAGTGATACCAGCGACTAGGGTGTCGCCCAACTGAATACTAGGCAGTGCTTGGGCAAGCGTGCTGATTTGCTCAATGTAGTTGGCTGCAGGCTCAATATTGGTTAAACCCAGTGCGTCTTTGACTTGTAAAGTGGCAATAACTATACCGATCCCTGCGGTAAAACCCAGGGTGACGGGGTAGGGGATAAATTGCAATAAAGCACCTGCGCGCAGCAGGGCCATACAGATTAAAATCACACCAGCCATCGCGGTGCATAATAATAAACCGCCAACCCCAAATTGCTGGGTGATGGGCAGCAAAATAACCACAAAAGCTGCAGTGGGGCCTGAAACGTTAAAGCGCGACCCACCTGTTAAGGCAATCAGCGCGCCACCAATCAGCACGGTATAGAGTCCGTGCTGCGGCGGGACGCCCACTGCAATAGCTAGAGCCATTGCAAGGGGGATGGCAATGATTCCAACGGTTAAGCCGGCGCTAATATCACCGCGTAAAGCGTTTAGCGTATAACCTTCGGCAAATGTTTGGCGTAAAGCAGAAAATAATGGCGGTATATACATGATGGCTCCACAAGTGCGTGCCTCCTCATTATAGACTCATGCATACGGGCTAATGCTAGCGGACTAAGTGATTAGTTGGTTGTTGTGCTGGAGTAGGTGTGAAAATCGGCGAATATCGGGGGGGAGAGTGGCTTGAAGAGTGTGGTCATACTAAAGCGCTTGATTCAATATTAATCGCCAGCAGAGTGATTAAGCGGTTGCTTTTTTCTCACTAACAGGCATAATTACGCGGCTCTTTTGTGGGTAATGCCTAGCCCGGTACAAAAGAGAAGGCGAAGTGATGCCAATTCGCCGAAACACAGCCATAGCAGACGTGATAGACCCGAGCCCCCGAAGTAGCGTCTGTCATATGAGCTTACTTTGACTTGTCAAAGATAAAACTATTCATTAGGATTTGCCGTCTATTTTGAAGACGGCCCTGAGGCCATAGCGAATGAAAACTTATACAGCAAAACCTGAATCTGTGAAGCGCGACTGGTATATCGTCGACGCTGCAGGCCAGACCCTGGGTCGTTTGGCCACTGAAATTGCCAGCCGTTTGCGCGGTAAGCACAAGCCTGAGTACACTCCGCACGTTGATACTGGCGATTATATCGTTGTAATTAATGCTGAGCAGGTATGTGTAACCGGCAAAAAAACAACAGATAAGATCTATTACTCTCATACTGGTTTTCCTGGTGGTATCAAGGAAATCAGTTTTGAAAAATTGATTGATAAAGCACCTGAACGTGTTCTTGAAGCTGCGGTAAAAGGTATGCTTCCAAGAAATCCGCTGGGCCGCGACATGTATCGCAAGCTGAAAGTGTATGCTGGTAGTAACCACCCGCACGCTGCACAGCAGCCCCAAGAACTTAAGATTTAACGGGATAGTTGATTATGTCGGCGACTCAAAATTACGGCACAGGCCGTCGCAAGACTGCAACCGCACGCGTTTTTTTACGTCCGGGTACAGGCAGTATTACAATTAATAACCGCACGCTAGAGAACTTTTTCCCTCGCGAAACTGCACGAATGATGGTTCGTCAGCCGCTAGAGCTAACAGAGACTTTAGAAAAGTTTGACATTATGGTCACCGTTGCTGGTGGTGGCGCAAGCGGTCAAGCGGGTGCGATTCGTCATGGCATTACACGTGCTCTGATGGATTATGATGAGACTTTACGTCCAGAACTGCGCAAAGCTGGCTTTGTTACGCGTGATGCGCGTGCAGTTGAGCGTAAGAAAGTGGGTCTGCGTAAAGCACGTAAGCGTCCTCAGTACTCTAAGCGCTGATCGATACTTGCTGCAGAAAAACGCCCGTTTCCGCAAGGAATCAGGGCGTTTTTTGTATATGCTGTACTCTGCGACAATTTGCCGCTGGCCTGCTGCTGGTGGTTTGGCCTGCTCTTGAGTGAATTGAGCGGTGCGATAAACTTGTCAAGAAGAGACCTTTTCTTTACCATTTGTTACATTCAAGAATGTAAGTAGCTTTTTTCTTATTACAAGGCCTGACAACAGGCTACATAGCTGATGGGAGACGACTTAATGAGCAATGACGGCGTGAATTCGGGCCGACGTCGCTTTCTAGTGGCAGCCACCTCTGTGGTGGGTGCGGCTGGAGCGGCAGGGGCTGCGATCCCGTTTCTGGGGTCTTGGGCCCCCAGTGCTAGGGCGAAAGCCGCGGGAGCACCGGTGCGAGTCAATATAAGTAAGGTTGAGCCAGGCCAGCAGATTGTTGCTGAGTGGCGTGGTCAGCCCGTATTTGTTTTGCACCGTACACCAGAGATTATGGAAGGGCTGAAGAAGATCGAAGCCCAGCTGGCGGACCCTGAATCTAAAGAGTCAGTTCAGCCGAGTTATGTCGGTTCAGCAGATCGCTCTATCAAGCCAGAGCTGCTTATTGTTCTAGGTTTGTGTACCCATTTAGGGTGCTCACCAACCTTTAGACCAGAAGTGGCACCAGCGGACTTAGGGCCTGAATGGGTCGGTGGTTACTTCTGTGCGTGTCATGGCTCGCGCTATGATCTCGCAGGCCGTGTATATAAAGCTCAGCCAGCACCACTGAATTTGCCGGTTCCTCCGCATTCCTACGAAACGGATGATATCGTCATTATTGGTGTCGATGAGGAGACCGCATAATGAGCAAGTTTATGGAATGGGTAGATGCGCGCTTTCCAGCCACAAAAATGTGGGAAGACCATTTATCCAAGTATTACGCACCTAAAAACTTTAACTTTTACTACTTCTTCGGCTCACTTGCGCTGCTAGTTCTAGTAAATCAGTTGTTAACCGGTATTTGGTTAACGATGAGCTACGAGCCTTCAGCAGAAGGTGCCTTTGCATCTGTTGAATACATTATGCGTGATGTGGAATACGGTTGGATTCTACGTTACTTGCACTCTACGGGTGCGTCAGCATTCTTTATTGTTGTCTACATGCATATGTTCCGTGGCTTGCTCTACGGCTCTTACCAGAAGCCGCGTGAGTTGGTCTGGGTCTTCGGTATGCTAATTTACTTAGCGCTGATGGCTGAAGCCTTCATGGGCTACTTGCTGCCATGGGGTCAGATGTCATATTGGGGTGCACAGGTGATTATTTCACTGTTCGGTGCGATTCCTGTGATTGGCGCTGATCTGACTGAGTGGATTCGTGGTGACTATCTGATTTCAGGTATCACACTAAACCGCTTCTTTGCCTTGCACGTTGTTGCTGTACCTATTGTTCTGTTGGCGCTGGTTGTTTTACACATTTTAGCGCTGCACGAAGTCGGTTCTAACAACCCAGATGGCGTTGATATCAAAAAGCTGAAAGATGAAAACGGTGTGCCTTTAGATGGTATTCCTTTCCATCCGTACTACACGGTAAAAGATATCGTTGGTGTTGTCGTATTCTTATTTGTGTTCTGCTTTGTGGTGTTCTTCTTCCCTGAGATGGGTGGATACTTCCTCGAGAAGCCTAACTTTGAACAAGCTAACGCACTGAAAACACCTCTGCATATTGCCCCTGTTTGGTACTTCACCCCGTTCTACGCTATTTTGCGTGCAGTACCTGATAAGTTGATGGGTGTTGTGGCAATGGGTGGTGCGATTGCCGTGTTGTTCGTATTGCCTTGGTTGGATCGTAGTCCAGTCAAATCAATGCGCTACAAAGGCTGGATGAGCAAAATTTGGTTGTTGGTGTTCTGCATCAGCTTTGTGATTCTAGGTGTGTTAGGTGTATTAGCGCCAACGCCAGAGCGCACGCTGGTTGCACGAATCTGTACTATTCTTTACTTCGCTTACTTTATTCTGATGCCTTTCTACACCAGAATGGAGAAGACTAAACCGGTTCCGGAAAGGGTGACTGGCTAATGAAAAAGCAAATTGCTGCATTACTTTTGGCCGCATTACCAGTGTTTGGTTTTGCTGCAGGTGGCGCTTATCCGCTGGATAGCGTTTCAATTGATCTGACTGACAAAGCGGCTATGCAAGATGGCGCTAAAACCTTTGTAAACTATTGCATGGGTTGCCATGGAGCAAAATTCCAGCGCTATGAGCGCGTCGCTAATGACTTGGGGATCAGTGAGCAACTGATGATGGAAAACTTAGTATTAACTGATGCTAAGTATGGCGACCATATGAAGTCGAGCATGAAAGATGCCGATGCCAAACTCTGGTTTGGGGTTGCGCCTCCAGATTTAACGTTAGTGGCTCGTGTGCGTGGTGCTGATTGGTTGTACACATATATGCGTACTTTCTATGAAGATCCATCACGTCCTTATGGTGTGAACAACAAAGTCTTTGATGCTGTTGGTATGCCTAACGTCTTGGTTGGTTTACAAGGACGTCAGGTCATTGGCTGTAAACAAGTGCAGATTGAGGAAAACGGTAATAAAGTTTTTGATCCGTTAACGGGTACCCCGGTGACTCAAGAAGCGTGTGATCAGCTGACTGTTGTGCCGAACACAGGTACATTGAGTGAAGCAGAATTTGACGAGAAAATTAAAAATCTCGTGACATTTCTCGAGTACTCTGCTAATCCTGTTAAGCTAAAGAGTCAGCGTATCGGAACATACGTCTTGTTGTTCCTTGCCTTCTTCTTTGTATTCGCCTACTTATTGAAGCGTGAATACTGGAAAGATGTGCATTGACAGACAAGTCTGTGGTGACCGAGTGACGCACGCGCCCTAATGGGCGCGTGCGTCTTTGTGCTTTATGTATATTTATAGTGGAGGAGGGAAGCATGTCTGCCCCCAATAAGTTGGGCTGTTATTCTGATCCTACATGCCAATACTCGCACCGTGTGCGTTTGGTTCTGGCGGAGAAGGCAGTAACTGCTGAGATCATGGATGTAATCGATGGCGAATGCCCAGAGTATTTAGCTGAGGTGAATCCTTACGCTACCGTACCTACTTTGGTTGATCGCGATTTAGCGTTATACGATTCAACTGTCATACTTGAGTATCTGGATGAGCGTTATCCGCATCCGCCATTATTGCCGGTATATCCGGTGGCTCGTGCAAATACACGTATGTTGTCCTATCGTGTGCAGCGGGACTGGTGTGCACAGGCCGACTTAATTTTAGATAAGAAAACTAAGGAAACGGCACGCACTAAGGCGCGTAAAGAATTACGTGAAAGTTTGACAGGCGTGGCGCCTGTGTTTGCTAGCATGAAATACTTTATGAGCGATGAGTTCAGTCTAGTTGATTGCTACTTGTTGCCGCTGCTCTGGCGTCTACCTGCCTTAGGCATTGAGTTACCAAAAGCTGCGCAACCGTTGCTTGAGTATATGGAGCGCAACTTCGCACGAGAAGCATTTCAAGCCAGCCTATCCGAGGCTGAGCGCTTAATGCGACCTTAAAAGGAGCGAATGATGAACTCCAGTCGTCCTTATATATTGCGTGCACTGCATGAATGGATTGTTGATAATGACTGCACACCGCACATATTGGTTGATGCAAATTATCCTCAAGTAAAGGTGCCGCCTGGCTATGCCGCTGACGGACAAATAGTCCTTAATACTGCGCCTGCTGCGGTACGTTATTTTGAAATAGACAATCAGGCTGTGAGTTTTGAGGCTCTTTTTTCAGGTGTGCCATTTTCATTATATGTGCCTATCGCTGCAGTTTTAGCGATATATGCCCGAGAAAATGGCCAAGGTATGTTCTTTGATGCTCAGTCGGATAGGTTGGGTGATGATGAGCAGCCATTGCTAGAGGATGCTGCTATAAGTAGCGAATCGCCTGCTCTACATGCAGTAGATACTGCGGATACTGCGAGCGAAGATCCTGTGGATTCCGGTGATGAGCCACCAAAGCCTCCTTCACCGGGTCGTCCAAGTTTACGTATTATTAAATAGTAGGAGTCTTGTGGTACTGATTGCCACCCGTGTAGATGCGGCAATCAGTACTGCAAAGATCTATTAAAGCGCCACGACTTATCTGTGCAATGCAGATTTAATCGATGTATTCAAAGAGGCGGACAATCTTTTGCACACCGTTTACTTCTTGTGCGACCGCAGTGGCACGGCTGGCTTCTGCGCGACTGATAATGCCTAATAGATAAACAACACCATTTTCAGTGACAACCTTCACTTTAGAAGCCGGTACGTCGTTGTAAGACAGCATGCGAGTTTTAATGTTCGCGGTCAGTAAACCGTCATTGCTGCGTACTAAGCCGGATGTGGGGGTGGTTACTTGCAGTTCGTTATGGATTTTCTTAGCACTTGTTACCGACTCTGCGGCTTTGCCGGCGAGCTGCTTAAGCTCGGCCCGCGGCGTTTGGCCAGTGACAAGGACAACACCATTGTAACTGGTGACAACAATATGCGAGGTGGTTGTGCTGAGGTCAATGTGCGCATCTTTAATGGCTCGAATGACTTCCGGGCCAATAAATTGATCATCAATTTTATTACCAAAGCTGCGTGCGCCGCAGGCTGTTAGTAAGATGGCCAGTGCACTGATGGTTAGAATTTGACGAATCATTCTTCACTCCCGAACAATTGGTGATCAATTAAATCGCATAGGCTATGAATTATTAATAAATGCACTTCTTGGACGCGAGCGGTGACATTAGATGGCACGCGAATTTCTACATCATCCGGTAGCAGTAAGGGGGCGATTTGACCGCCGTCTCGGCCGGTCAGTGCCACCACGTGCATATTGCGGTCGTGAGCGGCGTGGATCGCTTGGAGCACGTTTGCAGAGTTGCCGCTGGTCGATATGGCGAGTAGAACATCGCCCGCTTGCCCGAGTGCGCGAATTTGTTTAGAGAAGACTTCATCGTAGCTGTAATCATTGGCGATAGAGGTGATTGTTGAGCTGTCTGTGGTCAATGCGATAGCTGGCAGACTCGGGCGTTCACGTTCAAAGCGGTTAAGCATTTCTGAAGAGAAGTGTTGTGCATCACCCGCTGAGCCGCCGTTGCCACAGGCTAAAATTTTGCCTTCATTCAGTAGCGCGCTGACCATCATTAAGCTGGCGTTTTCAATAGCGGGCGGTAAAACAGTTAAAGCGTTTTGTTTTGTTTCAATGCTGGCTTGAAACATGTGTTGAATACGCGGTTGCATAGGATCAGCCCTTATTAAAAATGTGATTAGGTTTCAAATGCATCTTGAATCCAGTTTAATTCTAATGTGAGTTCTTGTGTGCTGCTTGGGTGTGCAGTAATGACATCAAAGCGACACGGGTGTTCTAACCATTGTGGATGTTTATTGAAAAAATATTCTGCAGTTTTTATCAGTTTGTCACGTTTGTATTGATCGATGCTGTCCAGTGCACCACCGAAGTGAATGTTTTTACGATAGCGCACTTCCACAAAAACAACAGTATCGCGCTCCAGCATGATCAGATCAATTTCTCCAAAGCGACATGACCAGTTTTGCTCTATGCAGCTTAAGCCTGCCTCTTGTAGGTAGTTTAGGGCATAGAGCTCAACGCTTTTGCCGATCTTTAACGTCTTAGTCAACCTGTGCTTCTCTGAGTTGTTCAATCTTACCGTTGCTGAATTGTGTCCAATATAAGGTGCGCTCAACACGTTGCTCGGGATTAATTTTTAGAATACCGGTTAATCCAGCCGCACTGCTGTTTGGTAATGCGCGCAGTTGTTGGAGCTGGCTGGCTAATTGATAGGCATCAGCGCCCATAGCATAAAAACGTCCCATGCTGCCTAAGGCTTGTGGCCAGTTATAGGTGATGTGCTGGCGAGTTGCGTCGTTGGCCTCAATAAACCAAGGCATTTCGCTAAACTGCAAGCCGTTCAGCTCAGGATAAACTTCACCAGGACCTGGGTTGATCGCCGAGGTTGCATAAATAGGTACATCGCCTGCGTACTGGAAGGCCAGTGTTGGTTTGATTTGGCGGGCTTGCTGCGGGCTTGCCGCTAAGAAAATAAAATCAATATCTTGACGGCGAGTAGGCTGCGCTGCGACTTTTGTTTCCAGTGTTTGCTCAAGTTGTTTGGCGCGCTGTTCACTGTCACGCAGCTGAAAGAGATCGGCGATTTGCCCGGCTAATTCTGCTGGGCGGTCGAGATGTTTGGCGGCTATCAGTTCACCGCCTAGGGATGTCCAGTACTCGGTGAAGGCGGCGAGGATGCGATCGCCCCATGCATTTTGTGGCACTAAAGCCGCCGCACGCCGCATGCCATCAGCCCATGCACGATCAGCCGCCAGTCGAGCCTCGTCTTCAGCGGCTAAGCCATATTGGAAGAGCTGCTGCGGCCCATGCTGATGACTGTCGGCATAGTTTAACGCCAAGGTTGTAATCGGTAATTGTGAGCGGCTGGCCAGTTGGCGCACCAATGGTTTTTCCCAAGGGCCAACCACCAGCTCTACGCCATCAGCTACGGCTTGTGTATAAAAAGCATCCATATTGGCAATAGTGCTGCTGTCATACACCTTGATGACTGGGGTGGCTTGTCCGCTTGATTGAGCGATGTAATGTGCGGCAAAAAAACCATTGCGCAGCGCTGTGACCACATTTTGGTTCGGGTCTTGTGAAGGTAACAGTAGAGCGAGGGTTTTAATGTTTTTCGCTTGCAGTTGCTGTAATTGCTGTAGCGCTTCAGGTAATTGCTTGCTGGCTGGGTGTTGTGGGTTTTGCTCTACCCATTGCTTGATATTGGCTTGTTGTTGTTCCAGTGAGCTACTGGCCTTAGTGATGCGCACTAAAGCTAGCCAGCCGTCTAAGTCGGTTTCACCGGTGTCTTTAAGTTGTGTGCGCGGCAGAGCGCTTAATAGCTCCCAAACCTTTTGGTGGTTGTCCGAAGCCGCTTGGCCTTCTAGCATTGGCGCTATAAAAATACGTTCACGTGCAGCGGCTAACGGCTTGCCACTGTCTTGTAATGCTTGCGCGCGTACCAGTTGGGTGCGAGCTTGTTGATTAAGCGGCATTTCACCAAGGTGAGCAAAGCTGGCATGGCTCAGTGCTTTCAATGCGCTATTGGCTTGTTTACGTGCTACGGCCATTTCTGCTTCAAGTGTTTTGGCAAAAATCATTTGGGCAGGCGTGGCTTGGCTTAGATCAATGCCTTCTAAAATCTCACGAGCGCGCAAGCTTTGCTTTTGTTGCCATGCAAGATCTGCAGCTGATAGATATAAGCCAACAGCTTGGCTGTCACTCTTTTTGCTGGCCTGAAGTAGCAGTTTGTCTAAGTCGTCATATTTAGTCGAGGGCAGCTGTCCTACGGTAGTGCTGGGCGAGCTGGAGCAGGCCACTAAAAAGGCTGACAAGCAGAGCGTTGAAAGTAGGCGTAACGGAGTTTTCATAGACAAGCAATCCAGGCGCAATAAAGTGAATATTTAGATTGTACCCAAGCGCGCGCATTGGTGCGATCTTGTCGCGCTAAATCAGGCTACAATGGTGCTTTATTTTGTATTTTCGGAGTGTTTTGTGAGCGCATCCACACCTCAGTCTAACGCGTTCGGCACATTGTATGTGGTTGCTACGCCGATCGGTAATCTTGAAGATATCAGCGCGCGTGCATTGCGTATTTTAGCGCAAGTGCAGCTGATTGCCGCTGAAGATACACGGCATTCCACTCGACTGTTGCAGCATTTTGGTATTCGTACACCTTTGGCTGCTTGCCATGAGCACAATGAGCGCGAGGAGGGGGGACGTTTTATTACGCGTTTATTGGCGGGCGATGATGTGGCACTGATTTCTGATGCCGGCACGCCTTTGATTTCTGATCCGGGTTATCACTTAGTGCGCCAAGCGCGTGCCGCAAAGATTCGGGTTGTTCCCGTGCCTGGCGCTTGTGCGTTAATTGCGGCTTTATCCGCAGCAGGGTTGCCTTCGGATCGTTTTGTTTTTGAAGGTTTTTTGCCGGCTAAAAAAGCTGCACGTTGCGCACGGTTAGAGGCTGTGCAATATGATCCGCGTACATTGATTTTTTATGAGGCACCGCACCGCTTACTCGAGAGCATTGCTGATATGCGTGATGTGTTTGGTGCTGATCGGCCGGCGGTTCTTGCCCGAGAACTCAGTAAAACCTTTGAGACGATTCATGATTCGCCACTGCAAGAGCTGTATGACTGGGTTGCGGCTGATGCCAATCAGCAGCGGGGTGAGTGTGTGCTGCTAGTAGCTGGTTATCAAGAGCCTGTTGAGGCTGTAGCAGTAACACCGGAAGCGCAGCGTGTCTTAACCTTGCTGATGGCAGAATTGCCGCCTAAGCGCGCAGCAGCGATTGCCGCGCAAATTACGGGTGCGCGTAAAAATGCACTCTACCAATGGGCGCTAGACAACAAGCCGGCGGAGCGGTAGCTGGGCAAAGCGTACCTGTGCTAAACCATGTTTAAGCAGTTGACGGATATTGGCGTGCTCCGTTTTGTGGGGTGTGGCCAGCACCTCAGTATAGTGCTCGCCAAAAGCTAATAAAGCATCTTCGCAGCTGAGGTTTTCCAGTAGTGCTAAACCAAGGATTTTGCATGAGCCTTGGTTGCTACCGGCTGGATTGTGCAGTTCTGCATTGTCAAAGGCGCAAGGTGTGTAGTGATAGTTGGCATCAATAAACGCCAAGGTATCAGCAAAGCGATGCTCGGGCTGTTTGATGGCCTCTAAGAAGTCTGACAGGGTCATAAGCTAAGCGGCACGATGCGCGGTTAGGGTAATAGAGACTGACTCAGAAAAACGTAGCGCGTGAGGCTTATCGACTTCGACCTCGGCATAGCGAACTTGTTCGTGGCGCATCACGCAGTCCAGTACATCTTGGGTTAAACGTTCGAGCAGAGCAAAGCGATTTTCTTCGACGTACTGAATAATCTCTTTAGTGATGGTGCGGTAATTGAGTGCATGACTGATGTCATTAATTTGCACCGCATCTTCAGCGGGATAGAACAGGGTGACGTTGATTAAAATATCCTGTTTGTTGCGTATCTCATCTTCATTGATGCCAATGTAAGTGCGTAAACGCAGATTTTTAATCCGTATCCGCGCCATGCCGGGTTCTAAACGTGCCATCGATTAGCGACTCCGAATCAGTTGTAAGAATTCTTGGCGAGTGGTGCCTGAGTTGCGAAATGCACCCAGCATAGCGGAAGAGGTCATAACTGAGTTTTGCTTTTCCACACCGCGCATCATCATGCACATATGTTTAGCTTCAATCACCACGGCTACGCCGGCTGCGCCTGTGACTTCTTGTACAGCATCAGCAATTTGTCGAGTCAGATTTTCTTGGATCTGTAGACGGCGAGCAAACATGTCAACAATACGGGCTATTTTTGATAAACCAATCACTTTGCCAGTTGGAATATAAGCAACATGCGCTTTGCCAATAAACGGCAGTAAGTGGTGTTCGCACAGCGAGTACAGTTCGATATCGCGAACGATGACCATTTCCTCGCTATCCGATTCAAATAACGCACCATTAACGATATCTTCAAGATTTTTTTCATAGCCGTTGCAAAGGTATTGCATTGCTTTGGCAGCACGCTTGGGGGTATCCATTAAGCCTTCGCGCTCAGGGTTCTCGCCAAGACCTACTAAAATCTCGCGGTAGTGTTTACTTAAGTCATTACACATGATCAGCTCTCCAAGCCAGGCATTATTTTAAATGCCGGCCGCCATTAACAGTAAGGGTTGTGCCTGTCACATAAGGCGTATCCAATAAGTAACGCAGGCTTTGATAAATAACTTCCGGGCCAGGCACTGTGCCCATTACGGATTTAGCGGTTGCACGACGCTGGTAATCTGCATCGTCGTCCGGGTGTAGCATAATTAATGCGGGTGCTATCGAGTTTACTTTAATATGCGGCGCTAAGCGTGCCGCAAAAGAAAGAGTGAGGTTGTCCAGAGCGGCTTTACTTGCGCTGTAGGCGATGCGTTTAGCGCTGCCTTTACGAGTTACATCGTCAGTCATGTGAATAATATCAGCCTGAGCCGACTGCATCAGTAAAGGCGTGCAGTGTTCATTGATTAAATAAGGTGCAAGTACATGCACATTCATCATCTGCGAGAAAGCCTGGGCGTCGGCGCCATCTTCAGCGACCCATAATGAGGCATTATGAATAATTGCACGTAGTGTTGTGGTACGGCTTTTTACCTGCGCAATAAAGTCTAGGATGCCTTGTTCAGTGGAGAAATCAGCCTGGAGGCAAGTCACCCCCAGTTCACGCAATTGCGCGACTGCCTCGCGCTCTTGGCGATAACTGATAATAAGCGCTTGTCCTGCCTCAAGAAAACGCCGCGCACAATGCAACCCCAAACGTTGGCTGGCACCTGTCAGTAATATGGGCGAGGTTGTGCTCATGGGTACGCCTTAGAGTGGTTCGTTATCTGCAGCAATCTAGCGTTGTGCGAGTGTGCTGTTAAAGGGGGGTAAAGTTATACTAGAGTTCGATTCTGTACAACCTGCAAAGATTAGGTGTATAGGTTTTATTGCAGGGGTGTTGATTCTTGATATGATAAAAATCATTTAATATTTTTGAAAGCATCCTGCTTAGTTTCTTGAAAAGGCGATTGCATAGCATGACGATGAATGTGGTGATTGTGTCTGGCACAGTATTTGGCGCGGCAGAAGAGGTTGCCCATCATGCGGCAGAGGTGTTGACTGAAGCGGGTTTGGATGTCACCTACAAGCCGCGCTTGGCATACTCCGAATTGTTAGCTTTGCAGCCAGATGTCCTATTGTTTGTGACGTCCACGACTGGGATGGGTGAGTTGCCAGAAAATTTGCAACCCCTCGTTGAGCGCTTGCGTGAACAGCCGCCGCAGTGGGCGGGATTGCTGGGGGCTGTGATTGCCCTAGGTGATGCCTGCTATGGCGAAGATTTTTGTGCAGGTGGTGAAGCTATTCGCGAATTGTATAAAGAGCTGGGCGTCGTTGAGCTGCAAGATATGCTGCGCTTGGATGCGAGCGAGACAGTGACACCTGTGGAAGATGCAGAACCATGGCTGGCCGATCTCGCTGCGAATTTAACGGTATAGAGGCGCGCGTGAAAAAGCCGAGTAAATCTCGTTTTAAAACTCAAGGGCAGAGCGCTTATTCGCGTCGCCCGCGCTTAGCGTCCCGACGAGCCGCCGCTGAGCCATTAGAGCCCTGCTTGTTAATGTTGAATAAGCCTTACGATGTGCTGACCCAGTTTACAGATGAGCAGGGGCGCGCCACTTTGAAGGATTATGTCCCGGTTGCGGATGTTTATCCGGCTGGGCGTTTAGATCGAGACAGTGAAGGCTTGGTGTTGCTGACCAATAGCGGTCAGTTGCAAGCCCGTATTGCTGATCCTAAATTTCGATTGCGTAAAGTGTATTGGGTGCAAGTGGAAGGCCTGCCACAGGCAGAGCAGTTACAGCGCTTGCGCGAGGGCGTTGAGTTAAAGGATGGCTTAACCGCGCCCGCGCAGGTTGAGTGCATCGATGAGCCGGCGTTATGGTCACGTACACCGCCCGTGCGTGAGCGTAAGACTATCCCAACGGCGTGGTTGCAATTGACTATTTACGAAGGCCGTAATCGGCAAGTACGGCGCATGACCGCGGCGGTTGGCTTGCCAACCTTGCGCTTAGTGCGTGTGCAAATAGGTGAGTGGCAATTGGGTGATTTGCCAAGTGGAGAGTGGCGTGCACTTGAGCTGCCAGAATAACGGCCTGGTTTGATTGCTCAGGTTTGGCGTAACGGGACAGCGCTGTATGGGTGCCCCGTTACTTGACTTTGCTGCAGGTTTAGTATTCCGCAAGAATGACTTCAACGCTTTTATTGACAACTTCACGCCATGCTTGGATGGTTTCAGTGGTGCTTTGCTTGTCGTGTTCGCGAATGGTGGCTGCGAGCGCGTTAAACCATAGCGTATAGAGCTCGGGTCTAATATTCATCCCTTTGCGTGAGTGCGAGCAGCCCAGTGCTTTGAGTTTAGTGTTGGGCATGCCTCGCGCATATAGCACGACATTGAGAATGCCTTGGCGTAACAAAAGTTTTTGCGCTGCCATATTGGTATTGGCGAACTTATCACGCACTTCTGGGGAACTGGCGAGAAAATGATCATAAAATGAATCGAAAAAACCATCACTTGCACAGCAACGGCCATAACTCTGCATAACGATATCTGCAGCTTTCATCAAGTATTTCCTTATGGGGATAAAACAGAAGTCATATATTTGAATGCTGGGGATGCTTAATCAGAGGGCTTTGAGCAGCGTGTTGGTCTATAGACCTTTGATTGCGATAACAACAGTTTTAATAATAAAACCCAGTACGCCAAGACCTAAAGCAAAAAACAGAACGGCAGTTCCATAACGGCCGGCTTTAGATTTTTTGGCTAGATCCCAAACGATAAAAGCCATAAATAAGATCAGACCACCCACTAAGACGGTCATCATTAAGTCTTCAAAAACTTCAGTTTCCATGGTCTTTCCAGGTGGTATAGCAATGTGTACGCATGTTATGCCGTGCACAGCATTGCAAGTGTCGCAGTCAATTGCGCCGTACTGTTTCGTTGATCCACAGCATGAGATGTTAACATTATACGCCAAAAATCTGACAATGTAAGGATGCGGCGCTTTTAAACATGCCGCACTGTTGTGGCTTTAGAGTGCTCGATTGTGCCATCAAGGATGGAGGTGGCTCAAAGGCAGGGCCGTGGATAGTTGCACATGATTCAGCACAAAGCTTGAGCGCACACTTGTTACACCTTCAATCCGGGTTAGTTTTTCCAGCAGAAATTTTTGATAATGGTCCATGTCCGGCACTATAACTTTAAGTTGGTAGTCGGCATCCATGCCAGTAATGAGACTGCACTCCAGCACTTCAGGCCATTGGCAAATATGTGTTTGAAAGTTTTCAAAACGTTCAGGGGTGTGTCGATCCATGCCTATAAGCACATAAGCGGTTAAGGTCAGTCCTAGCTTTTTGCGGTCAAGTAATGCCACATGTTTGCGAATATAGCCTTCATCTTCTAAGGCTTTAACTCGTCGCGAGCACGGTGAGGCTGATAAGCCGATGCGTTCAGCCAGCTCTTGATTGGAAAGTTGAGCGTTGTGTTGCAGCTCTTGGAGAATGCGTAAATCATAACGGTCAAGTTGGCTCATAGAATCCTCGTTGGTGCGCTAAAGGTATGTGATGACTTTAGCTTGGTTTAAAATTGCTAATATTTTCATGTTATCAGGTTTATATTGCTATAAATCTGTTTTTATCGCTATCTTTGCAATTTTTAACTGGCGATTGTTGAGTACACTATAGCCATGTTCACAGCTTGTGGAGAATCAATGCCCCGTAGTGTGATCTTTATCGAGATTGCACAGGAAAAATACTTTACCGAGTGTTTTACCCGCAAGTTCGAGCACCTTACCCGGTGATCGGTTGAACCAACAGCACAACTGTTGCTAAGGGCCGCAAAAAAGGAGCATCTGTAAAGATTGCTCCTTTTTTGTATGCAAGCATGAATGATAATGTGCCACACTCAGCAGCACTCCCATTACCGAGATGAATAAGCGCTGTGACTCTGCGATAATTCAGGCCCAGGTATTTTCAGCAAGCTAAGTAGAGGGCGCAAAATGAGTGCTTTTCATGAGTTAACACTCACAGCATTGGATGGCAAAGAGCTGCCATTGGCACAGTTTAAGCAGCAGTTGCTACTGATTGTCAATGTGGCGTCTGAGTGCGGTCTAACTCAGCAGTATATTGGTTTGCAGGCGTTGCATGAACGGTATCAACGCTATGGTTTTAGCGTTTTAGGTGTGCCCTGCAATCAGTTTGGCCGGCAAGAGCCAGGCAGTGCGCAAGAGATTCATAGCTTTTGTACTGAGCGTTTTGGGGTGACTTTCCCGCTCACAGAAAAATTACAAGTCAATGGCGCAGGTAATCATCCCTTATATCGTTTGTTGGCGGGCGAGGGGGCTGAGTTTCCCGGTGATATTACTTGGAACTTTGAGAAGTTTTTGCTGGATGGTGAGGGGCGTGTTTTGGCCCGGTTCTCACCGCGTACAGAGCCCAATGATCCGCAGTTAATACAAGCGATCGAGGCGGCATTGGCACTATAAATAGTGCTGTTATTCCGTAGTGGTTATTAAAAAGGAGACGTGACGTCTCCTTTTTTGTGGGTGTGGCGTGGCGGTGGATTACTGACCAAACACACCGAAAGTTAAACGATTGAGCCAGCTGCGTTTAGGCTGTTCATTATTAATAACGGTACGTACGCTCTCAGGCAGCTCTTCAGCGGCATCCTCATATTGGCGAATCACATC
This sequence comes from Gammaproteobacteria bacterium, assembly GCA_012728315.1. Lineage (GTDB taxonomy): Bacteria > Pseudomonadota > Gammaproteobacteria > Pseudomonadales > Pseudomonadaceae > Denitrificimonas. The sequence goes on from JAAYFI010000026.1 coordinate 126,272, forward strand.
CTTGCTGGCCTGTGTTTGCTGTGGGCGTAAATCCTCATTAGGAGTGATCAGGCCTAAGGTTGCTTTGCTTAACCAAGTGCGGTTTTCGGTGTCTTTTTCGCGCGCTTTAAATGTGCCGCTGGCCAAGCTAGGGTGCTCAGGATAGTTGAGCTGCAAGGTTTCTAAGCTGGTGGCCGCTAGATCATGAAGCGCGAGGTGCTGATAGGCTTCGGTCATAATCGCTAGGCCATCGCCCACTGCCGGTGTTTCTTGAAAGTTTTCAACAATGTAGCGACCACGGTTGAGCGCGGCAACATAGGATTGACGCTTGAGGTAGAAGTGCGCAACGTTCACTTCATAGGCGGCCAGCAAATTACGCAAATAAATCATGCGCTGTTTAGCGTCTGCGGCGTAGCGACTATTGGGGTAGCGATTGGTCAGTTGTGCAAACTCATTATAAGAGTCGCGCGCGGCGCCAGGATCGCGCTTGGACATATCCAACGGTAAGAAACGCGCCAGTAGGCCGCGATCTTGATCAAAAGACGCCATGCCTTTCATATAGTAAGCATAGTCAACATTGGCGTGCTGCGGGTGTAGGCGGATAAAGCGATCGGCAGTGGCACGCACAGCTTCAGGCTCTTTGTTTTGGTAGTAGGCGTAAATCAGCTCTAATTGCGCTTGCTCTGCGTAACGGCCAAAAGGGTAGCGAGATTCTAGTGCTTTAAGTTTGCTAATTGCAGCCGAGTAGCTGTTTTTCTCAAGATCTGTTTGCGCTTGCTCGTACAGCGCGGTTTCGCTTAGATTTTCATCAATACCTTTGGACGCGCAAGCGCCTAATAAGGTAAAAAGAGCGATAAATAGCAGGTGCCTTAGATGCATGATTGAGTACGCCGTTAAACGGTCGGCTGACTTGCAGTGAGCCGTCCTGTTATAGTGAACACCTCGAATCAAGATTCGAGGCAAATTATGCTGTATTTAACCACAAGCGTGCGCTTGAAACCAAAGCCTACGCATTCTCTGTTGATGAGTATGCCAACAAATACGACCGAAACAATTCAATTATACGCAAAGGTTCCTGTGGAACTGGGTGGACAACGCTTGGATCAGGTTGCTGCGCAGTTGTTCCCAGAACATTCCCGTTCACGTTTGACTGCTTGGATCAAAGAAAACCGTTTGACGGTTGATGGTCAAGTCTTGCGGCCGCGCGATACTGTTTATAGTGGCTCTGAGCTTGAGCTGACGGCCGAGCGTGAAGCGCAAGGTGAGTGGCTTGCTCAAGATATTGCACTGGATATTGTTTATGAGGATGAACATATTCTGGTGTTAAATAAACCCGCAGGCTTAGTTGTGCACCCAGCAGCGGGGCATCCCGATGGCACCTTATTAAACGCTTTACTTTTTCATGTTCCAGGGCTGATTGAGGTGCCCCGTGCTGGTATTGTGCATCGCCTTGATAAAGATACAACCGGTTTGATGGTGGTGGCGAAAACTCTAGAAGCGCACACCAGCTTGGTTGAACAGTTGCAAGCGCGCACAGTGGGACGCACCTATGAAGCCATAGTGGTTGGCGTGATTACTTCTGGCGGCACCATTGATGCCCCCATTGGACGACATGGCCAGCAACGGCAGCGCATGGCGGTGATTGATAGCGGCAAACCTGCCGTCAGTCATTACCGAGTGTTAGAGCGTTTTCGTTCCCATACCCATACGCGAGTCATGCTAGAAACTGGGCGTACCCATCAGATTCGCGTACATATGACGCATATTGGCTTTCCGCTTGTAGGGGACCCGGCGTACGGTGGACGTTTCCGCATTCCGCCGGCGGTTAACCCTACGTTGCTGGAAACACTTAAAGAGTTTCCGCGGCAAGCATTGCATGCTCGTTTTTTAGAGCTGCAGCATCCAGTGACGGGCCAGCGCATGAAGTGGGAAGCGCCTCTGCCCGATGATTTCACCTGGCTGCTCACCTTACTGCGCCAAGATCGAGAGGCTTTTGTTGGGTGAACGATGGATTTGCACGAGCAGGCTTGGATTGGCTCATACCCGACTGGCCGGCGCCGCAACATGTGCGTGCCTGTGTTACCACCCGGAGCACGGGTGAGAGTGTGGCGCCCTATGCCTCCTTTAATTTAGGTGTGCATGTTGGCGATAACCTTGAACAGGTGCAACGTAACCGTAGCTATCTGGCGCAGGTGTTGCAATGCCAGCCTACTTGGTTGGATCAAGTGCACGGCAATCGTGTGGTCACTGCAGATGCCAGGCAAACGCTGAGTGCGGATGCCAGTGTATCGCGTAGCGTCGGTTTGGCCTGTTGCATTATGAGCGCTGATTGTTTGCCCGTTTTATTTACCGATCAGGCTGGCTCCTGTGTTGCTGCTGCACATGCAGGTTGGCGCAGTTTAGCTGCCGGTGTGCTGGAAAATACTGTAGCGCATATGCAGGTGGCGCCACAGCATATTTTGGCTTGGTTGGGGCCGGCCATTGGCGCAGAGGTATTTGAAGTGGGTGGCGAAGTGCGCGAAGTATTTATGCAGCAGCACCCAATCACTGAACAAGCTTTTGTTCCCAGTCAGAATCCCGGTCGTTGGTTGGCGGATATTTATCAGCTGGCACGCATCCGCTTAGCGGCTTGCGGTGTGCATGCGGTCTATGGCGGCGGATTCTGTACGCTCACCGATCCGCGTTTTTATTCTTATCGGCGTGAGCCAGTCAGCGGGCGTTTTGCCAGTTTGGTCTGGATAACCCAGTAGGGCCGGCCTTCGCAGCGCGAGGGCGCACATGTTACATGGCTGGCTGAGCCGAGTGCTGCATCAATTGTACCTTTCACTGATGTCTATGAGTGCCGAGCCAAAGGTATGGCAGGCTTATATCATCCTTTTGGTTGATGTGCTGCAGCAGCGAATATCTTACCTTTGTTATACACATTAAAAATAACAAAACAACAGGTGTTGATATGCTCCAGACGCGTATTTTGCCTTCTGCTAAGAACGCACATGCTGCTCCTTTATTAATTAAAAACCTCCTGCTCTCAGGCGCTCGCTATGAGCCCCAGCGTGAAATCGTTTACCGTGATCAGCTGCGTTATACCTATGCCACCTTTGTGCAACGGGTTGCGCGCTTAGCTCATGTGTTAACCGAGATGGGCGTGCAGGCCGGTGATACGGTGGCGGTAATGGATTGGGATAGTCATCGTTATCTTGAATGCATGTTTGCCGTGCCAATGTTAGGCGCGGTTTTGCATACCATTAATGTGCGCTTATCCCCACAGCAGATTCTCTACACCATGAATCATGCTGAAGACCGCTTTGTTCTTGTTAATAGTGAGTTTGCTGGCCTGTATGCAGGATTGGCGGACTCGTTAACCACGGTGCAACGTACTTTATTACTGGCTGATGCTGGCGCAGAAACGGTGACATTGCCCGATTCGGTCGGTGAGTATGAAGCGTTATTGGCGGCCGCCTCGCCGCACTATGCATTTGCTGAGTTTGATGAGAACTCTGTGGCTACCACGTTCTATACAACGGGCACCACCGGTCATCCAAAGGGTGTTTATTTCACGCATCGACAGCTGGTTTTACACACTCTAGCGATGGCCTCGGTGGTTGGCGGTGTCGATAGCGTACGCTTGTGCGGCACCAATGATGTCTATATGCCGATTACGCCAATGTTTCATGTGCATGCATGGGGTATGCCTTATGTCGCAACGATGTTGGGGCTTAAGCAAGTGTATCCAGGGCGCTACGATCCAGACATGCTGGTTGAGCTGTGGGAGCGAGAAAAGGTTACTTTTTCACACTGTGTACCGACCATTGTGCAAATGATTTTGGGCGCAAAGGCTGCGCAAGGTAAAGATTTTTCCGGCTGGAAGCTGATTATTGGTGGCAGTGCACTGCCGCGGGCTTTGTATGATGCCGCGCTTGCGCAAGGCATTCAGTTAACAGCGGCATATGGTATGTCAGAAACTTGCCCGTTAATTTCAGCAGGCATGCTGAATGAGCAGTTGCAGGCAGCCAGTGAAGACGAGCGCATTACCTATCGTATTAAGGCCGGCATTCCAGTGCCTATGGTTGAAGTCGCTCTAATGGATGAGGATGGGCAGTTTTTAGCCCAAGATGGTAAGCAGCAAGGTGAGCTGGTTTTGCGCGCACCTTGGCTCACCCAGAGCTATTTTCGTGAGCCCGAGCTGGGTGAGCAGCTGTGGGAGCATGGCTGGATGCATACCGGTGATGTCGCCACAATCTGTGAAATGGGTTTTATTGAGATTCGTGACCGTATTAAAGATGTGATTAAAAGCGGTGGCGAGTGGGTTTCCTCTCTGGAACTAGAAGATCTGATCAGTCGTCACCCGGCTGTACGTGAAGCTGCAGTGGTAGGTGTGCCTGATCCGCAGTGGGGCGAGCGGCCATTTGCTATGTTGGTTTTAAAGACGGGTCAGCACCTAGATGCGCGGGGTATTAAAGAACATCTGAAGCCTTTTGTGGAGCAAGGACTGCTCAGCAAGTGGGCGATACCGGCGCAGGTAGCAGTTGTTACCGAAATACCCAAAACCAGTGTAGGTAAGTTAGATAAGAAGCGTGTTCGTCAAGATATTGCACAGTGGCAGGCCGATGCCTCGGTATTTTTATCTACCTTGTAGGCTGCGGCGCAGTGAGGGTATAAATATGACTTACAAGTCATCAGTTTAGTTGGCATGCTTGCTGCATTAGGCTACAGATAGAGACTGTTAGAACGTTTAAAGCCGCCAGATTAGAGCGGATAGCATGATTAATCAGTCTTTCGGTTGATTGGTCTAGGAAAGTGGTTGGTTATACTGCCAACAGCCAAAATAACATTCGGAGTTGTACTCATGACTACACAAAAACAACAAATATGGCGTCTGGCAAAGTTACCGCTGGCCGTAGGTTTAGCTTCTGCGTTGGCAGTGCCAGCCTCTGCGGTCACTTTTGATCTGGGGGAGGTTGAAGGGTCGTTTGATAGTTCTTTATCCGTGGGGGCCAGCTGGTCAACCGCGAAACGCGATATGCGTTTTGTTGGTAATGCCAATGGCGGCACAGGTTTCACCCAAACAGGGGATGATGGCCGTTTAAACTTTCAGCGCGGCAAAACCTTTTCACAGATTTTTAAAGGCTTACATGATTTAGAATTAAAGTACAAAGACACGGGGGTTTTTGTACGTGGTAAGTATTGGTACGACACAGAATTACAAGACGGTAACCGTCCACACAAAGACATCAGCAACAAAGGCCGCAAAGAGGGCGCTAAGACCCGTGGCGCAGAAATTCTTGATGCTTTCGTTTATCACAACTATAACATTGCTGAGCAGCCCGGCACCGTACGTCTAGGTAAGCAGGTGGTGAGTTGGGGTGAAAGTACCTTCATTATGAACTCCATCAACTCGATTAACCCGATTGATGTGTCCGCCTTCCGCCGTCCCGGCGCAGAGCTTAAAGAAGGCCTGATTCCAGTTAATATGTTCTTTGTCTCACAGAACTTGACCGATCAGTTATCCATGGAAGCCTTTTACCAGCTGAGCTGGAAGCAAACTGTAGTGGATAACTGCGGTACTTTCTTCTCCAGTGCGGATGTGGCGGCAGATGGCTGTAATGATAATTACCATATTCTAGATCGTCAGTTGACTGATTTGTTGATGGGGGTGGATCGTTTAAATGCTATTCCGGCAGGCGTACTTCCGGGTGGCATACCTGGTAGTGTGTTGGCGCCTGCTAATACTGGACAGGCTGGAATAGCCTACTCTGGGCGAGAAGGTATGTTGGTGCGTCGTGGTAAAGATAATAAGGCTAAAGACGATGGCCAGTTTGGTTTCGCCTTCCGTTGGCTCGGTGATAACACTGAGTACGGCGCCTATATGATGAATTATCATAGTCGTACGCCATTTTTGAGTATGAAGAATGCTAATGCAACTGCGTTAGCTGGAGTTCCCGGTGCTGCTCAAGGTATTTATAACTCTTTAAAGCTTAGTGGAGTTGCCCCTACTGCCCCTTTGTGGACCAATCCTAATCCCGCAACGATTGGAGGTGCGGCTAACCCGCTATATTTACAGTCAATGCAGTTGGCTGGTGCGGCAGTAGCAGTGGGTAACGGTCAGTACTTTATGGACTACCCAGAAGATATTCGCCTATATGGTTTAAGCTTCTCGACCACTTTGCCTACCGGCACTGCATGGCAGGGTGAGATCAGCTACCGTCCAAATATGCCGGTACAAATTAATACCCAACAAATGACCTTAGCGCTCGGTGCTCTTGCTTCGCAAGCAAATGGGCTGAGCATTCCAACTTGGCAGAATGGAAATTCTGGTGCTATTCAAAAAGGCTACAAACGTAAAGAAGTCACTCAACTGCAAACTACTTTTACCCATTTCTTTGACCAAGTGCTCGGTGCAAGCCGCGCCACAGTGGTCGGTGAAGTGGGCTGGACCCATGTCGGTGGATTAGAAAGTATACGCAACAAAGACAGCATTCGTTATGGTCGCGACCCAATCTTCGGTGTGAAAGGCAGTGCTGTTGATCCGACTGGAACATCCGTTGCTAAATACGGCGATCACGGCTTCGTCACCAAAAACTCTTGGGGCTACCGTGTGCGCGGTATCTTAGACTACAGCGACGTATTTGCTGGCATTAACTTGCACCCCAATATGGCCTTCTCCCATGACGTGGATGGCTATGGCCCCAACGGTCAGTTTAATGAAGGTGCAAAAGCTGTCAGCTTTGGGTTAGATGCGGATTACCAGAACACCTACACCGCGGCATTGTCTTACACCAACTTCTTTGATGGCCGTTACAACACGCTAAAAGATCGTGACTTTGTCTCGTTAAGCTTTGGTGTGAACTTCTAATCACTTCGTGCGGTGCTGGCGAGGGTCAGCACCGTGCACTGTGTGTCTCCCAATTTTTTTACTCTTAGGAAGACTAAAATAATGAAAACAAATAAAACTTTAATGCAGACAGGCGCAGCTTTTGTATTGTCGCTGTTCGCTGCCAGTGTGATGGCAGCCGTATCTGCAGACCAAGCGGCTAAACTGGGTACAACTTTAACGCCATTTGGTGCAGAAAAAGCCGGTAATGCGGCAGGCACTATTCCTGAGTGGACCGGTGGTTTGGCCACTGACGCTGCGGCAGTTGATGCCCGTGGTTTCTTAAGTAATCCATACGCTGGTGAAAAACCTTTGTTTACGATTACTGCGCAAAATATGGATCAGTACAAAGATAAGCTAACGCCGGGTCAGCAGGCGATGTTTAAGCGTTATCCAGATACATACCGTATGCCTGTTTACACAACGCATCGTTCGGTCAATATGCCGGCAGAAGTGGTTGAAGCGGCTAAAAGTAACGCGCTCAATACTAAAATGGTACAGGGCGGTAACGGTTTAGAAAACTTTAGCATCGCTAATGCTTTCCCTATTCCGCAAAACGGTCTAGAGGTGATCTGGAACCATATCACCCGTTACCGTGGTGGTAGTGTAAGGCGCACAGTAACCCAAGCAACACCGCAAACCAATGGTTCATACTCACTGGTGTATTTTGATGATGAGTTTGTGTTCCCTAACAAACTGAAAGATTACGATGCAAGCAAGCCGAGTAATGTGCTGTTTTACTTTAAGCAAAAAGTAACTGCACCTTCCCGTTTGGCGGGTAACGTGTTGCTGGTTCACGAAACCTTAGACCAAATTAAAGAGCCACGTATGGCGTGGCTGTATAACGCAGGTCAGCGTCGTGTACGTCGTGCACCACAAGTATCCTATGATGGTCCAGGTACCGCAGCGGATGGTTTGCGTACGTCGGACAACCTCGATATGTACAACGGTGCGCCAGATCGCTATACATGGGAGCTGCACGGTAAAAAAGAAATCTATATTCCGTATAACAGCTACGAGCTGGATTCACCGAAGCATAAGTATGCGGAGATCATTAAAGCGGGGCATATCAATCAAGACTTAACCCGTTATGAGTTGCACCGTGTTTGGCATGTGACTGCGACCCTGAAAGCAGGCGAGCGCCATATCTATGCTAAACGTGATTTCTACATCGATGAAGACAGCTGGCAAGCAGCCGCTATCGACCATTACGATGGTCGTGGCAACTTATGGCGTGTCGCTGAAGCGCATGCAATGCAGTACTACAACCAGCAAGTACCTTGGTATTCGTTGGAAGCATTGTATGACCTGCAATCGGGTCGTTACTTAGCCCTAGGTATGAAGAACGAAGAGAAGCAAGCCTATCAGTTTGGTTTTGTGGCAACTTCAGGTGACTTCACTCCTGCTGCGCTACGCCAAGCCGGTGTACGCTAAGCACTGAGTAAATGGCAAGCGTCGATCGATTCTTGCCATTGATTATGAAAAGCCAAGCCATGTGCTTGGCTTTTTTTGTTTTACGCATATGCCAGTCACAATCAGCTGTATGTCATAAAAAAAGACCCGCACAAGTGCGGGTCAAAACCGTGTTTAGCCTGATGAGGAGATAACTTGAAAACCGACCTGTTGGTTTTTTGAGTCATCCGCTGATCTTGCGATCAGTTGAGTTAATAATAACAATTCTCATTTGCGTGTCAAGTGTTTGATTCGCCCGTTTTTACCATGGGTCGAAAGCAGAGCTTGGCTGTGCGCTAGGGCTGCCAATTAATCGACGTTATTATTAGAGTGCATCTACAGTGCGGGTGATTATGTTAAGCTGCGCCTTTGTTTGTTAATGAGTTTTATGCGGTTATGAGTAAAAGCGAAAACCCAATTTTTAAGGTGATCTTTGTTAATCAAGGTCAGGTCTTTGAAATGTACGCAAAAGCAATCTATCAAAGTGACCTTTGGGGCTTTTTAGAAATTGAAGAGTTCATCTTTGGTGAGCGGACTCAAGTTGTGGTTGATCCCAGCGAGGAAAAACTTAAGGCGCAGTTTGATGGTGTGATCCGCAGCTATGTGCCTTTGCATGCAATTGTGCGCATTGATGAGGTCGAACGTTTAGGTGTGGCGCGTATCAGTGAGGCGGCGACGAGTAATGTGATGTCGTTTCCGATGCCGGTGCCGCCCAGTAAGTAAAAAAGCTAGAAGGGAGCCGTGGGGCAGCGCCGCAGCCCGCATGGTACGCTGCGGTGGCTTAAATTAGGGCTCAATGCCTTCATGGCTTTCATCGCTGATTTTTGCGTGCTTGGCCGTAGGTTTTACGGCTGGAAAACGGGCGGAAGCATAGCGCACAACCAGTACCGACAGCGCTAATAATAGTATCGCTCCGGATACATATACCACGCCCATATCAGGGCGATGGTGGTGCGAAATATCTGAAATCATCAGTCGCGTTAATGCGGTAATGGCAACGTAGATTAAAAAGCGCACCGGCATATGGTTGGTTTTAAAATAAATGCCGACCATGGCGCCAAGTTCTAAGTAGATAAATAATAATAAAATATCATCGATGCTTGCTGCGCCCTTATTAAACATTTCGAGTGCGGCCATGGTTCCCGCCCATGCTGTGATTCCGCCTATGGCAAATAAGGCAAGGTAGTGGAAGGTTTCTACCAGTAAATTACCTACGGATTCGGCATAGTCATGTAAGCAGTTACGTAATTTTTCTGTTTGCTTGTGCTTCACTGTCAATGCTCCTTAAGTCGAGTAAGTGAGCATGGTAAAAGCTGAAGCCCGTGAGTATCAAGGATTTAATTGTTGAGTGGCGCAAATAAGGCGTCAAGAGCCGCTTGGTCAAGCTGTGCTGCTGCGCTGGCTCCACCTTCGAGGATGCTTTGCGCCAGTGCCGCTTTGTGCTGTTGCAGTTGTTGGATTTTTTCTTCAACGCTGCCGCGGGCAATGAGCTTATAAATAAATACGGGCTTGGTTTGGCCAATACGGTAAGCACGATCGCTGGCCTGTGCTTCACTGGCTGGATTCCACCAGGGGTCAACATGAATAACTGTGTCGGCTGCGGTTAAATTTAAGCCCACGCCGCCGGCTTTTAAGCTGATCAGAAAAACCGGAACAGCGCCAGCCTGAAAGCGTTCCACCGGTGTGCGACGATCTCGGGTTTTTCCAGTTAATTGCACAAAAGGAATCTGTGCTTTATTGAGTTCATCGGCAATTAAAGCCAGCATATTAGCGAACTGTGAAAAAACCAGGGTGCGGCGCCCTTCGGCGCTAAAGGTGCGTAGCATTTGCAGGAGATGTAGCATTTTTGCTGAAGCACGTGCTGTGTAGTGCTGTGCATCCTGCTCACTGAGAAGACGCAAGTCACAACATGTTTGCCGCAGTCGGAGTAGAGCTTCCAGTACAACAATATGGCTGCGCGCAATACCCACGCGCTGAATTTCATTGCGCACTTTTTTATCCATGGCCAGGCGTAAGGTTTCATAACGGTCGCGCTGTGTGCTGGTCAGCTCAATGTACTCGGTGATTTCTGTTTTAGCTGGCAGTTCGCTGGCCACTTGTTGTTTGCTGCGCCTTAAAATAAAGGGCTTGAGGCGATTTTTAAGGTGCGCTAAGCGTTGTTCATCGGCATGTTTTTCAATAGGAGTGCGGTAATGCTTGGTAAAACTTTTATAATCACCCAGCCAGCCCGGCATCACGAAGTTAAACAGTGACCACAGCTCGCCTAAATTATTTTCTAAAGGTGTACCTGTTAAGCAGAGGCGTTGTTGTGCGCGCAGTTGACTGACGCATTGAGCGGCCTTACTGCGTGGGTTTTTAATGGTTTGTGCTTCATCGAGGATCAGCATCTGCCAGTTGTGCGCCACTAACTGCTCGCTGTCACGGGTGAGCAAGCCGTATGTGCTGAGGACAATATCTGCCTGCGGAATCTGGGCGAAAAGTGCCTGGCGCTGCTGACCATGCAGGGTTAGTAGTTTTAATTGCGGGGTAAAGTGGGCCGCTTCATCTTGCCAGTTGGCAATAAGACTGGTGGGGACAATAATCAGTGCGGGGTGCTGCAGGCGTTGTGCATTTTTCTCACTAAGAATATGCGCTAAGGTTTGTAAAGTTTTACCCAGTCCCATGTCGTCAGCCAAAATACCACCCATGCCGAGCTGGTATAAATTCTGTAGCCAGCTCAGTCCTTCATGTTGGTAGTCGCGCAATGTCGCCTGAAGGCCTTGCGGTATCGGACTTAGGGTTGGCGCAGGTTGTGATAAGCGCTTAGCCAGTTCTTGGATGCTAGGGCTGCCTAGCCATTCAATACCTTGCGCTTGCAGTTGATTGATGCGCGCGGCCTCTTGGCGTGGTAGGCGTATTGTGTGCTCATCTGTTAACGCTTGGCGAATATACAGCTCACTGAGCGCGCTCAATACCGGGCGGATCCGTGCATAAGGGAGTGCTACGCGTTGGCCGAGTTGCTGAATATGCACGGTAACCACTTCGTTATCGTTGCGCTGATCTAGATAGTTAAGGTCCAGTAGCTTGGGAGACTGGCGGATCAGTTGTAATAAAATTGGTAATAAACGAATGGAGCGACCCGCCACTTCAATATCCAGCGCCAAAGAGAACCAGTCGTGCTGCTCAGATTCGCTAATGGTTGCTCGCCAGTGGTCAATCGGCAGTAGATTAAACTGAAATTGTGGCAGCATGACGATGTGCCAGTTCTGTGCGCGTAAGCCCTGTAAAGGCTGCTGCATAAAGTTGAGCCAAGCGTGCTCATTGGGCAGCTCATACGCATCGCCAGCACTCTCGGGTAGGGCATCGCTGCGCCGCAGAGACAGATGCCAGCCTAACGCGGTTAATTGCTGGCGGCAGTGTTGCTCAAAGGCTTGGTCACGGGTGATGCGTAAACGCTGATAGGGGCCGCTATGGGCTAAAAAATCCTTGGTTGCCTTGCCGTTACATAAATAGCCGTGGTAATTAAATGCCAATGCAGCGCGATGTTGGACGCTGGTGAGCATGCGTGCGCTGCGAGCATCATAACGCTGTTGTGTGACACTGCCGAACGTCAGTTGTGGTTGCGGTGCTTGAAGTGGCGCATCGATTATCGTCAAAGCGGGTGCCGCTGACAATGGCGCTGGGTCTGCGCTGGGGAGTTGTGCTGGAGATTCACCAGCGTGTTGCATACGCTCAAGAGTCAGCAAGGCAGCAACCACATGCTTACAGTTATAGCTGACGTAACATGAGCAGCGGCCGTTGAGGTCGTAATAGTTGTCTTGGGCAATTAATTGGATAGTTTGCTTATAGGTTTGCCCAGCGGAGCCTTTACAGAGAGCGGTTAGCGTCGCATCTTGCAGATGCAATAGGGTGCTGCGGCCTTGCGCGGCATAGGTTTTGCCGCGCTGAAAAGTGGCAAGCGCAACAGCTTGTCGCCATTGTGAGAAGTGCAGTGTATGGATATCGAGTGGCATAGGCGCATAAGATCAGGAGCAGTGCAATAGTATGGCATAAGCCGCTTAACTGTTGTGCCTGATGCGTGAGACTGTAAGATTGGCGTCAGCTAAGCCGAGCCATTGTGGCTGTGGGGTTGAATCTGAGTATTGATAAGCGTGGAGTAGGCAGAGTTTATGACAGTGGCGGTGATTCAAATGGTGTCAGGCACTGATATTGCCGCGAACTTAAGTTGTGCTCGAGGTTTATTGGAGCACGCTGCCGAACAAGGCGCACGTTTGGCGGTGCTACCGGAGAACTTTGCGACCTTAGGGCAGGCGCATGCTGCACATATCGCTGCTCTTGAAGCGCAGCGGCAAGGCCCCATCTTACCTTGGCTGGCACAAGCAGCGCGTGATCTTGGATTGTGGATTGTTGGCGGAACTATACCTTTGCCACCGGCACAGCACACACAAGGAAAGCCTTGTGCCAGTTCGCTGCTGTTTAATGAGCGGGGTGAATGTGTTGCGCGTTACGATAAACTGCACTTGTTTGATGCGCTCGTCGCCGATCAGCAAGGTGGTTATAAAGAGTCGCAGACATACAGGCAAGGCCAGAGCTGCACTGTCGTGGATACACCGGTCGGGCGCTTAGGTATGACAATCTGTTACGATTTGCGCTTTCCAGAACTGTATAGCGCTTTGCGCAATGCGGGAGCAGAATTAATCAGTGTACCGTCGGCTTTTACCGCATCCACTGGGGCTGCACATTGGCAGGTTTTATTGCGCGCGCGTGCGATAGAAACACAATGCTTGCTGTTGGCTGCGAATCAAGGCGGTGTGCACACAACAGGTCGTGAGACCTTTGGCCATTCAGCGATTATTGATGCATGGGGCAGGGTATTGGCAGAGTTACCACGCGGTTCAGGTTGCCTCACCCATGCTTTTGCCCGAGCAGAGCAAGCAACGATTCGCCAACGCATGCCGATTTGGCAACATAAACGATTCCCTGTGGCACAGTTACCGTGCGCAGAGACAGAGGACACACAATGAGTGATTTATTAGCCAGCGTCAGTTCGACTTTATTAGCACCGACGGGCTTAGAGCAAGCGCAGTTAGGTCAGGTTTTTAGTGAGCTGGCAGGACCGGGTATTGATGCTGCAGACCTGTACTTTCAGAATCGTATTTCTGAAGCCTGGGTACTTGAAGAGGGCATTGTTAAAGAGGGTAACTTTAACCTTGAACAAGGTGTTGGTGTGCGGGCTTTAGCCGGTGAGAAAACGGGCTTTTCTTACAGTAATGCGCTGACCTTGCCGGCACTATTACAAGCGGCACAGGCGTCGCGCAGTATTGCCCAATCGGGGCAGCGCGTGCAGCCTGTAGCCATTCAAGCGGTTACACATGCGCCTTTGTACCCGGCCGATAATCCGCTTGAGGTGATCAGTCGCGAAGATAAAGTTGCGTTGCTGAAAAAAATTGATGCAGCAACCCGCGCCCTCGATCCACGTATTTGTCAGGTGACGGTGAGCTTAACCGGATCTTGGGAGCAGATTTTAGTGGCGACTTTAGCGGGTCGCTTAGCCGCTGATGTGCGTCCTTTAGTGCGTTTTAATGTCAGTGTGATTATTGAACACAATGGCCGTCGTGAGCGCGGCAGTGCCGGTGGCGGTGGCCGCACGGACTATCGTTATTTCTTAGAGCAAGAGCGGGCGATGGGCTATGCCCGTGAAGCCGTGCGCCAAGCTCAAGTGAATCTGGAAGCCATTGCGGCACCGGCCGGTACTTTACCTGTAGTGCTGGGTCCAGGCTGGAGCGGTGTCTTATTACATGAGGCGGTAGGTCATGGATTAGAAGGAGACTTTAACCGTAAAGGCAGCTCGGCTTATAGCGGCAAGGTGGGGCAGCAAGTGGCTTCGACACTGTGCACTATTGTGGATGATGGTACTTTGGCGGGCCGCCGTGGTTCGCTCAGTATGGATGATGAAGGCACCCCCACACAGTGCACCACATTGATTGAAAATGGTGTGTTGCGCGGTTATATGCAGGACAGCATGAACGCCCGTTTAATGGGCGTGGCGCCGACCGGTAATGGTCGTCGTGAATCCTATGCACATGTGCCCATGCCGCGCATGACCAACACCTATATGTTGGCTGGGGAAAGCGATCCGCAAGACATTATCCGTTCAGTGAAGCGTGGTATTTATTGCGCCAACTTAGGCGGCGGACAAGTGGATATCACCAGCGGCAAGTTTGTGTTCTCCACCAGTGAAGCCTATTTAATTGAAGATGGCAAAATTACTGCGCCAGTTAAAGGTGCAACTTTAATTGGTAATGGCCCAGAGGCCATGCGTCAAGTGTCTATGGTGGGCAATGACTTGGAGTTGGATGGTGGTGTTGGCGTGTGCGGTAAAGCCGGGCAGTCGGTGCCGGTTGGAGTGGGGCAGCCAACCTTAAAAATTGATGGCATTACTGTGGGAGGAACAGGCAGCGCATAGTACGCTGCACGCATCCGCTGTAGAGATAGCGGATGCGTTGCTGTTAAAGCGTGAAGCTCAAACTATTTTAAACCGAGGCGCTGTTCATCTAAGTCGCGTAAGTATTTAAAAATCTTGCGCGAAGCTGTGGGTGCTTTATTGCGAGCCAGCTCATGTTGTGCATGACGAATCAAGCTACGCAAGTGCTGAATATCAGTGCTTGGGTAGTCTTCAACAAAGCTTTGTAAGGCTGCGTCGCCTTCGCTAATCAGGCGATTACGCCAGCGTTCTAAAGCATGAAAACGGTCATTGTATTCGCGGGTTTGGCTATCAACGAGGTTGACCGGCTGCATAATGGCGTCAATATCATGACTGCGCAGCAGTTTGCCGAGAAACTGTGAATGGCGCTTACGGGCAATATGAGCGGTATGTTTAGAGGTTTCTGCCAAGGCTTTACGCAGCTCATCGCTGAGCGGCATTTTATTGAGCAGTTCAGGTTTAAGGTCAGCCAGACGTAGACCTAGCTCTTGTAAAGCAAGCATCTCACGCTTGATTTGTGATTTGCTTTTTTCTTCGTCCAGTGAGTCATCAAGATAGTCAGACATAACGGTGTTCCAATCAGTTAGGATGCCATGATAACAGAGCAAGGCTGATAGGTTGATATAGAGTCTTGTGAAAATGCTTTGGAGTAACTATGAGTTTAATTGAAAGTGTTGGCCCGCAAGCATTACCTGAGCTTAAAGGGCAAGTGGAAAAGATTCTAGCGGTCGCTAAAAGGCAGGGTGCCAGCGCCTGCGAAGTTGCAGTGTCTGTGCAGCAAGGCTTATCGACCAGTGTGCGTCAGCGTGAAGTGGAAACTGTTGAGTTTAATCGCGATCAGGGCTTTTCCATTACGGTGTATCACGGTCAGCAAAAAGGCTCGGCGAGCACCACTGCTACAGGCGATGCGGCTATTGAAGAAACCGTAGCTGCGGCTTTGGCGATTGCTAAGCATGCCTCCGCTGATGAATATGCCGGCTTAGCTGATGAGCAGTTAATGGCGCGTGAGTTTCCTGATTTAGATTTATGGCATCCCTGGGATTTAAGTCCAGCACAGGCTATTGAAATGGCTCTGGAATGTGAGGCAGCGGCTTTTGCCACTGACCCACGGATCAGTAATGCCGATGGTTCCAGCGTGAACAGCGATGCGGGTTGTACTGTATACGGCAACAGTCATGGTTTGATTGCTGGTCATGCGGGGACCCGGCACAGTATCAGTTGCGTGATGATTGCCGAAGCAGAAGGGCAAATGCAGCGTGATTATTGGTATGACTATGGCCGCCGAGGCGATTTGCTAACCGATGCGGTAACCGTGGGCCGTTTAGCTGCTGAGCGTACCGTGAGCCGTTTAGGTGCGCGCTCAGTGCCTACCTGTGAGGTGCCTGTGTTATTTGCAGCGCAATTGGCGGGAGGCTTATTTGGCAGCTTGTTAGGTGCTATTGCGGGTGGTAATCAGTATCGTAACGCCTCGTTTTTGGTCGGGGCTTTGGGGCAGACTTTATTTCCTCAGTGGCTGACCTTAGATGAGCGCCCCTTATTGAAAGGCGGCTTGGCCAGTAGCGCTTTTGATGGCGATGGTTTAGCCACCTACGCTAAGCCATTTATTGAAAATGGTGTGTTGGTTAATTACATGCTGAGCACCTACTCTGGGCGTAAGCTGGGCATGCCAAGTACAGCCAATGCGGGGGGCGCGCGCAACGTTTTTGTGAGCCATGGCGATGATGATCAAGCTGCCTTGCTAAAGAAAATGGGCCGCGGTTTGTTGGTCACAGAACTGATGGGGCAAGGCTTAAATATGGTCACCGGTGATTATTCCCGTGGCGCCGGTGGGTATTGGGTGGAAAATGGAGAAATTCAGTTTCCTGTGCAAGAAGTGACCATTGCCGGCAATATGCGGGATATGTTTAAGCAAATAGTGGCTATCGGGAATGATTTGGATCGCCGTGGCAGTGTCTGTACGGGCTCGGTATTGATTGAGCGTATGACCGTGGCTGGCAGCTAGGCGTTAGCTCAGAGTGCTGTGCGGCACTTTATCAAACAATAAAGCGCTGCACGGGCTTGCGGCCTATTCTGGCGAGACAAAGTCCAATCGGTAATTGGTAGCGCCACCGCTGGGTTCGAGTATTTCTAAGGCAATATGGATAGGGGTTTGCTGCGGCATCTGCGCTTGTCCGGCAAGCTCGCCCGCGAGATATTCCTGAGGGGTAAACCGGCGGCGGGCTAAAGTGTGCCCTGAGGCATCAGTGAAGCTGAGCTCAAGCAACGGAAAGGGTTGGCTAAATGAAGCACGATTATAAATAATTGCATCGACCAGCAAAGCACCAGGAAACTCTGGATGGCTGCGCACTAGCAAATTACTGCTTTTAATCTGTTGCACATCAACTTTAGCAGGCAATTGACAGTCAATCAGCGGGCAGATGACTTCCAGCCATGGACGAGTACTGTCTTGGCGGGCCAGTTGCGTAAAGTTGTGAAAAGTGTATTGGCCTAACAACAGCAATAACGCGGCAATATTCAACAAGCCCCAGGCGAACCAGCGCTTCCATGGGGTTTTTTTAGGGCGCCAATCAAGGCGCAGGGGTTCATCTGCAAAGTAGGGCAGAGGATCATGGGACGGCTCGAGCGCTAGTGCGCTGAGTGGCGCATGCCGATGGGCACTGCTGTTTCTCTGAGGCTCTTGAGCGCTCATTACCGCCGTGCTGGGCTCCAATGGCGTGGCATCGGTTTGCTCTGGCGCCTTATAGAGTGGTGCGACGGGTTCTGTATTCAGTAGCTCATCACTCCAGTCATCGTCCATAGATTGGGGTGCTTTAAGTGTGTCTTCCTGTGGCGCAGGGCTTGGATCAAGGCGGGCTTGAACTGAGGCAAACTCATCGGATAACTCTTGCGCCCGCAGCTGTTCTTCTTGTTCTAGACGGGCCAGTTCCTCATCAAGATCAAGATCATCTAAGTCATCAAGATCCATATCATCATGAATCATTAAGGGCTGCTTGCTGGCCGGAGCGGGATGAGACGCTGGATTGGCTGCAGCAGCGACTTGGGTTGTGATGTGTAACCTAGACTCAGCGGCATCCGTATTGGCAATTTGACTGGCGGCATTAAACACTTGCAAACACGCACCGCAGCGTACCGAGCCACGCGCAACCGTGAGCTGGCTACGCTTCAGGCTAAAGCTGGTTTGGCAATGCGGGCATTGGGCGGTAAAAGTGTCAGTCATAATTGGGTCAAATTTTAAGGGCAGATAAATGCTTTGCAGTCTAGCCTACTTATACACTTGAGTGGCATTGACTGCATCGCAAACTCGGTTAAATACGTACACCAGAAATGCACACCCAGCCATCTTTTTCAGCTGTTGGCGCTAAAGCAAAGGCAGCGCTATAGGCATCGCGCACTTCTTGCGCTTGCTCCGCTAAAATGCCCGATAAAGCAATGCGGCCGCCCACTTGCGTGTACTGAATCAATTTTGGCGCAAGCTCTACCAGTGGGCCAGCGAGGATATTGGCGACAACGACGTCAAATTGTCCGACGGGCATATCTTCTGGCAAGTAGAGTAATAAATCGTCTGCAGCAATATTGTTGCGATTGGCGTTGTCACGGGTGGCTTCTAAGGCTTGTGTATCAATATCGGTGCAGGTCAGCTGTTTGGCACCCAATAGTTTTGCGGCAATGGCTAGGATTCCAGAGCCGCAGCCAAAATCAAGAACATTGCAACCTTCTAGAGCTTGGCTGTCGAGCCATTCAAGGCATAAAGCAGTGGTGGGGTGAGTGCCTGTGCCGAAGGCTAAACCGGGATCAAGCAGTAAATTTACCGCGTCCGGCTCAGGTGCTGTGTGCCAACTGGGCACAATCCATAAGCGCTGACCAAAACGCATTGGGTGAAAATTATCCATCCAGCTGCGCTCCCAATCTTGATCTTCTAGCTGCTCCATGTGCAGCTCAGGCGTATTGTCTCCACCGAGCAGTTGAATGTGCTGCTGTAGCGCCTCAGGGTCAACATCATCTTCAAAAAGAGCCAGTAAGTGGGTGCGGCTCCAGAGCGGTGTAGTGCCCAGGTCTGGCTCGTAAATGGGTTGATCCTCACCATCCATAAAGGTCACTGATACTGCGCCCAGCTCCAGTAGGGTGTCTTCCCACTGTGGGGCTTGCTGGGGTTGAATCGCTAAACGAACTTGTAGCCAAGACATAAAAACCTCAAAAGCGGGTGCAGTTATCTGCGAAAATTAGGCATGAAGAGCATTGCAACGGTATTGGTTTTGCAATGGCATCGCATATTGCATGATCAGGTAAGGACGGTGCTCTTCTGGGCAAGCCGCTAAACGACGTTGCCATTCTTGTTGAGCACGGATCACTTCATTGCGGGCAAAGACAGCGTTAATCTCAGGTACATCTAAGCCGCTATCTTGCTGATCCCACATCGCCCAAGCTAAGTAGTGCACAGGGAATAAGCGGTAATCGCGCCAGATTTGCTGATCCACTAAGTTGGCCAGTTGCTTGGCATCACTGAAGCCTGTGTTAAGAATTGGACAGAAGTGCACATGCACACGGCCTTTATAGCCGGTAATACCTTGCGCAATACTGGCATCATCCTCACCGATTTGTTTGGTGTACTCGCCGGTGGTTGCACGAATATAGAGTTCACGGGCTTTAGCTATATCACAGGGATCGTATTCATAACTGATCGCTACGGGTGTTAGGTTTAATGAGGCGATCACTTCGGCGAAGTCTTCATCTTTGCGTGAGAGATGAAACATTTTTAAGATGGCGCTTTCAGTGCGATCATCACCATCTTTAGCTCGACCTTCTGCTTGGGCAATCCAGATCGACTCATGATCCTGTAAGATTGAGTGATTGATATAGGCCGATAGCAACTGAAAAGCTGAGAGCTTCTCGCGACGATTGGTCAGTGAGCGGTGCACAATAAAGCTTTTATTGATGCGCATTAAATCGCTCACAAAAGGGCGCTGTAATAAATTATCGCCAATCGCAATTCGCGGGGTATTGTGTTTGGCTTGAAATAAGGCGTAGTTGACAAACGCAGGATCCATAACAATATCGCGGTGGTTGGCCAAATACAGGTGAGGTTTCCCGCTCTGTAGATGCTCAATGCCAGAGAAGCTAATGCCGTCGGTGGCTTGCGTAATGCTGCGTTCTACATAAGACTCAATGCGCTCTTGGAGTGCGGCTACGCTATCCACTGCACGCAGTTCTTTGCGCAGTTTCCAAGCAATAATAGGGCGCAGTAACCAGCCAAAGTGGTTGGCTGCCGTTGGAAAACGGTATTGAGTGATTATGGATAAAAAATCTACATCAGCCAGTAAGCGTTGTAAAACATCTGCCACTTCGTTGTCGTGGTAGGGGCGAATGCTATCAAATTGATCCATGTGATTCTCTTATTCGGATGCTGTGCAGTGCTGTGGGCGCTGTAGGGTTGGATAATTAGGATATTATAACCGCATTAATGCATAACTTGCAGAGGAGATCTAAAGTGCAAAGGATTCATGAGCCGGCTGATTTAATGGAAGCGCAGATGTTGATCAGCATGTTGCGCAGTGAAGGTATTCAGGTGTATTTGCAAGGTGCAGATCTCGTCGGGGGTATGGGCGAGCTGCCAGCTTTGGGCTTGCTGGGTTTGATGGTAGAGGATGAGCAGGTGCAGCAGGCACGCGCGCTGATTGCTAGCTACCAACAGGCTACACCTATTGTTGAAGGTGAATATAATGCGCCGCACCTTGTGCGTTGCGGTATTTTAGAGTGTTAAATACGGAGTGCTAATCCATGTCGGGGCGCTATGCATTATTTAGCTGGCCAGAGTCGATGGCGCAATTACCAGATTTTCCGCAACAGATGCGGGCACATTGGAATTTGGCGCCAAAATCACAAGTTTTAATGCTCTATCAAAAACAGCAAAAAATCTATGCTGCGCTGGCCTTGTGGGGTTTTACCTGTGAATGGATGAGTGACTTAACTCGAGCGGTTGCACATGCGCGTGTTGAAACCGTAGCGACTCTGCCAATGTTTAAAAAAGCATGGCGCAGTCAGCGTTGTCTGTTACCTGCGAATGGTTTTTTTGAATGGCGAGGCCAGCAGCGCAAGCAGCCCTTTTGGCTCAGTACCGCAGAGCCTATCTTGTATTTTGCTGGGTTGTGGGATGTCTACTCGGTGCCAGGGCGTGATTATTACAGTGTGGCCATGTTAACCCAGCAGGCGGCGCATTTACGTCGACCTATTATCTTGAATGCACAGCAGCAAGCGGTATGGCTTGACCCTAAGAGCAGCGAGGCAGCATTGCAGGAGGTTTTGACGGGAGAACAACCACAGCTGCTGGAGCGGCGTGTCAGCACCTTGATCAATGATCCGCTGGTTGATGGTCCGCAGTGTTTAAGTCCAGGCTAGCGGGCTGATGGCAGCGGGCTGGTGGTTTTAGCTGTCTTCATGAAAGCGTTGTGCAATAAGTTCCTGTAATGCCTGCAAGGCTTGTTCAGCTTGCTCGCCTTCTGCACTGAGATGCAGCTGTGTTCCTTTATTGGCTGCTAGCATCATCACCGACATAATGTTTTTACCGTTGCATAGGTTGTTGGCATCGCGGCCGATCGCAATCTGGCAAGGGTAATGATTGGCGACAGACACAAATTTAGCAGCAGCGCGGGCGTGCAAGCCAAGCTTGTTTATGATGGTGACTTGACAGCTAGGCATCGTTTTTCTCGGTCAGCTGCACTACATCGCGATGGCGGATTTGTACATTGCTTAACTCTTGAGCCAGTGCTTCACCTAGGCGTTGCGCCATATACACTGAGCGATGTTGACCGCCGGTACAACCAATGGCAATCGTCACATAGGCGCGATTACTTGCCGCAAAACGGGGTAGCCATTTGGCTAAGTAGCTATAAATGTCGCTGTACATCTCTTCGACATCGGCCTGCTCGCCTAAGTAATCAATAATGGGTTGATCGAGCCCGCAGTAAGCACGCAAGTCAGGCTTCCAATAAGGGTTAGGTAAGCAGCGGATATCAAACACCACATCGGCATCCACAGGTACACCGCGCTTAAAGCCGAAGGACTCAATTAAAAATGCCGTACCGGGTTCGGGCTTATTCAGTAAACGCAGCTTGATGATATCGCGCAGTTGATACAAGTTCAGACAAGAGGTATCAACAGTTAAATCCGCTAAGTCGATGATAGGCGAGAGTAGGGTCTTTTCATCACGAATGGCTTCTGCCAGTGAGCGTGAATCATTGGTTAGCGGATGTCGTCTACGTGTTTCAGAGAATCGCTTCAGTAGCGTTTCATCATCAGCGTCAAGGTAGAGTACATCGCAGACAATATGGCGTTCACGCAGGCCTGCCAATAGCTCTGGAAAGCGTTCCAGTTGGTTGGGTAAGTTGCGCGCATCGATGGATACCGCAATTTGCGGGTAAGCCATTTCCGTTGCTAATAAAGTGCGCTCAGCCAGCTCGGGTAACAGCATGGCGGGGAGGTTATCAATGCAGTAAAAATTGTTATCTTCCAGTACCGCTAAGGCTGTGCTTTTGCCTGACCCTGAGCGGCCACTGACGATAATTAAACGCATGGATAAGAGCCTCTATAGTTGAGCATCAAGCACTGCTTGATATAAAGCAGCGTTATTGGGGGCATTACGTAAGCGTTCGCGCACATCATCTTGTTCAAAGATGCTAGCGATTTGGCGTAATAGTTCTAAGTGCTCGTCAGTCGCCGCTTCGGGTACCAGCAAGACAAAGAGTAGATCAACGGGTTCGCCATCAATGGCGTCAAAATCAATTGCAGTTTCTAAACGTAAAACCGCACTGATTGGCGCATTGCAGCCAATCAGACGGCAATGGGGGATGGCAATGCCGTTACCAAAACCGGTGGAGCCGAGCTTTTCACGAGCCACTAGACTCTCAAAAAGAACATCTTCATCGATCTCAGGTAAGTCGCCGGCAATTAAGTGGGCAATGTATTCTAGTACACGCTTTTTACTACCCCCCGGCACGTTCACTTGGGAGCGGCCGAGGGTCAGTATGTGTTCTAATCGAATCATAGAGTTATTAACGTTCTAGGGCGCCTTTATTGCGCTCAAGTTGCTTTTCTTTATGTTTGATTAATTGACGATCCAGCTTATCAACGAGCAGGTCAATAGCGGCATACATATCTTCATGTTCAGCGTTGGCATTAATATCGCCGCCGGCAATCAATAGGGTTGCATCGATTTTTTGTTTTACTTTTTCAACGCTGAGTGTCACGCGAATGCTGGTGATTTTGTCAAAATGACGCTCAAGCTTAGCGAACTTGCCATTTATATACTCACGTAGAGCTTCAGTAACTTCCAGTTGATGACCTGTAATAGTGATTTGCATACCGTTCTCCTTAGATTCACTGCTTAATGCGGTGTTAGCAGGATTGTAACGCCTGCGTAAATTAAGTGTTACTGACCAATGTCTATAATAATTGCTTTCGGTCAGTGGAAGAGGCAATGCCAAGCGATTCTCGGTACTTAGCAATGGTGCGTCGCGCCACTTTAATACCTTGTTCTTCCAGTAGACCTGCGATTTTACTGTCGCTCAATGGTTTTTTCGGGTTTTCTGCTGCAACCAGTTTCTCAATAATGGCACGAATAGCTGTGGATGAGCATTCGCCACCTTGGGTGGTGCTGACATGGCTTGAGAAAAAGTATTTTAACTCAAAGATCCCGCGTGGCGTATGCATATATTTTTGCGTGGTAACGCGGGAAATGGTTGACTCGTGCATGCCTACCGCTTCTGCAATTTCGGCCAGCACTAAAGGCTTCATCGCCTCAGGGCCATAATCAAAAAAACCACGCTGATAGTTGAGGATTTCAGTGGCCACTTTGAGCAGTGTTTCATTGCGGCTTTGTAGGCTTTTAATAAACCAGCGGGCTTCTTGCAGCTGGGTGCGTAAAAAGGTGTTATCTGCGCTGTTATCTGCGCGACGGATAAAGCCGGCGTACTGTGAGTTAACGGTGAGGCGCGGCGCAATCTCTGGATTGAGTTCAACGATCCAGCGGTTATTGGCTTTGCGTACAATCACGTCGGGCACAATATACTCGGGTTCTTTGCTTTCAATCACTGAGCCGGGGCGCGGATTGAGGGTTTGAATCAGTTGTACAATCTCTTTTAGTGCGTCTTCTTTAACCCGCATGCGTCGCATCAGCTGATTGTAATCACGACCACCGAGCAGCTCTAAGTGTTGGCTGCAGAGCTTTTTTGCTTCAGATAACCAAGGTGTCTCGCTGGGTAGGCTGTCCAACTGCAGCAGCAGGCACTCGCTGAGGTTACGCGCGGCAATTCCCGTGGGCTCAAATTGCTGTACGCGTTTGAGCACCATCTCCACTTCATCCATTTCAATATGCTGCATGGGGTTAAAGGACGATTGGATTTCTTCTAGGCTGTCTTGCAAGTAACCGTCTTCGCCAATGCTGTCAATAATCACTGTGGCAATGGTGCGCTCAGTTTCGGTCATTTTGGCGAGATTGAGTTGCCAGAGTAAATGACTTTGCAGGTCGACACCCACTGAGGTCGTGCTGGTGAAATCCCAGTCTTCGCTATTGGCGCTGGGGATGTTGCTGGCGCTGGATTGGTAAACATCGTCCCACGATGTATCGATTTCTAGCTCGCTGGGAATTTGCTCGGTCCAGTCGGTGTTTTCCAGGCTGCTGTCGTGACTGTCTTTGCTGTCATCCTGACTGGCTGATTGCGTATTGTTTGAGTGTTCTTGAGTTTTGTATTCGCTGCTATTAGCAGCGCTGTTGTTATCGTCTTGGATTTCAAGCATAGGATTGCTTTCCAATGCTTCTTGGATCTCTTCTTGCAGATCTAGTGTCGACATTTGCAATAAGCGAATGGCTTGCTGCAACTGTGGGGTCATGGTGAGCTGTTGACCCATTTTTAAAACGAGTGAGGCTTTCATAATGGAAAAGCATTACCCCTAATCATTCATGTGCCAGTATGGCTTAGCAAGATATATGCCTGATTTTTTCCTGTTTGCCTAGACTTGACAAGCATCTAAAGATACTAGATACGACTTTTTATTTGCCCGCAGTGCTGAATGAAGAGCACGCAGCGGCCTTTGTGCAGGTGTTTTTATAAGTGGAACTCTTGGCCCAAATACACATCTTTAACCAGCTGGTTTTCAAGAATACTGCTGGGTGAGCCTGTGGCGATAATTTGTCCGTCGCTGACAATATAGGCGGTTTCACAAATATCTAAAGTTTCACGCACGTTGTGGTCAGTGATTAATACACCAATGCCTTTATCTTTTAAATGCTGAATAATTTGCTTGATATCACCCACGGAAATAGGGTCTACACCGGCAAAGGGTTCATCCAGTAGGATAAATTTAGGGTTGGTGGCTAAAGCGCGCGCAATTTCAACGCGGCGGCGCTCACCGCCGGATAAGCTCATCCCGAGGCTATTGCGTAAATGAGTGATATTGAACTCTTGTAACAGCTCGTCGAGCGCTTGCATGCGACCGGCGCGGTCTAAATCTTTGCGTAACTCTAAAATGGCGAGGATATTATCTGCCACGCTGAGTTTGCGAAAAATAGAGGCTTCTTGTGGTAAATAGCCAATACCAGCTCGAGCACGGCCATGCATCGGCTGAAAGCTGACATCATTGTCATCAATAAATACAGTGCCCTTGTCAGCTTTAACAAGACCTACAATCATGTAAAAGCAGGTGGTTTTACCGGCACCGTTAGGGCCCAGTAAGCCCACAATTTGGCCGCTTTGAATGGATACACTGACATCGTGGACAACGGTGCGGCCTTTATAGGATTTGGCCAAATGTGTTGCGGTTAAGGTGCTAGTCATGGCGCGCTTTACTCTGTTGTAGTGCCTTTGTTCTTAGGCTGGATCACCATATTGATACGCGGAGTAGGCGTGGTGACTGTGCCTTGCTTGGCGCGACCGGCAGTAACAATTTCTTGCTTGGTGTCGTAAATGATTTTTTCACCGCGGAAGGTGTTGCCTTGTTGAATGACTTTTGCTTGGTCAATGATGATGATCTTTTCATTGCTGGCAAAGTACTGAATAGTGAGGCCGTACGCTTGTACAAGATCTTTATCGGCGGCAGGCAGTTGTTCATAGTAAGCAGGCTTGCCTTGCGAGGTGAAGACATCAATATCGCCATTCTTATCTAAGGTAATAGTTACTGTGTCGCCGGTAATCTTTAATGTGCCTTGGGTAATGACAACATCACCACGGTAGATTGCCACGCCGCGCTTATCATCCATTTCTGCGCTGTCGGCCTGCACATTGATGGGCTGCTGGCTATCAGAGGGTAGGGCATGCGCCAAACCGCTGAGCAAGCTAAAACTAGTGGCAAGGATTACAGCGGCTGTGCTTCTAGCGAACTTCATGTCGGCCTCTCACGTTTGAAAGTAAATGCATTTTGCTTTCATTTAAATAAGTTTGCATGCCAACGCCTGTAGTGATGCCATTGGCCGCTTCAATTTTTACTGCAAGTTGAGTGTGTGCGTATTCGGTGCTTGGTACATAGGTCAGCTGTTGAGTCGTTAATATAGTTGGGCGGCCTTGCTCGTCGGTACGGGCAATCCGGACATTGTCGATCAATTCAACTTCTTTGCCTTCTGGGCTGACTTCGCTGCGCTCACTGGTAATGTGCCAAGGTAGGTCGGTGCCGCGATAGAGTAACAAGTCGGGCTGCAATAATAACGTAATATCATCGTGCTGCGTATGTTCAATGCGCGGGCTGTTAAGCTCGTAATGTAATGTGCCCGTTTCCGTGAATTGTATAGTGTGTGTGTCTTGTGCAAAAAAGTCGATACTGTTGTTGTCTACAGTTAAGGCCGATGAGGCGGTATCTGCAGAGCTATTAATATTCCAATAACCTAAGGCTGCGACCAGCACAGCAAAGGGTAAAAAGAATAAAGCCAAGCGTAAGTT
Source organism: Gammaproteobacteria bacterium (assembly GCA_012728315.1). Taxonomy (GTDB): domain Bacteria; phylum Pseudomonadota; class Gammaproteobacteria; order Pseudomonadales; family Pseudomonadaceae; genus Denitrificimonas. The sequence goes on from JAAYFI010000026.1 coordinate 152,958, forward strand.
TGCGGACATATGGGCAACCGAAAGTTATAAGTAAGCGCTTTGCGCAGCGTCGAGAGTGCCTTGTGCAGCCATAATAAACTCACAGAGCTCACGCGCCGCGCCTTCGCCGCCACCTAAGGCTGTAACAGCTTGAGCATGCTGGCGCACAAAAGCGTTAGCATTGGCAACTGCAACACCTAAAGCAACGCAGCGAATAGGCGCTAAATCAGGCAAGTCGTCGCCTAGGTAGGCAACTTGCTGGTAAGAAAGTTGCAATTGGCCGAGTAATTCATCCAACGCTATGCGTTTATCTTCGCGACCTTGGATGACATGCTCAATGCCTAAGTTTGCTGCGCGGCGCTCAACAACACTAGAGCTGCGACCGGTAATAATGGCCGCCTGTACGCCAGAATTCATCAGCATTTTAATCCCTTGGCCGTCGAGGGTGCTGAACGCTTTGGCTTCGCTGCCATCGGCTAAGAAATATAACTTGCCATCGGTTAAGACGCCGTCAACGTCTAATACTAAGAGACGTACATTGCGTGCGCGTTGTACTAAATCAATATTGGCAAGGTTTAGCATTACATTACTCCGGCACGCAATAAATCGTGCATATTTAAAGCGCCTATGGCTTGGTTGTGCTCGTTGACTACGGGTAGAGAGCTGATTTTATGATCTTCCATGATTTTTAATGCTTCGGCGGCAAGCATATCCGGACGTGCGGTTTTGCCACCATGAGTCATCAATTCAGCAATGCTTGCTTCCCGTACATCGATGCCCTTGTCTAGGGCGCGACGTAAATCCCCGTCAGTAAAAATTCCAGCTAAGGTGTGCTCAGGCGATAAAATAAGCGTCATTCCAAGCCCTTTTTGTGTCATTTCTAATAAGGCTTCACGCAGCGATGCGTTGCGTGCAACGGCAGGCAGTTCATCGCCGCTGTGCATCACATGCTCAACCTTGAGCAGCAAACGGCGCCCTAAAGCACCGCCAGGGTGGGAGAAGGCAAAATCTTCTGGGGTAAAGCCGCGCGCCTCAAGGAGTGCAATCGCTAAGGCGTCACCCAGTACCAAGGTCACGGTGGTGGATGAGGTTGGTGCTAAATTAAGAGGGCATGCCTCTTGCGCAACTTGAGTGTCTAGATTGACTTGAGCTGCTGACGCTAGGGTGGACTCTGGGTTGCCCGTCATGCTGATTAGGGTAATGCCTAAGCGCTTAATTAGGGGCAGTAAGGTCACGATCTCATTGGTTGTGCCAGAATTAGATAACGCCAGCACCACATCATCTGCGGTAATCATGCCCATATCGCCATGGCTGGCTTCAGCTGGGTGGACAAAGAACGCTGGAGTGCCGGTGCTGGCTAAAGTGGCTGCAATTTTATGACCGATGTGTCCAGACTTACCCATGCCGACTACAACGACGCGCCCTTTGCACGCTAAAATAAGCTCACAGGCTTGCACAAAACTGTGGTCAATGCGTGCAAGCAAACTGCTAATGGCATCTTGTTCAAGGCTGATGGTGCGTTTGGCGGAGGCAATCAGGGAATCAGAGGAAAACATAGTCAGTTGTTCTTCAGCATAAAAAAATAATTATACGTGAAATTGCTGGGTAACTCATCCGCTCTTAACCCTTAGCGGTTATGTTGATACAGGCGTGATGGATTATGGTCTTTATAGGCCGTTTCTAAGTCTTTAAGCAACTGTTCGGCGTAAGCTGAGTTTTTCGAAATAATAAAGGTGATTGGCACGCTATGAATGCTTACATACGGCATCTGCAGCTCAGCAATGCCAAGTTGGCGCATAGTATGCTGAATGGGTGTGACATAGTTGAGTAAGTAATCACCGCGTTTGCGCATTAGCATAGCAATCGCTGAAGTATGTTTGCTGGTGCGGGTGATGTTTAAGTTTAAGCTTGGGTCTGTTAGCCACTCGGCTGCAGGCGACCAATAGCTGTAGCCATTAATAAGAATAATTTTTTTATTATGCAGGTCGTCTGGTAGTTGCGGAGGCGGTGCTGAAGGGTGATAAAACAGCGCAAGAGTCGCTGTGTTGAGCTGTTGTGAGCCTTCAAGTACGTGGCCAGATAATTCAGGTTTGCCGGCAGAGCCTAACCATAAGTCCACTTCGCCAGAAATAAGTTGAGCATACAAGCGGGCTGAAGGTAGAGCTTTAAAAGCGACCGCATACCCTTGTTGTTTCAGTAAAAGCTCACAGAGCTTGAGGGTGGAGCCTGCGGGGCTGCCTTCACTGTTGGTGTAAGACACTGGCGGGAAATCATAGTAACCCACAGTGATTAGAGGTTTACTTTGTGCGCTGAGACTAAAGGGTGCCAGTAAGCCTATGCATAGAAAAAAGACCCGTAAATATGTCATGGCAATGCTCTTTATGACTATGACTGTGGTTGCTTGAGCATAACCTATAAAGGTAAGGCTCAAACAATAACATCGTAAAGTTTACAAGCAAGGCGCATAGGGTTTGCAGGCGGACTCTAAAAGAGTCGGATTGGTTGAGGTATTTAAGAGTTGCTTAAATAAACACTGTAGAATGTTGGCGTGCCCGCTCAAGGGTGAAATGGTCGAGGTGGAGAGTACATGTCTTTTGCAAGTCTAGGGTTAATGTCGGCGTTGCTGGATAATTTGCAGCAGCTGGGTTATCAACAACCAACGGCGGTTCAGCAACAGGCCATTGCACCGGTTTTGGCGGGTTCAGATGTTTTAGCGGCTGCGCAAACTGGAACAGGAAAAACCGCTGCGTTTACTTTACCCGTCTTGCAAAAAATGCTCACCGAAGGCAGCAAGGTGACGGCCAACTGTGTGCGCACTTTGGTGCTGGTGCCTACTCGAGAGCTTGCCGAGCAAGTGCATGAATCCATTGTGAGCTATCTGCAGGAGCTGCCGCTGCGTACCGCCGTTGCCTATGGTGGGGTCAGTATTAATCCGCAAATGATGAAGATGCGGCGCGGGGTTGATATTTTAGTGGCAACCCCAGGTCGCTTGATTGACTTGTACCAACACAATGCTGTGCGCTTTCATCAGCTGCAAGTTTTAGTGCTGGATGAGGCGGATCGCATGTTGGACTTAGGTTTTGCGGATGAGCTCAATGCGCTCTTTACGCTGATGCCCCGTAAGCGGCAAACGCTATTGTTTTCGGCGACTTTTTCTGGGCCGATTCGCACTTTAGCAGGACGTTTGCTGGATCAGCCTGTACGTATTGATGTGACGCCTAAGCATTCAGCAGCAGAAACCGTTAAGCAGTATTTACTGGTGGTGGATAAGAAAGATAAGGCTGAGTTGCTCTTGCATTTATTGAACAGTCGTCAGTGGGGGCAGGTGTTGGTTTTTGTGCGCACCCGTAAAGGCGCTGAAGCATTGAGCAAAAAGTTACTCGCGGCACAAGTCGCAACAGACGCTATTCATGGCGATAAGACTCAGCCAGCACGTTTACGTGCTCTACAAGATTTTAAGGACGGGCGCATCCAAGTGCTGGTGGCCACTGATGTTGCTGCACGTGGTTTAGATATTGAACAGTTGCTGCATGTCGTGAACTTTGATTTGCCTACGGTCGCGCAAGATTATGTGCACCGTGTCGGGCGTACTGGACGGGCCGGCTTAACGGGTGAGGCGGTGTCTTTGGTGAGCGCCGATGAGTTGGATGAGTTGATTGCTATTGAAGAGCTGCTGGGGCTGAATTTGCAGCGCTTTGATGAGCCCGGTTTTTATGCTGAGCATCGATTACCGGACACCGTTGTCGGTGTTGGGCGCATTAAAAAGCCAAAGAAGCCTAAAAAAAATAAGGCTGCAGGCTCTGGGAACATTCATTTGGGTGATGCTTTTGCGCCACAGCCTGCGCCGCAAGTGGTACAGGTACGACAAATGCCGCGTTTAGCTGTGCATGGTCGTGGTAAGCCTAAAACCCATAAGCCTAAAGCGCGTTAATGCGTATTGAGTGCAGGCGTTTGCTAGGGTTTGATGGCGTTGAGTAACTGGAAGCAACTGGTGGCGTGCAAGTCCGTGAGTTCGGGCCATAGGTTAGTCGTTGTATTGACCTGCACTGCGTAGCAGCCAGCGGCTTGTGCGGTTTTTAAGTCCATATGAAAATCACCCACCATGGCGATTTGCTCGGGTGCGACTTGCCAGTGTTGGGCGATTTTTAACAGGCCATCGGGAGCGGGTTTCGGCGTGGCTTGTTCGCGACCGAAAATCAGTGCATCGCTAAAATAGTCCAATAAATCGATGGCTTGTAAGGTTAGCAAGGCCAGCTCTTTTGCATTGCGGGTTAAAATCGCCAGCTCACGCTCTTGATGGTGCAGGTGCTGGATCAACTCAACCGCCCCGGGCGCAGGCTTTGAGTTTAGGGCCAGCTGGCGCTCATGTTCGAGCAGCCAGGCATGTTTTTCTTGTGCTTCGGCGCGAGGTAATGCTGCAAGATGCCCTAAGATATCCGCATGCTCAGGGATCTCCAGTATGCGGCGAATATAGAGAAAATCATGCACGGCAATGGTTAAAGTGCCGTCCATATCAAAGACCCAGTGCTGACACTGTTGTAAGTAAGCGGGCATTGTACTAACCCATAATATCTTTATGCTGCCAGTCGCCACGAGCACGGGTCAGGCCTTCTTGGGCCACAGAGGCAACCAAGCGACCGTCACGGGTGTAAATACTGCCGCGGGCAAAGCCGCGAGAATTGCCGGCCCACGGGCTTTCCATAGAATACAGCAGCCAGTCATCTAGACACACTTCTTCATGGAACCAAAGTGCATGATCAAGGCTGGCGACTTGCATTTGTGGCTGCCAAATAGAGGCGCCGTGTGGCAGCAGGGATGTGGTTAATAAGCCGAAATCTGAGGCATAGGCTAATAGGTATTTATGCAGCGCTGGGGTTTGCGGTAGAGAGCCTGCGGCCTTAAACCAGACTTGTTTAATGGGCGCACTGATTTCTGGATTGAGAGGATCTAACACTTGCACTGGGCGAGTTTCAATCGCTTTAGCACGGAGCATTTTTTCACGCTTTTCAGGGCTGAGTGCTTTGGCTAGACGTGGTGACAGTTCTTCTTCTGGAATCAAGTCTTCAGGTTGCGGAACATTGGGCATGTCTGTTTGGTGACGAAAACCTTCTTCGTGCTGATGAAAGGAGGCGCTGCAGGTGAAAATAGGCTGACCGTTTTGAATGGCGGTAACACGGCGCGTGCTGAAACTGCCGCCGTCACGGACGCGTTCAACGTGATAAATCACTGGTTTTTTTGCATCGCCTGCGCGCAAAAAATAGCCATGCAAAGAGTTGGCTTGGCGTGCGCAGTCAACCGTTTGGCTGGCCGCTGATAGCGCTTGCCCGAGCACTTGCCCGCCAAACAGTTGGCGGAAACCTAAATCTTGGCTGGCGCCGCGAAATAGATTCTCTTCAATGGTTTCCATGTTCAAGAGCGACACTAGTTGGTCAAGAATTGAATTCATTAGGTTCCTCGTGCTGACTCGCAGACAGATTATTAATAATTGCGTAATTATGGATCTATTTATTAGGGACGTACTGATTAATTGCGTTATACCCAGAAGCGCAGCGACCTGAGATTCGCTTGCTCATTGATCAACAAGGTCAATGGGATGCTAGTGCTACGCGGGGCATAGGTGTTTTTGCTTGATTCAATACCTCCTTGGAGATAAAAGTTTTTCAACTTGTATCGGTTATCTATTGTAGGGCTGGTATTATTTTACGCTTATATTACGACAAAGCGTTCCCCTTATGGATCATTCTACCCAGCATATAACCTCGGTTGAAGTTTGTATTATTGGTGGCGGGCCGGCAGGCCTGATGGCTGCAGAGGTGCTGGCGCGTGCCGGTCGAGCTGTGCACCTCTATGATGCAATGCCTTCGCTGGGGCGTAAATTCTTATTGGCCGGGATAGGCGGTATGAATATTACCCACAGTGAAGACAAAGCCAATTTTGCGCGGCGCTATACAGACTCGACAGACTGGGTTGGCAGTTGGCTGGCGCAGTTTGATGCGCAGCAGGTGCGGGAATGGGTGCATGGCTTAGGTATTGAAACTTTTGTGGGCAGTTCTGGGCGCGTGTTTCCTAAAGAGATGAAAGCTGCCCCGTTGTTGCGTGCTTGGTTGCAGCGCTTGCGCAGTATGGGCGTGAAAATTCATACGCGTAGTCGCTGGTTGGGCTGGGATGCTCAGGGGGCGCTGCATATTGCTACGGTTGATGGCGCGCAGTATGTGCAAGCCAACGCAGTGTTACTGGCTTTAGGTGGCGGGAGTTGGCCGCGCTTAGGCTCGGATGCGGCATGGCTGCCTATATTGCAGCAGCGCGCCATTGCCGTGGCCGCATTACAAGCCAGTAATTGCGGTTTTGAAGTGGCTGCTTGGAGTCCATATTTTGCCGCGAGATATCTTGGCGCACCGGTTAAAAACTGTGCTTTAAGTGTTGCGGGTCAAGCCTTTCGTCAAGGTGAGTGGGTGATTACTGCAAGTGGTGTTGAAGGCAGTTTGATCTATGCGCTGTCAGCGCAGATTCGTCAACAGATTAATCAGACGGGCTGTTGTACTGTTTTGCTGGATTGTTTGCCGCATAAAAGTGTTGCGCAGATACAAAGTGCGCTTGAAAAAACTCGGGGCAAGAAAACGCTAACGAAACACTTGCAAGCGCAGTTGGGTTTGGATGGCGTGAAGGCTGCTCTGTTGCGCGAGTGTGCGCCGCCTGACAGCTTTAACGATATGTCGCAGTTGGCGCGCTATATCAAAGCGTTGCCTATTGAGTTATTGCGCCCTCGGCCGCTGGCTGAAGCAATCAGTACGGCAGGTGGCGTGTGTGCTGAAAATTTTGATCAGCATTTAATGTTGCAGCAGTTGCCTGGCGTATTTTGTGCAGGTGAGATGTTGAATTGGGATGCGCCCACCGGCGGTTATTTACTGACGGCATGCTTGGCCAGTGGTTTTGTTGCAGGGCAGGGGATGTTGCGTTGGTTGGCTGCAGGCAGTGTTGCAGACTAATGGGGTTGTTTTTTTTGATGAATGCTTGCGGTATTGGCTGATGCACCGTAATCTTTGCTGCGGAGAGTCGATCGGACAGTCGCTGTTTCATTGTTTCGGCAATGGGAGGGAGGAAAGTCCGGGCTCCATAGGGCAAAGTGCCAGGTAACCCCTGGGAGGCGTGAGCTTACGGAAAGTGCCGCAGAAAATAACCGCCTAAGCACGCAAGTGCCGGTAAGGGTGAAAAGGTGTGGTAAGAGCGCACCGCACGGCTGGTAACAGTCCGTGGCTAGGCAAACCCCACTTGGAGCAAGACCAAATAGGAGTCCATTGGCGTGGCCCGCGCTGGACTCGGGTAGGTTGCTTGAGGTCGTCAGTGATGGCGATCCTAGAGGAATGACTGTTCACGACAAAACCCGGCTTATAGATTGGCTCTCCACCTCTTTTTTCTGACCAGCGACCGTTGGTCAGAGCGTGAAAAAACCTTCTCTTAAGAAAGCACTTTAACTTCCCAAGTTAAGGTGTTCGTTTATATATGCTTATTTTATTTTGTTGGCGTTTGAGTTGAAGTTCAATCAGCTCGCTGCCGCTAAGTTCAAGACTTATATAGGGTTTCTCGTGTTTATTGCTTGACGCTGGGTGGCTGTGATTTCTATAGTGTGCATAAGTGGCATGAAGTGGGAAAAAGTGGGTTTTTTCATTTAAGTGCTGCATAATATAGGGGCATAGCCGTGTTTCGCGGATCAAGCGCTATTAATCTTGACGCCAAAGGGCGCCTAGCGATGCCGAGTCGGTATCGAGAGGAGTTAATTGAGCGTTGTGAAGGCCAGTTGGTTATTACAATCGACTTGGCTGATCCGTGCCTGTGCATTTATCCACTGCCTGATTGGGAAAAGATTGAAACACAGCTGAGCCAAATGCCTTCTCTGCGTCCAGAAACACGTCAGCTCAATCGCTTATTGATTGGTAGTGCTGTGGATTTAGAGCTGGATAGTAGTGGTCGCTTGTTGATCCCCGCGCGTTTGCGTGAGCAGGCAGGACTGACTAAGCAAGTCATGCTTGTGGGGCAGCTGAATAAGTTTCAGTTGTGGGATGAGAAAAAGTGGAACGATCTGCTCTGCGCTGATCTTGAAGATATTAAAAACCCTGATCACTTGCCCGAAGAATTAATGAATCTGGTCTTATAATTATGAGCGAAGCGTTAAGTCACATCACTGTGTTGCTTGATGAGGCGGTTCATGCCCTCAGCGTGCGTGCGTCTGGCTGCTATGTAGATGGCACCTTTGGCCGTGGTGGGCACAGTCGACTGATTTTGCAGCAGCTGGGTTGTGATGGGCAGCTTTTAGGTTTTGATAAAGACCCGCTTGCTATTGAAACTGGGCTGCAACTGCAGCAGCAAGACCCACGCTTCTCTATTGTGCAGCGTAGCTTTGCGCAAATGGATGTGGAGCTGCAGCAGCGTCAGTTATTTGCTGAAGTGGATGGCGTGCTGCTGGACTTGGGTGTGTCCTCGCCGCAACTTGATGATGCTGAGCGCGGCTTTAGCTTTATGCATGATGGCCCGCTCGATATGCGCATGAATCCAGCCGAAGGCATTAGCGCTGCGCAATGGATCGCAGAGGTGAGCGCGCAAGAAATGGCGCGCGTTTTCAAAGAGTATGGCGAAGAGCGTTTTGCTAAACGTATGGCCAATGCTGTCGTTGCGCGTCGAGAGCAACAGCCTTTTACGCGCACAGCTGACTTGGCGGCGGTTTTAACGGCAGCCAATCCGGCTTGGGAAAAAGGTAAAAACCCTGCCACCCGTGCTTTTCAGGGGATGCGCATCCACTTAAATAATGAGTTAACAGATTTAGAAGCCGGTCTAGAAGCCGCGATGGCCTCGTTGAAGGTGGGTGGGCGTTTAGTTGTCATTAGTTTCCATTCGCTGGAAGACCGCATTGTTAAGCAGTTTATGCGTCGCTTAGCAAAGGGTGAAGCGGATCAGTTGCCGCGGCATTTGCCGGTTATTGCGGAAAAGTTTGAGCCTATTGTCAAAATTATCGGTAAACCACAGTACGCCAGCGCTGCGGAATTAAAGGCGAACCCGCGTGCGCGCAGTGCTGTAATGCGTGTGGCGGAGAAACTACGGTGAGCAAGATCTATGCAAAGCCATTACCGCGGATCAGCGGTGTTTTGCTGTTTTTGTTTGTTGCCAATTTGTTATCTGCGGTAGCGGTTTCTTATGCTGCGCATAACAGCCGTAAATATTTAAATGAGCTCTTTGAAGCGACGCAAATTCGTGACAAAGCCCAGGCTGAATGGGGGCGTTTTATTTTAGAGCAAAGTACTTGGACCGCCCATAACCGTATTGAGACCTTAGCTGTGCAGCAATTAAATATGCATATCCCTGAGCCGTCAGCGGTAAGGATGGTCAGCCCATGAATCGACTCAGAGGTATGGAACATCCCTGGCGCTTTATGATTATTATCAGCCTATTGCTGCTGATGGTCGCTGCTATTGCTGCGCGTATTGTTTACTTGCATGTGTTCAGTCATGAGTTTTTAGCGATGCAGGGTGATGCGCGCGCCCTGCGCCATATACCTATTCCAGCGCACCGAGGAGTGATCACTGATCGCAATGGTGAGCCGCTGGCAGTCAGTACTCCGGTGCTGACCTTATGGGCTAACCCTAAAGAATTGCTTGATGCCAAAGCACGCTGGAATGAGCTGGCTAAGGCCTTAGATGTGCAGCCTGCAGAGTTGGCTAAGCGTATTGAAAGCAATGCTACACGTGAGTTTATGTACCTTGCTCGAGGCTTAACACCTGAGCGTGGGCAGAGTGTGCTTGAGCGCAAAATTAAAGGTGTTTATAGCAAAGAAGAGTTTCGCCGCTTTTATCCAGCCGGTGAAGTTGCGGCGCACTTAGTGGGATTTACCGATATTGATGAGCATGGCCGAGAAGGTATTGAGCTGGCTTTTAATGAGTGGTTGACCGGTGTGCCAGGTAAGCGCCAAGTGATCAAGGATCGTCGTGGTGACTTAATCCGTGATGTGCAAGTTAAACAAAACGCCAAGCCAGGCAAGCAGTTAGCTTTATCGATAGATTTGCGTTTGCAGTATTTGGCCCATCGTGAGCTGCGTAATGCGCTGCTTGAGTTTGAGGCTAAGGCTGGATCGTTAGTGATGATTGATGTGCGCAGTGGCGAAATTTTAGCCATGGTGAATCATCCAACTTATAACCCTAATAATCGTCGTGAGCTTAATCCGCAAGCCATGCGTAATCGCGCCATGGTGGATGTGTTTGAGCCAGGCTCTACGGTAAAGCCATTCTCTATTGCCGCAGCTTTAGGTACCGGGCGCTGGAAGCCAGAGTCGACAGTCGATACCGGCAATGGCTCCTTTAAAATTGGCCGCTATACGATTCGTGACGTATCCCGCGGTGGCTTGCTGGATCTGACTGGTGTGCTGAAAAAGTCCAGTAACGTGGCTATCAGTAAAATCGCCTTGGACATTGGCGCACAACCAGTTTACGCAGTGATGCAGAACGTTGGCTTTGGTGCTGATACGGGTCTAAATTTTCCTGGTGAGCAGCTCGGACAGCTGCCGATGCATCGTAAATGGGGCCAAGCAGAAACTGCAACCTTGGCCTATGGCTATGGCTTATCAGTTACTGCTGTGCAGCTGGCGCATGCGTACGCTGTGTTGGCCAATGGTGGGCGCAATATGCCGCTGTCACTATTACGTCAGGATAAAGCCAGTGTCGAAGGTGTGCAGGTGATTGATGCAAAAATCTCTAGTGAAGTGATGGCGATGCTGCGCGCTGTGGTGGAAGAACCCGGCGGTGGTGGTGCGCGTGCGCAAGTGCCGGGCTATCACGTGGGCGGTAAAAGCGGTACTGCGAAAAAGTTAGCAGCAGGTGGTGGTTATACCGAAAGCTCATACCGCTCATTATTTGCAGGTGTAGGTCCGGTGGATAATCCACGCGTGGCGACTGTCGTTGTGATTGATGAGCCCAGTAAGGGCGGCTATTACGGTGGTTTGGTTGCCGCGCCGGTGTTTGGCCGAGTCATGGCGGGGGCGCTGCGTATGCTCAATGTGCGTCCAGATAATTTACCCACACAAACGCAAACGGCAGTTGTGGGTTCAGCACAAGGAGGGCGCGGTTAATGGCTATGCCTTTGAATAAACTCTTCGCGCAAGCGCCCAGCGCCGTTTTGATTCGCGAACTGACCCTCGATAGCCGCAAAGTGCGTCCTGGTGACTTATTTATAGCGGTCAACGGCGCTCAGCAAGACGGCCGTGATTATATTGGTGATGCCATTGCACGCGGCGCCGCTGCTGTGGTGTATGAGGCGCGCGATGCACTGCCAATGCAAGATAGTGAAGCATTATTGTTACCTGTGTATGACTTGCAGGCGCAGTTATCAGAAATTGCGGGTCGTTTTTATGGTGATCCCAGTCGTGCCTTGCGGGTGGTTGGGGTGACGGGTACCAATGGTAAAACCAGTGTTACACAATTGTTGGCGCAGGCCTCTGATGTATTAGGCCAACGGTGTGGCTTAATTGGTACTTTAGGCAGTGGCTTTTATGGCCGTTTGAGCGCGGGACACTACACCACGCCGGACCCGCTGTCTGTACAAGCCACCCTCGCTGATTTAAAAAATGCCGGTGCAAAAGTAGTGGCCATGGAGGTCTCATCCCATGGTTTGGCGCAGCATCGGATCAGTGCGGTCAGTGTGGCCGTGGCCGTGTTAACCAATTTGACGCGTGACCACCTTGATTACCATGGCTCGATGCAGGCCTACGCTGAAGCTAAAGCACAGCTGTTTAATTGGCCTGAGTTGCGCGCTACGGTGCTAAATATTGATGATGCTTTTGGTCGTGAGTTAGCCATGCAAGCATCTTCGGCGCGCTTAATTACTTACAGTTTAACCGATCCCAGCGCCAGCATTTATTGCCGCAATATTCGTTTTAACACCTCAGGTATCCAAGCAGAGGTTGTGACGGCGCATGGTGAAGGTAATTTATCCAGCCATTTATTAGGGCGTTTTAATTTAAGCAATTTGCTCGCAGTGATTGGTGCTTTGTTAGCGCTTGGGCACTCTCTAAAGCAGGTCTTAGCAGTGATTGAAAAATTGCAGGGCCCGCCAGGGCGCATGCAAGTATTAGGTGGGCAAGGGCGCCCTGTGGTGGTGGTCGATTATGCACATACGCCTGATGCTTTAGAGCAAGTGCTTAGTGCTTTACGTCCACATGTTGCGGAGACTGGGCGCTTATTGTGTCTTTTTGGTTGTGGTGGTGAGCGTGATAGCGGCAAACGTCCATTGATGGCAGCGGTGGTTGAGCGCTTAGCGGATGGCGCAGTGGTTACCGATGACAACCCCCGTGGTGAAGAGCCGAGTGCTATTCGTGCAGAGATCTTACAAGGCTTTAGTGCAACAGCTGCAGTGACTGAAGTGGCCGATCGTGGGCGTGCCATTGCACAGGTTATTGCGCAAGCCACAGCCGCAGATGTCATTGTCTTGGCTGGCAAAGGGCACGAAGACTACCAAGAGATTAAGCAGCAGCGTCTGCATTTTTCCGATTTTGAACAAGCAGAGCAGGCATTAGCCGCATGGCAGGTGGGCGATGTTTAAACCCTTGCAGTTAAGTCAATTGCTGCAGCCGTTGCAGGCGACCTTACGCGGCAGCGACGCTGAGTTTAGCGCGTTAAGCACAGACAGCCGTAAAGTCAGCCGTGGACAATTATTTGTGGCCTTGCGGGGTGAGTTTTTTGATGGCCACACCTATTTGGCTGATGTGGCAAAGCGCGGCGCAGTCGCTGCGGTGGTTGAAGAGTATCAGCCTGAGGTGGCCATTACGCAGTTGTGTGTAGCGGATACGCGCCTTGCTTTAGGACGCATTGCTTTGCTGAATCGGCAACAATTTAGTGGGCCTGCGGTGGCCGTTACCGGCTCCAGTGGCAAGACCACGGTTAAAGAAATGCTGGCCAGTATTTGCCGCAGTGCCTTAGGTGAAAGCGCGGTATTGGCGACCCGTGGAAATTTAAATAATGAGCTGGGCGTGCCTTTTACTTTGCTTGAGCTTAATGAGCAGCATCGGGCTGCAGTGGTTGAATTGGGTGCATCGCATCCAGGCGAAATTGCCTATACCGCTTCTTTAGTGCAACCCGTTGTGGCGGTAATTAGTAATGCCGGTATGGCGCATGCCGGCGAGTTTGGGGGGCCTGAGCATATTATTTTAGCCAAAGGCGAAATCCTCGATGGCTTAGGTGCGGATAATACCGCCGTATTGAACCTTGATGATGCTGCTTTTGCGCAATGGCGTGCGCGTAATACGCGGTGTCAGGTTTTAAGTTTTTCCACCAGTAATCCTGGTGCTGATGTTTACGCCAGTGGCGTGCTCAGCAATAGCCAAGGACGGATGGGCTTTAACCTGCACGGGGTTGCGGGTGAGTGTTTTATTCAGTTGGCGGTACTCGGTTTGCATAACGTTAGCAATGCGCTGGCTGCAGCGGCTGCTGCGCATGCCTTAGGCTTGCCATTAAGCGCGATTAAAGATGGCTTGGAAAGCATGAAGGCTATTTCAGGACGTAGCGTGGTGTACGAGTGTGCCAACCATGTGCAGGTGATTGATGATAGCTATAACGCTAACCCAGCCTCTATTCGTGCGGCTATCGATGTGCTGGAAAATATGCCCGGCCAACGCGTACTGGTGTTAGGTGATATGGGTGAATTGGGTGCATGGGCAGAGCGCGAACATGCTGAGATTGGCACTTATGCGAACGGCAAAGTTGACGCCTTATTTGCCACCGGCCCACTGATGCAGCATGCCATTCAACAATATTGTGGCGTATCAGGGCACTTTCTCGAACAAAACAGTCTGATCGAAGCACTGCTTACCCAAGTAAGTGGTCCTGCAACACTATTAATTAAAGGTTCACGAAGTGCCGCAATGGAAAACGTTGTAAGTGCACTGCGTATAGGTTTAGGGGAAATACACTGATGTTGCTTTTATTGGCGGAGTATTTACAGCAGTACTACAAAGGCTTTGCAGTCTTTCAGTACCTGACTCTGCGCGGAATTTTTGGCGTGCTCACAGCTTTGGTGATGTCGTTGTGGCTGGGACCGAAAATGATACGTGTTTTACGCAACTTACAGATTGGTCAGTCGGTGCGCACCGACGGGCCGCAGTCACATTTGTCGAAGTCAGGCACGCCCACCATGGGTGGCGCTTTAATTTTGGCTTCGATTACGATCAGTACCGTGCTGTGGGCGGATTTAAGTAACCGCTATGTTTGGATTGTGCTGCTGGTAACAGTGCTATTTGGTGCCATTGGCTGGGTGGATGACTATCGCAAAGTGGTCGAGAAAAACTCCCGAGGCCTGCCCGGTCGCTGGAAGTATTTCTGGCAGTCGGTATTTGGTCTGGCTGCCGCGTTGGTGCTGTATTTTACCGCGCAAACGCCGGCTGAAACGGCATTGATTGTGCCGTTTTTAAAGGATATTAGCATTCCGCTGGGTGCAGGCTTTGTCATTCTCACGTATTTAGTGATTGTCGGTACCAGTAATGCAGTCAACCTCACCGATGGTCTGGATGGTTTAGCTATCTTGCCAACTGTCTTGGTTGGTGGCGCGCTGGGTATTTTCGCCTATCTCTCAGGGCATATCAGTTTTGCTCAATACTTGTTTATTCCTTATGTGCCGGGCGTTGGCGAGCTGATTATTTTCTGTGGCGCTTTGGTCGGTGCGGGTTTGGGCTTTTTGTGGTTCAACACCTACCCTGCGCAAGTATTTATGGGTGATGTCGGTGCGTTAGCCTTAGGCGCGGCACTGGGCACTGTGGCTGTGGTGGTTCGTCAAGAAATTGTCCTGTTTATTATGGGCGGCGTATTTGTTGTAGAAACCTTATCGGTGGTGATTCAAGTGGCCTCCTTTAAGTTAACCGGCAAGCGTGTGTTCCGTATGGCGCCGATTCATCATCACTTTGAATTAAAAGGTTGGCCAGAGCCGCGAGTGATTGTGCGTTTTTGGATTATCACTGTTGTGCTTGTGTTGGTGGGACTTGCCACCTTGAAGTTGAGGTAAATAGCGTGCAAAGCATTAATCAGCACACACAGGTCGTT
The DNA here is from genome assembly GCA_012728315.1 of Gammaproteobacteria bacterium. Lineage (GTDB taxonomy): Bacteria > Pseudomonadota > Gammaproteobacteria > Pseudomonadales > Pseudomonadaceae > Denitrificimonas. Next base: position 168,005 of record JAAYFI010000026.1, read on the forward strand.
GTCGGCCTAGGCAAAAGTGGTCTGTCACTGGTGCGTTTTTTAGCGCGCCAAGGGCAGTCTTTTGCTGTTGTTGATAGCCGTGAAAACCCTCCTGAACTAGCGACTTTGCAGCGTGATTACCCCGATGTCGCGGTACATTGCGGAGCTTTGTCAGCCGACTTATTCAGCGCTGCGCAGGTGCTGTATGTCAGCCCAGGTTTGCCGCTGAGTACCCCAGCCATTCAAGCTGCGATTGCTCGTGGTGTAAAAATTTCTGGGGATATTGATTTATTTGCTCAGCATGCCTGCGCACCTATTGTGGCCATTACTGGCTCCAATGCTAAAAGCACCGTCACCACCTTGGTGGGGCAGATGTTTGCTGCAGCCGGTTTGCATGTGGCGATTGGTGGCAACTTGGGCGTGCCGGCGCTGGATCTGCTGGATGATAGCGTGGATGTGTATGTGATGGAGTTGTCCAGTTTTCAGCTGGAGACGACATCGCACCTTAAGGCGCGGGTGGCGGTATGCCTTAACATTAGCGAAGACCATATGGACCGTTATGCGGATCTTGAGGGCTATATTGCGGCCAAGCAGCGCGTCTTTAACCATGCGCAAGCCGTCGTCATTAATCGCGATGATCAGGCTTCGCAGCCGCAACACACAGATGCTGCAGTGATCAGTTTTGGCTTGTCTGAGCCTGCTGCAGGCGAGTTTGGTTTGCGTCAGCAGTCAGGTGCAAGCTACTTGGCCTATGGTGACAAGCTGTTGTTACCCGTCAGTCAGCTAAAAATTCGTGGCAGTCATAACCAGGCTAATGCTTTGGCGGCATTGGCTCTTGGCCAGTCGATGGGGCTAGAAATGACAGCGATGCTTGCCGCATTGCAAGCCTTCCCAGGGCTTGCGCATCGCTGTCAGTGGCTGCGCAAATTGCACGGTGTGGATTGGTATAACGACTCTAAAGCCACCAATGTTGGGGCTGCATTAGCAGCCATTGGAGGTTTGTCGGCAAATATACAAGGCAAGTTAGTGCTGATTGCTGGTGGTGAGGGCAAGGGCGCCGATTTCTCTAGTTTAAAAGCACCCGTTGCACAGTATTGCCGCGCGGTTATTGTTTTGGGTCGAGATGCCCAGCGTATGGCCCAAGCCTTGGGTGATGCTGTATTGATTGAGCGGGTGGCGACCTTGGAAGAGGCGGTACAGCGTGCTGCACAGTTAGCGCAAGCAGGCGATAGCGTAGTGCTGGCGCCGGCCTGCGCCAGTTTAGATATGTTTAAAAACTTTGAAGAGCGTGGTGATGTATTTAGCCAAGCGGTAGGGAGGTTGCTATGAGCATATTTGATGCACTGGCATTGCCGTCACCGTGGCGCCACAACAATCAGGTTGATATTGATTTTCCTCTGCTTGCCGCTTGCGCATTGCTGATGGGCATCGGTTTGGTGATGATTGCTTCCGCCTCTTCGGCTGTGGCCGACACCAACACAGGCAACACTTTTTATTATTTCATTCGGCATATGATTTATATCGTAATTGCTCTGATCGCCGGTGGCTTTACGCTGTTTATCCCGATGTCGACCTGGCAGCGTTATAGCGGCTGGCTATTGGTGTTGGCCTTTGTCGTACTTTTGTTGGTTTTAATTCCAGGCATTGGTCGTGAAGTGAATGGCTCGCGACGCTGGATTGGTGTGGGTATTTTTAATATCCAGCCTTCTGAGCTGGCTAAACTGTTTATGGTGATTTTTCTTGCAGGCTTTTTAGTGCGGCGTAAAGCTGAAGTGAAGCAGCGTTTACGCGGTTTAGCCAAACCCTTAATGCTGGCTATATTAATGGGTGTTTTGCTGATTAAAGAACCGGACTATGGCGCTGCAGTGGTGATGCTGGGGAGTGTCATCGTTATGCTGTATTTAGCTGGGGTGCGTTTAATCTTATCGCTGCCTTTATTAGGGATTCTTCTGGCCTTGCTTTTTTCTATAGTGGGCCTGCAGGAGTACCACATTGCGCGCTTTATGACCTTTATTAATCCATGGGAAGACCAATACGGCACGGGTTATCAATTAACTCAGGCGCTGATTGCGTTTGGTCGTGGCGAATGGTTTGGCTTAGGTTTAGGTAACAGTATCCAAAAGCAGTTTTTCTTACCTGAGGCGCACACTGACTTTGTGTTTTCAGTCTTGGCTGAAGAGCTGGGTATGCTGGGCGCGCTAGCCACCCTAGCGTTGTTTGCGTTTGTCAGTGTGCGTGCCCTTATGATTGGTGCTTGGGCTGAGCAAGCTAAACAGTATTATTCAGCCTATGTTGCCTATGGTTTGGCCTTGCTATGGATTGCCCAGGTGGTGATTAACTTAGGTGTGAATACCGGGTTATTGCCGACCAAAGGCTTGACGCTGCCCTTTATCAGTTATGGCGGTAGCTCCTTGGTGGTTTGCTGCATCAGCTTGGCTATTTTATTGCGCATTGAATGGGAGCGACGCACGCACTTGCTATCGGCTAACGCCATGAGCAAAGCGCAAATTGCGGCGATGGCCAAGGGGGTGCGTGATGCGCGGTAATATTTTAATTATGGCTGCGGGCACCGGAGGGCATGTGTTTCCGGCGCTTGCTTGTGCTGCAGAGTTTAAAGCGCGCGGCTACCAAGTGCATTGGCTGGGTGCTGGGCGTGGGATTGAAAATGAACTGGTGCCAGAGGCCGGTTTTACTTTGCACACCTTACATGTGGATGGTTTGCGCGGTAAAGGTGTGCGCTCATTGCTGAGCGCGCCGTTTAAGTTGCTGGCAGCCTTATGGCAGGCCAAGCGTTTAATGCGCGAGCTGCAGCCGGTCTGTGTATTAGGCTTGGGTGGCTATATCACCGGACCTGGTGGGTTAGCGGCTTGGCTGTCTTCGGTACCACTAATCATTCATGAGCAGAATGCAGTGGCTGGAACGGCTAACCGTGCTTTAGCGGTTTTTGCTACCCGTATTTGCGAGGCGTTTCCTAATACGTTTAAAAAACGCAAAAACTGTGTGACCACAGGTAATCCGGTACGTGAGTCGCTATTTTTAGCAACACCACGTAATAGCTTAGAGCAGCGCTCGGTTAATTTATTAGTTCTGGGTGGCAGCTTAGGTGCTGAGCCGTTGAATAAATTAATTCCCGCAGCTTTAGCCAAAGTCGCAGCAGAGCTGCGCCCAAGAGTGACCCATCAAGCGGGTCGTGAGCATGATCAAGTCACCCGTGAGCGTTATCAAACACTGGCTGTCGAGGCGCAGGTGGTGCCTTTTATCAGTGATATGGCGCGCGCCTATGCCTGGGCTGACTTAGTGATTTGTCGTGCTGGAGCATTAACCGTCAGTGAGCTGGCTGCCGCTGGTTTGGGTTCGTTTTTAATCCCGCTGCCGCATGCCATTGATGATCACCAAACACGTAATGCAGAGTTTTTGGCAAAGCAGGGCGCCGCTGTCCTGCTGCCGCAACATGCGACTGATGCAGATGATTTAGCTGCACAGTTAACTGAGGTATTGATGGACAAGAATCGTATTAACAGCATGGGTCAACAGGCGCGTTTATTAGCACAGCCCGATGCGACACAGCAGGTGGTAGCCGTGTGTTTGGAGGTGGCCCGTGGTTGATTTATTACAGCCAACAAGCGCAGAAATGCGCCGCATGCGCCGTATTCGTCGTATTCACTTTGTCGGGATTGGCGGTACGGGTATGTGTGGGATTGCCGAGGTCCTACGTAACCTAGGCTATGAGGTCTCAGGTTCAGATTTAAAGCCGTCGGCTGTGACTGAGCGCCTCCAGAGCTTAGGGGTTAATGTGGTCTTTGGTCACCATGCTGAAAACGTTGAGCACGCTGATGTATTGGTGGTGTCGAGCGCGATTAACCCAAGCAACCCTGAAGTGGCGCGTGGTTTAGAGCGGCGCATTCCGGTGGTGCCGCGCGCAGAGATGCTGGCGGAGCTGATGCGCTATCGGCATGGTATTGCGGTTGCCGGCACACATGGTAAAACCACCACCACCAGCTTGTTAGCGTCAGTTTTTGCAGCGGCGGGTCTGGATCCGACTTTTGTGATTGGTGGGCGTTTAAATGCAGCGGGCAGTAATGCGCAGCTCGGTGCAGGCTGTTATTTGATCGCCGAGGCAGATGAAAGCGACGCCAGCTTTTTGCACTTACAGCCGATGGTTTCTGTGGTCACTAATATCGATGCAGACCATATGAGCACCTATGGCGGCGACTTTAATAAGTTGAAAAAAACCTTTATCGATTTTCTGCATAACTTGCCGTTTTATGGTTTGGCTGTGCTGTGCGTGGATGATCCGTCGGTGCGTGATATTGCTAAGCACGTCAAACGACCCATGATCACTTACGGTTTCTCCGATGATGCTGACTTGCGCGCAGTGGATGTCACGCAACAAGGCATGCGCACTTCTTTCACTGTGCTACGTAAAGGCCGTGAACCTTTGCCGGTATCTGTGAATATGCCGGGTAAGCACAATGTGCTCAATGCTCTGGCGACAATTGCTATTGCTACAGATGAAGGCGTGGCCGATTCGGCGATTATTGCCGGTCTATCTGGCTTTGAAGGGGTTGGGCGGCGTTTTCAGGTGTACGGTGAATTACCTGTGGAAGGCGGTAGCGTCATGTTGGTGGATGATTACGGTCATCACCCGAGCGAAGTCGCTGCGGTCATTAAAGCCGTACACGATGGCTGGCCCGGCCGTCGCCTCGTGATGGTCTATCAGCCGCACCGCTACAGTCGCACCCGTGACTTATATGAAGATTTTGTGCAGGTCTTAGGTGAGACCAACGTGCTACTGATGCTGGAGGTGTACCCCGCCGGCGAAGAGCCCATTCCAGGTGCCGGCAGTCGTCAGTTGTGTCACAGCATCCGGCAACGCGGGCGTCTAGATCCCTTATATGTAGAGCGTGGCGTGGACTTGGCACCTGTACTCAAGCCCTTATTGCAGCCAGGCGATATTTTGTTGTGCCAAGGCGCCGGTGATATTGGCGGTATTGCTCCCAGTCTGATTAAACATCCGTTATTTACTGCTCACACTCAGGAGGTGCAGTTATGAGTCAAGCTCTTGATGTCAAAGCATTTGGACGGGTCTCAGTATTGTATGGCGGACGCAGCGCTGAGCGTGAAGTGTCCCTTAAATCAGGGGCCGCGGTGTTAGCCGCTTTACAAGCAGCGGGTGTGGATGCCTTTGCGATTGATGTAGGCGATGACCTGCTGGCGCGTTTGTGTGAGCAGCAGATTGATCGCGCCTTTATTGTGCTACACGGACGCGGTGGTGAAGACGGTACTGTGCAAGGTTTATTGGAGTGCGCCGGCATTCCTTATACCGGCAGTGGTGTATTGGCTTCAGCGTTGGCGATGGATAAATTAAGAACGAAGCAAATCTGGCACAGTGTCGGTTTGCCAACACCACGGCATGCCGCCCTTGTCACTGAAGAGGACTGTCATCAGGCCGCTCAAGATTTGGGTTTCCCATTGATTGTTAAGCCAGCCAGTGAAGGCTCAAGTATTGGTATGGCGAAGGTGGACGATTTAGCCGCTTTATTAGCCGCTTGGCAGGACGCGCGTCGGTTTGATCCACAGGTATTGGTTGAGCAGTGGATTTCCGGCCCTGAGTTTACTGTAGCCATGCTCGGTGGCGAGGTGTTGCCGCCCATTCGCTTGGGCACCAATCATGCTTTTTATGATTACGAAGCGAAGTACCTGTCCAATGATACTAAGTACGAAATTCCCTGTGGCTTGGATGCGCAGAAGGAGGCCGAATTGCGTGAGTTAACGGCTCGAGCCTGCCAAGCATTAGGTGTCACCGGCTGGGGACGTGCAGATGTGATGCAGGATGGGCAAGGTCGTTTTTGGTTATTAGAAGTCAATACGGTGCCCGGTATGACGGATCATAGTTTAGTGCCAATGGCGGCCAAAGCGCATGGATTAGATTTTACTGCTTTAGTGTTGAATATTTTAAGCGGCACATTACAGGCGCGAGGTTAATTCTGTGAACAGTGTATTGCGGCAACCAAAGACTGCACCTCGGCGTGGAGCGACGCGTCAAGCGCCTGCGCGCGGGGCGAGTCGTGCTGCGATGCAAAAAACACCGCGGCAATGGCCTAAACCAAACTGGACAGTGATCAGCCGTATTGCTTTTGCTGTGCTGTTGTTGGCGTTGTTACTGGGGCTTGATCGCGGTTGGCAGTTGCTGCAGCCGCATATTAATCCGCCGATTTCAAAAATTCGTGTAGTGGGTGAATTAAGTGCAGCTAAACAGCAGGCCGTTGAGCAGCAGCTCATGCCCTATAGCACCGGTTTGTTTTTATCTGTGGATATTCAACGGGTGCGCAGTGCTTTAGAGGAACTACCTTGGATTGCTCATGCCGAAGTAAGCCGGATTTGGCCGGATCAACTGCAAGTGATTATTCAGGAGCAGTTGCCGGTGGCGCGCTGGGGGCAGGATGCATTACTGAGCACCCAAGGTTATTTGTTTTCCGCTGTGGATATGGTCGCTTATCAGCATTTACCACAACTGTCAGGACCTCAGCATGCGCAAGATCGCGTTATGCAGCAGTACCTGATATTTAGCCAAGCGCTGCGCCCTTTAGGCTATTCGATTAAGCAACTGGAGATGCGTGAGCGGGGCAGTTGGTTTGTGACGACGCAAACAGGTCTACAGCTGCTATTTGGGCGTGATCACTTACTGGAAAAAATGCGACGTTTTGCTGTGGTTTATGAGAAAGAGTTGAAACAACAAATTGAAAAAATTGAACGGGTTGATTTGCGCTATGCCAATGGTTTGGCTGTTGCATGGCGCACCCCGACAGAGAGTGAAACTACAGCAGTGGTGACACAGTGAAGGAGAGAAAATTAATGGCACATGAGAATAACCACAACATGATTGTTGGTCTTGATATCGGCACATCCAAGGTTGTGGCGCTGGTCGCCGAAGTCACTCCTGATGGTGAGTTGAATATTATTGGCATAGGCACCCACCCGACTCGCGGCCTGAAAAAAGGCGTAGTGATTAATATTGAGTCAACCGTACAGTCGCTGCAAAGAGCCATTGAAGAGGCTCAGAAAATGGCTGCGTGTCATATTCATTCGGTTTTTGTTGGTATTGCCGGCAGTCATATCCGCAGCCAAAACTCTGATGGCATTGTAGCGATTCGTGATCGTGAGGTTAGCCGAGCGGATCTTGAGCGTGTGCTGGACGCGGCACAGGCCGTAGCCATCCCATCTGATCAAAAAGTACTGCACACCTTGCCGCAAGATTATGTCATTGATAACCAAGAAGGCGTGCGTGAACCTTTAGGTATGTCAGGGGTGCGTTTAGAGGCGCGTGTGCATGTGGTCACTTGTGCGATTAACGCCTCACAAAATATTGAAAAATGTGTAAGTCGCTGTGGTTTAGCCATTGAGGATGTGATCCTTGAGCAGCTGGCTTCAGCTGAGGCTGTATTGACTGAAGACGAGAAAGAGCTGGGTGTGTGTTTAGTGGATATTGGTGGCGGTACTTCAGATATCGCTATCTTTACTGAAGGTGCGATTCGCCACACCGCGGTTATCCCGATTGCCGGTGATCAAGTGACCAATGATATCGCTATGGCGCTGCGTACACCGACGCAATATGCCGAAGAAATCAAAATTCGTTATGCCTGTGCTCTGGCTAAGTTAGCCGGCCCAGGCGAGACCATTAAAGTGCCCAGTGTGGGCGATCGTCCACCGCGAGAGCTGTCCCGTCAAGCTTTAGCTGAGGTGGTCGAGCCGCGCTATGAGGAGCTCTTTACTTTAATTTTAGCGGAACTGCGCCGCAGTGGTTATGAGGACATGATACCGGCCGGTATCGTTCTGACCGGTGGTACAGCCAAGATGGAAGGTGCAGTTGAGTTGGCCGAAGAGATTTTCCATATGCCGGTGCGTTTAGGAGCGCCCCAAGGCATTAAGGGGATTGGTGATGTCGTTCGTAACCCTGTGTATTCAACCGCAGTTGGATTACTGGTGTACGGGCTGCGTAAGCAAACCGAGGGCGCCATTGTGCCGGGTGTTGGTCATGACCAAGCAGAAGAGAAAACGCCAGTGTTTACACGAGTTAAGCGCTGGATACAAAACCAATTATGATTTAAAAAACCAGCGCGAGCTGGACTATAACGATAAGGGTAGGAGAGAGCCATGTTTGAATTAGTTGATCAGACTCCGCAGAGTGCTGTGATTAAAGTGATTGGCGTGGGTGGCGGCGGTGGTAATGCTGTTAATCATATGGTGGCCAATAATATCGAGGGCGTAGAGTTTATTTGCGCCAACACCGATGCGCAGGCGTTACGCGATAATACTGCGCGCACTGTATTGCAGTTAGGTACCAATGTAACCAAAGGTTTGGGTGCAGGAACCAACCCCGATGTAGGCCGCAAAGCCGCGGAAGAAGACCGTGAGCGCATCGCTGAAGTATTGCAAGGCACTGATATGGTCTTTATTACCACGGGTATGGGTGGTGGTACAGGTACTGGTGCGGCGCCAATTATTGCCCAAGTTGCAAAAGAAATGGGTATTTTGACGGTTGCCGTGGTCACGCGTCCTTTCCCGTTTGAAGGCCGTCGACGTTTGCAAATTGCCAATGAAGGTATTCGTGCGCTCAGTGAGCACGTTGACTCCTTAATTACGATTCCCAATGAAAAGCTGTTAACTATTTTGGGTAAAGATGCCAGCCTACTCTCTGCTTTTGCCAAAGCCGATGATGTGTTAGCCGGCGCTGTGCGCGGTATCTCCGATATCATCAAGCGCCCAGGTATGATTAACGTGGACTTCGCTGACGTTAAAACAGTCATGAGCGAAATGGGCATGGCGATGATGGGTACAGGCTGTGCAAGTGGCCCGAACCGTGCGCGTGAAGCCACAGAAGAAGCCATTCGCAACCCGCTGCTCGAAGATGTCAACCTCAATGGTGCGCGCGGTATTCTGGTGAATATCACCGCTGGCCCAGATTTGTCTTTGGGTGAATATGCTGAAGTCGGTAGCATTATTGAAGCCTTTGCATCCGATGAGGCGATGGTCAAAGTGGGTACGGTGATTGACCCAGATATGCGCGATGAGCTGCATGTCACTGTTGTTGCCACAGGCTTAGATGCGCGTATTGAGAAGCCAGTGAAGGTTGTAGATAACTCCAGCACGCTAAAAGTAAATACAGCAATGCCAGTGATGCCGGCTTTAGCGGAAGATCCGACTAAAGAGGTGAACTACGATCAGTATGACCGTCCTGCTGCACAACGCCGCTCTCTAGGTGGTGCTGCAACAGCCAGCAAACCCAATAATCAAGAGGAAATGGATTACTTGGATATTCCTGCTTTTTTACGACGTCAAGCGGACTGATAGAGGATGGTGTTGCGAGTTGATTTCTTTATTCGTCCAGCATCTGTTAAGATGCTCCGAATTATTGAAAACTATTCGCAACCAGTATAGCAGCGGCTTAAGTCATGATTAGACAACGCACCTTGAAAAATATTATCCGTGCCACCGGCATCGGCTTGCACTCAGGCGAAAAAGTTTACCTGACGTTGCGCCCGGCAGCAGTGGACACGGGTATTGTATTTCGACGTATGGATTTAGATCCGGTCGTAGAAATACCTGCTTTAGCAAAAAATGTGGGTGAGACCACCATGTCAACAACGCTTGTTAAAGGCGATGTTAAAGTGGATACGGTTGAGCACCTCTTATCTGCCATGGCTGGCTTGGGAATTGATAACGCTTACGTCGAGCTTTCGGCTTCTGAAGTGCCAATTATGGATGGCAGCGCCGGACCTTTTGTGTTTCTGATTCAGTCGGCTGGATTAGAAGAGCAAGATGCACCTAAAAAATTCATACGAATTTTGCGGGAAGTATCCGTTGAGGACGGCGAGAAACGCGCAACTTTTTTACCTTTTGAAGGGTTTAAAGTGGGTTTCGAGATTGAGTTCGATCATCCTGTTTTTGAAGGACGTACGCAAACGGCATGTGTCGACTTTTCTAGTACATCTTTTGTAAAAGAAGTCAGTCGGGCACGTACCTTTGGCTTTATGCGTGATATTGAGTTTTTACGGACCAACAATTTGGCGTTAGGCGGCAGTGTTGATAACGCCATTGTGGTTGATGAAGACTCAGTGCTCAATGAAGACGGCTTGCGTTATGAGGATGAGTTCGTTAAGCATAAGATTCTTGATGCAATTGGCGATTTGTACTTGCTAGGCAAAAGTTTGATTGGTGAGTTTCGTGGCTATAAGTCCGGACATGCACTGAATAACTTACTACTTAGAACCCTACTTGAGCAGCCGGATGCTTGGGAAGTGGTCACCTTTGAAGATGCAAGCACTGCTCCTATTTCCTATATGCGCCCTGCGGCGGCCGTATAGGCTTAGCGTTTAACATTTAAACCACTCTTTATGAGTGGTTTTTTTTGCTTATGCATTCATGATATTGATTTTAATGATAATGCTTATTCAATCAGAGCAATAATCCTTTAGCTTGCTGCGCGGCTCACATACTCTCTTTCGATACAACGTTGCAGACTGGCAACCTAGGAGGACAGTATGGAATTTTCTTATAGCGCAAAAACCCAAGCCTTGCGTGAGCAATTAACCCACTTTATGGATCAGCATATTGTGCCGCGTATTGGTGCTTGGCAGCAGGAGGTTGCCGCTGGGGTGTACCCCGTATCCTTTATGGAGGACCTTAAGGCGCTGGCGCGATCAGAAGGCTTGTGGAACTTGTTTTTGCCATCGCTGCGTGATGATGAACCCGGCCAAGGTTTAACCAACCTAGAGTATGCGCCTCTGGCTGAGATTATGGGACGCGTCAGCTGGGCTTCTGAAGTCTTTAACTGCAGTGCGCCAGATACTGGCAATATGGAGTTGTTGCATATGTTTGCAACCCCAGAGCAGCGAGAACAGTGGCTGAAGCCTTTATTGGAAGGGACCATACGTTCAGCCTTTGCCATGACAGAGCCTGATGTGGGCTCCTCCGATGCCAGTAATATCCAGACTTTAATTCGACGTGATGGTCAGGACTATGTCATTAATGGCCGCAAGTGGTTTATTACCAACGCCTCGCACCCCCATTGTAAATTTTTGATCGTTATGGGCAAAACGGATCCGGATGGTGATCCCAAGCGTCAGCAAAGCATGGTGATTGTGCCAATGGATACGCCCGGTGTCATCATTGAGCGCAACATTCCTGTGATGAACCATCATGCTCCAGAAGGGCACTGTGAAATCGTGCTACGTGATGTGCGGGTGCCAGTTGCTAATGTATTAGGTCAAGAAGGGGATGGCTTTATGATGGCCCAGGCGCGCCTAGGCCCAGGTCGTGTGCACCACTGCATGCGTTCCATCGGCATGGCAGAGCTGGCCCTTGAGTTGATGGTGGAGCGCTCACAAGAGCGCAAAACCTTTGGCCGTTATCTGTATCAACATGGCAGTGTCTCAGAGTGGATTGCTCGTTCTCGAATGGAAATTGAACAGGCGCGATTATTGGTATTAAAAACCGCATGGATGATCGATGAAGTTGGCGCCCGTGCTGCTCGCAAAGAAATTGCCATGATTAAAGCGGTCGTGCCGATGATGCACACGCAAGTGGTGGATCGCGCTGTGCAAGTGTTTGGCGCTATGGGTTTAACATCTGATACGCCTTTGGCTGACTTATGGATAGGTGGACGTTGTTTACGCTTTGCTGACGGCCCGGATGAGGTGCATTTGCGCAGTATTGCGCGGATGGAGCTGCGTGATAGCGAAGCTCGTCGTGGTCATACAGCGGCCTACTTAACACCGCCTGGACGCAGTTAAGCTGCGCTAATGCAAACAGCCCGGCAATGGCCGAGCTGTTTGTTTGAGGCGTTAAGGTGCTGGTGAGGATGCGTCTTCATCTTCCAGTAACTTGGTTTTCCAGCCCTTATTACCCGGTAAAATAATATTGAGCAGTAGAGCAATAATTGCACACAGTGATATGCCAGATAAAGCAAAATCACCGCTGCCCATGGTCATACCGCCAATGCCAAATACTAGGGTGACAGAGACAATAATTAAATTGCGTGCTTCTGCTAAGTCGACTTGATTACGGATTAATGTATTGAGCCCAACCACCGCAATGGAGCCAAACAGTAAGCATAAAATCCCGCCCATTACCGGCACTGGAATACTCTGCAGTGCTGCACCAAACTTGCCAATAAAAGCTAAAGCAATCGCAAATAGCGCGGCCCAAGTCATAATAACTGGGTTGTAGTTTTTGGTGAGCATCACCGCGCCAGTGACTTCAGCATAAGTGGTATTGGGTGGCCCGCCAAACATGCCCGCCGTGGTGGTGGCTAAACCATCACCGAGCAGGGTGCGATGCAAGCCAGGCTGCTTAATGTAGTTTTGACCAGTAACGCTACCAATCGCAATAACCCCGCCAATATGCTCAATGGCTGGCGCCAATGCGACGGGCAGCATAAATAGAATTGCACCTAAGTGAAATTCCGGCGCAACAAAAGCTGGAAGCGAAAACCAAGGTGCAAGAGCAATGGCTTCGCTACTGACTTGCCCTAAAGCAATTGCAATACTGCAGCCCACAATGATGCCAGCTAAAATCGGCACTAAGCGGAATAAACCGCGACCTAAAGTGGCTACCGCAAGCGTAGTGACTAAGGCCGACATTGAGATAAGCATTGCCGTAGGGTAGGCAATCAGTTGTGTCGCGCCGTCGCCGCTTTTACCCATCGCCATATTGACGGCGACCGGGGATAGGGCTAAACCAATGCACATAATGACTGGTGCAATCACCACCGGTGGCAGCAACTTATCGATAAAGCCTGTGCCTTTTAAGCGTACTGCTGCACTGAGCAGCACATAGACCATGCCGGACGCCATAATCGCGCCAAGTACTGCGGGCAAACCAAAGTTGGTTTTCGCATATAAAATTGGGGCAATAAAGGCAAAACTTGAGGCGACAAAAACAGGGACTTGGCGTTTCGTGACCAGCTGAAAGACCAATGTACCTAGGCCGGCGGTAAATAAAGCAACGTTAGGATCCATGCCGGTAATCAGAGGCATCAGCACTAAAGCACCAAAGGCGACAAATAACATTTGTGCGCCAGCTAAGGCTTGTCGCCACATGGGGTCAGGAGAAGGGCTGAGCATGGATCAGCTCTCCTTTTGCTTGGTGCCAAAAATCTTATCACCTGCGTCACCCAAGCCCGGAACAATATAGCTGTTGCTATCCAGACCTTGATCAATGGATGCCGTATAAATGGCCACATCAGGGTGTGCGTTGTTGACTGCGGCAATGCCTTCTGGTGCGGCCACTAAGACCATGGCACGAATTTCTTTACAGCCCGCTTTTTTCAATAAATCAATGGTGGCAATCATGGAGTTGCCGGTCGCCAGCATGGGGTCAATCACCAGTGATAAGCGAGACTGCATATCGGGTGCTAGCTTTTCTAAATAGGTATGCGCTTTTAGAGTAGTTTCATCACGTACCACGCCGACAGCACTGACTTTGGCGCTTGGAATAAGGCTTAATACGCCTTCAAGCATACCAATGCCAGCGCGCAAAATGGGCACAACAGTGATTTTTTTGCCAGCAATTTTCTCTACTTCAACCTTACCGCTCCAGCCATCAATAGCATGGGTTTCTAAAGGTAAGTCTTTGGTTGCTTCGTAGGTCAGTAAGGCGCCAATTTCTTGGGCCAGCTCGCGAAAGTTTTTTGTGCTGACATCAGCACGGCGCATTAAACCCAGTTTGTGGCGGATCAGTGGGTGACGGATTTCATGGGCAGACATGAAAAGCTCCAAAATCTAGATAAGTAGGTGTTTAGATTAAACGAAATTAAGCCAAAACGGCACTTTGTTTGTGTCCAATACTTGCTCTCAAGGTGTTGTAGCAGTACCTTTTGCGCTTTAAATCTTAAATAAAGAGCCTGAAATGTCAGCTAATTTAGAGCATATCCAGCAAATCATGGCCGAGGCCGACACTTTATTCACCGAAGCCGAAGTTGAAGCGGCGATTGATCGTGTTGCTGAACAGATCAACCAGCAGCTGCGCAATAGCAATCCTGTGGTGTTTTGCGTGATGAATGGTGGTTTGATTTTTTCTGGTAAATTGCTGACTAAATTAAACTTTCCGCTCGAGCAGTCTTACTTACATGCCAGTCGTTACCGTAATGAAACCAGCGGTGGAGAGTTGTTTTGGAAGGCGAAGCCTGAAATATCATTTATGGATCGCGAAGTGCTGATTATCGATGACATTCTCGATGAGGGGCATACGCTGTTGGCTATTATGGATTTCTGTAAGCGTGCGGGTGCGAGCAAGGTGCATACGGCAGTGCTTATGGATAAAAAACATGACCGTAAAGCACGCTCTGATTTAAAGGCTGATTTTGTTGGTTTGTATTGTGAGGATCGTTACATCTTTGGTTACGGCATGGATTATAAAGGCTACTGGCGCAATGCTGCGGGCATTTACGCCGTTAAAGGCATGTAAAGCGCTTGTGTCCTAGGGTTTTTCCGCGTGCTGGGCAAGGCGCTCGAGCGCTTGGCGTAGTTTAGGGTCACGGGTGCCTTCGGCGCTGGCTTGAATGGACTCACCGGCCTGTGCGGAAAGGCTAATCGTCCGAGCGGCGGGTTGCTCTGGATGCATGGGTGGGCGTACCTTAAAACGAATGCGGGTGAGCTGGCTAAACTCAGGGGCGCTTTGTAGTTGCTGCAGTAAACGTTTTTCTTGGTAACGTAAACGGGTCGCCCAGTGTCCATTGCTGACAATTAAAGTCAGAATGCCTGCTTGGTAAGTGGCTAAGTGGCAATGCTCACGCAGAGCGGGCTGTAGAAACTGATTGAGCAGTTGTTGTAAGTGGTCAATGCTTTGTGCACGAGCGACTAAGCGCTGCAAGGCTGCACTGTTCTGCAGCACAGTATTGGTCTTTTGTGCTTTGATAGGGCGGTAGCTCATTGAACACCTCACAAAACCGCTTGGATATATGGGGGGCGGGCCTTGCTTTTGCTGGCAGTCCCTTGAAAACTGGCTGATACAGCGCCATGTTACACAGACAGTATAGCCTACAAAAAAATAGAGGCTGTGACTGGAATGTTATATTTAATGCCCTGATAAGCTAAGTTGTTGATGAAGGCTACTTTATTCAACAGCAAATACGGGTAGAATGGTTTTTTTTGTGCGGGTGAGTGCAGTACGACTTACGCGCCTTCACCCCCGAAAAATGGAAGCGTTATTAATTATGTTTGCGCCTTTATTCAGAAAACACCTTGGAAGCAAGAACGATCGTGATGTCAAACGCATGTATAAAGTGGTTAACACTATTAATGCGCTTGAAGAGCAGATGGTGGCTTTATCGGACGAGCAACTAAAAGCAAAAACCAATGAGTTTCGTGAGCGTTTGGCGGGTGGTGAAAGTCTTAATAAGCTTTTGCCTGAAGCTTTTGCTGTGGTGCGCGAAGCCGGTAAGCGTGTGATGGGCATGCGCCACTTTGATGTGCAGCTGATTGGTGGACAAACCCTACATGAAGGCAAAATTGCCGAAATGCGTACCGGTGAAGGTAAAACTTTAGTCGCAACTCTCGCTGTGTACCTCAATGCTTTGCCTGCTAAAGGTGTGCATGTGGTCACGGTGAACGATTACCTTGCGCGTCGTGATGCCAATTGGATGCGGCCTTTGTATGAGTTTTTGGGGCTGACCGTGGGCGTGGTGGTGCCGTTCCAAGATCCAAACGAAAAGCGCGCTGCCTATGCCTGTGATATTACCTACGGTACCAACAACGAGTTTGGCTTTGATTATTTGCGCGACAATATGGCGTTTAGTATCGAAGATAAATTTCAGCGCGAATTGCATTTTGCCGTGATCGATGAAGTTGACTCTATTCTGATTGACGAAGCGCGCACGCCTTTAATTATCTCGGGGCAAGCTGAAGACAGTTCAGAGCTGTATAAGACCATCAACTTAATTATCCCAACACTTAAACGCCAGTTAGAAGATGAAGAAGGTCAAGTGCTGGAAGCTGGGCATTACACCATTGATGAGAAAATGCGTCATGTGGAGCTCAATGAAGCAGGCCATCAGTATATCGAAGAAAAGCTGACTGAGCTGGGCTTACTCGCCGAGCATGAGTCTTTATATTCATCCAGTAACCTAAGCTTATTGACCCACGTGAACGCGGGCTTGCGAGCGCATACTCTATTCCATCGTAACGTTGAGTATATTTTACAAGAAGGTCAGGTGGTGCTGGTGGATGAGCATACCGGCCGTACCATGCCTGGTCGCCGTTTATCTGAGGGACTGCACCAAGCCATTGAGGCTAAAGAAGGTGTGCAGATTCAGCCAGAAAGTCAGACACTGGCCTCTACCACCTTCCAGAACTACTTCCGTCTGTACGAAAAGCTTTCGGGTATGACCGGTACCGCCGATACCGAAGCATTTGAATTCCGCCAGATCTATGGTTTAGATGTTACGGTGATTCCAACCCATCGTAAGGTTGCGCGCCAAGATTTTAACGACTTGGTGTTTTTAACTCAGCCGGAAAAGTATGCAGCCATTATTGCGGATATTCGTGAGTGCCAAGAACAAGGTCGACCTGTGCTGGTGGGGACAGCCTCCATTGAAAGTTCTGAGCATATTTCCAGAGTGCTTCAAGAAGAAGGCATTGAACACAAAGTGCTCAACGCTAAACATCATGATTTAGAAGCCGAAATTATCGCGCAAGCAGGTCGCCCTGGAGCCGTCACTATTGCCACCAATATGGCTGGACGTGGTACGGATATTGTCTTAGGTGGTAGCTGGGAAGCCGAAGTGGCAGCCTTAGATAATCCAACTGCTGAGCATATTGCTGACATTAAAGCAGCGTGGCAAAAAAGCCATCAACAGGTGATTGAGGCTGGTGGTTTACACGTTATTGCCACCGAGCGCCATGAGTCCCGCCGGATTGATAACCAGTTGCGTGGTCGTTCTGGGCGTCAAGGTGACCCAGGATCAACCCGTTTCTATTTATCGCTAGAAGACAATCTGATGCGGATTTTTGCATCAGATCGAGTGAAAAACTTTATGAAAGCACTCGGTATGAAAGAAGGCGAAGCCATTGAACATCGTATGGTCAGCAATGCCATTGAAAAAGCGCAGCGCAAAGTAGAAGGGCGTAACTTTGATATGCGCAAACAGCTGCTTGAGTACGATGACGTGGCCAATGAGCAGCGTAAAGTGATCTACCATATGCGCAATAGCTTATTGGCATCGGATGACGTGGGTGATGTGGTTGTTGAGTTTAGACACGAAGTGTTAAACAACACCATTGAGCAGTTTATTCCTCCGCAGTCGTTGCCTGAGCAGTGGGATATCACCGGATTAGAAGCCGCGATCGCTGAAGGTTTTGGCGCGCAGTTGCCGATTCAGCAGTGGCTCGATGCGGATGATGCGTTGTATGAAGATACACTGCGTGAGCGTATCAGCCAGCAAGTGCTCGCTGCTTACACTGAAAAAGAGAGCTTGGTGGGTGCTGAAGGTTTACGAGCCTTTGAAAAGCAAATTATTTTGCGCGTGCTGGACGATTTGTGGAAAGAGCATTTAGCAGCAATGGATCACCTGCGTCACGGTATTCATTTGCGTGGCTATGCGCAGAAAAACCCTAAGCAAGAGTATAAACGCGAATCCTTTAACTTATTCCGTGAATTACTTGACTCAATTAAGCGCGACTCGATCCGCGTGTTATCGAACGTGCAGATCCGTCGAGAAGACCCTGCCGAAGAGGAGGAGCGCTTACGTCAACAGGCGCAACTCTTGGCTGAGCGTATGCAGTTTCAGCACGAAGAAGCGGCGGGTTTTGATGACGTGGCAGATGAGAACGCAGTAGCGGCGGAGCCGGCGGTATCTACACCGGTGCGCAATGAAGTAAAAATAGGGCGTAATGAACCTTGCACCTGTGGTTCAGGTAAAAAATATAAACATTGCTGTGGACGTATCAGTTAATGTTTTGGCTCTGCTTTAATTTTTAAAGCAGTTCTTAGAATGAATTTACGCCGTGCCAGAAGATCTCTGTGTACGGCGTTTCTTTTCGCGCCTAGCGCACTTAATAAGCGGGAGAATGATAATGGCGGTTGGATTAGGTGAGTTACCCGTAATGCACCCTGTTCCAGGTTTTGAATTAGGTATTGCCAGTGCTGGTATCAAAAAACCAGGCCGTCGCGATGTTGTAGTGATGCGCTGTGCTGAGGGTAGCAGCATTGCCGGAGTCTATACACAAAATGCTTTTTGCGCCGCGCCCGTCTTATTGTGCAAGCAGCGCATGCAGTCGAACCCACGTTATTTGCTGGTCAATACCGGTAATGCTAATGCCGCCACCGGTGAGCAAGGCTTGCAGGCGGCTAATGCTGTGTGCCAACACTTAGCTGATTTGCTCGGCTGCCCGCTGGAGCAAGTTCTGCCGTTTTCCACGGGCGTGATCGGTGAGCCTTTGCCAGTGGAAAAAATTACTGCAGCATTGCCAGCCGCGCTGAGCGATTTGCGTGAAGATAATTGGGCGTTGGCCGCCGAAGGCATTATGACCACTGACACTTTACCGAAAGGTGCCAGTGTGCAGTTTCAGCATAAGGGTGTGACCTTGACGGTGACCGGTATCAGTAAAGGGGCTGGTATGATTCGTCCGAATATGGCGACCATGCTGGGCTATATCGCAACGGATGCTCCGGTTCACGCAGAGGTTCTGCAAAATATTTTGCATGCTGCGGCCAATAAGTCGTTTAACCGCATCACCATTGATGGTGATACTTCAACCAATGACTCTTGTATTTTAGTGGCTACAGGTCAAGCAGCAGTTGAGCCTATCAGCGAAGCGCAAGGTGAGTTGTATGAAGCACTGCGTGACGCTATCGAGCAGGTGGCGATGGAGTTGGCTCAGGCCATTGTGCGTGACGGTGAGGGGGCGACAAAGTTTGTTACTGTAGAGGTTCAAGGTGGCGCCACGCAGCAGGAATGTCTCGATGTGGCTTATGCAGTTGCGCATTCGCCCTTGGTTAAAACTGCACTCTTTGCCTCTGATCCAAACTGGGGGCGTATTGTCGCGGCAATTGGTTACGCCGGTATCCAAGATCTGGATACTGAGCAGGTGAATGTGTATTTGGATGATGTTTGTATTGTTGCCCATGGCGGTCGTGCTCAAGCCTACACTGAAGAGCAAGGTGCAGCAGTGATGCAGCAAGCGGAGATCCTTATACGTATTGAATTGTCGCGAGGGGGTTGCAAAGAAACCATTTGGACCACTGATCTGTCTCACGAGTATGTACGTATCAATGCTGAATACCGTTCGTAAGCTACAGGCGCTGCTGAATCCTGTGCCGGGTGCGCGCGCATGAGTCGGCGCGTGCATGTGGTGGCTGCAGTGATTCGCAATGCGCAGCGCGATATTTTGCTGGCGCTGCGCCCGACTGATAAGCATATGGGCGGGCTCTGGGAGTTTCCTGGCGGTAAGTGCGAAGCCAATGAAAGCCCGCAGCAGGCGCTGGCGCGTGAGCTCTATGAAGAGTTGGGCATTGTGATTGAGAAGAATCCGCAGCCGCTGATTCAGGTGCGTCACGATTATCCTGATCTGCAGGTATTGCTCGATGTGTATGAGGTTGTGCGTTTCTCTGGCCAAGCACGGGGTGCGGAAGGGCAGGAGGTGCGCTGGGTTGCGCCACATGCATTGTCGGAGTATCAGTTTCCGGCCGCCAATCGGCCCATTGTCACTGCCGCACAATTGCCCCAGCGTTATGTTATCACCCCTGAACGGCTGAGTGTTGAACAGCTTTACAAGGGGGCCGAGCAACTGCTTGCGCAAGGCTGTGAGTTGCTGCAACTGCGTGCTGCGCATTTACCTGTCAGTGCCTATAAAGCTTTAGCGCAGCGCCTGCAGTTGCTCTGTACAGGGCGTGCGCAATTGATGCTTAAAGGTGATTTAGCCTGGCAAGTAGAGTTTCCTGAGGCTGGTTGGCATTTGACTGCGCAGCAATTGCGCAGTTTGGCTGGACAAGCGCGTCCGCTAGCCGAGGGGCGCCTATTGGCGGCATCTTGTCATAATGCACATGAGTTAAAACTGGCGATGGCTTTGTCAGTGGACTTTGTAACAGTCTCCCCTGTCTTGCCAACGCAAACACATCCGGATGCCACCAGTCTAGGCTGGGAGCAGGCACAGCGCTTGCTGCAAGAAGTGAATCTGCCGGTTTTTCTGCTCGGTGGACTGACCGAGCAGGATTTAACTCAGGCGCGCAGTATAGGCGCGCAAGGTGTGGCTGGTATTCGTGGCTTTTGGCCGCAGCCGTTGTAGTTAGAGTGGCTTTTCTGCAGCTTGCCAGTATATTTCCGCACAGCCTTGGTATTGCGCAATCAGCCGCGCGGCAACAAATAGTAGATCCGATAAGCGGTTAATATAGGCCAGCATTTCTGCGCGTAATGCTTCGCTGCTGTGCAGGGCTTGGCAACGACGTTCGGCGTTGCGCGCGCTGCTGCGGCAAATATGTGCTTGCGCAATAAGGCGTGAACCACCGGGTAAAATAAACTCTTCCAGCGGGCCGACCTGAATATTCCAAGCATCAATTAGTGTTTCGATGCGGGTGATTTCATCGGCCTGTAAGGCTTGATATTCAGGCATGGCTAATTCGCCACCCATATCAAATAAACGATGCTGGCAGGGCGCTAGGGCAGCAATAACCTCTTGCAGTTTAGGCGCTGCGTTAAGATTGTTTTCTAAGTCCGCCAATAATAGACCCAGTTGGCTATTGAACTCATCGAGAGCGCCAATAGCTTCAATGCGCGGGTGGCTTTTATTAACGCGGCGGCCATCGGCAAGGCCTGTTTGTCCGTCATCACCGGTGCGTGTATAGATTTTACTGAGGCGGTAGCCCATGGCTGTCTCCCTGTTTGGATTAGGTGGTTGGCAACCCTTGCTCCAGTAAGGTTTTTTGGAGCTGCCGATGTATTGTGTGCAGTGTTGGGGTCTCGCATTCTAACGCGAGGCTCTGCGCACAAGCAAAACCTGTGATATAGCTGATTTCAGTACGGCGTTGCTGCAGTGTGTCTTGGCGCATCGATGATGAGTTAGCAGCTGTGTTGTCAATCACGTCCCAAACCTGCTGATGTAAGTTGCATGCAGCAGTGGCTTGTCCTGCGCGGCAGAGTAAGCGCTGCAGCTCATCACACAGCGTATTGATCTGTGCGGGATAATGCCTGAGTTGGCCATTTAAACAGTTATAAATCACGGTTAGCGGGTTGATCGCGCAGTTCATCGCGAGCTTACGCCAGAGCACAGGGGCAATGTCTGTGGCCCATGAGCAAGGAATCCCTGCCGCTTGTAAGCTGGCGAGCTGTGCCGGCGCTGATGCGGTAACACTTGGCACTATATCGCCAAGCCAGATATGACCTTGGCCGGCAAATACAGTGTGCAAAGGTGCTGCCAGATAGGCCCCTTCAGTGCTCGAAGCCGCAATGCAGCGGGTATTGGGCAGCATGCTTTGCACAGCCTGTTGACTGCCCAGACCATTTTGCAAAAGGATAACCAGACTGTCACTGCTGAGGCGATGTGCGACTTGGCCGATGGCCGCTTGCGCGTCATAAGCTTTGCAGGCTAAAACTAAGTTTTTTATCGGTTGCGGGTGCTCGGCTAGTTGTGCTTTTACAGGATAGTGCTGTGTATGTAAGAACTGTGGATCGCTGAGCGCTACGTATGGGTGCGCTTGATGGTGCGCTAAGGCGTTGGCAGTGCGCATAATTAAATATACAGAGTGCTGCTGCGCCGCCAACCGCGCTGCCCATAAACACCCTAGACTGCCAGCCCCTAAGATATGCCAATGCATGTTATATAGATTGTAATGGCTGGTTTAAACGAACAGCATCAATACGGTTGCTGGCATATGAATTGGGTAAATGCTTGCTGGCTAAATGGATGATGTGCTCTGGTTTTGCGGGCAGTGCTTTGCTGTCTAAGGTGATCAAGCTGACGCCGGCTTTTAAGCGGATAAAGTCTTCTTTGATTTTAAAAGATTTGATATTTAAAGCGTCATGGATGCGTTTAAAACTGGCCGGCGAGTAGGCTTGTAGCTCTCCAGGTTGCGTTAATACGGCGAAATGATTGCCGTCAATGCGCGCTAAAACATCCAGAGGGCGGATCAGTTGTTGTAAACGCTGTGCAATGGCGCGCAGTAACTCTTTATGCATTGTGCGGCCATACTGCTGCGACAACTCAGGCATATTTTCAATGCCAATGAGTAGATAGCACAGAGAGCCACCGCGGGACTCTATTTGGCGCAGGTTTTTCGCCAGCATCTGCTTGAGATGGCGCGCATTACCCAGCCCGGTCAGCGGATCAACTTGATTGCGCGATTCCAGCGAGGCAACGTTGACTGCTAAGCGCTGCTTTTCTCTAATGAGACGAGTTAAAGTGCTGTGCAGACGGTCTGCAGCATAAACCCGTGGTATTAACTGTTCATTCATTGTGGTTTTGCTAATAAAATCATCCACACCATGGTCAAAGGCTTTTGCTAAAGCATTATCGTCTTCTTTCCCTGTGAGTAAAATAATATAGGTGTAGTGATCGTGCTGTTCATCTTGCTGGCGAATATGGGCGGTCAGCTCCAAACCATCCATTTCGGGCATCAGCCAGTCAGCGAGCAAAAGACCTGTTGGGCGCTCTTCTAGTAATTTGAGGGCTTGCGCTGCACTGCTGGCAAAGCGGATGTCCTGATAGCCCGCTTGGTTTAAAGTGCGACCTATCATGACGCTAGAGAACTTAGCATCATCAACGACTAGAATGCTTAAGAGGGGGTTTTGCATAGCTGGACCATTGTAGTTGGAGAAGCATGGAGTAGGAGCTTTATTGGGGACTCTTTATACATAGTGGCACATTGCAATGGCAAGCATTCTTGTATGGAGTTGTGATAAAAGTACTTTTAAATTTCAATATAAACAATTTTGGAGGAGAGTAATGCCCTCATTTGATGTTGTGTCAGAGTTAAATACGCATGAAGTGACCAATGCCATGGACAACGCGGCCAAAGAGCTTGAGCGTCGCTATGATTTACGTGGCAAGGCGAGCCTTGAGTATAAGGATAAAACTATCACCTTGACCGCGGAAGCAGATTTTATGCTGGAGCAGTTGATTGAAATCGTCAAGCTGGCTTTGGTTAAACGTAAAATTGATATTCAATGCTTGGAATATAAAGACGCTTACGGATCAGGCAAGGTCGTCAAGCAGGAGTTGGTGCTGCGTGAAGGCATTGATAAAGAATTAGCGAAGAAAATTGTTGCTGTGGTAAAAGAAGCTAAACTGAAAGTGCAGGCTTCGATTCAGGGCGATCAAGTGCGTATCACCGGTAAAAAGCGTGATGATCTGCAAGAGGCGATTGCTTTGCTGCGTGGTAAAGAGCTGGGTATGCCGCTGCAATTCGATAACTTTAGGGATTGAGTTCGACTCAAGTTCGCGAAAAGGTTATTAACTCTGATGAAAAATGCCCGCTGGATGAGCGGGCATTTTTTTGTAGGCTTAGCGCAATTTGAGTAACTGGTCTGAGCGTGCTTGCGTGCTGCGATACAGCTCGGCATTGGTTTCCAGTTCTTTGAGTGGCGCAGGGAAAATAGCCGACAATTTTTCTTGCCACTGTGGCGAAGCGCTTTGCTCTGGGAAGCAGCGCTTGAGTAGATCCAGCATAATTGAAACAGTCACTGAGGCGCCGGGTGACGCACCCAGTAATGCGGCTAATGAACCGTCGGCCGAGCTCACGAGCTCTGTTCCAAACTGTAAAATGCCGCCTTTTTTGGCATCTTTTTTGATGATTTGTACGCGTTGACCGGCAATTTCTAGCTTCCAGTCAGCAGGGTCAAGTTGTGGGTAGAAACGACGTAAAGAGTCTAAGCGTTGCTCCATGGACTGCATGACTTCGCTGATGAGGTAGCGAGTTAAATCCATATTGTCGCGACCTACCGCCAGCATGGGTCCGATATTGCCAAGGCGTACGGACATCGGTAAATCTAAGAAGGAGCCATGCTTTAAGAACTTGGTCGTAAAGCCTGCATAAGGGCCGAAAAGTAAAGATTTTTTGCCATCAATAACCCGCGTATCTAAATGCGGAACAGACATAGGTGGCGAGCCAACTGCAGCTAAGCTGTACACCTTCGCTTGGTGCTGTTCAACCACTGCAGGATTATCACAACGCAACCATTGGCCGCTGACTGGGAAACCGCCGTAGCCTTTGCCTTCTGGGATACCTGACATTTGCAGCAGAGGCAGAGCGGCGCCGCCTGCACCTAAGAAAACAAAACGTGAGGTCACGGTGCGGTGCTGGCCGTTGGCTAAATTCTTGATGCTGACTTCCCAACCTTGTGCGCAGCG
This sequence comes from Gammaproteobacteria bacterium, assembly GCA_012728315.1. GTDB lineage: Bacteria > Pseudomonadota > Gammaproteobacteria > Pseudomonadales > Pseudomonadaceae > Denitrificimonas. The sequence goes on from JAAYFI010000026.1 coordinate 192,322, forward strand.
CTTAAGCCCAACGACTTTGCTTTTATAGCTTAAGGTGTTGCTGTCGTGCTGCGCTAAGTAGCTGAGCATTTGGCGGGTGAGCGCACCAAAGTTGACATCGGTACCGTTGGCCACACGTGTAACAGCAATTTCTTCGTTGTCTGTGCGCTCAGCCATCATCAGCGGCAACCACTCTGCCATACGGCTTTTATCGGTGGTGAATTCCATCTCTTCAAAGGCATGGTGGGCTTTAAGTAATTCAGCGCGTTTTTCAAGGAAGGCGATGCTGTCTTTACCCTGCACAAAGCTTAAATGTGGGACAGGGTGAATAAAAGTCTCAGGGTTGCCAAAGGTGCCTGTTTCAATAAGGTGTGCCCAGAACTGCTTTGACTCTTCAAACATGGCATTGATATTAATCGCTTTTTTAATATCGATAGAGCCGTCAGCTGCTTGTGGGGTGTAATTGAGTTCACAAAGGCCGGCATGTCCAGTGCCCGCATTGTTCCAAGGGTTGGAGCTTTCCATTGCTCCATCTTCCATTTGCTCGACAATTTCTAAACGTAAGCTTGGATCCAGTTCTTTTAGCATGGTTGCTAAAGTTGAACTCATAATGCCGGCTCCCACCAGCAGTACGTCCAAGTGTGCTTGATTATCTTGTGCCATTTGTGTGTCTCCAAAATGCAGCTTTAAGCTGAACAGTAAGCCTGTGGTCAGCCAAGGTCAGGGTTAATGATTGCGAAAGGGCCAATGCTTTAACCGCTGCAGTATGGAGGGCTGTTGGTGCATGGAACTGTAAACGCCAAACTATTCATTGCTTGCCACACTCTTGTGAAGTTGTGAAACAGTTTCCCGCCATCTTTTGGAGTGACGGATCTTTAAAATGCTTTTACCGAAGGCGCTTGAACAGGCGGAGCGAGAATGTTTCGCAGCTTAAATAATGCCGTGATGCGTCATTCTGCTTAGGCCTGTGCGCCTTTAAAATAGGGCACTTAGCAACCCGCTCAGGTTAAAATTTAACGCTGTAAATAAACAGTGTAAAAGCGAAAATGAGGGGGTTCTATACATAGTTGGTTGGCAATTATAACGATGAATTTATAAAAAACGATCATCCGAGCTAAATTTCTTTAGTCGAAAGGTCGTATAAAACGTTATCTAGCCGTGTTTTTCTGTGTGCTTGTGGCATACATATGCAGTATTTTGCTCAGTAACGCATAGTGCTGTGCAAGCGTGTCGACCTTGGTTAAACTTTGCAGCATGCAAATTAAGCTTTATTAAGGGAACTCAATTATGGTGCGTCATATATTAATCAGTGCAGCGCTCGTATTGACTGCAGCGTTATCGGGTTGCGGCTTAAGTCCGCAGTACTTAAAGCCAGAGCCACGCTTGACTGGGCATATTGCAGCGATAGGGCAAGGGCAGCAGGTTACGGTGCAGGTCAGTGATGCGCGCCCTTCAGCGGTAATCGGAACACGAGGTGGCTTGTATGCTGACAGCAGTACCATTAGCGTCAATGGCTCAGCTTTTATACCGCGTTTGCAAGCAGAAACCGATGCGGCTGTACGTATGATGGGTTTTACACCCATGCCAACTGGCGCTAATAACCCGCAGCTCACCTTAAAGCTAACTGAGCTCACTTATAAGGCTTCAGAGCGAAATGCTCTAGCTAAAGAGGCCAGACTGCAAGCGGTGTATATGCTTGAAGTGCGCAATGGTTCGCGTCGCTACAATGGTCGTTATGCGGCAACGCTCACGCAAGGTTATGCGAAAGCCCCGAGCGAGCAGACCAATACGCAATGGGTGAGCCAAGTTCTGAGTGAAGGCTTACAGCGCGTCTTTAAAGACCCGGCGGTGGGCCAGTTATTAGCGCAGTAAATACCCGTCAGCTGCTGGGTTGATCTGCAGTCTGCCCAGCAGCGTCTGTACTGTGCTGCTGGCTTGGACTTAATGAGGAAAGTGCTTTGAGAAAAAACTTGCCGCCAGCCATTTTTCTGATGGGTCCGACGGCGTCCGGAAAGACTGACTTAGCGCTGCAATTGGTGCGCGAACTCCCTTGCGAAATTATTAGTGTCGATTCGGCTTTGATTTATCGCCAAATGGATATCGGTAGCGCTAAACCCAGTGCTGAAATTTTGCAGGCATATCCCCATCACTTGGTGGATATTCTTGATCCCGCACACAGCTATTCAGCAGCACAGTTTCGCGCGGATGCCTTGTCTGCCATGGCTGATATCACCGCGCGTGGACGCATCCCGCTGCTGGTGGGTGGAACCATGCTGTATTACAAGGCTCTGACTGAAGGCTTGGCAGCGATGCCTGCAGCCGATGAACAGCTGCGCGCCGAACTCGAGCAGCAGGCCGCAATACAAGGATGGGCCAGCTTGCATGCTGAGCTAGAAAAAGTTGATCCAGTCTCGGCTGAGCGCATTCATCCCAATGATCCGCAGCGTATTTTGCGTGCTTTGGAGGTGTGGCGTATCAGCGGGAAAACCATGACCGAGCATCGCGTACAACAAGCGTTACAAAAACAAGCATCTAATAGTCAATATTTACCGTACAATGTGGCAACCTTTGCTATTGCACCGCAGCAGCGCAGTGTTTTGCACGAACGCATTGCACAACGTTTTCATCTGATGCTTGAACAAGGCTTTATAGCTGAGGTCGAAGCGCTATGGCAGCGTGGTGATTTGCATGCTGACTTGCCCTCTATCCGGGCTGTTGGTTACCGCCAAGCATGGTCATATTTGCAAGGCGAATGCACGTACGATGAAATGACTGAGCGCGGCATTATTGCTACGCGTCAGTTGGCTAAACGCCAGTTTACCTGGTTGCGCAGCTGGTCAGATCTAGAGTGGTTAGACAGTTTGTCGTGCGACAATATGTCGCGCACCTTGAAAAGGCTTAAACAGCTCTCCATATTGAGTTAATTAGGCCACATTATAGTTTGCTCGTGTTTGTGGACAGGGTAAATTTTTATTTAATTAAATGGAGTATTCCTCATGTCAAAAGGGCACACGCTACAAGACCCTTACCTAAACCTCTTGCGTAAAGAGCGCGTACCAGTGTCAATTTACTTGGTCAACGGTATTAAATTACAAGGGCAAATTGAGTCGTTTGATCAGTTTGTAATTTTGCTAAAAAACACTGTTAGCCAAATGGTTTACAAGCACGCTATCTCAACGGTGGTGCCAGGTCGACCTGTGCGTTTACCGAGCGACGATGATGCGGGTATTGAGCAGGATAACGATTAGTGGGAGAGCATTTTGATCGCTGAGCAACGAGGCGAGCGCGCCATTCTTGTGCACTTGGATGGGCATGCACCTGAGTTGCGAGAAGATCCTTATGAGTTCCAGGAGCTTGCGGTATCAGCTGGCGCTGTTATTGCAAGCTTTGTCAGTGTTTCACGGCATCAACCGACCGCACGCTTTTTAATCGGCTCCGGTAAGGTTGAAGAGTTGCGTCAGCTGGTGATGGCTGAGCAAGCGGATTTGGTTATTTTCAACCATGCCTTGACGCCAAGCCAAGAGCGTAACTTAGAGCGCGCTTTAGAGTGTCGTGTGCTGGATCGAATTGGGCTGATTCTGGATATATTTGCGCAACGAGCGCAGACCTATGAAGGTAAGCTACAAGTTGAGCTGGCCCAATTAGAGCATCTCAGCACTCGGTTAGTGCGCAGTCGCACTGATTTAAGCCGCCAGCAAGGCGGTATTGGTTTGCGTGGTCCGGGTGAAACACAGCTTGAGTCTGATCGTCGATTGTTACGCGTGCGGGTGCGACAAATTAAAAGTCGCCTTGAGAAAGTGCGTAATCAGCGACAGCTAGCTCGACGCAGTCGGCAGCGCGCGGAAATGCCCAGCGTGTCTTTGGTGGGGTATACCAACACCGGTAAATCGACATTATTTAATTTGTTAACAGCATCGCAGGTGTATGCAGCAGATCAGCTGTTTGCGACCTTAGATCCAACAGTTAGACGTATAGAAATACCGAATTTAGGGCCGATCACCTTGGCCGATACTGTAGGTTTTATCCGGCATTTGCCGCATAAGCTTGTGGAAGCCTTTCGGGCGACATTAGAAGAGTCCGCTAATGCTGACTTATTGCTGCATATGATTGATGCGCAATCGCCGGAGCGCGATGAGCAAATTAAACAAGTGCAGAATGTCTTGGACGAAATTGACGCCGGCGATGTGCGCATGCTTGAGGTCTACAATAAAGTTGATTTGCTTGACAGTGTTGAGCCGCATATCCAGCGCGATGAGCAAGGGAAGCCGGTGCGGGTATGGATTTCTGCCTATAAGCAGCAGGGCATTGCTTTGCTGCAGCAAGCCATTGCTGAATTGTTGGAAGAAGAAATATATATTGTTACAGTGCGCCTCGGTCAGCAACACAGTCGGCTGCGCGGCAAACTCTTTGATTTAAATGCTGTCCAGCAAGAAATACACACTGAGGATGGTGCGAGCATATTAAAGCTGCGCATTGCAAAAATGGAACTGGATAAGTTATTAAGTCGTGAAGGAATTACGGTAGCTGATTTTTTTGCACACTATGTTGAGCATTGATCGCGCCTAAATAAACAGCCGAGTGCAGCGATTGTTGTGTTCGTTAACTATAATACAGCGCACTTTTTTATAGTGAGCATTTTGCCTTTCAAATAGATGGAGAACACTATGGCCTGGAATGAGCCGGGTGGTAATTCGAATAATCAGGACCCTTGGGGCAACCGCAAGCGCGGCGGCCAGAAGCAAGGACCACCTGACCTTGATGAAGCCCTCCGTAAACTGCTAGACAGCTTAAACAGCTTGTTTGGCGGCAAAAAACAGCCTGGAGCAAAAGGTTCTGGCGGTGGTTTTGGCCTTGTGGCGGTTGTGCTGGCTGCATTAGCAGCGATGTGGCTTTACACCGCGGTCTATTCGTTGGACGAACAAGAGCAAGCGGTTATTTTACGTTTAGGTAAGTACCACGAAACCGTAGGCCCGGGTTTGAATATTTATTTTCCCCCGCTGGATCGTAAATACGAACAAAACGTCACCCGTGAGCGTGCTTATACTCGTGAAGGGCCGATGCTAACTGAAGATGAAAACATCATCGAAGTGCCTCTAACCGTGCAGTACAAAATCAATAGTTTGGAAGATTTTGTGCTCAATGTTGATCAGCCAGAGCAGAGCTTACAACAGGCCACTGAAAGTGCTTTGCGCCATGTGGTTGGCTCTACCGCGATGGACCAAGTGTTGACAGAGGGTCGTGAGGTTTTGGCGGTACAAGTAAAAGAGCGTTTGCAGCGCTTTTTGGATAACTACCGTACTGGTATTACCGTCACTCAGGTCAACGTACAAAATGCTCAAGCGCCACGTGAAGTGCAAGAGTCTTTTGATGATGTGATTCGTGCGCGTGAAGATGAGCAGCGTGAGAAAAACCTCGCTGAAACCTACGCTAATGGTGTGATCCCTGAGGCCCGTGGTAAAGCGCAGCGTTTGCGTGAAGAAGCCAACGGTTATCGTGATGAAATGATTGCCCGTGCAGAAGGTGAGGCCGAACGCTTTACCAAGCTGGTGGCAGAGTACCGTAAGGCACCCGAAGTGACGCGTCAGCGTTTGTATTTGGAAACCATGCAAGAAGTGCTGAGCAGTACCAGTAAAGTATTGTTAACCGGTGATCAAGGCCAAAACAGCTTGCTGTATTTGCCGCTGGATAAAATGCTTGAAGGGCGCAATGTTGCGCCACAGCAATCATCAAGTGCTGCAGAGGCTGATAGCAGTCCAGTTGATAGCAGTATTCGTATAGGTAGCGACACGCTGTCTCGTGACTTACGTGCCAGAGGTAGCCGTTAATGAGTAATAAATCGACATTTGCATTGATTATAGTTGCAGTGCTTGGGCTGGTGGCGTGGAACAGTTTTTATATTGTTCAGCAAACAGAGCGAGCGGTATTGCTGCAATTTGGAAAGGTGGAGCAAGCTGACGTGCAGCCAGGACTGCACGTGAAGATTCCTTACGTTAACCAAGTGCGTAAGTTCGATGCGCGCTTACTGACACTGGATGCCCCCACACAACGCTTTTTAACTTTGGAAAAGAAAGCGGTGATGGTTGATGCCTTTGCTAAATGGCGCGTTGCTGATGCTGACCAATACTACACCGCAACATCAGGTATTAAGCAGGTTGCCGATGAGCGCTTGGCGCGTCGTTTAGAGTCCGGTTTGCGTGACCAGTTTGGTAAGCGTACTTTGCATGAAGTGGTCAGCGGTCAGCGTGATGAGTTGATGGCAAATATCACTGCTTCGTTAAACGGCATGGCGCGTAAAGAGCTGGGTATTGAAGTTATTGATGTGCGCGTGAAGTCCATTGACTTACCTAAAGAAGTGAACCTCAGTGTGTTTGAGCGCATGAGCTCTGAGCGTGCCCGTGAAGCGCGTGAACACCGAGCTAAGGGTAAAGAACTGGCTGAAGGTATTCGTGCTGATGCCGATCGTCAACGCCGGGTATTGTTGGCTGAGGCCTATCGAGAGGCGGAAGAAATTCGCGGTGATGGTGATGCGAAAACCACAGAAATATACGCCAAAGCTTATGGTATGGATCAAGAGTTCTACGCGTTTTATCGTAGCTTGATGGCCTACCGCGAAAGCTTTGCGGATAAAAGTGATATTTTGGTGTTATCGCCTGATAACGAGTTCTTCAAGTATATGGATAATGTAAAACCCTAAATATGGGTGTTGCGCATGCGCCACCGGTCATGTGGCGCATGTTGTATATCCCATTCACGCCGAAGCACAGTGTGTAAGGTGAAAAGCGAGAGGCATGCACAGAATAATCTGTGGTATCATGCGGCAGCCGGGAAACCCCCGGCTTTTTTGCGCCTGTGGCCATGCAAAATGCCCAACAGGCAACTGTATTTACAATGAGGAAGGCGCAATGGCAACGGTAGACCGCTGGCTGCTGCCAGATGGCATCGAAGAAGTACTGCCGCCGCAAGCGGCGCAGATTGAAGCATCCCGTCGACAGGTACTGGATATGTTTGAGGCATGGGGCTACGAATTTGTAGTCACGCCACATATCGAGTTTCTAGAGTCGTTATTAACTGGCGCGGGCCAAAAGCTCGATCTTCGCACTTTTAAAGTGACCGACCCGCAATCTGGTCATCTGATGGGCTTCCGTGCGGATATTACCCCGCAAGTCGCACGTATGGATGCGCACAGTTTGCGCCGTGAAGGTCCTGCGCGCTTATGCTATGCCGGCAGTGTGGTGCATGCGCGTCCACGTTCGTTATCACGTTCACGCAGCCCGATTCAGCTCGGTGCCGAGCTCTATGGTGATGCCAGTCCTGCTGCTGATATTGAAGTGATCAGCTTAATGTTAGCGACCCTTGAGCAGGCTGAAATTGCTGATATCCATATGGATTTAGGTCATGTTGGTGTTTACCGCGGCTTAGCTCAAGCCGCTCAATTATCAACAGACCTTGAAGCACAGATTTTTGATGCACTGCAACGTAAAGCAGTGGATGAAGTGGCTGCGTTGACCGAGCCGCTGCCAAAAGATATAGCGGCTATGCTCAATGAACTCAGTCATTTGTGCGGCGGTCGTGAAGTGTTGGATCAGGCAAAAACCGTTTTAGCGGCAGCGCCAGCTAGCGTTTTAGCCGCACTGGATCAATTGATTGTGGTTGCCGATGCGTTAATTGCGCGTTATCCGCATTTGCCATTCTATTTCGATCTCGGTGAGTTGCGCGGCTATCACTACCATACGGGTGTTGTGTTTGCTGCCTTTGTGCCAGGCGTGGGGCAGTCCATCGCTCAAGGTGGGCGCTATGATGATATTGGCGCGGTGTTTGGCCGTGCGCGTCCAGCCACAGGTTTTTCAACTGATTTAAAAACACTGGTGAATTTAGGCCAGCGTCCTGCTGCTGTTGTAAGCCCAGGTATTTGGGCGCCTGCGGGTGCGCAAGCCGACTTATGGCAAGCAATTTGTGCGCTGCGCAGCGAGGGTCAGCGCGTCGTGCAAGCACTGCCGGGGCAGGCCCTGAGTGATGCGACGCAAGCCAATTGTGATCGCCAGCTTGTACAGAATTCTTCCGGTTGGCAGGTCCAGCCTTTATAAGTTTACGCCGCGCTTGCGGCCACGTTTCGTCGGTTATGCCGACCTCCTATTTGCGCGAAGAGGGCAAGGGTTATGGGTAAGAATGTTGTCGTTTTAGGCACTCAATGGGGTGATGAAGGCAAGGGTAAGATCGTTGATTTATTAACCGATCAAGCCGCTGCAGTTGTCCGCTTTCAAGGGGGTCACAACGCCGGTCACACCTTAGTGATTGATGGTGAGAAAACCGTACTGCACCTGATTCCATCAGGTATTTTGCGTGAAAATGTCGAGTGCTTAATTGGTAACGGTGTCGTGGTTGCGCCTGATGCTTTAATGCGTGAAATCACCAAGCTCGAAGAGAAAGGCGTACCTGTGCGTGAACGTTTACGCATCAGTCCCGCTTGTACTTTAATTCTTCCGTACCACGTGGCGCTGGATCAGGCCCGTGAAGCTTCGCGTAGCGAAGGCAAAATCGGTACCACGGGACGTGGTATTGGTCCAGCTTACGAAGATAAAGTGGCGCGTCGCGGTTTGCGTATTGGTGATTTATTTAATGCCGAGCGTTTTGCCGTTAAGTTGCGTGAAGTGTTAGACCAGCACAACTTTATGCTTGAGCATTTCTATAAAGTTGCGCCGGTTGATTACCAGAAAACTTTGGATGAGGCGCTGAGCTACGCGGAAATCCTTAAACCATTAATGATCGACGTGACGGCCCGTTTGCACACCCTGCGTAAGCAAGGCGCGCGTATTATGTTTGAAGGCGCACAGGGTTCATTACTTGATATCGACCACGGTACTTACCCTTATGTGACCAGCTCCAGCACCACCGCTGGCGGTACGGCTACGGGTTCAGGTTTTGGTCCGCTGTACTTGGATTACATTTTGGGCATCACCAAGGCTTACACCACCCGTGTGGGTTCTGGTCCGTTCCCAACTGAACTGTTTGATGAAACCGGTGCGCACTTGGCGGAAAAAGGCCATGAATTTGGTTCAACCACAGGTCGTGCCCGTCGTTGCGGTTGGTTTGATGCGGTGATTTTGCGTCGCACCTCAGAAATCAACAGTATCTCTGGTATTTGCTTAACTAAGCTGGACGTATTGGATGGTTTAGAGACAGTAAAAATTTGCGTCGCTTATAAAAACGCCGCGGGTGAGGAAATTGAAGCACCAAGCGATGCAGACAGCTACGACGGCTTAGTGCCAGTGTACGAAGAAATGCCAGGTTGGAGTGAATCCACTATTGGCGCAACCAGCCTGGAGCAGTTGCCAGCCAATGCCTTGGCTTATGTGAAGCGTATCGAAGAGTTAATTGGTACGCCAATTGATATCGTTTCTACAGGCCCTGATCGCAACGAAACGATTGTCTTGCGCCACCCTTACGAGGCGTAATAGTGCAGCATCATGCCCTGCCCGTGAACAGCTGAGCGGGGCATTTGCAAGATAAAGAACCGACCTTAAGTGTCGGTTTTTTTATTTTAAATCACGCAACTGCCGAAGTTGTTGAGCTGTGCTTGAGATACGCGCATCTATGCAGGGCAAGTAACACAGCGTTGCCCGCCGTTGGGGGTGTATAGCGCTCAGTCTGCAGGATTGCGGTTCGCTGCAGCAGCCGTGCGATCAAGCGCACTCAGCTGATAAGAATTACTGCGGCACACAATATTCTCGCGGCCGGGTATGGCCGTCTAGCAGTAGGAATCCCCGCTCTGTAGAGCGGGAAGGATGTTAAGGTTTGCGCTCATCTTTCCAGGGGGCTTGTAAGTAACGGCTGTAATTAAAGGTTTCCAGCCACTCGGGCTTAAACACCACAAAGGCGGTGACCGCCATTCCGTTAATAAAGGCTTCTGGGAATGCCACCAGTAAGACCATACCAGAAAAATCATCCAGCCAAGGTGGAAACTGATAAATGCCATTTGCCCAGAGCAGGACTGTGCCGCTGATCACGCAGAGCACAGCGGTTAGGGCAGCTGGGAAAAAACCAGAAAAGAAGATATACATAAACAGATTTTCAGGCTGTAAACGCTCAATGGCTTTAGCGCAGCAATGCGCGGTCAGTACCGGCAAGATAATTAACAAAAGGCCATTGATACCTAATACGCTCAATTCCTGCTTGCCTAGCGCTAATAGGGCCAATTGCGCAATCAGGCCGGCAAGAATTGCCAGTGGCCAGTCAAGCAGTAAAGTCACAGCGGTCATGCCAATAAAGTGAAAAGACAGGCCGCTGGGAAAGTCTCGGCGTACCAGCCATAAGATGCAAAGCACAAACACCGTACCAAACAATAAATGCTGACGGCGGTTGTCACTCAGCAACTCAACCCAAGGTGCGCGCCACATTGCGTAAAGCACTAAGGGCGCATAGATCAGCCAGCCCCACAATAAAGTGCTTTGATTTAATAACATGCTTGCAATCATGGGGTGACCTGCTGCGCACTGGAGGCGGTTGGGGAGACTTAAAACTATTCTATTTTAGCAGATTTAGACACTGAAGCCGTTAAGCGGCTGCTTAAAGGTCAAGGAAAATAGACTAAATCTCTGATTACACATTCGAGGCTGTGGACTTTGTACACTTTAAGGTAAACTTCACCCTCTTGATGAATTAACACGACATTTCAATGCCTAAGACTTTTCATGAAATCCCTGCTGAACGCCCCATTACGCCACTGCTCGATCGTGCACTGACGCCAACCGAACTGCGCATGCTCTCTGAGGCCGAACTGGTTACATTAGCCGATGAACTGCGCTTGTTTTTATTATGGAGCGTTGCTCAGACGGGCGGTCATTTTGCTGCTGGCTTAGGTGTTGTTGAGTTAACCGTAGCATTGCACTATGTCTTTGATACGCCCGACGATCGCTTGGTATGGGATGTGGGGCACCAAGCTTACCCGCATAAAATCCTCACTGGGCGGCGCGAGCAGATGCTGACCTTGCGCCAAAAAGATGGTTTGGCAGCATTCCCACGCCGTTGTGAAAGCGTCTATGACACCTTCGGTGTTGGCCACTCCAGCACCTCAATCAGTGCGGCCTTGGGCATGGCTATCGCTGCGAAGTTGCAAGGTTCTGCGCGCAAAACGGTTGCTGTGATTGGTGATGGCGCGATGACGGCCGGTATGGCGTTTGAGGCGCTTAATCATGCCCCAGAAACCGGTGCCGATATGTTAGTGATTCTGAATGATAACGATATGTCGATCTCTAACAATGTTGGCGGATTGTCCAATCACTTGGCCAAGATTCTCACCAGTCGTACCTATTCCACCATGCGTGAAGGCAGTAAGAAAATCCTTTCGCGTTTGCCGGGAGCCTGGGAAATTGCGCGTAAAACTGAAGAGCATGCCAAAGGTCTTTTAGCTCCAGGCATTATGTTTGAAGAGCTCGGTTGGAACTATATTGGCCCGATTGATGGCCATGACTTACCCACCTTGTTGACCACCTTGCGTAATATGCGCGAGCTGGAAGGGCCGCAGTTTTTACATGTGGTCACCAAAAAAGGCAAAGGCTTTGCGCCTGCCGAGCAGGATCCTATTGCATACCATGCCATCAGCAAAAAAGCCCCGGCCGCGAGCAAGCCCAGTGGGCCACGTTACGCCAGCGTGTTTGGCCAATGGTTGTGCGATATGGCCGCGCAAGATGAGCGTTTGCTGGGCATTACTCCAGCCATGAAAGAAGGCTCGGATATGATTGCCTTTAGTGAGCAGTATCCTCAGCGTTACTTTGATGTCGCGATTGCCGAGCAGCATGCGGTGACTTTAGCTGCCGGCATGGCTTGCGAAGGGGCTAAGCCGGTTGTGGCGATTTACTCAACGTTTTTGCAGCGTGCCTATGATCAGCTGATTCATGATGTTGCAGTACAAAATTTAGATGTGTTATTTGCAGTGGATCGTGCAGGCTTGGTGGGTGAAGATGGCCCGACCCATGCCGGCAGCTTTGATATTTCCTATCTGCGTTGTATTCCAAATATGGTCATTATGACGCCCAGCGATGAAAACGAATTGCGTCTGCTACTCAATACCGGCTACCACCATATAGGGCCAGCGGCTGTACGTTACCCGCGTGGTACGGGGCCCAATGCGCAGATCGATAGCAGTTTAGAGGCGGTGCCGTTGGGGCAGGGCGTGGTGCGTCGCGAAGGGCGTGGCGTGGCACTCTTGGTGTTTGGTGTGCAACTTGCAGCAGCGTTAGAAGCCGCAGAGCAGTTGGATGCTACTGTGGTGGATATGCGCTTTGTAAAGCCTTTGGATGAGGCGCTGATTAAACGGTTGGTTGCAGACCATACATTGTTGGTCAGTATCGAAGAAAACGCCATCATGGGCGGTGCAGGCAGTGCGGTGGGTGAGTTTTTAGCCGCTGAACGCTTAGCTGTGCCTCTGTTGCAGTTAGGTTTGCCGGATGTCTATGTTGAGCATGCGCAGCCTGCACAAATGCTAGCAGACTGTGGTTTGGATGCAGCGGGTATTGTACAGGCGGTACAGCAGCGCTTAGCTTGATGTGCTTAGCAAGTGCTGCCGGATCGATCGCATGCCCCTGCTGCGCCGGCTTGGTGGGCAGTCTATCGCTCACAGGCGTGTAGGGTGCTAGAGGTTGGGCTGTATTATTGATTAAATTCTTTAGGGTTGCAGTTCCGCAAGGCATTGTCGGCCATTATCCTAATGACATTGTTTTGTGTGAGGTTTGAAAATGACTGTAGAGTCAATCGTTTATGATCGGTTTTCATGTGCTAGGTGCGCAGATGAGAGCCGTCTTGATTTTGATTTCACCATGGCTTTTCAACCCATCGTCAACTGTCAAACCCATCAGATATTTGGCTATGAAGCGCTGGTTCGAGGCTTAGCTAATGAGTCGGCCTATTCAATCATTGCTAAAGTAAATGATGATAACCGCTATTTGTTTGATCAGCTCTGTCGCGTCAAGGCCATAGCCTTAGCTGCCAAGTTGGGGTTGGACTCCATGCTCAGTATCAACTTTCTCCCCAAAGCGATTTACAAGCCAGAGCGTTGCATTCGAACGACGTTAGAGGCCGCGGCAAAATATGGTTTTTCAACCGATAAAATCATGTTTGAATTCACTGAGGTGGAGAAGATTGATGACAGTAATTTTGTCAAACAGATCGTTGAGTATTACAAGACATCAGGCTTTATAACTGCCATTGATGACTTTGGCTCAGGCTATTCCGGTTTGGGTTTGTTGGCTGATTTTCAAACGAATATCGTTAAGTTTGATATGGCGCTGATCCGTAATATCGATAAAGATAAATCACGGCAATCTATCATTCGGCATTCTTTGCATCTGTTTAATGATTTAAATATCACGCCCTTAGCGGAAGGCATTGAAACCATAGAAGAAATGCAGTGGTTGCAAGATGCAGGTATTGCATTAATGCAGGGCTATCTTTTCGCTAAACCAGGCTTTGAATGCCTGCCAGAGGTTGATTTTAAAAGGTTTACAGTGCGCGAGTAATCTAGGGTTACTGCATAACGCACGAATTAACCAGCATCTTTCTTGCCGCTTCTGCTCATTTAGATCATTATTTTGCAACGTTGATCGGGGTGCTGGATGAGCGTGCATGTCCCGTAGCTTCGCCACGATAAGCGCCTGTGTGCCTCCCCAAAAAAACTGCACATGTAGACGGCTGTGAGCATGCTCACCGAAGCAGAGCGCATGGCCTTCATGGCCTTAAGTTTTCCTGCTATCTGTCGTTCGCCCTCGCTGTGCTTGAACATATAAGGCTACCAATTGAACCGCCTTTCTTTTATGATGTATAGGTTGTGTATAGTTTTTGTATGAATTTAGATTGGCTGTTTTCCAGCCGCTCAGTGAGGCATTATGTTCCAGAAAGCGATTAAGAACGCATTGGCCAGTTGCCAAAGCAAACTGCGTCACTATGAGAGTAAATACACTGCGATTAATAGATCGACCGCTCTGATAGAGTTCAAGCCCGATGGCACAATCCTTTTTGCCAATGCGAGATTTCTAGCTATTACGGGCTATCGCTTAGACGAACTTGTTGAAAAAAATCATCGCATATTGTGCCCGGCAGAAGCTGTGAGCCGTAGCGAATATCAAAAGTTTTGGGCGCAATTGGCCGCCGGTGAGTTTATTCAAGATCGCTTCTTGCGGCTTGATAAAAACGGTAAAGAAATTTGGTTAGAAGCCAGCTATAACCCTATTTTCGATGAGCAAGGTCGGGTTGTCAGCATTCTTAAGCTCGCCACAGATGTAACCGAGCGGGTTCGCAAAGAGCTGGCTGAGCATGGGGTTATTGAAGCCATTCAGCGCTCTATGGCTGTCATTGAGTTTTCTTTGCAGGGCCAGATCATTACAGCTAATGATAATTTTTTAACCACTATGGGTTACCGTCTGGACGATCTGCGCGGTCAGCATCACCGCCTTTTATGCCCTTCAGAGTATGCGTGTTCAAGCGACTATGTGCAGTTTTGGCAGCGCCTTAATAAAGGCGAGTTTTTCTCTGGACGCTATAGGCGTCTTGATAAATCGCGACGAACTGTCTGGCTGCATGCCACCTATAATCCCGTGTTTGATGAACAGGGGTGTTTGGTTAAAATCATCAAGTTTGCCAGCGACATAACCCGACAAGTTGAACAGCAGCAGGCTGAATCTCAAGCGGCCTCTCTGGCGTATGATATTTCTGCAAAAACCAATACTGATGCACAAAATGGCGCGCAAATCGTACAAAGTACCGCCCAGGTGGTGCAAGGCATTGCTGGCGAGCTGAATGAGGCGGCGCATAGCATTTTAGCGCTGAGCGAGCAGTCTGAGCAGATCAGTAAAATTGTCCAGACCATTAAGAGTATCGCTGATCAAACAAATCTGTTGGCTTTAAACGCAGCCATTGAAGCGGCACGAGCGGGCGAGCAGGGGCGAGGATTTGCTGTGGTTGCCGATGAAGTACGCAGCCTTGCAGGCCGCACCGCGCAAGCAACAGTAGAGATTGCTGGTGTTGTACAGCAAAATCATGAGCTGGCGCAGTCAGCGGTGAGCAATATGCAGAGCAGTCGTGAGAAAGTCGAGCAAGGTGTACAGCTGGCCAATCAAGCGGGTGATGCTATTGCAAACATACGTGATGGAGCCACTCAGGTTGTGCAGGCTATACGCGAATTTAGGAACACCATGCAGCATTAACAGTAGTCGCCTGACTTCGCACTTTTATGGGCAATGCATGCCCTTTATTGGTGCGTTTAGACCGCCTGTTTAAGCGCTGATGTTTAAAGTAATAGCTGTAATTTTCTTGTCCGGACGGCTATTTGTTTCCGGCAAAACTTGACCGATGCCGCCACTGCGTCTATTGTGCGCGCACTTTGAATCTATCAGGTGCGCTGGTTCTGCCAGCCTGAAAAGGGAAGTGAAGCGGCTACTGCCGACTTCCGCTGCCCCCGCAACGGTAAGCGATGCGCTGTACAGCGCGCGTTTGCTCAATAACCACTGGCGAAAAGCTGGGAAGGTGAGCAAGTGTATTCGTTAGCCCGTAGACCTGCCTAGTAGATATCGACGGGTGTTGCGGAGGGCTTCACCGTCAAGTGCTGCCTGTCGCCTATTGCATGGGCGCAAGCGCTTGTTTGTGCCCTCCTCAAAGTTTGTATGTATTTTGAGGAATTAACCTAAATGAAATTATCCCGCCTCGCGCTTGCCGTAGCGCTGTTGCCTGTAGCGACTGTATATGCCGCTGATAAAAACGAAGATGCTTTAAAATTATCCGATACTGTGATTACAGGTAATCGTATTGCACAAGAAGACGTGCGTGCTACCTACGCCTCTGAAGTGCATAATGCTGAGGATATTAAAAACTCAGCAGCCATTAATCTGTATGACTACTTAGGGCGTTTCAGCTCAGTCAATGTAATGCCGAGCTTCGGTAATCCTTACCAGCAATTATTGGATATGCGTGGTTATGGTATTGGCGATGGTTACCAGAATATAGTAGTGACGATTAACGGTCGCCGTTTAAATAATATTGATATGCAGCCGCAGTTACTCAGCAGCATTCCTCTTAACAGTATCGAGCGGATCGAGATTATTAAAGGCAGTGGCTCCGTTGCGCAAGGTGATGGGGCGATGGCCGGTATTATTAATATTGTTACCAAAGATCAAACCGGAGTTGACCTGAGCATTGCGGCTGGTAGCGATGGTTACTCTACAGCCAGTGTTAGCGCAGGGTTGAGTGAAGAGCTGTTTGCTTTGCAGGTTTTGGCCGATAATAGCAGTAGTGATGGCCAGCGTAAGAAAGATGCTAATGGTAAGACAGATGAATCAGATGCAGATAATTTATCTGCCACGTTGAAGGTCTTTCCCGTTGATGGACTAGAGTTGCGTGTGGGCAAGGACCGTACGCGAATTGATACCATTTATGGCAATTCACTTACGAAACTGCAGTTTAATAAAAAGCCATCTCAGCCTAGAGGGTCTGCTTCAGTTTATACAGAGCAAGAGTTTAAAACTGATACTAACCGTTTAGGTGCCAGCTACCAAGCTAATGAGCTACTGTCGTTTAATGTCGATCATGCTATTGAAAAGAAAGAGTCTGAGTATGCTGGTTCCGCCCCCAGTAAGTACGATTATCGCTCCACTGACTTTTCCAGTCAGCTTGCACTTGATAGCTTGACGCTGACCGCAGGCGCGCAACTGTTTGATGGCGAGCGCAAAGCCTTCGGCTCGACTATTAATAAAGACAATCAAGGTATTTACCTGCAGGGGCTTTATGCTCTAGGTAACACAACGCTTAGTGCCGGTGCGCGCCATGAGAAAGTTAAGTATAAGCACAAGGATACTTCTAAGCTTAAAGCTGATCACTCATTGGATGCTTGGGATATTGGTATTAACCATCAATATAACCAAGAGCTAAGCGTATTTGCTAACCTGAATCAAGGTTTCCAAACGCCTGATATTGATCGGTTTTTTAAATCAGTTTATGACCCAATCACGTATGAGCTTATAGGTACTGAGTTCAATAGCTTTATCAAGCCAGCTAAAAGTAAAACTCTGAACATCGGTCTTAATCACGTAACCGAGCGCAACAAGCTTAAGGTCACCAGCTTTTATTCCAAGCTGAAAAATGAAATTTATTATTACAATTATAATTATGCTAATACCAATACCAACCTCGACAAATCTCATAAATACGGTCTAGAAATTCAGGATAACTTCCAAGTTACTCCAGAGCTATTGACTCGAATTAACTACGCTTGGACGCGTGCGAAAATCGATAAAGAAAATGAAAACAATGGTGCTTATAACGGTAAAAATCTACCCGGTGTTTCAGAGCACAGCATCACTGCTGGCCTAGATTACAGAATCGTTAAAGACGGCACCTTAACGCTGACGCAAAACTGGCGCAGCCGTGCCTATGCGGCCAATGATTTTGCTAATGACTTTGATCAAAAACAAAAAGCTTATAACACCACCGATCTAGGTTATTCACACAAAATCGATAAGTTCACGCTTTTTGCCCAGGTGAATAACGTCTTTGATAAGAAAAATGGTTTATGGGTACGAGATGATGCAATTTATCCGGTTAACTTTACCCGTACATGGTATGCCGGAGTTCGCGCCTCGTTTTAAGTAATAGGTTGTTTATAGCCATTAAGTCGATGCGGGTTGCAGGGTTTGGACTTTGAGCGTACTAATGGCTCTACTTGTGTTGCTATGATGTTAAAGGCTTTAAAAGCGCCGCTCCAAAGCTCTAAGCAACGATAATGCTCAACCGCAGATGGTGCTGTTGCTGCGACAAGCGAAGCCAAGGATGGCGTAGCGCCCGAATTGAGCCCAGGATGGGCTCATTGAGGGAAAAGCAGCAATAGCACCATCTGCACACGCACGTCCCTGCAAGCCCCAACCGTCTCTGCAAACCACACCCCACGCACGCCCCCGCCAGCCACAACCGTCCTTACAAAGCCACACTCCACGCACGCCCCTACAAACCAAACCCCACACACATCCCTGCAAGCCACACCCCACCGCATACCACCGCAAAGCCCCAACACCACACAACAAATCAGAGCTATTTACGCTCCAACAACACCCCGCTTTCCATATGATCCGTCCACGGAAACTGATCAAACAACGCCGCTTGCGTAATCCGATGCGTATCACTGAGCTGACGAATATTCTCAACTAAGGTTTCCGGATTACAAGAAATATACAAAATCCGCGGAAAGCGTCGCACCAACTCACAGGTATCAGCATCCATACCCGCACGCGGCGGATCCACAAACACCGTACCAAACTCATAACTGCCCAAATCAATCTCAGCTAAACGCCGAAACTCACGCACACCATTGAGCGCTTGCGTCAACTCTTCGGCAGATAAACGCACCAGTTCGATATTATCAATCTGGTTATCCACTAAATTCGCCAACGCCGCATTCACCGAGCTTTTACTGATCTCCGTCGCCAGCACCTTACGCACTCGCGTCGACAGCGGCAGCGTAAAATTACCATTACCGCAATACAGCTCCAGCAAATCATCCGGCTGCTCGCCCAACACCGTATACGCCCAGTTCAGCATATGCGTATTCACCGCACCATTGGGCTGAGTAAAAGCCCCTTCAGGCTGACGGTAGCTAAACACACGACCCGCCACATTCAATTCTTCGACAACATAATCACGGCCTATGACCGTGCGCTTGCCACGCGAACGCCCCACAATACTCACCTGCAACTGACTGGCCAGCTGTTCAGCGGCAGCCTGCCAAGCAGCGTCTAAAGGACGGTGGTAGCACAGAGTGATCAGAGCCTCGCCCGACAGCGTGGTTAAAAACTCCACCTGAAAGAGCCGTTCTGACAACGCTGCACTGCTACGCCAAGCTTCTTTTAAGCGCGGCATCAGCTGGTTAATCAGCTTGCTTGCAATGGGGAAGTTATCAATAAAAATTGGCGTGCGATTATCGCCCGGAGCAAACATTGCATAATGGCGCTCATCCCCCTCGCGCCAGAGACGGAACTCAGCGCGTAAACGGTAGTTTTGCGGGGCTGAAGCAAAGACCTGCGCTTCTGGCGCATTAAACTGTGCAAGCAAATGGCGTAAACGTGCTTGCTTGGCGTTGAGCTGCTCTAAGTAAGCGCTGGGAGAGTAGTCAGAATTTAGCATCAGGCAAAGAAACCCAGTTTAATAATGAACAGGATAGATAAAACCCACATCGCGCTATTGATGTCTTTCCAGCGGCCGCCCAGTAACTTAATGGCTGTCCAGCTGATAAAACCAAAAGCAATACCGTTGGCAATAGAAAAGGTCAAAGGCATGGCTAACGCTGCGACAACCACGGGCGCGGCAACAGTGAGGTCATCCCAATCGATGCGTGCCAAACCGCTGGTCATTAACACCGCCACAAAAAATAAAGCAGGTGCAGTGGCGTAAGCAGGGATAGCTGAGGCCAAAGGCGCGAAGAATAAACTCAGTAAAAATAAGACAGCAACCACGCAAGCGGTAAGCCCCGTACGGCCACCTACGGCGATACCTGCCGCCGATTCGACAAAACTTGTGGTGGTTGACGTGCCCATGCAAGCGCCAGCCATAGTGGCAGTGCTATCAGCTAATAGAGCGCGGCCTAAGCGTGGCATCTGACCGTCTTTATCCATCAGATTGGCACGCTGTGCTACGCCAATCAGGGTGCCGGAGGTGTCGAATAAATCAACAAACAAAAAGGCAAAAATCACACTGACCAAGCCGACATCTAAGGCCCCGACAATATCCAGCTTCATCAGGGTGGGCATCATGCTCGGTGGCATGCTCATCACACCATTTAAGCTGGAGAAGCCTAAGGCAATCGAGACGCCAGTGATCAGCAAAATACCAATCATAACGGCACCGGTGATCTGGCGGTAAGCCAGTGCCACAATCACAGCAAAGCCCAGAGAGGCCAAAATAGGACCCGGTTGGGCTAAATCGCCAAGGGTCACTAAGGTGTCAGGGTTGCCCACAACAATGCCTGCGTTTTTTAACGCAATTAATGCGAGAAACAGGCCAATACCCGCGCTGATTGCCGAGCGTAGCGGCATAGGAATGCTGTTAATAATCCATTCGCGGATTTTGAAAATCGACATGGCGAAAAACAAAAAGCCCGAGATAAAAACAGCACCTAACGCCACTTCCCAAGAGTAGCCCATGGTGCCAACCACGGTGTAGGTAAAGAACGCGTTAAGGCCCATGCCCGGCGCTAGGGCAATAGGGTAGTTGGCAATCAGACCCATAATTGCAGAGCCAATCGCGCCGGCTAAGCAGGTGGCAACAAATACTGCGCCATGATCCATGCCAATTTCAGCCAGCATATTGGGGTTTACAAAAAGGATATAGGCCATGGTTAGGAAGGTGGTAATACCTGCCAAAACTTCGGTGCGGAAGTTGGTGTTGTTGGCCTGCAACTGAAAAAGTCTTTCCAACATAGGATGTGTGCCTGCGAAAAACGCAAATAATAGCAGTCTGTGGGTGAAAATGCAGGGGCTTTGCTGCTTTATAAGCAGTGGCCACTGCTGCTCGATCAAGCGCAGCAGCAGGTGTTCACAAGGGGTTTGTTATGCTGCTGGCTATTTAGGTGGGGCTGCGTACATCAAAAACTGTCACTGCGAGCGTAGCGAGGTCATTGGATTGGCTATATGCATCAGCGCGTTGCTGATAGCCACCGCGCCTCGCTGCGCGCAATCAGGGTGTTAATCAGTGCTTTCCTGATCTTTTAGTTTGTGGCGCAAACTGGTGATTTCTTGGTTCATCAGATCAATACGGCGCGCCATGCTTTCGATTAAGCTGTGGGCGATCCGCGGGTTGTTATGCATCAGACTGAGAAACTGATCTTTAGGGATCACCATTACTGTGCAGGGCTCGCTGGCAATCACAGTGGCGTTGCGGCGCTCTTCTGTGAATACTGCCATGGCGCCAAAGATTTCGTCTTTTTCAACATCACCGACTTTTTCACCATTTACCCAAGCTTCGGCATGGCCTTCAATGATAATAAACACATTGTCGGCAATATCGCCTTGGTGAATCAGCTCTTCACCTGCGGCAAAACTTTGGAAACCGGTGGCTGGACGAATTTCGGGCTGTTTAAGTCGAGCCAAGGCATCGGTCAGTAAAGCTGAGTGGCCGAGCAAATAGAATGTGAACAGTTCTTGGCGATCACTGCAGGCGGCAATATGTTTAAACACATCGCGTCGTTCATAAGGAAGCAGGCGAATGGTTTCTTCGCTGGAATACTGATAGGCAGGGAATTCAAAATCCTGTCGTAAGCCGAGCAAATCCCCTTCCTGTAGGTAGAAAAATGGGCGGCTATCAATAAAAGTATGGATTAAGCCACTATCAATTAAAAACAAGTGATGGTTGGGCAGTAAAGAGGAAAGGTTTGTGCATTGCTCTATTTCAATGGGCTCGGCACAAGGCTGTAAACCTTCGAGTAATTCACGCGGAATAGCTTTCAGACGATTTATCAGCTTATCGGCATAGGCCGGCTGCTCACCGAGTAGATACATAACAAAAAATCCCTAAACTAACGACAAGGTATGAGCTAAAACAAGAAAACATTAGTCTGCATAGCTAATGAAGTAAATCACTATATCTGCAGATTGTGAGCTGGCGCAATGTACCTGCTTATATTGTGCCTATTGGGCTTATTTTATATCGCAACGTAAGCGCGTGCCTGCGGTCAACGACATAATAATTTCTTCTGCGGATAAATTATGCGCAAAGTAGCAGCCCGAGATTTTCGCGCGATTTAAACTGGCCCCTTCAAGTAGCGCATCACGAAAATCAATGCCGCGTAAATCACAGCTGCGCAGGTAAGCATCACGTAGATCAAGGCCCTTGGCATCCAGTCCGCGCAGGTTTAAACCGCGTAAATCAGCCCCTTGTAGATTGATGGGGGCAGAGGTTAAAAACTGTGCTTTTTGGCTGTTAAAGCTGTCTATGTGCTCTTCTATGAGGAGCTGGTACAGAGGGTGTGCAAGTTTTCTTGGTCGGCTCATGATCACGCTCCCACTGACTGCATGGTCCTTGAGTATAGGCATTGTTTCCAAATAAAGCACAAGTGACTAAATTTTTAATGAATGTGAACTGATCTTGTGTGTTTGATTTGCTCTATATGAGAACTGTACGCATAATTGATCGGGTCTAAATTAATGGAGAGGGGCCGTGTTGATGGAGCCCTTGCAAACAGTACCCTATATCACCGTTGTGCAGTTGTCAGACAGCCATTTATTTGCAGATGCAAAGGGTCGGTTATTGGGCATGGAAACCGATGACAGCTTGCAGCAAGTGATTAGCGGTGTTTTAGCTGAGCAGTCGAATATCGATTTATTGTTGTGCACAGGGGATATCTCTCAAGATGGCACCCAGGCCTCGTATCAACGCTTTGCCGACATGACCGGCGGTTTAGGTGTCCCAATGCGCTGGTTGGCTGGCAACCATGATGAAGGTTTAGCACTACAGCATATCTGCGCGGGTACAGACTGGCTGGAGCCGGTTTATGATGTGGGTGCATGGCGTATTATTCTGCTGGATTCATCGGTGGCCAATAAAGTGCATGGTGAACTGACTCAGGCGCAGCTGGACCTTTTAGAGCAGGCTGTACAGAGTGCCGCTGAGCGTCATGTGCTGATTGCTTTGCATCATCACCCTGTGTCGATTAAAAGCCGCTGGATAGATAAGATCGGCTTACATAATGCAAGCGATATGCTGTCTATTATCAGCCAATATGCCAATGTTAAAGGCGTGCTTTGGGGGCATGTGCATCAAGAATTTGATCAGAGCATGCAGGGGGTTCGCTGGCTGGCTACTCCGTCCACCTGTGTGCAGTTTACCCCGCGCAGTGACGATTTTGCTGTGGACAGCACGGCCCCTGGTTACCGTTGGTTGCGCCTGTATGATGATGGGCACATACAAACAGCGGTCTCGCGGGTGCAAAACATTGATTTTGAAATCGACTACAGTATTAAAGGTTATTAGTGCCGCACTGAAACCGCCTCAGCAGTAGATGTTTTTTATTGCGATAGCTGACCTGTTGCGCACTTGATGCCGCTGTGGTGGTATTCTTAGTCACTGTATTGGATATGTAGTTGTGTATGCGTAACAGTCCCCAAGTTGTTTATATTCATGGTTTCAATAGTTCGCCGTCTTCATTTAAAGCGCAGCAATTGCGCAGCGCATGGCGACAGCTCAATTTGCCTGAAGAGCATTTGCTGATTCCAGAGCTGCACCATCATCCTGAGTGTGCCATTGCGCAGCTGCAAGAAGCGATTGCGCAACTGCAGCAGCCGGTTTTAATTGGCAGTTCGTTGGGGGGCTATTACGCCACTTATTTGGCACAGCAGCACCATTTAAAAGCGTTGCTTATTAATCCTGCGGTACGCCCCCATCTGTTATTTGAGGACTTTACTGCTGAACAAGAAAATCTTTATAGCGGTGAGCGGTGGCTGCTGACCGAATCACACATGCAAGTCTTAGCCGCGCTGGAGGTTGCTCCACCACAAGATGCGCAGCGCTTTTGCGTGTGGTTGCAAAGCGGTGATGAAACGCTAGACTACTGTTTGGCTGAACAGTATTATCAGGGCTGCTCTGTACATGTTGAACAGGGTGGTGACCATAGTTTTCAGCGTTTTGCTGAGCATCTTCCTGCATTATTTGCTTTTGTAGGCCTGACCCCTTCAGGCCTGCAATCACTCGATCTTTCTGCTTTTGAGTAACTACATTACCCATGACTAATTCGACCTATACCGCTGATGCCATTGAGGTTTTATCTGGGTTAGATCCGGTGCGTAAGCGCCCTGGAATGTATACCGATACAACACGTCCCAACCACCTTGCGCAAGAGGTGATTGATAATAGTGTGGATGAAGCCTTGGCCGGCCATGCGCGCAATGTGCAGGTGATTTTGCACACCGATCAATCCCTCGAAGTGATTGATGATGGGCGCGGTATGCCAGTGGATATTCACCCCGAAGAAGGCATTTCTGGGGTGGAGCTGATTTTTACCCGCCTGCACGCTGGCGGTAAATTCTCCAGCAAAAACTATGAGTTTTCCGGTGGTTTACACGGGGTTGGTATTTCTGTGGTCAATGCCCTGTCGACATTACTGGACGTACGTGTGCGTCGTGATGGCGAAGAGTATCAAATGACGTTCCGGGATGGCTTTAAGGCCAGCGAATTGGAGGTTGTGGGTACGGTTGGTAAGCGCAACACAGGTACCAGTATTCGTTTTTGGCCTGATGCGCAGTATTTTGATACCAGTAAATTTTCGGTTTCGCGACTGAAGCATGTTTTAAAAGCTAAGGCGGTATTGTGCCCCGGTTTAACAGTTAAGTTTGATAATAAAAACACCAATGAGCAGATCGCTTGGTTCTATGAAGATGGCTTGCGCAGCTATTTAACCGATGCTGTCGCTGAATATATCAGCTTGCCTGATGAGCCGTTTTGCGGACAGTTTGCGGCTAAAACAGAGCGGGTTGAATGGGCGGTATTATGGCTGCCCGAAGGCGGTGAGCTGATTCAGGAAAGTTATGTCAACTTGATTCCGACTGCGCAGGGCGGCACCCATGTGAATGGTTTTCGTCAAGGCTTGCTGGATGCGTTACGCGAGTTTTGCGAGTTTCGTAACTTGTTGCCGCGCGGCGTTAAGTTAGCGCCTGAGGATATCTGGGAGCGCATCAGTTTCGTTTTGTCGATGAAGATGCAAGAGCCGCAGTTTTCTGGGCAAACCAAAGAGCGACTGTCCTCACGTACCGCGGCAGGTTTTGTTGCGGGGGTGGTTAAAGATGCTTTTAGTTTGTGGCTCAACGCCAACTCTGAGTTGGGTTTGCAATTGGCGGAGCTGGCCATTAGTCATGCGGGTCGCCGCTTAAAAGCGGGGCGCAAAGTAGAACGTAAGCGCATCACCCAAGGCCCGGCATTACCGGGCAAACTGGCCGACTGCGCAGGTCAAGACCCAATGCGCGGCGAGTTGTTTTTAGTGGAAGGGGATTCAGCGGGCGGCAGTGCTAAACAGGCCCGTGACAAAGAGTTCCAAGCCATTATGCCGTTGCGCGGAAAGATTCTAAATACCTGGGAAGTGGACGGCAGTGTCGTACTGGGTTCACAAGAAGTGCACGATATTGCTGTGGCTATAGGGGTTGATCCGGGGTCAGCGGATATCAGTCAGCTGCGTTACGGCAAAATCTGTATCTTGGCTGATGCCGACTCTGATGGTTTGCATATTGCTACGCTGTTATGCGCTTTGTTTATGCGCCATTTTAGAGCATTGGTTGAGGCTGGGCATATTTATGTGGCTATGCCGCCGTTGTATCGCGTGGATATCGGCAAAGAAGTGCATTACGCGCTGGATGAGGATGAGCTCAATAGCATTCTTGAGCGCTTGCAGTCGGAAAAGAAACGCGGCAAGCCGCAAGTCACGCGCTTTAAAGGTTTAGGTGAGATGAACCCACCCCAGCTGCGTGAAACCACGATGGACCCCAATACTCGCCGTTTGGTGCAGCTGACCCTTGATGATTACAGTGGTACCCAAGAATTGATGGATATGTTGTTGGCGAAAAAGCGCGCCGGTGACCGTAAAGCCTGGTTAGAAAGCAAAGGTGATCTGGCTGAGGTGCAAGTCTGATGGGTTATTTGTTACATGCCAATACTGTTTTTACCGCAAACCTATTCGATAGAGGCTGTGCATGACGCAATCTTTTGATTTAAGCCTTGAGGGCGTTGAGCGCCGCTCAATGGCGGAATTTACCGAGCAAGCCTATTTAAACTATTCCATGTACGTCATCATGGACCGAGCTTTGCCGCATATTGGTGATGGTTTAAAACCTGTACAGCGCCGCATTGTTTATGCAATGAGCGAGCTGGGTTTAGATGCCGATGCCAAACATAAAAAATCTGCGCGTACCGTGGGGGATGTGCTGGGTAAGTTTCATCCGCACGGCGACAGCGCGTGCTATGAAGCGATGGTGTTGATGGCGCAACCCTTTAGCTATCGCTATCCATTGGTGGATGGGCAAGGTAACTGGGGAGCGCCGGATGATCCGAAATCCTTTGCCGCGATGCGTTATACCGAAGCCCGTTTAGCACGCTACTCTGAAGTGCTGTTGACGGAGTTGGGGCAAGGCACGGTGGACTGGATTCCTAACTTTGACGGCACTATGAATGAGCCGGCCGTATTACCTGCGCGTTTACCCAATTTATTGCTCAATGGCACTACGGGTATTGCTGTGGGGATGGCGACCGATGTGCCGCCGCATAACTTACGGGAAGTGGCCGCCGCCTGTGTGCTGTTATTGGATCAGCCGAAAGCAACGCTGGAAGATATTTGTGAGCATATTCAAGGGCCGGATTACCCGACTGATGCTGAAATTATTACGCCGCGTGAGGAACTGGTAAAAATCTATCAAAGCGGTCGAGGCTCGCTGCGTATGCGCGCCGTGTACCATGTCGATGATGGTGATGTGGTGGTTACCGCGTTACCGCATCAGGTGTCTGGCGCTAAGGTGATTGAGCAAATTGCTGCACAAATGCAGGCGAAAAAACTGCCAATGGTCGCCGATTTACGTGATGAGTCTGATCACGAGAATCCATGCCGCATTGTTATTGTGCCGCGCTCCAATCGCGTGTCGGTTCAAGAGTTGATGCAGCATTTATTTGCCACTACGGATTTAGAATCCAGTTACCGCGTTAATACCAATGTGATTGGTTTGGATGGGCGACCACAGGTTAAAGATTTGCGCAGCCTGCTGGTGGAGTGGCTGGTGTTTCGGGTGGAAACCGTACGCAAACGTCTGCAGTTTCGTTTGGATCGAGTGGAAAAGCGCCTGCACTTATTAGAAGGCTTATTGATTGCTTTTCTAAACTTGGATGAAGTGATTGAGATTATTCGGACGGAAGAGCACCCCAAAGCGGTCTTAATGGGGCGTTTTGGTATCACTGAGGTTCAGGCCGATTACATTCTTGATACGCGCTTACGCCAGTTGGCCCGTTTAGAAGAAATGAAAATTCGTGGCGAGCAGGATGAGTTGGCGAAAGAGCAGGCCCGCTTGCAAGCCTTGCTGGGTAGCGAAGCAAAACTGAAAAAGTTGGTGCGCCAAGAGCTGATTGACGATGCGCAAACCTACGGTGATAACCGTCGCTCACCTTTGGTTGAGCGTGGTGAGGCGCGGGCGCTGTCAGAAATAGAATTATTACCTGCCGAGCCGGTGACCGTGGTGATGTCTGAGCAAGGTTGGGTGCGTAGTGCCAAGGGGCATGATATTGATCCGGCAGGGTTGTCGTATAAAGCCGGTGATGGCTTTAAGCAAGCGGTACAAGGCCGTTCCAATCAGATGGTGGTGTTTATCGATAGCAGTGGTCGCAGTTATTCGCTGCCAGCGCATAGTTTGCCGGCTGCGCGCGGACAAGGTGAACCTTTGTCTGGGCGCTTAGCGCCGCCGCCGGGTGCCACCTTTGAGTGTGTGCTGATGCCAAGTGATGAGCAGTTACTGGTGTTGGCTTCTGATGCGGGCTATGGTTTTGTGGTTAAAGGTGAAGACATGCAGGCTAAAAATAAAGCCGGTAAAGCCTTAATCACTTTGCCGCAAGCTGCACGCGTCTTAACGCCCAAGCCGCTGAATAACTTTGATGAGGATTGGCTTGCTGTGGTGACCAATGAAGGACGCTTATTGGTCTTTAAAGTTGCTGATTTGCCGCAACTGGGTCGCGGTAAAGGCAATAAATTAATTGGTATTTCTACTGAGCGTGCTGCCAAACGTGAGGAGTGGGTTGTCGACTTTGCTATTGTTTCTGCGCAGAGCACCTTGGTATTAGTGGCCGGTAAGCGGACTTTATCGCTGAAATTTAGTGATTTGGAGCACTACCAAGGCGAGCGCGGACGACGTGGTAATAAACTGCCGCGCGGTTTTCAGCGGGTGGACGAACTGCGGGTTGAGCTTTAAAGTAGCTCAGGTCGCTGGCTGATTCGGCGCGACAGTAAGGCTGTACTTAGGCTGTCAAAGGATAACCAGATGAATAAGAAGCCCTCTTTAGATTGGGATCGCAGCAGTGAAGCGCCTGTCTTGCAGGTTTCGGGAAGCTGGACCTTAGAGCAGCGTAAGCCTGAGCTCAATGACGTGTGGCGTCAAGCTGGGCGCTTGCCTGAGCAGGTGGCAGTGCAGGTGAAGGTTGAGGCTTGGGATAGCAGTTTGCTGGCGCTTTTACGTCGTTTACAGCGTTTGGCCGCGGAACAAAATATCAGCCTTACCTTGCTCGGCTTACCTGACGGGGTCGAGCGCCTCTTGCAGATGGCCGCCAGCCCTTCGACACAAGCTAAAGAAGATGAGCCACCGCAGTATGGCTGGGTTGCGCGCGTGGGCTTGGCGGCGCAAGCAGCCACTTTGGCGCTGGCTCATGCCTGTACCTTTATCGGTGAAGTGGTGCAGGCTGTGGGGCGTTTGCTGGCAGGTAAAGCACGCATGCGGCGGGTTGATTTCTGGATGGCCTTGCAGCAGTGTGGCCCTGGAGCTTTGCCGATTGTGGCCTTGATTGCCAGTTTAATTGGTCTGATTTTAGCCTTTGTGGGCGCTGCGCAACTGCAAGCGTTTGGCGCGCAGTTGTATATCGCGAATATGGTTGCCATTGGGATGACCCGTGAAATGGGCGCCCTGATGACGGCGGTGATTATGGCGGGTCGCACCGGGGCAGCCTATGCGGCAGAGCTGGGTAGTATGCAAGCCAACGAAGAAATTGATGCGTTAAAGACCTTTGGCTTCCCACCATTAGAATTTTTAGTCTTGCCACGCTTATTAGCCTTGCTCGTTAGTATGCCGATCTTAACGGTGTTTGCGGATGCTTTAGGTGTTTTTGGTGGCTTTGTGATTGGCTCAGGCTTATTTGATATTTCTGCTGCGCAATATATTAATCAAAGCTTGGCGATGCTCACGCTGACGGATTTTCTCATTGGTCTTTTTAAGAGTTTGGTATTTGCCGTCCTCATTGGCTTGATCGGCTGTTATTACGGAATCTCCTGTGGGCGTAATGCGCAAGCGGTGGGTCAGGCAACAACAAATGCGGTGGTGAGTATTATCGTGGCGCTGGTGGTCAGTGATGCACTCATTACCCTCATTTGTACGCAGCTGGGGATTTAAGCATGAGTGAAGCTGTATTGGTTGCAGACAATCTCAGTGCCGGTTATGGCTCGCTGGTGATTCAGCGTGATCTAAACTTTAGCATTAAAAAGGGCGAAGTCTTTGTCATTATGGGCGGCAGTGGCTGCGGTAAAAGCACCTTGTTACGCCACCTGATTGGCTTGCAAGCACCTTTAGCTGGGCGTGTTTTATTCCAAGGTGAGGATTTTTGGGCGCGGGATGCCGATAGCCGCGCCAATTTGCAGCAGCACTTTGGCGTGCTGTATCAAAACGGTGCGCTTTGGGGCGGTATGACCCTGCGAGAAAACATTTGCTTGCCCATGAGTGCCTGGCGACCCGAATTAAGCACCGCTGATTTACATGAGTTGGCGGCCATTAAACTCGCTTTTGTGGGGCTGTCGGGTTGTGATGAGCTTTATCCGGCTGAGTTGTCGGGCGGCATGCGTAAACGTGCAGCGCTCGCACGCGCTTTGGCGCTTGATCCACAAGTGCTGTTTTTTGATGAGCCCTCGGCGGGCTTAGATCCACTGAGCTCTATGGCTTTGGATGAGTTGATCTTGCAGTTACGGGATAGCTTAGGATCCAGTATTGTTTTGGTGACCCATGAGCTGCCCAGTATTTATGCAGTGGCGGATACCTGCTTATTTCTAGACAATCAAACCCGTACGCAAATTGCTCTGGGGTCGCTGACAGACCTATTGGAGCATGGCCCTGAAACAGTGCAGCGCTTTCTACGGCGCGGTGATGCGGTAACACACGAGGTGGTTAAATGACTGAATCGCGCAAGCCTTTTTTTATTGGCGCATTTTTGCTGGGAGGAGTGGCGTTGCTGGTTATTGGGCTGTTGGTGCTCAGTCGTGACAGCCTGCTCAGTCGTCCCGTTGAGTATGTGGTCTACTTTACCGGGGCGCTGGATGGCTTAGATGTCGGCGCCGATGTGACGTACCGTGGGGTGAAAGTTGGGAGTGTGCGGCAGATCAATTTGTCCTATGACCGCGGCTTAAATGATGTGGTGATGCCGGTCACCATCCGTATTAATTCTGAAAGCGCCGGCAGTAAAAATAAGGCCCGGGGTTTTGATCGCTCCATTGAGCGTTTAATTGAGCGTGGCTTAGCTGCACAGTTACAGACACCGAGCTTGTTGACGGGTAAAGCCATTGTGGCTTTAGACTTTTTCCCAGATCAAACAGGTTATATCCGTGATCCGCATCTTATCGAGCTGCCAGCCATACCTACAGTACCGTCGCGTATTGATCAGGCGGCGGACGTATTGCGTGATTTAGTGGCTGGGCTCAAAGAAATGCCGCTGAAAGAGACGCTGGAGGCCGCCAATAAAACTTTATTGGCGTTTGAACGTTTAGCGTCGGCTCCAGAAACACAGGCCGGTATTCAGAGCTTAAGCGTTTCTTTGGCTAACTTTGAAAAAATCAGTAACCAATTACAACAGCGTTTACCTGGAATGTTAGATAATGTGCACAGTGGTAGCGTAGAGCTGAAAGAGGCTTTAACCGATGTGCGTGAAGCAGCGCAAAGTGCGCGAGAGGCGTTGCAGCAAATGGACGGCATGGTCAGCGATGGACGCCGCAGTTTAGGTCCGCAATCAGAATTACAATATGAGTTATTGCAGGCTTTACAGGAGTTAGGGAACGCCAGTAAAGCACTGCAGCGCACTGCGGAAAGTATAGAACAGCAGCCGCAATCAATTATATTTGGCAAGAAACGGTGAACAAATGAACTATTTAATGCGCTTGCCTTTAGGTATTGCCATATTGGGGGTTTTAACATTGGGTGCAGTGGGTTGCAGTACGGCACCACAGGCCCAGTTTTATCAGTTACAACAGGTTGAGCCTCAGCCTGCGAGCCGTGAAAGCAATGCAACTGTGCTATTAGGGCCGTTAAAAATTGCGGATTATTTACAGCGTGAAAACCTGATGCAGCGCGAAGCGGATGGCAGTTTAAGTTTAAGTCAGCAGGCACGCTGGGCGGGTAGTTTACAAGATGATATTGGCCAACTGTTATTACGCCAGATTTCAACTCAGTTAGGCAGTAGCCGG
Organism: Gammaproteobacteria bacterium; assembly: GCA_012728315.1. Classification (GTDB taxonomy): domain Bacteria; phylum Pseudomonadota; class Gammaproteobacteria; order Pseudomonadales; family Pseudomonadaceae; genus Denitrificimonas. Next base: position 223,496 of record JAAYFI010000026.1, read on the forward strand.
ATTTCTTTATATCCCGATCGCATCGGTATGCAAGCTCAAGCGCAAGTGGTATTGAGTATCAGTCGTTTGGACTCTGGCGTTGAGCAACCGGCGGTGTTGGAAGCACAGTGGCGCTTGCTGGACGGTAAAGGGGCATTGCTTAACAGCCGTGTATTACGACTCGAAGAAAAGCATACGGGCGTGATTAATGATCAGGTGCGTGCGCAGAGTGCGCTGCTTGGTCAGTTATCTAAACAGCTTGTGCAAGCCTTGCAGGAGGCTTTGCCGCCAGTTGCTGAAAATAAAACACCGCGCAAAACCACAACCGCAGTGAAGGAGAAGCAAGCCGCTAAAGAACAAGGCGAGCGGCTCAGTATCCCGGTGGTGGAGCCCGCACGTGAACTTGAAGTGTACCGTTTTTAGTGGCGGGTAACGCTCTAGAGAGTGTGTGGTTGTTAAATCACAGGCTCCAAGTGCGGTCGATACAGGCTGCGCAGTTGCCCGCTTGTTCTAGAGCTGGCAACTGACCTGCATCAGCAACTTAACTCTGCGCTTGTTTCTGTAGGTTATACAGTTGGTTTTGCAGCAAGGCTGGGTATGGATTGAGTAGTGATTCTAAACAACTGGCCTGCTCTGGTTTGCTGATAGGTCGAATCCGTGCGCAGCTGGCAATGGCGTGGTGCTGCGCCAGCGCATCACTTAAGAGCAAAAGATTGCGACTGTGTTGACTCAGCTCTAGAGCCGCTTGTGCGCTTTGGCTCAAGAGCAATTCCCCAAGAGATGCATCTTGCAGGCTCGGCCCTTCACTGAGCCCCAGTTGAATATTTAATGTGATGCTGCTGTCGGCCACTTCAATTTGTAAGGCGTGGCCAAAAGCGCGCAGTAACTCGCCACAGCAAAGGGCATTGCGTGGGTATTCATTGTGTGCTGAATCAAAGGCAATCAAACTGCGGCCGTCGGCTAAGTTGTACAGGTGGCCGCTGTATAAAGCTGCGGACTGCTCAACAGCATGGCGGTATTTTTTCAGCAGCGCACTGAGGCGATCACTCGGCAGCTGGCGCAGTTGCTCCATATTGCCAAACTCCACGGCTAAAATAGCCGTGCGCGCTTGCGTGGATTGTTTGAGCGCTGGGCGCGCTGTATCCAGAGCGGTGAACGGTATGGTATCGAGTAACGGATCATCGGCTGGGCTGGGCTGTGCCGAGCTTTGTGCTGTGCTGGACATATCATGCGCGTGCTTGCCTGCATCCTCGGGATGGGGTACTTGGCGATGTTGCACTTGCGTATCTTCAATAAAGTATTGGTTCAGTTGGCGGGCTAATAAGCCAATCTCATCTGTGCGCTGAATGTAAGGGGCTGGAGGCGCGGGGTTAATCAGCCAGTTGCTTAAGCTTTGCAAAGGCAGCGCCACCGAACGACCTAAATGAATGGATAAGAACGCGGCCAATACCAGTAAGAGCAGTCCCACAGCCGCCATGGTTTGCATGCTTGTGTTCAGTGGTTGTTGCAGTTTATTCAGGTCAATATGCAAGTGTAATGAGCCGGCGACAACGTCCTGCAACGACAGCTGCTGCGAATAGAATGCTGCTGCAGCTTGACTGGATTTAGGCCGTTTGCCTGCCTCCGCTAAAATACGGTTGTCAACGCTGTATAACGCAGCATGTGCAACATAAGGATTATTGACCAGCTCGCGCAGCAAGACTGCCACGCTAAGGGTATCGTCAGCCGCTAAGGCACTTTCAGCAGTGCTGCGTGTTTGCTGCAGTAAGCTGTGTCCTAGGGCGTCCGCCTGTTGCTGTACGGACCATTGCAGCTGTGTATGCACCAGCCACGCGAAGGCTAACAGACAGCCGATAATAATTAAAAAAACGTAGCCTGTGATACGCATAGCAATACTGGTACGTCGTGAATGATCAGGAGCGAGCGACATAGGTAAGAATATTCCAAAGAAATCAAGATAAAAACGAATGATATATAATTAATAGAGCGATGAGCAGCTGCATAATTGGCAAAGTATAACGGGCATCAAGTATAGAACAAGCAAAAGGACTGCACGTGATGCGATTAAATGGCTAGAATGACTCTTTTTTATCTGCGGAGAATGCACCGTGCGCGAAATTGTCCTGATTAACATCACAGGTGAAGACCGTCCGGGGTTAACCGCCGCCATTATGGGCGTGCTGTCGCACAGTGGTGTGAATATTTTGGATATTGGTCAGGCGGTTATTCATAACACGCTGTCCTTTGGTATTTTGGTAGAGATCCCAAGCACAGAGCATGCATCGGCGGTGCTTAAAGATGTGCTCTTTACCGGTTATAAACTTGATCAGCAGGTGCGCTTTACCCCGGTCTCAGAAGAAGACTATCAGAACTGGGTAGCAGGCCAAGGTAAAACACGTTACATCGTGACTTTATTGACCCGCAAGGTGACGGCTGAGCAATTGCAGCGAGTCAGTGCTATTACGGCGCAGTATGGTTTAAATATTGATCATATTGATCGTTTGTCTGGGCGTATGCCACTGGATACGCCTGAGAGTCAGGGTAAAGGCTGTATTGAGTTTTCCGTCCGTGGCGAGCCAGCTGATGCCGCGGCCTTGCGTGCAGAGTTTTTAAGTGTTGCACAAGAGTTGAATGTCGATATTGCTTTCCAGCGCGATACGGTTTTTCGGCGTAATCGCCGCTTGGCTGTATTTGATATGGACTCCACTTTAATTGAAGCTGAAGTGATTGATGAGTTGGCGAAAGCTGCAGGTGTCGGCGCACAAGTTGCAGACATTACCGAGCGAGCCATGCAGGGCGAGCTGGATTTTAAAGCCAGCTTTAAAGAGCGTTTAGCCTTGCTTGAAGGCTTATCTGAAGACGTCTTGGAAGAGATTGGTGCATCATTGCGTCTGACTGAAGGCGCAGAGGTGTTGTTTGCTGAACTGAAACGTTTAGGCTATAAAACCGCTATTTTATCCGGTGGATTTACATATTTTGCTAAGCAGCTACAAGCGCGTTTAGGTATTGATTATGTGTATGCCAATGAGCTGGAAATCGTTGATGGTAAGTTAACCGGACGCGCCATTGAGCCTATTGTTGATGCGCAGCGCAAAGCAGATTTGTTGCGTGAGCTCACTGCCTTAGAAGGACTGCGTTTAGAGCAAACAATAGCTGTCGGTGATGGGGCTAATGATTTGCCTATGCTAGGACTGGCTGGCTTAGGTGTGGCCTTTCGTGCCAAGCCTATGGTTAAACAGTCAGCGCGCCAAGCCATTTCCACATTGGGCTTAGACGGTATTTTATACCTGTTGGGTTACCGTGATCGCGAAGGTGCTGACGAGTAACTGTGGCAATAGCGCAATCTAGGGTTTGCTGTGCCAGACGTGCTGCGCACAGCAAACCAAGGCGTTTAAGAGAGGCTGCCTAAAGCGTTACGGCTAAAGGGTAGGATTTCGTCCTCGCGGCCGTCACGCACTTTCGCGGCCCACTCTGGGTCGACCAGTAATGCGCGGCCAACCGCCACTAAATCAAACTCTTGCGCAGCAAATCGAGTCAACAAACTTTCCAGGCTAGCGGGCTGAGCAACCTCTGAAGTGTTGGTCATAAAGCTAGTAAACTCACTGCCATCCAAGCCAACACTACCCACAGTAATTGTAGGTTTGCCAGTTAACTGACGTGTCCAGCCTGCTAAGTTAAGGTCGGAGTCGGCAAACTCAGGCTCCCAAAAACGACGGGTTGAGCAGTGGAAAATATCCACACCGGCTGCGACCAACGGCTGTAAAAAGGCTTCCAGTTCCGCTGCTGTGTGGGCAAGACGTGCGCTATAGTCTTGTTGTTTCCATTGTGAGAAGCGAAACACAATTGGGAAGTCAGGCCCCACCGCAGCGCGCACTGCTGTAATGATTTCCACGGCAAATCGACCACGGTTAGCCATATTGCCACCGTAATTATCGCTGCGTTGATTGCTGCCTTCCCAGAAGAATTGATCAATCAAATAGCCGTGTGCGCCGTGAATTTCCACACCATCCATACCGATGTTTTGCGCATCTTTAGCGGCTTGAGCAAAAGCGGCTACCACATCATTGATATCGTCTTGCGTCATGCCGTGGACAATTTTTTTGCCGTCTTTAAACTTTTCCATTGGGCCGTAGCCGGGCACGCTGGGGTCAGGCTCAGTACCTAAACGACGTACATTGCCGACATGCCAGAGCTGCGGCATGATTTTTCCGCCCGCCGCATGGACGGCGTCGACAACTTGTTTCCAGCCCTTTAACGCGGCGTCACCATAAAAACGCGGCACATTAGGATAACCGTTGGCCGCACAATGATTCACGGTTGTCCCTTCTGTGATAATCAAGCCAACGCCTGCCGCAGCACGCTTGCGATAATATTCAACAACCTGCGCATTGGGGATTCCACCCGGCGAAAAGCCACGTGTCATAGGTGCCATAACAATACGCGAGGGTAGATTTAAAGAGCCCAACTGAAAAGGTTTAAATAATTGCTTTGAATCGTTCATTAAACGCTCCGTGTTGATTGTTTTAGGAGTGATCGTGGACAGTCGAGATATCTTGAGTCACAAGGCGACTTATATGGTATCCAAGGTATCAGATACTTCAGTGTTAAAGCCTCGGTCAAGTTTAATTTTTAAGGTTAGATCAGTGCGCGAGTCAGCAAATTTGAGTGCCTCTTCAAGGCTGATGCTGCCATTGCTAAAGAGTTTAAACAGCTCTTGGTCAAAGGTCTGTAAACCTTGTTCTTGCGAGCGTGCAATGGCGCTTTTCAGCTCGTCGAGCTGGTCGCGTAGGATTAAATCTTTAATGTAGGGTGTGCCCAGCATCAACTCGATGGCGGCCACGCGTTTCTGCGCAATACCCGGAATCAAGCGCTGACCAATAATCGCCACAAGGTTTTGTGCAACATCCGCCAATATTTGTTTGCGTGCTTCTTCTGGGAAAAAGCGCGCAATACGTTCCAGAGCATGGGTGGTACTGGTGGCGTGTAAGGTGGCAATGCATAAATGGCCGGTTTCGGCATAATGTAGTGCGTGCTGCATGGTGTCGAGGTCGCGAATTTCACCGATCATAATCACATCAGGTGCCTCGCGTAAGGCGTTGTGCAGCGCCGCAGAAAAGCTGCGGGTATCCAGACCCACTTCACGCTGATTAACGACCGATTGTTTATGTTTATGCAGAAACTCAATAGGGTCTTCAATGCATAAGATATGTCCGCCTGCATGGGTATTGCGATAATCAAGCATGGCCGCCAAAGTTGTTGATTTACCTGAACCGGCGGCACCTGTCACCAGAATCAGGCCGCGGCTCAGCATGGATAAACGCTCCAGCATAATGGGCAAGCCCAGAGTGCTGAAGTCGGGAATGACACTTTTAATATGGCGCACCACCATGGATACTTCGCCGCGCTGATAAAAGACATTGACGCGAAAACGCCCTGAGCCCTGCACGCCAACAGCAAGGTTCATTTCTAAATCGCGCTCAAAATCAGCGATTTGTTTTTGCGTCATTATTTGGTAAGCCATTTGCTGGACCGAAGAAGGCGGTAGAGGCTGTTTACCAATGGCGCGTGAAATCCCCTCAACTTTCATTTGGGGAACTGCGCCAACACTAAAATACATATCTGAGCCGCCTTGTTCATACAGCAAGTTCAGATAAGGAAAGACATCATAAGCAGACATGACAGAGCCTTATTTTTGTAATTGAGCAACAGTGCAGAAAGATGCAAAAAACTAAGTTATTTGTTGCTGATATTAACTGGTTAAAGGTGGCTTAAGTAGCTTAAAACTATCTTTAATACTGTTAAATAGACTTTTTAAAGTCATGTTTGTGTTTTTTAGCTTGATATGTATGCCTTTTATGCTGGGGCTTACAGAGGTTTTTCGTTCATTTTCTGATAAATATTTAAAAAAATATTCTGTTATGACGAGCCAGTCACGCTGCAATACGCTAAAATCCGCAGTTTTGCAGGGCCCATAATTTAAGTGCGGCTTACATTTTAATGACCAAGGTTACAACCATGCCAGAACAAATAACCCAAAACATGCCTTCGTATTTAGACTCTGAGAACCCAGGCCCTTGGGGTATTTTCCTCGAGCAGGTGGATCGAGTTGCGCCTTATTTAGGCGAATTAAGTCAGTGGAGCGATACTTTAAAGTATCCCGAGCGCAGTTTGATTGTCGATGTGCCCGTGCGTTTAGATGATGGCACTATTGCCCACTTTGAAGGCTACCGCGTACAACATAGTTTGAACCGTGGTCCAGGTAAAGGCGGAGTGCGCTTTCACCAAGATGTGACGCTGTCAGAAGTCATGGCGCTATCCGCTTGGATGTCTGTGAAAACTGCAGTTGTTGGCTTGCCTTTTGGTGGCGCCAAGGGGGGGATTCGTATTGATCCGCGTAAATACTCAGCAGGTGAAATAGAGCGTGTTACGCGCCGTTATACCCATGAGATCAGCGCCATTATTGGTGTAAATAAAGATATTCCAGGCCCGGATGTCAATACCAATGCACAGACTATGGCCTGGATGATGGACACCTATTCTATGTGTGCCGGTGCAACCCAGCCGGGCATTGTTACCGGTAAGCCGATTCCGTTAGGTGGCAGCTTAGGGCGGGTCGAGGCTACAGGTCGCGGTGTGTTTATTGTGGGTGTTGCTGCGGCGAAAGATGCGGGCATTGATTTAACTGGCGCGCGTATCAGTATTCAAGGTTTTGGTAATGTCGGTGGTACGGCAGCACGTTTGTTTAATGAGATTGGCTCTAAAGTGGTGGCTGTACAGGATCATACCGGCACGCTTTACAATCCAAATGGCCTTGATGTGGAAGCTTTGCTGGCTCATGTGAAGGCAACCGGCGGTGTTGGCGGAGCGGCCAACGCAACAGCCATTGCTGCCGATGAGTTTTGGGCGGTCGAAACGGATATCTTGATTCCAGCGGCGCTAGAAGGGCAGATCACTAAGCGTAATGCCGATAAAATCCGTGCGCGCATTATTGTCGAGGGTGCCAACGGCCCAACCACACCTGAAGCCGATGATATTTTAAATAGCAGAGGCGTTATTGTTGTGCCGGATGTGTTAGCGAATGCCGGTGGTGTTACGGTCAGCTATTTTGAGTGGGTACAAAACGCATCAAGCTTTTACTGGAGTGTTGAAGAAATTAATCAGCGCTTAGAAACCATTATGCTGAATGCTTACAGTTGCATGTCGTCCACCGCTGCTGAACATAACGTCTCTTTGCGTACTGCCGCTTTTATTACGGCTTGTACACGTATTTTAGAGGCACGTCAGTTACGCGGTTTGTACCCTTAATGGGTTGAGCTGTGCTGTGCTAAAAACACCCGCGTTATGCGGGTGTTTTTGCTTAAAGGCGATGCACTGTTTTGCCTCGGCAATACAGGCGCTGCTTGGTATTGAGTTGTTACCTGTGCAGAAAAAAGGCCTGCGCAGTGCAGGCCTTAGTTGTGTTGTTGCAGATCAATGCTTGAACGACTTAGCTGCGCTCATCCGGTAGTGCAGCAATCACATCCTCTGCTTGCAAGCCTTTTTCGCGATCCATTACGGTAAACTCGACACGCTGTCCTTCCACTAAAACGCGGTGACCTTCGCCACGAATCGCGCGGAAATGCACAAAAATATCATCGCCTGAGTCGCGTGAAATAAAACCAAAACCTTTAGAGGTGTTAAACCACTTCACCGTCCCTGTTTCGCGATCACTGAGGTCTTGTGATAACGGGGTGCTTTTGTTGCTGACTTTGCGCAGGTTTAAAGCTAAGTGCAAAATCGCCGCAGCCAGCAAGGTGGCCAAGCTTAAGATGGCGTTATCGGCTGAATCAATGCCGCGCAATATAAATACAGCTTGCATCGCTGTGGCTAAGACAATTAGAGCAGATACTAAACCCTGCAGTTGGCGACGTCCGCCACGCGCCCAGTTGGGCAGTATAGGTGCGATCAATAAGTTAGCTATAGCAAATGAAGCAAGCAACAGAGCTGCTGGATTATTACTGCCCCAAATAAGAGCGAGGATTAGGGCGCTAACACCGGTTAACACATGAACTATTTTTAACATATGCAATGGACTCACCTTGATAAGAATCACAATAAATAAAAGAATCGACCACAAGTACAGCGCCCAATAAAAGCAGCACTGCTGTCGCATTCAGGACGCTCTGGAGAAAAACCGTAACGACCGTTCGCTTATTAAACAGCAAACCTTGCTTTGACTCAAACAACTAAAGTCGGTCTATGGCAGTGATTGGCGTGTTTTCTAGAAATTATTTATTTTTGCGCAAGGCCAATGCTGGCGGCGCTCTATTAATTCGGAGTCTATGCTGTAAAGCTAAAGTAAAAGCCGCGTAAAATGTGTCGTGAAAATAAATGCAAATGATTGGATGCGTATTGAGGTATGTGCTGATTAATGTCCTCATGGCGGGGCGCGAAGCAATGTCGCACTCACGCTCTTGCCGAGATTTAAGCCTGTCAGCTTGCGTCGCTACGTGGGCCATGACGTTTTGATGCATTGAGTCTCTTTTCACCGCAGGTTTAGCTCAACAGTACAGCCGTATTTAGGTGCGCAATACTAAGGCTTCTCTGCGCTGGATTGACATGGCATAGCCGTCAGCGCTGTAAGGCTATATAATCAGGGTTTTCTGCGATGGCTTTGTGTATAGGCTACTCATCAGTGCTATGCGAATCTTGGCTATCGATTATTTCAAATTTTCTAGGAAGCGAACGCTATCATGATGCGCAGCCACTATTGCGGACACTTAAACGAATCCCTCAACGGGCAAACCGTTACTCTTTGCGGTTGGGTACACCGTCGTCGTGACCACGGTGGAGTTATTTTCCTCGATATCCGTGATCGTGAAGGCTTGGCTCAAGTTGTTTTTAATCCAGAACACGCAGACGTATTTGCTACCGCTGACCGCGTGCGTAGCGAATATGTCGTCAAAGTAACGGGCGTGGTCAATCCGCGTCCAGAAGGTGCCGTCAATCCCAATATGCCAAGCGGCGCCATTGAGGTGATTGCCACTGATTTAGAAGTGCTGAACCAAGCAGAGACCCCACCTTTCCCGTTGCACGAGCATTCGGATGTAGGTGAAGAAACGCGCCTGCGTTACCGCTTTATCGACTTGCGCCGCCCTGAAATGGCCGCCAAGTTAAAATTGCGTTCACGGATTACCACCAGCATTCGTCGCTATTTAGATGACAATGGCTTTTTGGATGTGGAAACGCCGATCCTGACCCGTGCCACTCCAGAAGGCGCACGTGACTATCTAGTACCTAGCCGTACCCATGCCGGTAGCTTTTTTGCTTTACCGCAATCACCACAGTTGTTTAAGCAGTTGCTGATGGTGGCCGGTGTTGACCGCTACTACCAGATCGCTAAATGCTTCCGTGATGAAGATTTACGCGCTGATCGCCAGCCAGAATTCACCCAGATTGATATTGAAACCAGCTTTATGGATGAAGCGGACATTATGTCCATCACCGAAACCATGGTGCGCCAGCTGTTTAAAGATGTGCTGAATGTTGAATTCGGTGAGTTCCCGCATATGCCGTATGAAGAGGCCATGCGTCGCTTCGGTTCTGATAAGCCCGATCTACGTATTCCTCTAGAGCTGGTGGATGTTGCTGATCAGCTGACTGACGTTGATTTTAAAGTGTTCAGCGGCCCTGCAAATGACCCTAAAGGCCGTGTGGCAGCATTACGTGTTCCGGGTGAAGGCGCTATGCCGCGCGGTAAAATTGACGAGTACACCAAGTACGTTAGCAACTACGGTGCGCGAGGTTTGGCTTATATTAAAGTCAATGAGCGTGCTAAAGGCGTGGAAGGTTTACAGTCACCGATTGTTAAATTTATTCCAGAAGACAACCTCAATACCATCCTGGATCGCGTGGGTGCAGTCGATGGCGATATCGTCTTCTTTGGTGCTGATAAAGCACAAATTGTGAGTGATGCACTGGGCGCACTGCGTATTCGTTTAGGTCATGATTTAAATCTGCTGACCTGTGCGTGGGCCCCCATGTGGGTGGTTGATTTCCCTATGTTTGAAAGCAATGATGATGGCTCGCTGACAGCGATTCACCACCCATTCACCGCGCCAAAATGTTCGCCTGAAGAGTTGCGCGCTAATCCTGCGGGCGCATTATCACGCGCCTACGATATGGTGCTCAATGGTACTGAATTAGGTGGTGGTTCGATTCGTATTCATGACCGCACCATGCAGCAAACTGTTTTTGAAATTTTAGGTATTGATGAAACTGAGCAGCAAGAGAAATTTGGCTTCTTGCTCGATGCTTTAAAATACGGTGCGCCACCACACGGCGGTTTGGCTTTTGGTTTGGATCGTTTGGTTATGCTGATGACGGGTTCACAATCTATTCGTGAAGTGATTGCTTTCCCGAAAACCCAAAGTGCTGCCTGTGTTATGACTCAGGCGCCAGGCACAGTGGACGCCACCGCATTGCGTGATTTGCATATCCGTTTGCGTGAGCAGCCTAAGGCGGAGTAAACATCGAGTTCAAGGCTAGGCTGTGGCGCCCCTTATCCGGCGCTGCAGTAGCCAACAGTCAATAGTTACCACAGTAAAGACATAGAAACGGGAGTTGTTATGGCTGGGCATTCCAAGTGGGCAAACATTAAGCACCGCAAAGAGCGTCAAGATAATAAACGCGGAAAGATTTTTACGAAATTGATTCGTGAATTGACCGTTGCAGCAAAACAAGGTGGTGGTATTGTTGCGGATAACCCACGTTTGCGCTTAGCGGTTGATAAGGCACTTGGGGCCAACATGACTCGCGATACCATTGACCGTGCGATTGCGCGTGGCGTGGGCGGTGTGGATGGCGATAACGTTGAAGAGTTGGTCTATGAAGGCTATGCGCCCAATGGCGTGGCAGTCTTTGTGGAGGCCATGACCGATAATCGTAACCGTACTGCAGCTGAGGTTCGTCACGCGTTTAATAAGTACGGTGGCAATTTAGGCACCGACGGCTCGGTGGCTTATTTATTTGAACGCAAAGGCCAAATTTGTTACGCGCCTGGCGTTGATGAAGAGGCTCTGATGGATGCAGCACTGGAGTTAGGTGCTGATGATATCGTTATCAATGATGATGGCTCAATTGAGGTGCTCACCACTTTTGCTGATTTTATTCGTGTCAATGAAGCGCTGCAGGCTGCAGGTTTCAAAGCTGAACAAGCAGAAGTTACGATGATACCAACCATGACCACAGAGCTGGATTTGGAGGGCGCAGAAAAAGTGATGCGCTTAATTGATGTCTTAGAAGATTTGGATGATGTGCAAAACGTCTATTCCAACGCTGAGATTCCGGATGAAGTGATGGAGCAGCTCTAAGCTTAGGTTAAGCTGCAGTTAAATAAACCTCTGGTTGCTTGCACGAACAGGCCCAGAGGTTTTTTGTTTTAAGGGTTTAGTTTTAGTCATTGGCAGTGCTTGCTGATTGCAGAGTGGCCAATAAGGGCGTGGTTATGACACTTATTTTAGGCATTGATCCTGGCTCCAGAGTGACGGGTTATGGTGTGATTCGTGATACTGGGCGCAGCTGTGAGTATGTGGCTTCAGGTTGCATACGTACCGGCCAAGGTGAGCTTGCTGAGCGCTTAAATGCCGTTTTTGCGGGGGTCAGTGAAATTATTCAAACCTACCGGCCCGATACTATGGGGATTGAGCAGGTGTTTATGGCGCGTAATGCCGATTCGGCGCTGAAGCTTGGGCAGGCACGTGGTGTCGCCATTGTGGCAGGGACCCAAGCAGGGCTAGCTGTGTCTGAATACAGTGCCACCCAAGTGAAGTCTGCGGTTGCTGGCAGTGGCCGGGCGGCTAAAGAGCAAGTGCAGATCATGGTGATGCACTTGTTAAAGTTGACTAAAAAACCACAAATGGACGCCTCAGATGCTTTAGCAATTGCTTTATGCCATGCCCATCATCAGCAAACGTTACTGCCGCACGGCTTAACATCCGCTAAGCTGCGTGCAGGGCGCTTGAGCCTCTAGTCACCTCGCTGCAGCTTGGGCTGGCGACTGCGTGAGTTAGCGGCAGAGTTGCTTATATAGCAGGCTGTCACGGGGTACGCGTTCTACTGTGCTATTGCTGCTGGAGGTGTTGTGTACAACTGGCAACTGCTCGCCTGTGTTGCAGTTAAGTACATACGCTTGGCTTTCTAAGCGCTCGACAGCCTCGTTAATAAACTCATAACGAATATACTCAACCAGAGTATCGCCATCTGTATGTGTTTCTCTTACCTTGCCATCCAAGACCACAAAAGCGGAAACAGCGGGAACAATATAACTCCAAGGTTTGAAGAAGTTACTGGTGCGACTTTGCTCAACGACAACTGACTCGGCAGGTAGCTGGCTGCGTTTAAATTCAAACCAGGTGTAATCGTAATAGGCTAGATAGCCGAACATGCCTAAGCCTGCGGACACTGAAATAATCCACTTAGGTAGCGTATTACGACTTAACTTTCTTAGTGCAAAAGCAAAAGCGCCGACACATAAACCGATAATAAAAACTGCTAGCAAATGCCAAATCATAAACAATACTCTAAAGAAAAAGAGGGCCGCCCTAAGGAAGCCCTCTTTGCTGTCAATAGCCAATGGCTACATCGTTACTGTGTACAGTGTTTTCGTTATGGATAACGGACACTTTCCACCATTTTTTGAATTTCTTCTGAAGGCTCTTCAGTTGCGTAGGATACAGAGATTGCCACAATAAAGTTAATCAATGCACCAATACAGCCGACCGACAGTGGCGAAACACCGAAAATCCAGAACTCAGGCGTATTCGGGAAGTTGTTCGTACCTGGGATAAAGAACCAGCCGAGGTACATAAAGATGTAGCAAATGGTAAATAGCGCACCAATGCTCATCCCTGCCACTGCACCTTTAGCGTTAATACGCTTAAAGAAGATACCCATCATTAGCGTTGGGAAGATGGAGGAAGCCGCCATTCCGAACGCTAGAGCCACCGTTTGCGCAGCGAACCCAGGCGGATTAATCCCCAGCCAGGTGGCAATCAGAATCGCCCCCACCATCGATATCCGCGCTGCCAGCATTTCTGCTTTATCGGAAATATGCGGGAACAGCGTATTTTTAATCAGGTCATGACTCACTGCGGAGGAAATCGCCAAGAGCAATCCCGATGCCGTGGACAGTGCTGCGGCAATACCACCGGCCGCCATAAGGCCCACGATCCAGCCCGGCATATTGCCAATTTCAGGCAGTGCCAAAACTAAGATATCGTTGTTGATGGTCAGCTCGTTACCTTCCCAGCCGCGTTCAGCCGCTGTGGTCTCAACAAACGCAGTGTTTTTATCGTTGTAGTACTGGATACGACCGTCGTTGTTTTTGTCCTCAAAGGTCAGTAAGCCTGTGTGCTCCCACTTTTCGAACCACTCTGGGCGCTCATCATAGATCATGGCTTCTTGTGTGGTTTCACCTGGGTAAATCGACTCCAGTAAGTTTAAGCGCGCCATCGCTGCCAGTGGTGGCGCAGTGGTGTAGAACAGCGCGATAAACACTAATGCCCAACCGGCAGACCAGCGTGCATCAGAGATTTTTGGAACAGTAAAGAAGCGAATAATAACGTGCGGTAAGCCTGCAGTACCCACCATCAAGGTTAAGGTGAACAAGAACATATTCCACTTGTTCTCTACATCTGCGGTGTAATCTTGGAAGCCGAGATCACGAACCACTTCATTCAGCTTATGCAGCAAAGGTGTGCCTGAGTCATTAAACTCACCGACAAAACCGACTTGCGGCAGGAAGTGCCCAGTCATTTGTAGCGACAAGTAAATCGCAGGAATGGTAAACGCAAGAATCAGTACGATGTACTGTGCAACCTGGGTGTAAGTCACGCCTTTCATGCCGCCTAATACCGCGTAGAAGAACACGACGATAGCCGAGATGATCAGGCCCATGGTGCTGCTGACTTCTAAGAAACGTGCAAAGGCAACGCCAGCACCGGTCATTTGACCAATCACATAGGTCAGTGAAATCAAAATTAAGCAGACTACGGCAACCAAGCGTGCCGCGCGACTGTCATAACGTGAGCCGACAAAATCGGGCACTGTGTATTTGCCGAAGCGACGCAGGTAGGGGGCCAGTAAAGTCGCTAAAAGTACGTAGCCACCGGTCCAGCCGAGAATAAAGGATGAGTTGACATAACCGACTGAAATCAGACCGGCAACCGAGATAAAGGAGGCCGCTGACAGCCAGTCAGCGGCTGTTGCCATGCCGTTAAAAACGGGGTGCACTTCGCCGCCGGCAATATAGAACTCACGAGTGGATTTGGCTCGAGCCCAGATTGCAATCCAAGTGTAGATTGCAAAGGAGCCAGCCACAAAGATCATGTTGATCATAAACTGACTCATAGCTTACTCCTTGAGACCAAATTTTTTATCGAGCTTGTTCATTTGCCATGCATAGAAAAAGATCAAGCATACGAATGTGTAAATTGAGCCTTGCTGTGCGAACCAGAACCCTAAATCCGCTCCGCCAATCGAAAAGCCCATCAGGTATGGACGCAGTAGCATTCCAAAACCATAAGACACTGTGGCCCAAATCGCTAAGCAGATGACGATAAGTCGCAAGTTTGCCGACCAATAGGCTCTGTTTGTTGCTTCTTTAGAATCAGTCATAACAACTGCTCTCCATTTTTTTTTGTATTTAGAATATGGATAAGTCTCGAGGGTGAGAAATATACAGTTGCTACTATCCTAAAAATAAATTAAAACGGAAGTCTGGACTTTAGTCTTAAGCAGCATATTTTTTTAATAATCCCTGAAAACAGGGCTTTTGCAGCCTTTTTTGCCTGTTCTTCGTTTTATTTATGCGGTTATGCCACTAACGTATAGTGCTGTGTGAGTTGAGCTTTAAGCGATAAAAATAAATAGCTGTGTGTTTTTGTAATTTAATCTAAGCATCGTATGCATTAAATATAAGCGTATGTAATGCTTAAAATATATTTAAAGCAGATCAATTTAAGGCCCATGTATCGCGGTAGGGGCGCGTATTTAATTGCGGGCGCACGCTTGAAATCTGCAGTGCCGGCCTCATTATATAAAGCATGAGAGTGAGTGGCGGTTGCAGAACGCAAATAGACCGACTCACTGTATTGACTATGAGGGTTAGGAATTATGCGTATTGATCGATTTACCAGTCAGTTACAGCTTGCGCTGTCTGATGCGCAGTCATTGGCCATTGGCCATGACCATGCCGCCATTGAGCCGTTACATTTAATGTCAGCGATGTTGGAGCAGCAAGGTGGTGCCATTCGCCCCTTGCTGATGCAGGTGGGTTTTGATGTAAAAAAACTGCGTGACGCTCTGAATAAGGGGCTGGATCAGCTGGCAAAACTGCAAAACCCTACCGGTGATATGAGCATGTCACAAGATTTAGCGCGCCTGCTCAATCAAGCTGATCGTTTAGCTCAGCAAAAAGGTGACCAGTATATTTCCAGTGAGTTAGTTTTACTCGCTGCGATGGACGCCAATACTGTGTTGGGTAAAATTCTGCTGGCGCAAGGTGTCAGCCGCCAGTCGTTAGAAAATGCTATTACTCATTTGCGTGGTGGTGAAAATATCGATGATCCCAATGCCGAACAATCACGCCAAGCGCTGGATAAGTACACCATTGATTTAACCAAACGTGCCGAAGAGGGCAAGCTGGATCCGGTGATTGGTCGTGATGAGGAAATCCGCCGTACCATTCAAGTATTGCAGCGCCGTACAAAAAATAACCCTGTCTTAATCGGTGAGCCGGGTGTCGGTAAAACCGCCATTGCCGAAGGTTTGGCGCAGCGCATTATTAATGGTGAAGTACCCGATGGTTTAAAAAGCAAACGCCTACTGTCGCTGGATATGGGGGCGTTAATTGCTGGTGCTAAGTACCGTGGTGAGTTTGAAGAGCGCCTGAAAAGCTTACTCAATGAAGTGGCCAAACAAGAAGGCCAGATTATTTTGTTTATTGACGAACTGCATACCATGGTTGGCGCCGGTAAAGGCGAGGGCGCGATGGATGCGGGCAATATGCTCAAGCCTGCGTTAGCGCGCGGTGAATTGCACTGCGTCGGTGCTACCACTTTGGATGAGTACCGTCAGTACATTGAAAAAGATGCAGCACTTGAGCGTCGTTTCCAGAAGGTACAGGTGGATGAGCCGACAGAAGAAGACACCATTGCCATCCTGCGTGGATTAAAAGAGCGTTATGAAGTGCACCACGGTGTCACTATTACCGATGGTGCAATTATCGCTGCTGCTAAACTTTCGCACCGTTACATCACCGATCGACAACTGCCGGACAAGGCGATCGACTTGATTGATGAAGCGGCCAGTATGATCCGTATGGAAATTGACTCTAAACCTGAGGCTTTGGATCGTTTAGACCGCCGCTTGATTCAATTAAAAATTGAGCGTGAAGCGCTGAAAAAAGAAGATGATGCTGCGACCATTAAACGCCTAGAGAAGCTCGAAGAAGAAATTGTTGAGCTGGAGCGAGAGTACGCTGATCTAGAAGAAATCTGGAAGTCAGAAAAGTCTGAAGTACAAGGCTCAGCCCAGTTGCAACAAAAAATTGAGCAAGCGCGCCAAGAAATGGAGCTGGCGCGGCGCAAAGGTGACCTCAACCGTACCGCTGAGTTGCAATATGGTGTGATTCCCGATTTGGAACGCAGCTTGGAAATGGTTGATCAAAACAGCAAGCCGGAGAACCAGCTGCTGCGCAACAAAGTGACCGATGAAGAAATTGCTGATGTGGTTTCGCGTTGGACGGGTATTCCTGTGGCGAAAATGCTGGAAGGTGAGCGCGATAAATTGCTGAAAATGGAAGCACTGCTGCATACGCGAGTGATCGGCCAGAATGAAGCGGTGACCGCAGTATCCAATGCGGTACGGCGTTCACGCGCGGGCTTGTCGGATCCTGATCGTCCAAGCGGCTCGTTTTTGTTCTTAGGTCCAACCGGTGTGGGTAAAACTGAGCTGTGTAAAGCATTGGCTGAGTTTTTATTTGATACCGAAGATGCGCTGGTGCGTATCGATATGTCGGAGTTTATGGAAAAACACTCGGTTGCGCGTTTAATTGGTGCGCCTCCAGGTTATGTGGGCTACGAAGAAGGTGGTTATTTAACCGAAGCGGTGCGCCGCAAGCCGTATTCCGTGGTGCTGATGGATGAAGTCGAGAAAGCGCATCCCGATGTCTTTAACGTGCTGTTACAAGTCTTGGATGATGGTCGCTTAACCGACAGTCAAGGTCGTACAGTGGACTTTCGCAACACCGTGGTGGTGATGACCTCGAACTTAGGCTCGGTGCAAATCCAAGAGTTGGTGGGTGATCGTGAAGCACAGCGTGCGGCGGTGATGGATGCGGTGGGTTCACATTTCCGACCAGAATTTATCAACCGTATTGATGAGCTGGTGATTTTCGAGCCTTTAGGTCATGAGCAAATTGCCGGTATTGCTGATATTCAGTTGGGCCGTCTGCGTCAGCGTTTAGCCGAGCGTGATCTGCGCTTTGAGTTAACGCCTGAAGCTTTAGAGAAGCTGGTTGCTGAAGGCTATGATCCAGTCTATGGCGCACGTCCATTAAAGCGTGCGATTCAGCGCTGGATTGAGAACCCGCTGGCACAGCAAATCCTTTCTGGCGAGTTTGAGCCTGGCCACACTATCCGGGCTTTGCTGGAAGACGGTGAGATCGTGTTTAAATAAACATCACTTTGCTGGCTATAGATAAAAACGCAACCTTCGGGTTGCGTTTTTTTTGGGGTATGCGAATGTTGTAGTATTGGATGATGAGGTTAAACCCTTGGCGCGGAGTTGGCGTCAGTCCATTACTTGGGTTCGCGGTAGTGCTGCTGCTCCAGCAAGTCGATGCCACAATCAAAACTTTCCACCCAGGCTAAAAAGGCATTGATCATTTCTTTGCCTTTAAAGGGACGGCCATGCTGCGGAACTATCATCTCCACATCCATCTGTCGCACCATGTTGGCCCATAAATGAGTGACTTTTTTGCTCACCATATAGCGGCGATGGAAGCCTTCCATGGACGGAATATGCTCATTAAAGCGGGTGACCGGTTGAGCATCATCCAGTAACGAGGCGCCCATATCGCCAGAAAATAAAATTTTGCTCACAGGGTCATACAGTTGAAAGTTGCCCACAGAATGCAAGAAGTGTGCAGGAATAGCTTTGAGCTTGCTTTGCCCTAAGGTGAAAGTAATGCCTGCATCGGGCACGGCAATCACGCGTTCGCTGGTTGAAATGCCGTGGTTGGCGGTTAAGTAGCCTGCGGTTAAATGCGGTAAAAAACGCGCCCATAACTTCGAGGTAATGACTTTTGCCTTGGTGTGCAGTAACCATTTATCTAACGCGGCGATAATATCCGGATCTTGGTGGGAGGCAAAAATATAGGTGAGATCTTTTAGGTGAATACGCTTGGAGAGCTCTAAGGATAAGGGGGTATAGGTCAGGTCGCCGCCGGGATCCAGCAGTAATGACTGCCCGCTATCGGTGATTAAAAACTGGTTAGACTGAATGCCATCGCCAGTCACTAAGTCATCAAACATCAGGCATTGATGGCTACCGTTATCAAATAACACAATAGGGTCGCGACGCATAATAAACTCACTGCTGAAAATGAGCCAAGACTATGCCAGCGCTGTATAGACTTGAGCTGATTTATATCAATGCTAATGCACTCAAGGCCACCTCCAATCGTCGTATGCGGGCGTGAGTCGCTAGGTCTAAGACCGCTTTATCACGTTGCCACATCAGTGTTGTGTCGGGGCTTGAATACGTCGTTAGGGCTTGACTGATTGGGTTTTGTAAGCGGGCAAATTGCGCAATCAGGCTGCCCAGTAAGAGGTGTGTGGCGGGGGTGTTGCAGGGCTGCTGTAGGCTTTCTTTGAGTC
This sequence comes from Gammaproteobacteria bacterium, assembly GCA_012728315.1. Classification (GTDB taxonomy): domain Bacteria; phylum Pseudomonadota; class Gammaproteobacteria; order Pseudomonadales; family Pseudomonadaceae; genus Denitrificimonas. Next base: position 242,395 of record JAAYFI010000026.1, read on the forward strand.
CAGCAAGTAGGGCAATCAGTTGTAATTGTAAGTCTTGTGGCCAGCGATCGAGCAGGCTGTGGCCATACAGCCAAGCACAGAGCGCCGCCAGCACATGACCGTCTTCTAGAGTGCGAAAGGCTTTGCTGTAATCTTGCCAGCCGTCACCCGCTAAAATATCGCACGGGACTTGATCAAATTGCACATGGCTGTGCGCAATATCTGGGATCAAGGGTAAAGCTGGGCGTGTTTGCAGCCTGAGGTTGGGATGTGCCGTGGAAACGACTACAGCGCGTAGCGGGCACGGATGCTGAGGGGCGTCTTCGCGTGCGATAACCAGCAACCATTGTGCGGCATTGCCTGCGATAACAAAATCTTTTTGCCCAGTGATTTTTCCGGCTTGCAGTTGGGTGTGAATATCCGCAGCTTTACTCGAGCGCTTTTCCGTCAAACAAAATGCGCCTATGCCGGCTGGGGCTGTGGGTACTAAAGCGCGTAATGCCGCTTGATAGCCAGCAAAAAACGCAAGACCTGGTGTTGCGGATAAGCGCCCACCGAGCATGGCAAACTCGCAGCTGGAAGCCTGTGCTGCGCTCTGGCTAAGCTCTGCGAACCATGCGGTTAGATCGGTTTCAGTCGAGCGAGATAAGGGTCCGAGGAGCTGAGCCCAGCGCATATGCTGTCCTTAAAAGTTATAGATTCTTAATGCTGTACTCTGGCAAGCATATAACTTGCTTTAACCTGTAGCAAAGTGCCGGCAAGAGTCGGCGATGCTGTTAAGTCGAGAGTGTGGCTGCATGTTAGCTTGGCGTGCAAATCTGTTAGACTGCGCGTTTTCTAATTGCTGGTATTGAGTTATGCCCCACGCCGTATCGCGGTTGCGTGATCAGCGCTTAGCGCGCAGTAAAAAGCCTTTTTTAGCTCGAGGGGCGCATTTAGTGCGTTGCCCGCGTTGTCGCGTGGGTATTCATTATTGTATCTGTGCTTGGCAGCCTCAAGTCACAGCGCATAGTGCGGTGTGCTTACTGATGTACGATGCCGAGCCGCTCAAGCCAACCAATACCGGCTGGCTGATTGCCGATGTGGTGCCCGACACTTTTGCTTTTAGCTGGTCGCGCACCGAGGTCGATGAAAATATACTGGCGCTTTTAGCCGATCCACAGTGGCAGCCTTATGTTGTTTTCCCCGAAGAGTATGTGCCAGTTGAGCGTGTGGTGCATGATGTTGCACATGCTGAAATTCAAGCGGCAGGGAAACGTCCATTGTTTGTGGTTCTCGATGGAACTTGGACGGAAGCGCGTAAGATGTTTCGTAAGTCGGCCTATCTTGCGCATCTACCTGTGTTGAGCCTGCAGCCTGAAGATATTTCACGTTACCGCCTGCGTCGTTCCACTCGAGAAGAACATTTATGTACCGCCGAGGTTACTGCTCTGTGCTTGCATCTGGCGGCTGATAACTTAGCTGCGCAGGCGCTTGAGGAGTGGTTTGCACGCTTTAGCCGACACTACTTGGCCGCGCGCAAGCCCCCGTCAGAGAGTCAGCAGCGTGCATTACACAGCGGCATTGCTCCGTAAAGCGAAGCTTTGTGTTAAATGGCTATGCCTTGGGCGCGAAAGTGCTCCACATATTTTTTGTCCACTTTGATGATGTGATTGGTAAGCCAGTCTTTTAATAAAGTTAATGCATCTAAGCCAACTGTTTCGCCCATATCATGTCGGGTCAGTAGGCCCATCACGCGCTCACAAAATAGATTATGTTGTGCTTTGTGGGCTGCACTTTCTGGGTAGCCTAAACGCTGGAACAGCTCTTCCTCAACAATAAAATGGTTCATGGTGTAGTCCATCAGTTGCTCAAGGATGTCCCCCAGTTGATCTGCGCAGGCCTCTTGCGAGCTGAGTAGGCGGTGCAAGGTATTGGTGGTATCAACGAGCCAGCGATGTTGCTGATCAATTTCAGCAATGCCCACTTCCAGTTGCTCACTCCAAGGCATAAAAAGCATTGTTATTCTCTCTTTCTGTTGTTTTTATAGTGTCATCTATATAGCGACAGCCTTATTGATTTAGCTTTGACCTTAGTCAATAGAAAGGTGGGCGCAGTCTTGCTGAGGCATAACGAAAGATAACGTGGCATGATTTTTAGGCTGATTTCTTATACAGTTAGCTTGCTAACTATATAAGTGAAGGTGTTATGAATAGTGCGTCAAAACCTCTGTACGGTATTTTTTTAGTGCTCTGTGCTGGGATTTTATTGGCTTCCCATGATGGTGTTTCTAAGTATCTGACCCAATTCTATCCGCTGATTATGGTCATTTGGTTGCGCTATTTTGTGCAAACACTGGCGATGATTGTGCTGTTTTTCCCAACAATGCGCTGGGCTATTCTGCGCACTCGACGGCCTTGGTTACAAGTGCTGCGGGCAATCAGTTTGCTCAGCATCAGCCTTTTGTTTATTGGTGGTTTGCGCTATATCCCATTGGGTGAAGCCACTGCGGTGATGTTTTTAGCACCCTTGATTGTGACTCTATTGTCGGCGCTGGTGCTGCATGAACAGGTGAGCAAAGGGCAGTGGCTCGCTGTTGGTTTGGGTTTCGTTGGGGTGTTGTTTATTGTGCGGCCAGGTGGTGCTCTGTTTACCCCAGCTATTTTATTTCCGGTTTGTGCATCTTTTTGTTTTGCTGTTTACCAGTTGATTACCCGGCGTTTGGCCAGTACGGACCATGCAGTGACCAGTAATTTTTTATCAGGCTTATTTGGTACTCTGGTGCTGACAACGCTACTGCCGGGGCAATACACCTTGGCCGTGCCCACTGCTGATTGGCTGCTGATGTTGCTGTTAGGCTTGCTGGCAATGACTGCGCATATGTTGCTGACCATGGCTTTGAAGTACTCCAGCGCCGCAACCCTTGCCCCCTTTACCTATGCGCAAATTGTTTTTGCAGGCGTGGTCGGTTACTTCGCTTTTGCTCATACCCCTGATCTGTGGGCGGTTTTAGGTGTGCTGATTATTAGCGGTAGTGGTTTAGCGGTGGCTTACTTGCAACACCATGCTCGCGCTTAACTGCCTGCTACATGATCTTCAGCTGGGTTTTGCTCGCGGGGCTGCTGCGTTGTTGCTTAACAGCGCTTGTAGCTTAGCCAGTTCAATAGGCTTGGCGAGGTGACCGTCCATACCGGCTTGCTTGGCACGCACTCGGTGTTCTTCGAGTACGTGGGCGGATAAAGCTATAATAGGTACAGCAGTTAGACCGTGCTCAGCTTCATAGCTGCGTCGTTTTTGGGCGGCGGTAAAACCGTCCATAACCGGCATTTCACAGTCCATCAGCACCAAGTCATAGGTGTTTTTTTGCAGCATCTCTAAGGCGATTTTGCCGTTAGCCGCAATATCTAGGGTTGCACCCAATTTATGCAGTAAGCCGCTAATGACCTTGACTGAAATGGCATCGTCTTCTGCAACCAAGACGTGTTTAGTCGATACGTTTGGCGTTGTGCGATTGTGCATCGTTGCCTGTTGTATCGCATTGATCAGTGTGGCTTTTAGGGTGGAGCCGCTGACAGGCTTGATTAATACTTGGCTGATGCCGGCATTACGGGCGGCAATCAGGTCAGTTTGACTGCTGCTGGTGAGCATAATTAAGGTGGCATCTGTGGTCAGTATAGGGTCTTCTTTAATGCGCACAGCAAAAGCAATGGCGCTGGGTTTGTGCGTGGTTTCGCTGATTAAAATGGCAGCAAAATGTTGACCTTGCAGGGCTTTGTTACGTAATAAAGCAACAGCATCTGTTGGCGATGAGCAGGTGCTCACGAGCAGCCCCAGCTCAGAGCACTGCTGGGCTAAAACCTTTTGCGAGAGCATATTGCTGTCGATAATCAAAATATGCTGCTGGTGCAGCACGGCTTCTGCTTCTGTATGCGCGCTTTGACTGTGTTGTGGATTAAAGGCAATGCTAAAAGTAAAAAGGGTGCCTTGAGCGCTGCGCTGAATTTTAAATTGGCCCGCCATAAGCTGAACCAGTTGCCGGGCAATAATGACGCCTAAATTACCACCGATAAAAGACGCGCTCAGTAAGTCTTTACTGTGCAGTTGCGCTGTGTTGAGGATATTGCACTCTTCAGCACTGAGTGGTGTGCCGGTGTCTTGTACGCTAAACACCAGCTGAGTCTGGGTATTATGCAGCTCAAGGGCTGCGCTTAGGATCACTTCACCATCGAAGGTGCGCTGGAAACAGTTTTTCAGAATACTGAGTAAAACTTGCCGTAAACGAACCGGGTCGCCTAATAAAATTTCTGGCACCTGAGGTTGTAAGAAAATAGTGAGCTCAGTGTGTTGCTCATGGGCTTTATTAGAGAATATTTGGCTGCATTCCTGTAGCAAAGCAGCCAAGTTGAATTGTGTATGACTTAACGCCACTGCATTGGACTCGAGGCGTGTAATATCCAAAATTTCATTAATCAAACTCAGCAGCTCATTGCCAGACTCCTGAATCGTTTGCGCGTAATCCCGCTGCTTACTGGACAGGGGGGTGTCCAAGAGTAAAGTGGTCATACCCAGTACGCCACTGAGTGGCGTGCGGATTTCATGGCTGATTTTGGCTAAGAACTCAGTTTTCGCCCGGTTTTCTGCCTCTTGGGCCACATGGCGTTGTGAGACGCTGGTGTTTTTAGCAACTTGCTCACGGTGACTTTTACTGAGGCCAATACTAATAATAAAAGCACTGACGGCAATACTGATTAAGGATATTAAAGCCGCTGTATCGGCGGAGAAAAAAGCGTTATTGCTAAATGCCGGCCAAGCCAGAAGCTGCGGCACACATAGGGTGCTTAAGCCAATAAATAAGGTGCGTGCAGAAGGGTAGTGGTTTCGCCACAGCTGTAGCGCTGTGCCCAGTAACATCACGCTTGAGCTGAGTAGCAGGTAAAAGCTAAGAATATAGGCATAAGGGGGCGCCAAAATTAATAGACTGATACCGCCGACGCACAGCACAGCCATATGCTTGGTCAGTTGTTTGGGAAGTTTTTTAAAACGCGTCGCTTTGGGAACATAGCTCATACAAAGGGCGTGTAAAAACAGCAGGCCCAGTACGGCGGCAATATAGATAAAATCGCTGTTGAGCTGGGGTAGAAAAGACGCTTGCGTTGACAGTAAGCCCGCTGTAAAAAACAGCAGAAAAAAACCGAGCGCTATGGCAAAAAAAATGTTGCAAGTGTAGCGGGTGTAGATAAAGCGCAGAATATTGTAAAGGAGTGCCGCAAGGCTGCAGCCAAGTAACAGGCCGATCAGTAAAGGCTGGGTCGTAGTCCAGCTCCAAGGCTGTTGGGTCAAGAGAGGCGGCTCAGCAATAGTGCTGATTGAAGGTATTAAGCTGTAGCTGTTTGAGGTGCTAATAGCAAAGTATAGAGAGCCTAAAACTAAGCTGGTCACTAAGGTAATGATTAAGCCAATGGGGTTCACGTCAGTACTTAATGCCTCAGCGGGCTCATGATACTCCCCGCAGCTTTAGCTGTCGGGGAGTTGAGCGATGGATTGAGTGCTTATTGCTGCTCACGGGCAATCGCGCGGTAGCCAATATCTTTACGGTAGAAACTGCCTTCCCAGCTGATTTGCTCAGCCAGTTTGTAGGCGTTGGCTTGTGCCTCGGCAACGGTATTACCCATGGCTGTTGCGCAGAGCACGCGACCGCCGGTGTTGACGATTTTACCGTCCTTCAGGCTGCTGCCCGCGTGGAACACTTTACCATCGAGCTTGGCTGCGGCATCCAAACCTTTAATCTCATGCCCGGCGCTGTAGTCAGCAGGGTAGCCACCAGAGGCCAGTACCACACCCAGACTTGGACGCGGATCCCACTGTGCTTCGACTTTATCCAGCGCTTTAGCTAAAGCCGCTTCAATCAGCAGAATTAAGCTGGACTCTAAACGCAGTAAAATCGGCTGAGTTTCTGGATCGCCAAAGCGGCAGTTGTACTCAATGATTTTTGGTGCGCCCGTTTTATCAATCATTAAACCGGCATACAAAAAGCCAGTGTAGACATTGCCTTCAGCCGCCATGCCGCGCACGGTTGGGTAGATGATCTCTTCCATCACACGCTGGTGGACCGCATCGGTGACAACAGGCGCAGGGGAATAAGCCCCCATGCCACCGGTGTTGGGGCCGGTATCACCATCGCCGACCCGTTTGTGGTCTTGGCTGGTGGCCATCGGCAAGACGTTTTCACCGTCAACCATCACAATAAAGCTGGCTTCTTCACCGTCGAGGAACTCTTCAATGACGACGCGTGAGCCGGCATCACCAAAAGCATTGTCAGACAGCATATCAATCACTGCGGCTTCTGCTTCTTCGAGGGTCATGGCCACGATCACGCCTTTACCTGCGGCTAAGCCGTCGGCTTTAACCACAATCGGCGCACCTTGTTCGCGGATATAGGCCAGAGCCGGCTCGACTTCAGTAAAGTTGGCATAGCGCCCGGTAGGGATATTGTGGCGCGCTAAGAAATCCTTAGTGAAAGCCTTTGAGCCTTCCAATTGAGCTGCAGCCGCAGTGGGGCCGTAGATGTCCAGATTGCGTTCGCGGAATTTATCTACAACACCGGCAACCAGCGGCGCTTCAGGACCAACGATGGTCAAAGCAATATCATTTTGCTCGGCAAAGTCAGCCAGTTGGTCAAGGGCGAGCACATCAATGGCAACGTTTTCGCACTTGTTTTCTGTTGCACTGCCGGCGTTACCTGGGGCGATAAACACTTGAGTAACACGTGGATCTTGTGCTGCTTTCCACGCTAGAGCGTGCTCACGTCCGCCATTACCGATAATTAAAATTTTCATAGAAACGGTCCTTTAAAGAGCTAATTAATGGCGGAAGTGACGCATGCCAGTGAATACCATGGCAATATCTGCTTCGTCAGCTGCAGCGATCACTTCTTCATCGCGCATTGAGCCGCCGGGCTGGATCACCGCGCGAATACCAACTTTCGCAGCATTATCTAAACCGTCACGGAATGGGAAGAAGGCATCTGATGCCATCACTGCTCCAGCAACTTCTAAACCTGCATGTTCGGCTTTAATCGCAGCAATACGGGCTGAGTTAACGCGGCTCATTTGACCGGCGCCAACACCAATGGTTTGACGGTTTTTGGCATAGACAATGGCGTTGGATTTAACAAATTTCGCCACTTTCCAAGCAAAGATCAGGTCATGAATTTCTTGCTCAGTGGGGGCGCGACGGGTGACGACTTTTAAGTCATCGGCCGTGATCATTTCAATGTCGCGACTCTGCACCAGCAGGCCACCGTTAACACGCTTGTAATCCCAGCTTGGGCTGCGCTCTGCTGGCCACTGGCCGCACTCTAAGAGGCGCACGTTAGCTTTGCTCGCCACTACATCGCGAGCGGCTTGACTGATGCGGGGGGCAATGATGACTTCAACGAATTGACGGTCAACAATGGCTTGTGCGGTTGCACCATCCAATTCGCGGTTAAAAGCAATGATACCGCCGAAGGCTGATTCACTGTCGGTGGCGTAGGCTAAATCGTAAGCCTTACGGATACCGCCTTCCTCTTCAGGGACTACGGCAACGCCACAAGGGTTGGCGTGTTTAACAATCACACAGGCAGGCTTGACAAAGCTTTTCACGCACTCTAGGGCTGCATCAGTATCGGCGACGTTGTTAAACGACAGCTCTTTACCTTGCAATTGTATCGCGCTAGCAATGCTGGCTTCTTGTGGGTTGGCTTCAGTGTAGAACGCAGCTTTTTGGTGTGGATTCTCACCATAACGCATCTCTTGCGCTTTAATAAACTGGGTATTAAAGGTGTTGGGGAAGTCTGAACGCTGCTGCGTGCTGAGGGTTTCTGCAGACTGATCAATCGTGCCTAGGTAGTTCGCAATCATGCCGTCGTAGGCTGCGGTGTGCTCAAAGGCTTTAAGGGCAAGATTAAAGCGCTGAGCATAACTTAAACCACCTTGTTTTAGGCTGTCGATGATTTCGCTGTAGTCGCCAGCGTTCACCACGATGGCCACATCTTTATGGTTTTTTGCCGCACTGCGCACCATGGTTGGACCGCCAATGTCGATGTTTTCAATGGCGTCAGGCAGGGTGCAGCCAGGTTTGGCGACAGTTGCGGCAAAGGGGTAGAGGTTCACTGCAACTAAATCGATTGGCTTGATGCCGTGCTCTGCCATTACTGCGCCATCGAGGTCGCGGCGACCGAGGATGCCACCGTGAATTTTAGGGTGCAGAGTTTTAACGCGGCCGTCCATCATTTCCGCAAAGCCTGTGTAGTCGGCAACTTCAATGGCTGGAATCGCGTTGTCTTTGAGCAGTTTAAAGGTGCCACCGGTGGAGAGAATTTCTACGCCGAGGGCGTGCAGTGCTTGCGCAAACTCAACAATACCTGTTTTATCAGAAACACTGATTAGAGCGCGACGAATAGGCGTTTTTGAAGTGTGGTCAGTCATTGGGGTTCCTAGCTATAAACGGCGAAACAGCACTGAGCCTTGCAGAAGGCGAGTGCGGGGTTAGATTTTAAAGAAGGTTGTACTGCTTAAGTTTTTTACGCAGTGTCCCTCGGTTTAAGCCGAGCATTTCTGATGCGCGCGTTTGATTGCCTTGCACATGTTGCATAACTGAGGCAAACAAAGGGGCTTCAACTTCACTTAATACCAAGTTGTATACGTCATTAACATGGGCACCATCTAAGTGAGCAAAGTAGTCTTGCAAAGTTTTTTCGACACATGCACGTAACGTCAGGTGTTCGGTACTTTTAATGGTGCTAAGCGGCATAGTGTTTTTTGTCACGACAGATATCTCATAACTGGGCGTTTTATCAATTGAATCATGCAGCGTCTTTTAAACCTAAAGAGCGAAGGTAATTAAAAAAATCTTGGATTTGATTTTTTTGTGCTTCTTCACACTCAAGCCGGTTAAACGTTGTACGAAATTGTTGTGCCTCTGGTAATGATGCTAAGTACCAGTGCGTATGTTTTCTTGCAATACGTAGACCCATAGGCTCGCCATAAAAGGCATGCAGAAGCTCCAGATGTTCAAGCAAAATCAATTCCAAAGCGTTTAAACTGATGGCGGGCAGCAGTTCACCGGTCTTAAGAAAATGATTTATTTCTCGGAAAATCCATGGCCGTCCTTGCGCCGCTCGACCAATTAATAATCCATCTGCACCAGTGTAATCGAGCACCTGCCGAGCTTTTAGAGGGCTATCAATATCACCGTTAGCAAACACGGGAATAGATACTGCATCCTTAATGAGCGCAATAGTATCGTATTCGGCGTCACCATTGTAGCGGTCTGCGCGGGTGCGGCCATGTACCGCAAGGGCATTGATACCTTCGGATTCAGCAATTTTGGCGATAGTTACACCATTTTTGTTCGTTTGATCCCAGCCTGTACGGATTTTTAGCGTCACAGGTACATCCACCGCTGCACGTACGGCCTGTAGAATCTCGGCAACCAGCTTTTCATCTTTGAGCAGTGCTGAACCGGCTGCTTTATTGCATACTTTTTTGGCTGGGCAGCCCATATTGATATCGATGATATGCGCGCCTAAGGCTACACATTGCTGGGCGGCATGGGCGAGCATTTGTGGTTCTGCGCCAGCAATCTGTACCGAGCGAGGCTCAGGATCACTGTCGCTGAGCAGGCGTAAGCTGGATTTACGGCTGTTCCAGAGGCGTGTATCACTGGTGAGCATTTCAGATACGGTGAGGCCTGCACCAAAGCGTGCGCATAATTGACGTTGTGGGCGATCAGTCACGCCAGCCATGGGCGCTAAAATCAGGTTGTTAGCTAATGTGTAGGAACCAATACGAACCGTCGACATGGACTGTCCAGCCTGTGCGCTTATTGAAAGAAAAGATTATAGGGTTGAGCGGCGTATGATACCTGCTCACACTCTGTGGATAAAGCAACAAACCTGCTGTAGTGATGAATGGGGCGAGCTGTGGGGCATTATATTAGGCGTCGTGCCGCTCAACTCCAGTGCATCTAGATGAGGGGCAGCCCAGCGCGATGATGCGCCGGTTGCTAAAGTTAATCGTCGCTGCTGGAAAAATCGTAATTCATCGCTTGGCTTGGCCCCTGTAGATAATGCCCTTGGATATAGTTCACCCCGGCTTGCCAAAGTACCGATAAAACGCTGGCGCTTTCGACAAAAGGCACAATGCTTTGCTTGGCTTGTGCATGCAGGGCCGCGAGCATTTCTTTCAGTGTTTCTTGGTCTTCTGGGTTGTTTAGCTCTTTAGTGAAAGAGCCATCGATCTTTACAAAATCAATATCTAAGTGTTTAAGCGTATTAAATGGGTTGAGTGTGCAGCCAAACTGCCCTAAAGCAATTTGACAGTGCAGCGCACGCAGCCCTTCAGTCAGCTGCTTGGCTTGTTTTAAATAAGCGACCGCATCGGTTTCGCGTATTTGTAAAATAATTGAATCTGCAGGTAAGCGTGAGGCCTTGAGCGCTACACTTAGCCAAGGCAGCAGGCTTTGATCTTGTAAGCTGGCGCTGGATAAGTGGATAAAGAAGCGGGTTTGATTACCTTTACTGCGATGCTCGGTCAGCAACTTAATTGAATTGAGTAAAACCCAGCGATCAATTTTTTCAGCTAAACCTGCAGAGACTGCGGCTTGTAAAAAGTCCGCCGGTGGGACTTCTTCGCCTTGGGGGTTAACCAAGCGCAACAGAACTTCATACAACTCATCTTTGTTGCCGCGCAAGCTAATGATGGGTTGGAACAGCAATTTAAAGCTATTGTTTTCTAGAGCCTGCTGCACCATGGCGATAATATCACCGCGATTGGCTGCGGCGGCAAGATCATCCGCCGGATTATGAATTTTTAAGGCATTACCTTGAGTCAGCTGATCGGCGCAGTCATGTGCACGTTTGAGCACCTCTGCAGCTTTGGCGGTTTTCTCATTAAGACCGGCGACACCAATGGTGAAGGTGGTTTGTGCAGTGCGGCCATTGATATCGAACAGCTGAGCTTCCGTCTTGTGCAGTAAGTTAAGCAGCTCGGCTTGATGTTGTTCGGGTGTGCTGTCGAGCAGTAATACGCTAAATGCATCATCTGCAAAACGTGCGATTTTCGATCCGGCACTGAGCTGTTGACGTAACAGGTTGGCCATATCTGCAAGCAGTAAGTCGATGCCAGCGATACCCAGATCTGTTTGCAGGTTTGGGTAGTGGTCAATTTTAATGTAGGCCACGCTGGCTGGCTGTCCCATATTGATTGCCCGTTCCGCAGCATGGTCTAACAGCTCTAAGAAGTGTTGGCGGTTATACAGGCCGGTCACTAAATCTTGGCTGCTGATTTCACGAAGTTTTTCTTCGAGATCGACGTTATCGTTAGCCACGCGTATCACGACTTGCACACAGGGCTCGCCGTCGTATTGGGCCGCTGAAAAGCTCATGCTGGCTTGAAAGTGCTCTGCAGATGCAGTGACGCCGGTGCATACCAGTTCAGCACTGCCATTTTCACTGCGATAGTTTTTAAAGAAGTCTTTAAAATGGCTTTGATCGCTGGCAGCAATCAGGTCAATCATCGGCATCCCTTCCATTTCGTCAGGATCGATATAGCCGAATAACTGCAGATAAGCGCCGTTGGCATAAATGTGCATGCCGTCATGTACATAAGCAATGGCATCAACTGAACTGTCGAGCAGCAGTTGGCAACGTTTTTCGGTTTCGCGTAACGCCACTTCCGCTGAGCGACGGCCGCGTCGTTCTTCAAGATTCTGCAGTTCGCGCATGGCGACTAAGATTAAGCGTTCGTCTTCACCTTCAGGCACGGCATCTTGTGCGCCTTGTTTGAGTGCTTCGGTTAGCGCCTCTGATGAAGGATCTTGGATCAGCTGAATAAAAGAAATATCGCGTGGGGTGCGCTGAATGGTTTGCAGTGCGAGTAGGGGATCTAAATCTTCACAGTTGTCAGTGGCGATGCATAAGTCCCAGGTGTTCTTCAGTGCTTCATTGAGCTCATCGAGTGAGCTGATGCAGTGCGCGCGAGTGGCATGGCCCGCATTACGAAAGAGGCTAACGATGCGTTCTGCTTCGTTTTGCGAGTCCTCTAAAATAAGTAGGCGAATAGTTTTTCTATCAGTAACCATAATGACCATCAGAGTGCGCGCGGCGCATATTTTAAGCTGAATTGAATCGTTGAGAATCTACAGCGACTTCCAGAGCGAGTCAAAGTCTTCGCTCTTGGTTGTACCTTTTAGTGTGGATGTTGTGCGCGTGTCCACAGGTTGAGTTGGGGTTAATAAGCGATATTCAAATTGGTTGATACTGCCAGTATGCATTGAGCGCTGAGTTAAGATCGCTTTCAGCTCTTTGCCTTGCTGGTTGATGGCTACTTTATGACCTTCTTGGAAGGGGATGCGTGGCGCGATCACACTGGCCGGGCGTGACAGAGCAGGAATTTCTGGAACCAATAAAGCGCGCAGGAAATGGCTGGATGTTTCGCCACTGCGCAGCAACTGTAAGCCACAGGGTTGTGCGTTTGGAGCGATCAGCTCAATACCGATTTGGGTGCTGGCTGTGCCCACTTGTCGAATCCAGCGAATCACTGCAGTGGCCCAAGGTTTGTCTGGGCTTTCTCGCAGAGCAATAATCTCACCCGCCTGCAGTTGCGAGGGGGCTGCAGCGTTCCAAGCTAAGCAATAACCGCCAGGGCTGTGATTGATGATTTTCAGCGGATAGATGGGATACAACAGCTCGGGCTCTGCTTGTGACGGCTCACTGGCTTCTGCGCTGTCAGTCATCTGCGGTGCTTCATATTCAATGAGATCCGCTTGTAAAGGGTCTTGCTCAATGGCTAACTCAGCATCAATAGCATTGGCCCAGATATCAGGAGGGCTGTTATCTGTTTGATATTGCACTACTGTGGTTTGCGGTAGCTTAAGTGTCATATCAAAGGGCTCTTGCCCTGCTAAATAATAATGAACAGCACTCATACCTAAACATAACTCCAGGGTGCCCGTGCTGCTGGTGCGCTGGAAGTCACGCTTGGCGATATTACCCCATGCGCTACAGAGCTGGGCGAGTAGAGTGGACGACATATTTTCAGGCACATGAATGCGTGCTTTGATTTTTTTGTTTGCTAATGATTGCTGATATTGGGCGAGCGCTTCTGCCAAATCGAGGGTATTAAAACCGAGGCGTGCAGGGCTGCTGTCTTCGGCAATCAGCTCTTTGTAACGCGGCGGGGCGTCGCTGTTGAGGTTGACGATAAATAAGCTGCTTGGCAAATCTGCATTTTGCAGCGTGGCCAAGTGACACCAGCTGGGTAAGGTATGTGCAACAATGGAAATGTCACTTTGGCGCATTTGATTGATGCGTGAGCAGCTCAGTAATAATGCACAACTGTAAGCCGCTTCGACGCTTTGCTCATTAATATGGCCGAGTAAAGTATCGCGAATAGGCTGTGTGTGTAAGTTGTTTTTTCGCGCCAACCAATAGATTTGGTGCAGCTCTAACCAGAAGTTGGTCACCGCTGGGTAGTACAGCTGGTAGGTGCGCACCAGAGATGCAAACATGCTGTGCATCGTGCGCTGCAGCGCTAAAGCGAGCATGGAGTTCGGTTGCTGCACGCTATCAATCAGTACCAGTTTATAGCCCGTGGTGAGATGGTTTTGTAAGGCTTGGCTTAAGTTTGCAACCTTTTGTGCACGCTCGTTTAGCATGACGGAGTTATTTAAAAAGTGCTTCTCAAGCTGTGAATTAATAAATGTCACTTCAGGGCGTAGTAGCTCAAGCAGTTGCAGACGATTGTCCGCAGGGGCTTGCAAGTTATTGAGCTCAATCAACGCTTGGTAGAGCAGCCTCGCGGTCTCACCAATATTAGCCTTGGGTAAATTTTGGATCCACAGCTTTAAATCACGCACGCTTGGCTTACAGAACGATAAGTGTGTCTGTTCTGGAGTTGGCACGCGCAAGCGTAATTTTAGGCTGTGTGTATCCATTAGATTTTCCTATTTACATGATCAACTGTAGTAGCATTTAGATCATTGAAGAGCGAGACAATATGGGGTCTGGCTCGACATATTGCATTGATATTTAAAGTTCTGCAGCAAGACGTTGACCAACTTGTACAGCGCTGGCTGGCGCGAGTGTATTGTCCCAAGTTACATGGTTTGGGCCAAATAAGACTATGGCTGTAGAGCCCAGTTTAAAGCGACCGAGCTCGGCTCCTTTTTCAAGGGTAATAGGTTGTCGAGCGGTTTGACTATAATCATACGAACGCAGGCTGCGCATGGGTGGGGTTACTAAACCGGCCCACACTGTTTCAATGCTCGCCACGACCATCGCACCAACTAAAACGACTGCCATCGGGCCTTGTTCCGTATCAAAAATACAGGCAACACGTTCGTTGCGGGCAAAGAGTTCGGGTACATGCTCGGCAGTGGTTTGATTGACGGAAAATAAGCGCCCAGGAATATAAACCATCTCACGTAGAATACCCGTCAGCGGCATATGCACGCGGTGGTAGTCTTTGGGTGATAAATATACTGTCGCAAAATGACCGCCCATAAAAGGAGCAGCGCGCTCAGCATCACCGCCAAGGAGTTCTAACAAGCTAAAACTATGGCCTTTGGCTTGAAAAATACGACCGTGTTCAATGTTACCCAGCTGGCTGATCGCTCCGTCAGCGGGACATAATACGGCTTTTTCACTCTGATCTAAAGGGCGAGCATCGGCTTTGAGTGCGCGGGTGAAAAAATCATTGAAGTGGCGATAAGCGCTCGGGTCTTCTAATTGCGCTTCACTCATGTTCACTTGGTAGCGTTTGATAAACCAAGCGATGAGACGGTTTTTAAACCAAGGCGCTTCGCATTCGGCGAGGTATCCGATCAGGCGTGACAACGTATGATGAGGCAAAACGTATTGCATAAAAATAAATAGACGTTGCTTGATGTCCATGTACTGAGCCCTTTAGCTTTGATAAGTCAGTGTAAGAGTTAAGATGATGAGTGTAACGAAGATTGCACAGTAGCGGGCACATACTAATCAGTTATAGGCCAGTTTGCACGATGTACATGCACTCTAGCGGCTGTTGATGATGGCCAATAGATTAACGTGAACGCGTGCTAAAAAGTAGTAGCGCGCGCTCAACGCAGGCTAAGGTTTTTTTAAAAGCTTGTAGCGTGGTTGGGTGTAAGGTGCGTGAGCATTGGTCAGCAGCAATCAGCATCACGATGCGACGGCTGTTTGAGACAGAGGCGAGCACCCAGTTGGCCTGAGTGAAAATTTGGGTCAACTCAGGGGCTAACAGCGGTGCGAGACGTGCTGAGTTAGTGTCCGTCAGCAGCACAGATGTTGGCTGTTTAAGCAGGTGCTGTAGCAGTGGGCTTGTTGCTAAGGTAAAGCTGTGGGGGAGTTGATCGGGTTTAATCCCATGTAGATGGCTGACTTGTGCACGTTGAGCCTGCGAGTCGAGCAACAGCATGCAAATTCGCTGCATGCCGCAGGCTTGTAATGCCAGACTGATGCGCTGAGTGATTTGTACAGTGTTACTAAAAGGTGAAGGTGCTTGTAGCAGTTCAGCACAGTGTAAGCGCCATTGGACTAAATCAGCGCCGGGTGGTGCCGATGCGCTTGCAGGCTCTGCCGCTCGGCGCAAGCGCTGGGTTGACCAAGGCCATAATAATGCTTGCGCAGGATGCCAGAGATCAGCATGGTGCTTGATGCGTGCATGCTTAACCGCTAGCTGGTGAGTGCTTTGTTGTACGTTGGCCAATTCGTCTTTTAAATATAAGCTGATTAACCGCTGCCAGCGTAAGCATTGTTCGCTACCCCATGAATTATGTGCGGCCATAACTAGGCCGCAGGTGAATATAAGCGTATTGGCAGGGCGGTTGAGCCAGTTGTTGAGCTGTGGCTGCTGGTCAAGCATTTGTTGTTGCAATAAGGGTTGCTCCGATTGTCGAGCAATATGTAGAGCCTGTACCAGTTGTTGCGGGTTTTCGCTCAGCAAACGGTAGCCTTCAATCACCCAGTGCGGTAGTTTCCAGTGTTCGGCCAGACCTAAACATAGGGCTGTCAGTGGCATGCCTAATAATTCATGTTCAACCTTCTCAGCGGGTTCATTATCGCCCAGTACGCGGCGCTCCCATTGCTCAAAGAGTTCAGGGTGGCGAGTCAGTAGCGGCCAAGAAGGTGCTAGAAATAGCAGGCTGCCCCAGTGTATTTCTTGCCATAAACGCGCCATCCGCGTACTGAATAACCCCATGGCTTGGATATTTAAATGCTGGCCAATGAGCCAGACTTGACGCAAAGCTATAGGAATATTGGATTCTTGGTCGTCAATAAGGCTTTTTAGCAGTACGCCGCAACGTTGTAAGCCAAGGCGCGATAAAGCGTTCTCAAGTGTTTGCACAGGTTCGGCCAAAGAACTGTTACCGCGATTGGCTTCGCGCATAATAATAAATGCGATGGTTGGGGCTTGGCTGATGACTTGGGCAATATCGCGTAATGATTTACTTGGACTGTGCAGTGCCTGTAGTGCAAGTTCGCGGTGGCTTTGATAAACCGGTAGGCGCGTGTTATCGAGGCGTTTTATCCACTGATTTAAAACATCATGTTGGGGTACAATATTTGACATAAATATTCAGCCTATGATCTGTCAGCTTTGCTGGGCACTATGCCAGTATAGTAACCAATATTTACAAAGGCTGTTATCCTACCAACGGTTTTGGGGTTGTGCGGTTTATTTTATGGTAAAAATTATTGGGATTGTCGTTGTTTTTGCGAGTGTTTTAGCTGGGTTTATACTGTCGGGCGGGAAAATTGCTGCGATTATCCAGCCATTTGAAGTGTTAATTATTGGTGGTGCGGCATTGGGCGCTTTTTTACAGGCTAACCCCAGCAGTACCTTTATGCAGGTTGCGAAGAAGTCATTGACTATGTTCAGTACGCGCTTTACTAAGGCGCTGTATCTGGATGTGTTAAAAATGTTGTATGAGATCCTTAACAAGAGCCGTCGTGAAGGCATGATGGCCATTGAGGTCGATATTGAAGATCCTGCGGCCAGCCCGATTTTTAGCAAGTACCCCGCATTATTGAAAGATCAGCGCATGACGGAGTTTGTCTGCGACTATTTACGTATTATGTCGACTGGAAATATGGCGCCTCATGAGTTTGAGGGGCTATTTGATATGGAATTGGCCAGTTTAAAAGAAGACCTTGATCATCCAGGTCATGCAGTGACCAGCGTAGCAGACGGTTTGCCAGGCTTTGGTATCGTTGCTGCAGTGCTGGGAATTGTTGTCACTATGGCCATGCTGGGTGAGGCCGAACAGGCGGCTTTAGGGCAGCATGTGGGGGCGGCTCTGGTGGGGACCTTTTTAGGTATTTTGGCTGCGTATGGTTTTTTTGGCCCCTTAGCTGCCAGCCTGAACCACGACGCTAAAGAAGAGCTTAATTTGTATGAGGCGATTAAAGCCACGCTGGTAGCCTCTGCGTCCGGGATGCCGCCGAGTCTGGCGGTGGAGTTTGGGCGTAAGGTTTTATACGGTGCGCATCGACCCTCATTTGTTGAATTAGAGCAAGCTGTGCGAGGCGGCTAAAGGCGATGGATACCAATCAGCCGGTTATCGTTAAGCGGGTCAAAAAAGTTGCTGCAGGCCACCATGGCGGCGCTTGGAAAATTGCCTTTGCTGACTTTGCAGTCGCTATGATGGCGTTTTTCTTAGTGATGTGGCTGATGTCGTCTGCGACCCCTGAGCAGAAAAAAGCTATTTCAGGTTACTTTCAAGACCCTATTGGTTTTTCAGAGAGCGCCAGTCCTTATGTCATTGATTTAGGCGGTACGCCGACGCCGGCGCCTGATCGCACGCTGAATCCTGAACTCAATGAGCAGATTACTCTAGGTGAGCAGCCACTGAATGAACAGCAGCTCAGTGAGCAAGAAGCCGAGCGCTTGTATGAGCAGTTAGAGCGTGAGCGTTTAGATATTTTACTGGTTGAGCTGCAGCGTAAAATTCATGAAAACTTGGATTTGCGTCCCTATAAAGAGCAAATCTTGATGGATGTTTCGCGCGATGGCTTGCGTATCCAAATTGCCGATGCGGCCAATCGGCCGATGTTTGATTTAGGTAGTGCGCGTTTGCAGCCTTATTTTGAAGATATTCTGTATTTAATGGCGGATACCATACGCGCGGTCCCGAATAAGATCAGTGTCGGGGGGCATACCGATGCCAAGCCTTATGCGGGTGACAGTGGTTTTGGCAACTGGGAGTTATCAGCCAGCCGTGCCAATGCTGCGCGGCGGGCATTGCGTGCCGGAGGCTTGGATGATGAGAAAGTGGCTCAAGTTGCCGGCTACGCCTCATCGGCATTGTTTGATCGCGCTGACCCATACAGTCCGAGTAATCGTCGGATTGATATTTTAGTCTTAACTAAGCGCGCTCTGCAGGCCATTGAAGGCGAGCCGGAGCGCCCGGCAGAGTCTGCTAAGACTGAAGCTGCTGGTGAGACTGAGCAGGCACCTACAGGGGGTTCGGCGGGTAAGCCTTTGCGTGAAAAGCTGAATGTATTTGAGCAAGGTGTTTTACAGTTTGACGATGTAAAAAACTAATCGGATTGAGCCGCCTTTACTGCGCTGCACAGTAAAGGCGGGGCTGATTTAATACTGTTCTGTTTGAATGCCGCTAATAATGTGTTTAAAGCTGGCTAAACGCTGTGGATTGATCTGGCCGGCTTCGACCGCTGCTAAGAGTGCGCAGCCTGGCTCATGTTCATGGCTGCAGTTGCGAAAGCGGCAATGGCCTAAGTGTTCTTGGAACTCAATAAACCCTGCCTCCACATCAGCAACGCTGACGTGCCCGAGCCCAAATTCGCGAATACCCGGTGAGTCAATCAGCTGGCCGCCGGCGGGAAAGTGAAATAGGCGGGCCGTGGTTGTGGTATGTGTGCCTTTGCCTGTGAGCTCAGATAGAGCGCCCACGCGTGTATCCGTATCGGGCAGTAAACGGTTGACGAGAGATGATTTACCCACCCCAGATTGGCCGACAAAAACACTCACCTGATTGTTTAGCAGGCTTTGCAGTTGCGCTAAACCATCGCCGGAGTACGCAGACACCTCCAGCAATGGATAACCCAAGCTGTGATAGGTGTTGAGCAGGGTGTGTACTCGGGAGCTGCCGCTTGGGTCTAGCAGGTCAGATTTGTTCAGCAATAACAGCGGCTTAATTCCCGCATGTTCCGCCGCAATAATATAACGATCAATAAGATTGGCGTGTGGCTCGGGCAATGGAGCAAAGACAATCACAATCAGATCCACGTTGGCCGCCACGGGTTTGAGTTGTCCGCGCGAATCGGGACGGCGCAGTTCGCTGTGGCGAGGTAATTGCGCAACAATAATCCCTAAGCCTTGATTGCCAGGTCGCCAGACGACGCGATCGCCGGTCACTAGAGCAGGTAAGTTAGCGCGTAAATAACAGCGGAAGGTTTGTCCAGCCAGCTCAGGTGATTCGGCTTCTACTTCAACTTGGACGCCGAAGTGTGCAATCACTAAGCCATGCTGCTCTGCGCCTAAATCACCACCCTCAAGTTCTTCAAGGGTGCGCTCTTCACGCTTGGCGGCACGGGCGAGGCGTTCTTCTTGGATTTTATTAATGCGCCAACCTTGGCGGCGATTTAAAGTGCGTTTGGCCATATATAACTCATTTAGTGAAAACGCTAAAAGTGGGTGCTTAATCGGCTAGCACCCTCTTGATTTAATTGTTGAGTGGTAAACCGCGCTGAATACGCCAAGCTCGGGCGGCAATTACAAATAAAGTAATGGCTGTTAAAGGGACCACATAGCCCAGCATCGCATCGGCAAAGGTGCTGGCAAAGGAGTCGCCGTTGCTTTGCATAATTAGATAGGCGGTATAGGCAATGTAGTAGCCTAAAAAAAGCGCACCTTCCCAGCGGTTGATACGGTAACCGGCAAAGAATACCGGCAGGCACGCGATCATAACGGCGATCATTACTGGAAAATCAAACTCAATGGCGCCGCGTGCAACCGCAATGCTTTCAGGAGAGACTAAGCCTGCTAAACCAAGCACCGCCAGTAGATTAAATAAATTACTACCAACGATATTACCCACGGCGATATCACGCTCACCTTTCCAGGCGGCAATCAGCGAGGTCGCCAGCTCGGGCAAAGAGGTGCCCACTGCAATAATGGTTAAACCTATCACCAATTCTGAGAGACCTAAGGCTTGGGCCAAGCTAACAGCGCCGCTAACCAGTAAGTTGGAGCCTACGACAAGCAGTGCTAAACCCGCCAGAATATATAGGGCGTTTATCAGTGGAGCTAAACGGTGTGGGTTAATTTGTGCGCTGTATTCATCATCGCTGTCGGTTGATTGGCCGGGTTTCCAAGCCCTTAAACTGCTAATAATTAAATAGCCGGTGTAGGCAATAATGCACGCAAATAAAATTAAGCCATCTAAGCGGCTGTAGCTGCCATCCATTGCTAAAAACCAAGCTAACAAGCCTGCAGCAATCATAATAGGAACATCTAAGCGCACCAGCTGGCGGGAAACAATTAAGGGGGTGATAACAGCGGAAAGACCCAGAATAAACAGGACGTTAAAGATATTGCTGCCAATCACATTACCAATCGCAATATCACCTTGGCCAAGAAAAGCCGATTGTGTGCTAACCGCCATTTCCGGGGCACTGGTACCAAAAGCCACGACGGTTAAGCCAATGATCAAGGGCGATATACCAAATCGTGCCGCCAGCCGAGCTGCGCCGCGCACCAGAACTTCAGCGCCTATGACCAACAAAATAAAGCCGCCAATGAGATAGGCAAAGGTTAAAACAGACATGCGGGAAACTCCGACTCTTTCCTAAGTGATGGTGGTTAGATTAGCAGGTTGTGAACGGTGGGTAAGGAGTTTTCATTAGAAAATATTAACGCACGGTGTGCAGACGCACCGGCACAACACCGCTATGGATCATGTTGATTTTTTCTGCAGCAGCGCGCGAGAGATCAATAATGCGCCCCTTAGCGTAAGGGCCGCGGTCATTGATGCGCACGATGACGCTCTGATTATTGAGGGTGTTGGTGACTTTGACGCGCGTTCCAAACGGCAGGGTTCGATGTGCGGCGGTCAATGCATGCTGATTGAAAGTTTCACCACTGGCGGTTTTCTTACCATGGTGCTGGGCACCATACCAAGAGGCTTGACCGCTTATACCTGTATCTAGGCTGCCACGCTGAGTGGAGCAGGCGCTCAAGAGCAGCACGACAGCAAAGAAAATATAGAAGCGCATGGTTGGTGTCCTTGAACAGTCGTCAGTCAGAGCTGCTTAAAGCTGGCGACAATGCCAGCTTTAAGCGCCTGTGAGCTATTGATCAAGTTTTTTCTTGAGCAGCTCGTTGACTTGTTGCGGGTTGGCTTTGCCTTTTGAGGCGCGCATGGCTTGACCAACAAAGAAGCCAAACATTTTGCCGCGCTTGTTTTCATCGCTGGCGCGGTACTGTTCAACTTGCTCGGCGTTGGCTGCAAGAACTTCATCCAGCATTGCTTCAATCGCGCCGCTGTCTGTGACCTGCTTTAAGCCGCGTTGTTCAATGATTTGATCCGCATCGCCTTCGCCGGCAGCCATGGCCTCAAAGACCATTTTGGCGATTTTTCCGGAAATGGTGTTGTCTTTAATGCGCAGCAACATGCCGCCTAACTGCTCGGCAGTCACCGGTGACTGGCTGATCTCTAGGTTTTCTTTGTTGAGTAGGCTGGACAGCTCGCCCATCACCCAGTTTGTCGCCAGCTTGGCATCCTGACAAATCTTTTCTACGGCTTCAAAATAATCGGCCATTTCACGGCTGGCCGAGAGTACGCTGGCGTCGTAGGTGGATAGGCCAAACTCTTGCTCAAAACGCTCGCGCTTTTGTGCGGGTAATTCCGGTAACTGCTTGCGCAAGTTATCGAGCAACTCCCGCGGGATATGTACGGGCAATAAGTCTGGGCACGGGAAGTAACGGTAGTCGTTGGCTTCTTCTTTAGTGCGCATCGAGCGGGTTTCGTCTTTATTGGGGTCATACAGACGGGTTTCTTGTACCACTTGGCCGCCATCTTCAATCAATTCAATTTGGCGTTGAATTTCATAGTTGATGGCGCGCTCGATAAAGCGAAACGAGTTCACGTTTTTGATTTCAGTGCGAGTGCCGAGCTCGGTCTGACCTTTTGGGCGTACAGAGACGTTACAGTCACAGCGGAAGGAGCCTTCGGCCATATTGCCGTCACAGATATTTAAATAACGCACTAGAGTATGAATTGCGCGCGCATAAGCCACAGCTTCTTTGGCGTTGCTTAACTCAGGCTCAGAAACGATTTCCAAAAGTGGTGTGCCGGCACGGTTTAGATCAATACCGGTCATGCCGCTAAAATCTTCGTGCAGGCTTTTCCCGGCATCCTCTTCCAGGTGCGCACGGGTAATGCCAATACGTTTGATGCTGCCGTCTTCAAGCGCAATATCAAGGTGGCCTAAACCAACAATGGGATGATCCATTTGACTGGTTTGATAGCCTTTAGGCAAATCTGGATAGAAGTAGTTTTTGCGCGCGAAAATATTATGCTCGGCAATATCAGCGTCAACTGCGAGGCCAAACATACAGGCCATGCGCACGGCTTCTTGGTTGAGCACGGGTAAAGTGCCAGGCATGGCTAAGTCAATCAGACTGGCCTGAGTATTTGGAGCGGCGCCAAATGTGGTGGCGCTGCCCGAGAAGATTTTTGTATCAGTTGCGAGCTGTGCGTGGATTTCCAGCCCGATCACGGTTTCCCATTGCATGTGAGTCGTCCTCAGAATCCGGCTGGCGTACGAGTGTGCCAATCAGTGTGTTGTTGAAATTGATGTGCAACCTGCAGCATGCGCGCTTCTTGGAAGTAGGGCGCGAGCAGCTGTACGCCGACGGGTAGACCATCGATCATGCCGGCTGGCATCGATAGGCCAGGAATACCAGCTAAGTTGGCGGGCACGGTATAAATATCTTCTAAGTAAGCGGCGACAGGGTCATTCGCTTTACTGCCCAGCTGCCAAGGCAGGTTGGGTGTGGTTGGGCCAAGAATCAGGTCAACATCTTTAAAGGCGCTAATAAAATCGTTTTTGATTAAGCGACGGATTTTTTGCGCTTTTAAATAGTAAGCATCGTAGTAGCCGGTGGACAGAGAGTAGGTGCCCATCATAATGCGGCGCTTAACTTCTTCCCCGAAAGCTTCACTGCGTGAGCGCAGATACAGATCTTCTAGATCTTTCGGATCGGCACAGCGGTAGCCAAAACGAACACCATCAAAACGCGCTAAGTTTGTGGAGGCTTCCGCGGAGGCAATCACATAATAAGCGGGGACGGCATGCGGTAAGCTGGCGAGGCTGATGTCAATAAAAGTTGCACCGAGTTGTTTGAGTTGCTCAATCGCGGCGGACACAGTGTCACCGATGCGTGCATCAAGGCGGTTATCGAAATACTCTTTGGGCAAACCAATGCGCAAGCCTTGCAAAGGCTGACTTAAGGTCGCGCTGTAGTCGTCAACAGGCTGTTGTGCGCTGGTGGAGTCACGCTCATCAAAACCTGCTGTGGCTTGCAACAGCAGTGCGCAGTCTTCCGCGGTGTGAGCTAAGAAGCCTGCTTGGTCAAAGCTGGATGCATAGGCGGTCATACCCCAACGTGAAATGCGGCCGTAGGTGGGTTTGATACCGGTAAGGCCGGTAAAGGCTGCAGGTTGGCGAATCGAGCCGCCACTGTCGCTGCCAGTACTGGCTGGAATTAAACGTGCTGCCACCGCAGCGGCGCTGCCGCTGGATGAACCACCGGGTACACGGGTAAGGTCCCAAGGGTTTTTGCTGGGGCCGTAAAAGCTGGTTTCACCGGACGAACCCATAGCAAACTCATCCATATTGAGCTTGCCAAGGCTGATGCAGCCGGCTTGATCAAGCTTGTCGACTACGGTTGCAGTATAGGGCGCAATAAAGTTATCGAGCATTTTTGATGCACAGCTGGTGCGTACGCCTGTGGTGCAGAATAAATCTTTATGCGCCAATGGCACGCCGAGTAATGGCGTAACAGTGCCGTTGCTGCGTAATGCGTCAGCAGCTTCAGCTTGCTGCAGTGCGGCGTCTGGGGTCAGGGTAATAAAGCTATTGAGCTGAGGATCCAGTTGCTCAATGCGGGACAATAAGTGAGCCGTCAGCTCGCGCGCTGAAAACTGCTTGGCAGCCAGCGCTTTAGAGATCTTGGCTAAGGTAAGTTGATGCATGACAAATAAGTCCTTAATCGATGACTTTAGGTACCAGGTATAAGCCGTTTTCTACAGCGGGCGCTAAGGCCTGGTAGTCATCACGGTGGTTGCTTTCAGTGACTGTGTCTGGGCGTAGACGTTGATTGGCTTCGAGTGGATTGGCCAAGGGTGTGACATCGTCAGTGTTAACCGCTTGCATGGCATTGATCATGTCGAGGACGGCATTTAAGGATGCGGTGCTGCTCTCGATTTCGGCATCATCGAGGCCGAGTCGCGCCAGATGAGCTAGTTTTTCCACGTCGCCGCGTTCAAGTGCCATGTGAGGATCTCCTAGGTAAAAAATGTATGCCGGCCATTAAAACAGCCAAAATGGAACAATCAAACAATTGTTGCATCTATAAGCCTGTAAAAAACATACTGATGTTCAGAAAGTGTTAATCTATCACAGTGCGTACCTTGCTCAAAAGGACGATGGTTGTTAGAGTTTCCAATTATTTTTTAATCAGCGTTTCAATTGCGCGTTGCCCAGGGTTATTTATCCCATGTTAAAGAAATTACGCGGCATGTTTTCCAGTGATTTATCCATTGATTTAGGGACTGCCAACACGCTTATTTACGTGCGTGATCGCGGTATTGTGCTGGATGAGCCTTCGGTGGTTGCGATTCGTACACGCGGTAATCAGAAAAGTGTGGTTGCTGTGGGTACCGATGCCAAACGTATGCTCGGGCGTACGCCGGGCAATATTTGTGCGATTCGTCCGATGAAAGATGGCGTGATTGCTGACTTTAGTGTGTGTGAAAAAATGCTGCAGTACTTTATCAATAAAGTACACGAGAATAGTTTTTTGCAGCCGAGTCCGCGTGTCTTGATTTGCGTACCATGCAAGTCCACGCAAGTTGAGCGTCGTGCTATTCGTGAATCTGCTTTGGGTGCGGGTGCGCGTGAAGTCTTTTTAATTGAAGAGCCTATGGCCGCTGCAATTGGTGCCGGTTTGCCGGTTGATGAAGCGCGCGGCTCCATGGTTGTGGATATTGGTGGCGGCACCACTGAGATTGCTTTGATTTCACTCAATGGTGTGGTGTATGCCGAGTCAGTGCGTGTTGGCGGTGATCGTTTTGATGAGGCGATTATTACCTATGTGCGCCGCAACTATGGCAGCTTAATTGGTGAATCGACCGCAGAGCGTATCAAGCAAGAAATTGGTGCAGCCTTCCCAGGCGGTGAGTTATTAGAGTTTGATGTGCGTGGGCGTAACTTAGCGGAAGGTGTACCGCGCAGCTTTACTTTGAACTCAGACGAAGTGCTAGAGGCTTTGCAAGAGTCTTTGGCTGCTATTGTGCAAGCGGTTAAAAGTGCCCTTGAGCAGTCGCCGCCTGAGCTGGCCTCAGATATTGCTGAGCGCGGCTTAGTGCTGACCGGCGGTGGCGCCTTGTTGCGCGATATGGATAAGCTGCTGTCACAAGAAACCGGTTTGCCGGTGATTGTCGCTGAGAACCCAAAAAACTGTGTTGCTTTGGGTGGTGGTCGCGCTTTAGAAATGATGGACCGCAACTCTATGGATCTGCTTTCAGCTGAGTAAGCTGTACAGAACCGTTTAGGGTTTCATAGAGTGCTTATCGTTCATCTTAACTGCAGATAGCTTTATACTATTCTGCAGTTAAGTCGCCGAGGATGCATCATTAAGCCGTTATTTGCTAAAAGTACTTTACTCAGTACACGCTTTTTAATACTCACCTGTTTTTCTGTCGCTTTAATGCTGGTTGATGCGCGCCTTGAGCTGCTGAAACCGGTGCGCAGTAGCTTGGGTATGGTACTTACACCTTTGTACTGGTTGGGCGATCTGCCCGTGCGCGCTTGGACCGATAGTTTACAGCTGTTCAGCAGCCGCACAGACCTGCTCGCGGAAAATGAACAGCTGCGCGCGGAAACTTTGTTGATGCAGCGTCGTTTACAGAAGCTGGCGACATTAACTGAGCAAAATGTGCGTTTGCGTGAGCTGCTAAACTCTTCTGCACTGATTGATGACCGCGTTTTAGTCGCGGAATTAATTGGTATTGATCCCAACCCTTATACGCATCGTGTCTTGATCAATAAAGGCAGTAGCAGTGGGGTAACTGTGGGGCAGCCGGTGCTCGATGCCCGCGGGGTAATGGGGCAAGTGATTGAGGTGATGCCTTACACTTCACGGGTACTTTTAATCACTGACAGTAATCACAGTTTGCCGGTGCAAGTGAATCGAAACGGTTTGCGCGCTATTGCCAGTGGTACCGGTAATCTTGAGTCACTGGAATTACGCTATGTGACCGACACTTCCGATATCCGTGAAGGTGACTTATTGGTGACCTCAGGTATGGGGCAGCGTTTTCCTGTGGGTTACCCCGTGGCGGTGGTCAGCGAAGTGCAGCGTAATACCGGGCAGCCCTTCGCCCGCATACAAGCATTACCGGCGGCCAACCTCAATCGCAGTCGTTATCTCTTGCTGGTGTTTAGTGACAGTAAAAGTTCGACGCAAGCGCTGGATGAAGAAGTGCAAAATGCCTTAGAGGATGCGAAACAATTGCTTAAAGCAACTGAAACAACGGCAGTGGAGGCGCAATAAATGAGTGCGTCGACGGGTAAAGTCACTGTGGTTATGTGGATGACATTAGGCTTAGCTCTATTGCTATCTGTTGTGCCGATGCCTGAGCACTTAGAAATTGGCCGGCCTTTATGGTTGGCGCTGGTGCTGACATTTTGGGCAATGAATTATCCGCAACATCTAGGCTTATTGACTGCTTGGTGTTTTGGTATTGCTCAAGATGTCTTATATGGCACGCTCTTTGGCCAGCATGCCTTAGCGCTTGTGTTGGTTGTGTTTCTGGTTTTAACCTTGCAGCAGCGTTTAAAAGTCTTTCCGCTGTGGCAGCAATCCTTGGCGCTATTGGTTATTTATGGCTTGGCTCAGCTGCTCTTATTGTGGCTCAGTACACTATCGGGCATGCGCCCTGAAATCAGTTATTATGCTGTGCCGGCTGTGGTCAGTTGTTTGCTATGGCCTTGGCTGTATATGTTGCTGGTTAATGTAAAGCGCTGGCGCGATTTTCGATAAAGTCTGTGTTCGCAGCGGGCCGGTACTGTGTATGCGTGTCGTTTATTGCGCAGTAGATGCTGGTCTTTGTTAGCTGTATTGCGCAGAACGATGTAATCTGCTCAGGTGTAGCGTCTTGATTTAATACAAGATTGATCGTGTTTTGCCCAGCCTATGTTTTGTCGCACGATATTCAATAGGTCGTGCATACCCATGCCTGATACTGAGAGCACCATGACAGAAGAAATTTTAATAAATATAACGCCAATGGAATCTCGCGTTGCTGTCGTCGAAAATGGCGTTTTGCAAGAAGTGCACGTTGAGCGCACTCAGCGTCGCGGCATTGTGGGTAATATCTATAAAGGTAAAGTGGTCCGCGTGTTGCCAGGTATGCAGGCCGCTTTTGTCGATATTGGTTTGTCACGCGCAGCTTTTATTCATGCGGCTGATATCAGCGGTCGAGAAGGGGTAACCGGCGAAGGTATCAGTGGCTTGGTGCATGAGGGACAGGCATTGGTGGTGCAGGTGACCAAGGACCCTATCGGTAGTAAAGGCGCGCGCCTGACGACAAATTTATCCATTCCTTCGCGCTACTTGGTGTATATGCCCAGCAGCAGTCACATTGGTGTATCGCTAAAAATCGAAGAAGAAGCCGAGCGCGAGCGATTAAAGCAAGCGGTGACTGAGTGTTTAATCAGTGAAGGCTTAGAAGATAAAGGTGGCTTTATTATTCGTACCGCCACTGAAGGTGCAGACATATCTGCGATTATGGTGGATATCCGTTATTTGCATCGACTCTGGGGGCAGGTACGCGAACAGATGCAAGTGTGCGCAGCGCCTGCGATTATTTACGAAGAGTTATCGCTCCCCTTGCGTACATTGCGTGACTTAGCTGCTGAACATACCGAGAAAGTACGCATTGACTCGCGGGAAACTTTACAGAAAGCCCAGCAGTTTGTTGGCGAACTCATGCCGGAAATTGCTGATCGAGTTGAACATTATCCCGGCGAGCGTCCTATTTTCGATCTATACAGCATTGAAGATGAAATCCAAAAAGCATTAGAGCGCAAGGTGCCACTGAAGTCGGGCGGGCACTTAGTGATTGATCCCACTGAGGCGATGACCACCATTGATGTGAACACCGGGGCCTTTGTCGGGCACCGTAATCTTGAAGAGACTGTCTTTAAAACCAATCTTGAAGCGGCGTTAACCATTGCGCGGCAACTGCGCTTACGCAATGTGGGCGGCATCATTATTATTGATTTTATCGATATGGAAGATCAGGAGCACCGCCGCCAAGTGTTGCGCACTTTAGAGCGTCAGTTGGAGCGTGATTACGCCAAAACCAATATTATCGGGATCACTGAGCTGGGCTTAGTGCAAATGACGCGTAAGCGTACCCGAGAAAGCTTGGCGCAGGTGTTATGTGAGCCTTGTGCAACCTGCCAAGGACGCGGACAAGTGCGCACAGCAGAAACCATTTGTTATGAGATCTTTCGTGAGATTTTACGCGAGGCGCGTGCCTTTCAAGCCGATGGTTACATGGTTTTGGCCAGTCAAAGTGTGGTGGATCGCTTGCTTGATGAAGAGTCTGGCAATGTTGCTGATCTCGAGTCTTTTATTGGTCATCCCATACGTTTCCAGGTGGAGAGTATGTATTCACAAGAGCAGTATGACGTTGTTCTGTTATAGCCTGTTGCGTCAGTAAGGGGCAAGATGAGTACTGCTCTTTATATACTGAATCGGCTGTTGCGCTTGAGTTTATGGTTGCTGGCCAGCTTGCTTATTTTTGCTGCGCTGTATGTCAGCTTGGGTCGACAATTGACCCCGTTGCTGGCGGAGTATCGTCAAGAGATTGAGCAGCAGTTGCAGCAGCGCTTAGCGCAAAAAATCCAAATCGAAAGCCTTAAGGGCAGCTGGTATGGTTTTTCTCCGATGTTAGAGGCGAATTATGTCACCTTAGGCAGCGGCGATGATGCTATACAAGTTGAGCAGCTGCATATCCAACCTGATGTGGTGGCCAGTCTGCTGGCTCGCGAGTTGCGTTTTAAATCGGTGGCCTTGTCGGGTCTGCAGATTCACCTGCAAGAGGATGCTACGGGTCGTTGGGCGTTACAAGGCTTGCATCTTGAAGGTGCTGAGCAGACCGCTTTTCACTTGAATGACTGGCTCAATAAGCTGCAGCAAGTGAGCCAGCTGAGCGTTTTAGACAGTCGCATTATTATTCAAGCGCAAGGGCAGCAGCCGCTGGCTTTAACCTATGCGGGTTTTACCTTAAAGCGTAGCGCCTTGCAGCAACGCTTAGATTTGCGTGCCGTACTACCCGATGGGCAAAGCTTAGAGTTGAGCGCGCAAGGGCAGCTGCTGAAAGGTGACTGGCGACACAGCGATCTGGCGCTATACCTGAAACTTCCCTCCAGTAACCTCGCCCAGTGGATCCCTGAGACCTATCTGCAAAAGTGGCAGCTATCGCGCTTGAAATTGGATGCTGAGTTGTGGTTTCGCGCCCAGCAGGGCCAAATGCAAGCGGCAGCTTTACGTCTTGCGCATTTGGAGCTGCAAGGGCAGTTCGCGGATGCGCCAGTGCTGCATGTGCAAGGTGAAGATGCGCTGGCTTTTTACCAGAATAAAGCCGGTGTACAGACGGCTTGGTTTGAGCGCTTATTAGTGCAGGTGGATGAGTTAGCGCAACATGATTGGCGCATGCGGTTGGATTATACAGAGCAAGACAATCCAGTATGGAACTTGGCTGTTGCACAGCTTGATTTAGCGGATCTACATTACCTCGCTGAGCGCATTGTGCAGCTGCCGGATGTGGCCGCAGATGTGTTGCAGACGATGCAGCCTACGGGTGAGCTGAAGAACTTGCACTTACAATGGCAGCCAGAGGCTGCGCAAGTCGAGCGTCTAAGTTTTGTCAGTAATTTGAGTCAGGTCGGTTTCTCGGCATGGCATGATGTGCCGGCTGCCAGTGCGATCAATGGACAGATATCCGGCAACCTTGAGCAAGGCGAATTGCGTTTAGCCAGCCATGCGGGTTTTAGTTTGCATTTAGCGAATTTATTTGCTGCCCCGTGGCAGTATCAAGAGGCTCATGCCCAGTTGTTATGGGCGTTTGATCAGCATGGCTTCACCTTAAAAAGCCCGTATTTGCAGGTGTTAGGTGAAGAGGGGGCAATTGCCGGGGACTTTTTAATCCGCTTGCTCCATGATCCTGCAGAAGAAGATTATATGGATTTGCGGGTTGGCTTGCGTGCCGGAGATGCGCGTTTTGCTGGCAAGTATTTGCCTTCACGGGCGCCTGCGTTTAGTGATGAGCTTGAGCGCTGGCTCAATGGCGCCATTCAGAGTGGGCATATTGAGCAGGGGTATTTCCAGTATCAAGGATCGTTAAATAAGGGGGCGCCTGCGGAGTCTCGCTCATTGAGCTTGTATTTTGCGGTGCAGGATGTCGAGCTTGAGTATCAGCCGGGTTGGCCCGCTTTAAGCAAAGCAGCCGGTGAGGTGGTCATTGAAGACAGTGGTGTGCGTATCAGTCTTAATCAAGGACAGATTTTAAATACACCGGTGCTCACTGCCTATGCCGAAGTAGCACATGTGCCAGAAGGGCAAGTGCCGGTCCTGCAGCTGCATGCTGAACTGCAAAGCAATCTCGATGATGGGCTGTATTTTTTACAAAAAACACCTATTGCTAAAGTCGCTCATGAAATGGCAGGTTGGCAAGGTAAAGGGCATTTACCGGCAGTTTTAGATTTAACTGTACCGCTCGCCGCACAGCAGCAGGTACAGCTTGAATTGGTTCTTGATGCGCAGCGTGTTGAGTTGTACATGCCTGAGATCAATGTGCAGTTGCGCGAGCTCACCGGCGAGTTTAAGTTTGACAGTCAGCGGGGCTTGAGTGCGCCAAAGATTAGCGGCCAGTTTTTAGGGCAATCCTTTAGCGGCCATATTGATGCGCAAGGCACGGCTAAACAGCTCAGCACCCATATTGATGTGCAAGGGCTGATGCCTGTTGACTCGCTAACGCAATGGGCAAAAATCACCCAGCCTCTGCCGGTATCGGGCAGCTTACCGTACCGCTTGCGTGTATTGCTCGATGGTGAGGACAGCCAGCTGCGCATCGATTCCAGTTTGCTGGGGGTTAACATTGACTTGCCTGCTCCGTTTGGAAAAAAAGCCAGTACACAAAGTTATGCAGATTGGCGGATGACTTTATCGGGGGCAGAGCGTCGTTACTGGCTCGATTATGCTGATCAGTTAAGTTTTGCTTTAGCTGCGGCGCCCGATCAGCTCTTGGGCGGACGCGGGCAAGTGCGTGTCGGTGGTGGTTTAGCACAGCTGCCAACGCAGGCGGGCTTGCAGTTACGTGGGCGTTTCAATCAGTTTGATTTGGCGCAGTGGCAGCAGGTGCTACAACGCTACCAATTACCTGAACAGGGCAAGCAACAGTTGTTAACCCACGCACAATTTGAAATACGTCACTTCACAGGCTTGGGCCTGAATGCCGAGCATTTAAGTGTCAATTGGCGACCGCAGGCAACGGGCTGGCAATTACTGTTGGAGAGTCAAGCAATCAAAGGAAAGATTGTAGATAAGGGTGCAGGGCAGCCGATGAGCGTTGACCTTGCGCATTTATATGTGCCGAAAAATATCACCACAGCAACGGATGCGCAGGATGTACTCAGTGATTTTGATATCAGTAGTATTCCCGCATTAGATATTCGAGTGGCTGCACTTTATTTGGCTGACGAGAGCTTAGGCGCTTGGTCCTTAAGTACCCGGCCACAGCCGCATGGCGTGTTGTTCGATAAGCTCAATTTATCGCTTAAAGGGCTCAATGTTACGGGTCAAGCAGGCTGGGAACGGGTCAATGGACAGGCACGCAGTTGGTATAAAGGGCGCATGCAAGGTGATGATTTAAGCGATGTGTTGCTGGCTTGGAAGTTTGCTCCCACCATGACCAGTCAAACATTTCGGGTGGATGCGGATGTGCGCTGGCCAGGCTCACCGGCAGCCTTGGCCTTGACTCAATTAAGTGGCGATTTAGATGTCAGCTTTCGCAAAGGGCAGTTGGTCACTGTCGAGGGCGGTGCGCAAGCTCTGCGGGTGTTTGGCCTGTTGAATTTTGACTCGATTGGTCGGCGCTTACGCTTAGATTTCTCTGATCTAATTGATAAAGGCTTAGCTTACGATCGGATTAAGGGCAAATTGCAGGTTGCGCAGGGTGTTTATCGTACGCATACACCGCTGCAGCTGGAGGGGCCATCCAGCAATATTGATTTGCAAGGCCAGATTAATTTAGTCAATGAGCAAATTAACGCAACTATGTTGGTGGCTTTGCCACTGTCGCAGAATCTGCCGCTGGCGGCGATTGCGGTGGGCGCTCCAGCGGTAGCGGGGGCGCTGTTTGTGGCTGAGCGTTTAATTGGCAATCGCTTGGATCGTTTTGCCAGTGCGACTTATTATATTTACGGTGATTGGCAGCAGCCGAAGATCACGCTTAAGAAAAACACTAAAGAAGCCAAGTAATAACGCTGTGCGCGCTGTTTAAGCGCGCTGTGCAGTTGCCACAGGCTGGGCGTTATCCAGTATTTTTCGTGCGTGTTGTAATGATTCATCGGTCAGGTCAATACCACCGAGCATGCGCGCCACTTCTTCCACACGTTGCTCGTAAGTGAGCCGCTTCACTGCAGTGTGCGTAGTTTTCTGCTTGCGCTCTTTATGGACAAACAAGTGCTGATGGCCTTGTGCTGCAACTTGTGCCAAGTGCGTGACAGTCAGCACTTGCCCTGTTTCGCCGAGCTGACGTAACAGCTGACCAACGATTTCTGCGGTAGGGCCGCCAATCCCAACATCAACTTCATCAAAGACCAAAGTGGGTACCCGTGAGGTTTGCGCAGTAATAACCTGAATCGCTAAGCTGATGCGCGACAACTCACCCCCGGAGGCGACTTTGGCTAGACTGCGCAAAGGCTGGCCGCGGTTGGCGCTGACTAAAAACTCAATGCTTTCTAAACCATGCAGAGCGGGTGCAGGGTTGTTGGTTGTTTGCAAACTAACGCTGAATTCTCCATCGGGCATGCCGAGCATATGCAGCTGCTGCATAACGGCCCGCGCGAGTTTTTTTGCCGCTAAGCTGCGCTGCTTGCTCAATGCTTGGGCTTTTTGTTGATACTCATCCACCAGTAGCGCGGCGGCCTGTTGTAAATGCTCAAGGCTGGCGTCATCGGCATCCAGCTCAGCCAATTCAGCGCTGAGTTGGTTCTGCAAATTGTGCAGTTGTTCGGGTTGTACCCGATGTTTGCGCGCCAAGGTGTAAATGGCATTTAAACGCTCTTCAAGCCACTGTTGTCGTTGTGGGTCTGCTTCAAAGTAATCAGCAAAATGATTAAATTCACTGACGGCTTCTTCAATTTGAATCTGTGCGCTGGACAGCAGTTCAGTCGCTTGAATAAAGGCTTGCGGTGCACCGTTTAAACTTTGTGCACGCTGTAGCAGTGAAGCCAAAGTGCTGAGGATATTGTTGCTATCATTTTCGCGGCAGCTGTCAATGATCTGGTGACAGGTCTCAAGTAGAACTTCTGAATTGCTTAAGCTTTTATGTTCGTGCTCAAGTTGCTCCAGTTCGCCAGCGTTGAGGGCCAGTGTTTCGAGCTCTTCCAGTTGGTAGGTGAGCAGCTGGCGGCGGGCGCGGTGTTCTTCTTCGTTAGCACTGAGCTGTTCCAGTTGTTGCTGGGTAGTGCGCCAGCGCTGGGCCAAGCTGTACACTGCACGTGTCAGTTCGCTGGCGCCGGCAAACTCATCTAATAGGCGGCGATGGGTGTCTGTTTTTAACAGCGATTGATGCTCATGCTGGCTGTGAATATCAATGAGCAGCTCACCTAATGCTTTTAGATCAGCTAAAGGGCAAGGGGTGCCATTAATATAGGCGCGTGAACGCCCTTCGCGTGTAATGACGCGGCGTAAAATACACTGCGCCTCGCTCCATAGTTCCCGTTCTTTAAGCCATTGTTGGGCTTCGGGGATGTTGCTGATGTCGAAGCTGCTGAGAATATCGGCTTTATCGGCACCAGGGCGAACTACGCTGCTGTCGGTGCGAGCACCGAGCGTGAGACTCAACGCATCCAGCATAATGGACTTTCCTGCGCCTGTTTCTCCGGTGATTACGCTCATACCTTCATGCAGTTCAAGGTCGAGGTGATCAACGATGGCGTAATTTTGTACTGAAATATGTAGCAGCATAGTCACGGCTCCGGTTCTTGTGCTGTTCATTTATACAGTTAAATTAACAGTCTTTTCAAGTGCTGGAGCACGTTTTTTGTTGCAGTGTATGCATAGCGAGGCTGGGATGCCGAGTTTTCCTGCGGTTACGCTGCGCCTGACATGAAAAAAATATAAAAATAACGGTATAAATGAATAATTTCACTGAGTAACGCTTGAAGTTAAAGGTGTCAGCCCCATATATCAGGCATAACGCAGGTAATTTGGCCTGCATCACTGTATTGAGGAGGGTGCCATGACTGACGAGCAAACTTTGGATGAGCAAGTAGCTGATCGAGCGGCGGATGAGCAGAATGCCGAAACCGGTTCAGGCGATAGTGCTGAGCTGCGCATTGCTGAGCTGGAAGAGCAGTTAGCCGGGGCACAAGAAAACGCCTTACGCGCCGCTGCAGAGATGCAAAATATTCGTCGTCGTGCCGAGCAAGATATTGAAAAGGCGCATAAATTTGCGCTGGAAAAATTTGCCACAGACTTATTAGCGGTCGTGGACAGCCTTGAGCGCGGGATCGAAGTGTCTGATCCGGCTGATGAGAAAATTCGGCCAATGCGTGAGGGTATGGAGCTGACTTTTAAGCTCTTTTTAGACACGATGAAGCGCTTTCAAATTGAGCGCTTGGATCCTCAGGGTGAGCCCTTTAATCCAGAGCAGCATCAGGCGATGGCCATGGAAGAAAGCACCCATGTTGAGCCCAATAGCGTATTAAAAGTTTTCCAGTGTGGTTACAGCATGAATGGTCGTTTGTTACGACCTGCAATGGTCGTGGTCAGTAAGGCGCCCAGTGAGCCACCCGTAAAAATTGATGAGCAGGCTTGAAATTTTTAGAAACAGCCCCATCTAGTATTACAAGCGAATAAACACTTTGTTAGTCCAGCTTCGTGCTGAGAATGCATGCCAATTTAGGAGATGTAAAATGGGTAAAATTATCGGTATTGACTTAGGTACCACCAACTCCTGCGTATCTGTTATGGAAAACGGTGTTGCCAAGATTATTGAAAACGCCGAAGGCGGCCGTACAACACCTTCAATCATTGCATACACCAATGATGGTGAGATTTTAGTGGGTCAGGCGGCTAAACGTCAGGCCGTTACCAACCCGCACAACACTTTGTATGCAGTGAAGCGTCTGATTGGTCGTCGTTTTGATGAAGATGTTGTACAAAAAGATATCAAGATGGTGCCGTACAATATCGTCAAAGCAGATAATGGTGATGCTTGGGTTGAAGTAAAAGGCGAAAAAATGGCGCCGCCGCAAATTTCTGCGGAAGTTTTGAAAAAAATGAAAAAGACCGCCGAAGATTACCTCGGTGAGCCGGTAACAGAAGCGGTTGTCACTGTACCTGCGTACTTTAACGACAGTCAGCGTCAAGCCACTAAAGATGCGGGTCGTATTGCCGGTCTTGATGTTAAACGTATTATTAACGAGCCAACTGCTGCGGCCTTGGCTTACGGTATGGATAAAGCTAAAGGCGACCACACAGTTATCGTGTATGACTTAGGTGGTGGTACCTTTGACGTGTCTGTGATTGAAATCGCTGAAGTGGATGGTGAGCATCAGTTTGAAGTGTTGGCGACCAACGGTGATACCTTCCTTGGTGGTGAAGACTTCGATAACCGCTTAATCAACGACTTAGTGGATCAGTTTAAGAAAGACACAGGTTTTGATCTTAAAGGTGATCCATTAGCCATGCAGCGCCTCAAGGAAGCTGCAGAAAAAGCGAAAATCGAGCTGTCTTCAGCACAGCAAACAGATATCAACTTGCCGTATATTACCGCTGATGCGACAGGTCCTAAGCACCTGAATATCGTGGTAACTCGTGCCAAGCTTGAGGGCTTAGTTAGCGATTTGGTTGAGCGTACACTTGAGCCATGCCGTGTTGCCTTAAAAGATGCGGGCGTTGATGTGAGCGCGATCAATGATGTGATCTTGGTCGGTGGTCAGACACGTATGCCTTTGGTGCAGAAGACTGTTGCTGACTTCTTTAAGAAAGATGCACGTCGCGATGTTAACCCTGATGAAGCCGTGGCAATGGGTGCGGCGATTCAAGGTGCGGTATTGTCAGGTGATGTAAAAGACGTTCTGCTGTTAGACGTTAGCCCACTGACCCTAGGTATTGAAACCATGGGCGGTGTGATGACCGCGCTGATTGAGAAAAACACGACGATTCCAACGAAGAAATCACAAGTGTTCTCAACGGCAGACGATAACCAGAACGCAGTAACCATTCATGTGTTGCAAGGTGAGCGTAAGCAGGCGTCAGCGAACAAATCACTGGGTCGTTTTGACTTGGCTGATATTCCACCAGCGCCACGTGGTGTGCCACAAATTGAAGTGACCTTTGACATTGATGCCAACGGTATCCTCAACGTATCGGCAAAAGATAAGGCCACAGGTAAAGAGCAGTCCATCGTCATTAAAGCCAACTCAGGTTTAAGCGATGAAGAAGTTGAGCAAATGATTCGTGATGCAGAAGCCAATGCTGATGAAGACCGCAAGTTTGAAGAGCTGGCTACGGCACGTAACCAAGGTGATCAGCTGATTCATGCAACGCGCAAGATGCTCACTGAAGCAGGTGATAAAGTCACTGCAGACGAGAAAACTGCGATTGAAGCAGCTTTAACAGAGCTTGAAGACGCAGTAAAAGGTGACGATAAAGAAGCGATTGACGCTAAAGTTGCCGCGCTTTCAGCAGCGAGCGCACCAGTGGCTGAGAAGATGTATGCCGAGCAGGCGCAGCAAGCTGATGCTACTGCTGATGCAGGTCAGACAAACGATGCTGATGATGTCGTTGATGCTGAGTTTGAAGAGGTTAAGGATACTGATAAGAAGTAATCCTACCAACCCAAGCCCTGCAGTGATGCAGTCGTGATTCACCACGCGGGACTTGCTCCCGCGTTGGTGTGTCTGGCAGATGAGAATCCGGAGTTAAAAGAGTTATGTCAAAGCGTGACTATTACGAAGTGCTCGGCGTGGAGCGCGGTGCCAGCGAGGCAGAGCTGAAAAAAGCCTATCGCCGTCTGGCAATGAAATTTCACCCGGACCGTAATCCGGATGATAAAGACGCTGAAGAGAAATTTAAAGAAGCCAACGAAGCCTACGAGATTTTGTCAGACGCTGACAAGCGAGCAGCCTATGATCGTTACGGCCATGCGGGTATTGATCCGCAGATGGGAGGCGGTGGCGGTTTTGGTGGCGGTAACTTCTCTGATGTATTCGGTGATGTATTTAGCGACTTCTTTGGTGGTGGCGGTAGTCGTGGTGGTCCGCAACGGGGCAGCGATTTGCGTTACACCATGGAGTTGGACTTAGAAGAAGCCGTACGTGGTACGACAATCAATATCCGTGTGCCAACCCAAGTTGACTGCAAAACCTGCAGTGGCTCTGGGGCGAAAAAAGGCACCAGTCCAGTCACTTGTACCACCTGTAATGGCATGGGTCAGGTGCGCATGCAGCAAGGCTTCTTTGCTGTGCAGCAGACCTGTCCACGCTGCCATGGCTCTGGCAAAATGGTCACCGATCCTTGTGGCGATTGCCGTGGGCAAGGCCGTGTTGAAGAAGAAAAAACGTTGTCGGTTAAAGTGCCAGCGGGTGTGGATACCGGTGATCGTATTCGCCTAAGTGGTGAAGGTGAAGCGGGTACTTTGGGTGGTCCGGCGGGTGATTTGTATGTGGTGGTCAATGTGCGTCCGCATGCAATATTCCAGCGTGATGGCCGTGATCTCTACTGTGAGGTGCCGATCAGTTTTGCCGATGCTGCATTAGGGGGCGAATTGGAAGTGCCGACCCTGAACGGGCGGGTTAAACTGAAAATACCAGAAGGCACGCAAACCAATAAGTTGTTCCGTTTGCGCGGCAAAGGTGTGACCCCTGTGCGTGGTGGCGGTGTTGGTGATTTAATGTGCCGTGTTGCGGTAGAAACACCTGTTAAACTGAACAAGCGCCAGCGCGAGTTGCTCGAGGAGTTCCGTGAGACGTTACAGGGTGATGACTCTCATTCGCCCAAGAAGAGCAGCTGGTTTGAAGGTGTTAAGCGTTTTTTCGGTGATTTATAAAGGTCAAGGGGTGCGTTTTAATACAACGCACCATTAATGGTTTTAACGAGCTGGGAAGAAAAACAATGCTTCGAGTTGCAGTGGTAGGTGCCGCAGGGCGTATGGGTAAAACTTTAATCGAAGCGGTACGCATGGTACCTGCCTTGCAATTAACCGCCGCAATTGATCGCCCAGAAAGCACGTTAATCGGTGCTGATGCGGGCGAGCTGGCGGGCTTGGGGCGTATTGATGTCAAGCTGGTGGGTGATCTAGCCAGTGTTGTTGCAGATTTTGATGTGCTGATTGATTTCACGCATCCGACAGTGACACTAGCTAATCTACAGGTGTGTCGCGCTGCAGGTAAAGCCATGGTGATTGGCACTACAGGTTTTACTGAAGAAGAACGTCAAGTGTTACAAGCAGCCAGTCAGGATATCCCCATCGTCTTTGCTGCCAACTTTAGTGTGGGTGTGAACTTGTGCTTGAAGTTGCTCGATACAGCAGCGCGGGTGCTCGGTGATGATGTTGATATTGAAATCATTGAGGCACACCACCGTCACAAGGTTGATGCCCCGTCGGGCACGGCATTGCGTATGGGCGAAGTGGTTGCCGCTGCTTTGGAGCGCAATCTGGCTGAAGTTGCAGTCTATGGTCGAGAGGGGCAAACCGGCGCTCGTGCGCGCGAGACCATTGGTTTTGCTACGGTGCGCGCCGGCGATATCGTTGGCGATCACACAGTGCTGTTTGCGGCCGATGGCGAGCGTGTGGAAATTACCCACAAAGCCTCCAGTCGTATGACCTTTGCGAAAGGTGCAGTGCGTTCGGTGCAGTGGTTGAAAGATAAGCCTGCGGGTCTCTACGATATGCAGGATGTGCTTGAGTTGAAATAATGCATTTGAATGCTTCCGGTTAAACTAAAAAAGCCGTACAATCGCTTTTTAGTGTATCCACTAGAAGTGCGCCCATATGAATAATTTAAAAGCGGAATGATGTGAGGTTTACGTCATTCCGCTTTTTTGCAAATTATGAGTGCAAAACAGGCTAAATAACGGGAGGTCTTCTTGACTAAGCCAGCCATACTCGCCCTTGCTGACGGCAGCATCTTTCGCGGCGAATCCATTGGAATTGACGGTGCAACCGTTGGTGAGGTGGTCTTTAATACTGCCATGACCGGCTATCAGGAAATTCTTACAGATCCATCCTACGCACGGCAGTTGGTTGCCTTAACTTATCCGCATATTGGTAACACAGGTACCACTCCTGAAGATGCTGAATCAAATCGGGTTTGGGCTGCGGGACTGATTATTCGTGACTTGCCGCTGCTATCGAGCAGCTGGCGTGATAAGCAGCCTTTAGGTGAGTACTTAAGGGATAACAAAATCGTGGCCATTGCCGGCATTGATACCCGCCGTTTAACGCGCTTGTTGCGCGATAAAGGGGCGCAAAGTGGTTGCATTTTAGCGGGTGCAGACGCCACTGAAGAGCGTGCACTGGAGCTGGCGCGTGGTTTTAAAGGGTTGCAAGGTTTGGATCTTGCTCAAGAAGTGAGCAGCGATAAAATCTACGAGTGGCGTTCAGCGCCATGGCAGTTAATCACTGACAGCCATCCAGAGATACAAGCCGGTCAGCTGCCTTATCATGTTGTTGTCTACGATTTTGGAGTGAAACGCAATATTTTGCGCGTTTTGGTTGCGCGCGGTTGCCGCTTAACCGTCGTGCCTGCGCAAACTCCGGCCAGCGAGGTTTTAGCGTTGAACCCCGATGGGGTTTTCCTCTCCAATGGCCCAGGTGATCCAGAGCCCTGTGATTATGCGATCAGCGCCATTCAGCAGATTCTTGAAACGGATACCCCCGTATTTGGTATTTGCTTAGGGCATCAGTTGCTGGCTTTAGCATCAGGTGCGCGCACTATGAAAATGGTGAATGGTCATCACGGTGCCAATCATCCAGTGCAAGACTTGAAAACCGGCATGGTGATGATTACTAGTCAAAACCATGGCTTTGCTGTGGATAAAGACAGCTTGCCTGCTCATTTAGTGGCCACCCATGTGTCATTATTTGACCATACCT
This sequence comes from Gammaproteobacteria bacterium, assembly GCA_012728315.1. Classification (GTDB taxonomy): domain Bacteria; phylum Pseudomonadota; class Gammaproteobacteria; order Pseudomonadales; family Pseudomonadaceae; genus Denitrificimonas. Next base: position 283,051 of record JAAYFI010000026.1, read on the forward strand.
TGCAAGGCATTGAGCGTACTGATAAAGCAGCATTTGGTTTTCAGGGTCACCCAGAGGCGAGCCCGGGACCTAATGATGTCAGTTCTTTATTTGACCGCTTTGTTGCCAGCATGGCAGCGCGTCGCTAAGGAATAGAGGTTATGTTGCCAAGCTTGGGAATCACTGATCTTTGGACCTATATTCTAGGGACAGTGTTTGTCGTGTTGCTGCCAGGGCCCAACTCTTTGTTTGTTCTGGCAACAGCGGCCCAGCGTGGCATTGCTTCGGGATACCAAGCAGCTTGCGGTGTGTTTCTCGGTGATACAGTACTGATGACTCTATCAGCCATAGGTATTGCTTCGTTATTGCGCACTGAGCCGATGTTCTTTGTTGTTTTAAAGTACTTAGGCGCAGCTTATTTATGCTGGCTGGGCGTCAATATGCTGATTTCAGCGTGGCGCTCCATGCGCGGCCCAGCGTTGTCTGCTGAAACACTTGAGCAGCAGAAAGCTGTGAGCAAGCCGTTACGCAAAGCTTTCTTGCTGAGTATCTCCAATCCCAAAGCGATTCTGTTCTTTGTTTCGTTTTTTATCCAATTTGTTGATCCAGGCTACGCCCATCCTGGTTTATCGTTTTTAGTACTGGGGTTGATTTTACAGCTGATTAGCGGAATCTATCTGAGTCTATTAATTTTTACTGGCGCCCGATTAGCGCAGTGGTTTCGTCAGCGACAACGCTTGGCGACCGGTGCACTAAGCGGAGTAGGCGCTATGTTCGTCGGCTTTGGCGTGAAGCTGGCTACCGCAACCTTGTCCTAAACATTACGAGAATCCCATGCCAAAACGCACAGATATCAAAAGCATTCTTATCATCGGCGCCGGTCCAATTGTCATTGGGCAAGCTTGTGAATTTGACTATTCGGGCGCGCAAGCTTGTAAAGCCTTACGAGAAGAAGGCTACCGCGTTATTTTAGTCAACTCCAACCCTGCCACCATCATGACTGACCCAGCCATGGCGGATGCCACCTATATCGAACCGATTAAATGGCAGACGGTTGCAAAAATTATTGAGAAAGAACGTCCCGACGCATTACTGCCAACCATGGGCGGGCAAACCGCACTGAATTGCGCACTGGATTTAGAGCGTGAAGGCGTTTTAGAGAAATTTGGCGTTGAGATGATTGGCGCCAATGCCGACACCATCGATAAAGCTGAAGATCGCTCACGTTTTGACCAAGCCATGCGCGATATTGGTTTGGCCTGCCCGCGCTCAGGGATTGCGCACACTATGGAAGAGGCTTACCAAGTACAAAGTGAAGTCGGATTTCCATGCATTATTCGCCCGAGTTTCACCATGGGCGGTACAGGCGGCGGCATCGCTTACAACCGTGAAGAGTTCGAAGAAATTTGTACTCGCGGCTTAGACTTATCACCCACCAAAGAGCTGTTAATCGATGAGTCATTGATCGGTTGGAAAGAGTATGAGATGGAGGTTGTGCGCGATAAAAATGATAACTGCATTATTGTCTGCTCAATCGAAAACTTTGACCCAATGGGTGTACACACCGGTGATTCTATTACCGTAGCGCCTGCGCAAACCTTGACTGACAAAGAATACCAGATCATGCGTGACGCCTCTTTAGCGGTGATGCGTGAAATTGGCGTGGAGAGCGGTGGCTCTAACGTACAATTTGGTATTGACCCGAAAGACGGCCGTATGGTGGTGATTGAGATGAACCCGCGGGTTTCACGCTCATCAGCTTTGGCTTCTAAAGCCACAGGATTCCCCATTGCTAAGATTGCAGCCAAATTGGCAGTGGGCTACACCTTAGATGAGTTGAAAAACGATATTACCGGTGGCCGTACCCCAGCGTCTTTTGAGCCGTCCATTGATTATGTTGTCACTAAAATCCCTCGCTTTGCGTTTGAGAAGTTCCCTAAAGCGGATGCACGCTTAACCACTCAGATGAAATCTGTAGGTGAAGTGATGGCCATTGGTCGCACCTTCCAAGAATCTTTGCAAAAAGCCTTGCGCGGATTGGAAGTGGGCGTTGATGGTTTAGATCCTATTCTTGATCTCAACGATCCAGAAGCTGCGAGCATTTTGCGCCGTGAGCTCACAGTGCCAGGTGCTGATCGGATTTGGTATGTGGCCGATGCCTTCCGTTTTGGCATGACGCGTGATGAGATTTATGAGTTAACCAAGATTGATCACTGGTTCTTGGTGCAAATGGAAGATTTAATGCTGGAGGCTGAGCGTTTAAAAACAGTAGGTTTGGCAGAAATTGATGCTGCACAAATGTACAAACTTAAGCGCAAAGGTTTCAGTGATGCACGTTTGGCCACTTTGCTGGGGGTTTCTGAAAAGAACCTGCGCAGTCGCCGTCATCAGCTCAATGTATTTCCGGTCTACAAGCGTGTGGATACCTGTGCAGGTGAATTTGCCACAGATACGGCGTATATGTACTCCACCTATGAAGAAGAGTGCGAGGCCAATCCAAGCACGCGCGATAAGATTATGATTTTAGGTGGTGGTCCAAACCGTATCGGGCAAGGTATTGAGTTTGACTATTGCTGTGTACACGCGGCGCTGGCGATGCGTGAAGATGGTTATGAAACCATTATGGTCAACTGCAACCCGGAAACAGTGTCCACAGACTACGACACCTCCGATCGTTTGTATTTTGAGCCTGTGACCTTAGAAGATGTACTGGAAATTGTCCGCGTGGAAAAACCCGTGGGTGTCATTGTCCAGTACGGCGGTCAAGCCCCGCTGAAAATTTGCCGTGCTTTGGAAGAAGCAGGTGTGCCTATTATTGGTACCAGCCCTGATGCGATTGACCGTGCTGAAGACCGTGAGCGTTTCCAGCAGATGGTTGAGCGTCTGAACCTGCGTCAGCCAGAAAACGCCACTGCGCGCAGTGAAGAAGAGGCGATTAGCGCATCTCGTGAAATTGGCTATCCATTGGTTGTGCGTCCATCCTATGTGCTAGGTGGTCGTGCCATGGAGATCGTTTACGATGAAACTGAGCTTAAGCGCTATATGCGCGATGCAGTGAAAGTATCAAATGACAGCCCAGTACTGCTGGATCACTTCCTCAACAGTGCGATTGAGGTGGATGTGGATGCGGTGTGTGACGGTGAAATCGTCGTTATTGGTGCGATTATGCAGCACATTGAGCAGGCGGGCGTGCATTCCGGTGACTCTGCGTGCTCTTTACCGCCGTATTCATTGCCTGCCCATATCCAAGATGAGATCCGTGAGCAAGTGCGTCGCATGGCTCTGGAATTAGGTGTGCTGGGTTTAATGAACGTGCAAATGGCCGTGCAGGGCGAAGATATCTATGTGATCGAAGTCAACCCGCGCGCTTCACGTACTGTGCCTTTTGTGTCGAAGTGCATTGGTGAGTCATTAGCGAAAATTGCTGCGCGCGTTATGGCGGGCAAAACTTTAACTGAACTCAACTTTACCAAAGAGATCATTCCACCTTTCTATAGTGTGAAAGAAGCAGTGTTCCCGTTTGCTAAATTCCCTGGTGTTGATACGATCTTAGGCCCAGAAATGAAATCGACGGGTGAAGTGATGGGTGTCGGCGATAGCTTTGCTGAAGCCTTTGCCAAAGCGCAAATGGGTGCTGGGGAAGTCTTACCAACCAGCGGTTGTGCATTTGTCAGTGTGCGTGATGATGACAAGCCCTTTGTTGCTGACTTAGCGCGTGATTTAATTGATTTGGGCTTCACCGTGGTGGCGACTGCCGGGACTGCGAAAGTTATTGAGGCAGCAGGCCATGCAGTGCGCCGTGTGAATAAAGTGACTGAAGGTCGTCCGCACATTGTTGATATGATCAAGAATGATGAAGTGACCTTAGTCATCAATACTACCGAGGGGCGCCAGTCTATTGCTGACTCCTTCTCGATTCGTCGAAACGCTCTGCAACGTAAAGTCTATTTCACCACGACTTTTGCTGGTGGCCAGGCTGTTTGCGAGGCGCTTAAATTCGGTCCAGAGAAGACCGTGCGTCGTTTGCAGGACTTGCATTCAGGAATTAATGCGTGACTAAATTTCCAATGACTGTCCAAGGCGCTCGCGCCTTGGAAGAAGAACTTAAACATTTAAAAACAGTAATGCGTCCTCAAATCACCGCTGCCATTGCGACAGCGCGTGAATTGGGCGACTTAAAAGAAAACGCCGAATACCATGCGGCGCGTGAGCAGCAAGGTATGAGTGAAGCGCGTATTCGTGATATTGAAGGGCGTCTATCTGCCGCGCAGATCATTGATGTCACTACAATCCCGTACTCCGGGAAAGTGTTTTTTGGCACCACAGTGGATCTGGTTAACTTAGAGACAGAGGAAGAGCTGAGTTATCAGATTGTCGGCGAGGATGAAGCTGATCTTAAGCTGGGTAAAATCTCTGTAACATCGCCTATTGCTCGCGCCTTAGTGGGTAAAGAAGAAGGTGAAATTGTTGTAGTGCAAACACCCAGTGGTTTGATCGAGTATGAAATTCTCGAGGTTCGCCATATCTAGTGCAGCACCTTTACGCGCCGGCGCTATCACTTGGCAATTGGCTCAAGTGCTGTGGGTCGGCGGTTTATGGGTGATGCATTTTGTGTTGCTCAAAGCGCTGGAGAAGATTGGCTTTGCCAGTCTTCTGGTGCAAGAAGTTGCACTCTATGTGCGGCCTTTATTGGTGGGTCTGGCGCTGGTGTGTGTGTTTTTGCAGTTATTGGTGCTTAAGCGTCTGATGCCGCTTAGACAATTACTCAAAGATACGCGTGGCCAGCTATTACTGGTGGCTGCGGCATTGGCTTGTAGTTTTTTTATAACCCAAGCCTATTGGCCTGATGCGCAGTATTGGTTGGTTTATAGTTATTTGGCGCTGGGTATGTGCGGGCTGTTATTGGCCGTGCAGCCTGTGCCAATGCGGCATCCAGCCATAAGCCACTAAGGTGCTTATGGAGCTGGATGAGCAGCGTTGCCACTAAGCGTTGTAACGCAAAATGTTGGATAGATTTTTGTTAGGTTGCTGATTTTTGCGGTAAATTAACGCAACTTTGCCGATGCTTTGTACCAAAATGCTACTGCTTTTTTGGCATAATTCATCAATGATGGCTTTGCGGTCTTCGCGCTCAGCGAGGCGTAACTGAACTTTAATCAGTTCGTGGTCGTGTAGAGCACGATCAAGCTCGGCCAGCACGCCTTCGGTTAGGCCGCCATCAGCAACTGTAACAATCGGCTTTAAGTGATGGCCGATGGATTTAAACTGTTTCTTTTGCTCTTGTGTGAGCGTCATAATCGCCCTCTGAGTCGTAACATTGAATGAAGGTGGGTAGTTTACCTGACCTGAAGCTTAAGAGGTATTCTGTGGCTCGATCTAAAAGCAGTTCGCGTTGGTTAAAAGAACATTTTGATGATCCATTTGTAAAAATGGCGCAAAAAGATGGTTATCGTTCGCGAGCCAGCTATAAACTGTTAGAAATTCAAGAAAAAGACCGTATTCTGCGTCCAGGTATGACGGTGATTGATTTAGGTAGTGCGCCCGGTGGTTGGTCGCAAGTGACCAGTCGTGTCATTGGTGATAAAGGCACCCTGATCGCTTCAGATATTCTGCCGATGTCGGCCATTGCCGATGTCACCTTTATTGAAGGTGACTTCACTGAAGAGAGCGTTTTCAATAAAATTATGGATGCAGTGGGTGGGCAGCCAGTAGACCTTGTTATTTCTGATATGGCCCCCAATATGAGTGGTATACGTACGGCCGATCAAGCAGCTGCAATGTATTTATGTGAACTGGCTTTAGATTTAGCGTCTAAGGTCTTACGTCCCGGAGGAGATTTTTTAATTAAAGTATTCCACGGTGAGGGGTTTGATGAGTACTTGCGTGATGTGCGCAGTCGTTTTGATAAGGTGCAAATGCGTAAGCCAAGCTCTTCGCGAGATCGTTCGCGTGAGCAGTACTTGTTAGCGCGCGGTATGCATGCAGTGGATCAAGATGCTTGATGGACGTATTTAAATGTATTGTTACAGGACAAACGTACGCAGAGCGTCAATGTGTAGTAAGTTTGTTATATGTAATTGACGTATTTGTTGCGGTTGTTGCAGCAGAGGGTATATAGAAGTGAATGATATGACTAAAAACCTGCTTTTATGGTTGGTTATCGCTGCTGTCCTAGTGACCGTAATGAATAATTTTTCCTCGCAAAGTGAGGCGGGCAAGCTGAATTACAGCACCTTTATTGAAGAGGTGAAGTCCGGTCGTGTGCAGCAAGTTACGGTGGATGGCTTTGTCATCACAGGTAAGCGCGCAGATGGCAGTGTTTTTGAAACCGTACGCCCTGCAATTCAAGACAACGGCTTAATGGGTGACTTGCTGGACCATAATGTCAGCGTTGTTGGTAAACAACCTGAGCGTCAAAGCATGTGGATGCAGTTACTGGTTGCCAGTTTCCCAATCTTAATTATCTTGGCTGTGGTGATGTTCTTTATGCGCCAAATGCAAGGTGGAGCAGGCGGTAAGGGCGGCCCCATGAGCTTTGGTAAAAGCAAAGCGCGTTTATTAGCAGAAGATCAAATTAAAACCACGCTGGCGGATGTAGCTGGTTGTGATGAAGCTAAAGAAGAAGTGGGTGAGTTGGTTGAGTTTTTGCGCGACCCCAGCCGATTCCAGCGCCTGGGCGGTAAAATTCCTCGTGGTGTGCTGATGGTTGGACAGCCGGGTACCGGTAAAACTTTACTGGCCAAGGCTATTGCGGGCGAGGCGAAAGTTCCCTTCTTCGCTATTTCAGGTTCGGATTTCGTGGAAATGTTTGTCGGTGTCGGTGCCTCACGGGTGCGTGACATGTTCGAACAAGCAAAAAAGCATGCACCTTGCATTATCTTTATTGATGAGATTGATGCGGTCGGTCGCCATCGTGGTGCCGGTATGGGTGGCGGTAACGATGAGCGTGAGCAAACTCTAAACCAATTGCTGGTTGAGATGGATGGTTTTGAAGACAATGATGGTGTGATTGTTATTGCGGCAACCAACCGCCCCGATGTATTGGACCCTGCGTTATTGCGTCCTGGCCGTTTTGATCGTCAAGTTGTCGTAAGCTTGCCCGATATCCGTGGACGCGAGCAAATTTTACAGGTGCATATGCGCAAAGTGCCGTTGCACGATGATGTGGACGCAGCGGTGATTGCCCGTGGTACCCCAGGTTTCTCCGGTGCTGACTTAGCCAACTTGGTCAACGAAGCTGCGCTATTTGCCGCGCGTTCGGACAGCCGCTTAGTGACTATGAAAGAGTTTGAGTTGGCGAAAGACAAAATCATGATGGGCGCTGAGCGCAAGTCTATGGTGATGTCTGAAAAAGAGAAGCTCAATACGGCCTATCACGAAGCGGGTCATGCGATTGTGGGGCGTTTAGTGCCTGAACATGATCCTGTGTACAAAGTATCCATTATTCCGCGTGGGCGAGCCTTGGGTGTGACCATGTTCTTGCCTGAGGAAGATCGCTATAGCCTATCGAAGCGTGGCTTAATCAGTCAGATTTGTTCATTGTACGGTGGCCGTATTGCTGAAGAAATGACGCTAGGTTTTGATGGTGTGACGACCGGCGCATCGAACGATATTATGCGCGCCACACAGCTGGCACGTAATATGGTGACCAAGTGGGGTTTATCAGAAAAGCTTGGGCCGTTAATGTACGCCGAAGATGAAAATGAAAGTTTCTTAGGGCGTTCTGGTGGTGGCAATGCCAGCAATGTTTCTGGTGAAACAGCCAAACTGATTGATCAGGAAATTCGTGAAATCATTGATAACTGCTACACAACAGCTAAGCAAATCTTGCAAGAGAATCGCGATAAACTGGATGAAATGGCGCAGGCTTTAATGAAGTATGAAACCATTGATAGCGATCAGATTGATGACATTATGGCAGGACGCACGCCACGCGAGCCTAAAGATTGGGGCGGCGGTGGCTCGGCAGGTAAACCGCTGAAGCAGTCTGAAGAACACACTGCGGAGCCTAAGTCCGACGCTGAGCGTCCGGATGCGCCAATTGGCGGGCCTGCAGGCGAACACTGATACTTATTACGGGCGCTTATAGCGCCCGTTTCAATGGACCAAAAGGCAGACTATGCACGGCACTGCACATCCTGTATTACGCTGCGGCAGTAAACACACCCTCGATCTTTCTCGCCCACATGTGATGGGTATCTTGAATATGACGCCTGACTCTTTTTCAGATGGTGGGCGCTATAACACCCTTGATGGCGCGCTGCGGCGTGCTGAACAAATGCAGGCGCAAGGTGCCAGTATTATTGATATTGGCGGTGAGTCAACGCGACCTGGTGCGGCACCTGTCAGTGCTCAGCAAGAGCTTGATCGTGTTGCGCCTCTTGTGGAGCGTATCAACCGCGAATGTGACTTAATTATTTCAGTGGACACCTCTACGCCTGCAGTCATTCGTGAAACGGCTCGCTTAGGTGCTGGGTTGATTAATGATGTGCGTTCACTGCAGCGCGATGGAGCTTTAGATGCTGCAGCGGCAACCAATTTGCCGGTGTGCTTAATGCATATGCGCGGCGAGCCGCAAACCATGCAGGTGGATCCGCATTATGACGATATTGCCGCTGAGGTTATTGCGTTTTTACAGGAGCGGATGACGGCTTGTGCGCAGGTTGGGATTGCCGCCGAACGTATTGTCTTGGACCCGGGCTTTGGCTTTGCGAAAAACACTCAGCATAATTACGAGTTGTTTCAACGTTTACCGCAATTGTTGGAATTACAGCGTCCTTTATTGGTGGGTGTGTCGCGTAAAAGCATGGTGGGTAATGTATTAAAACAGCCCGTTGATCAGCGTTTATATGGCAGTCTGGCATTGGCAGTGATGGCGCTGGAGCGTGGTGCAAAAATTTTACGGGTGCATGATGTGGCAGAGACCATGGATGTGCTGAAAATATTTAATGCGGTGCAAACGGCTGCAAAGGAATAAATAATGGCTAGAAAATATTTTGGTACAGATGGTATTCGTGGACGTGTTGGTGAGCATCCAATCACGCCTGAGTTTATGCTGAAGCTGGGTTGGGCGGCAGGCATGGCGTTTCGCAAGCAGGGCAAGTGCCGTATTTTAGTCGGTAAAGATACGCGTATTTCTGGCTATATGTTTGAATCTGCGTTGCAAGCAGGTTTGTCAGCGGCTGGCGCCGATGTGATGTTGTTAGGGCCGATGCCAACGCCTGCGGTGGCTTATCTGGCACGTACTTTTCATGCTGAGGCAGGTATTGTGATCAGTGCTTCGCACAACCCGCATCATGACAATGGTATTAAGTTTTTTTCGGGGCGCGGCACTAAATTACCGGATGCGATAGAGCTGATGATTGAAGAGTTGATTGATACGCCGATGACGGTGGTTGATTCTGATCAGCTTGGCAAGGCATCGCGGGTGAATGATGCTGCTGGACGTTATATTGAATTCTGTAAAAGCAGTGTGCCCACCAGTACTGATTTTTCCGGACTGAAGATTGTTTTGGATTGTGCCCATGGCGCTACTTATAAAGTTGCCCCAAGTGTTTTCAGCGAGCTGGGCGCTGAGGTGATAACCACTGCAGCGCAACCGGATGGGTTAAACATTAACGATGGCGTAGGTTCTACCCATTTAGGACCCTTACAAAAAGCAGTGGTTGAGCATGGCGCAGATTTAGGTATTGCCTTTGATGGTGATGGTGACCGTGTGCAAATGGTCGATCACACCGGTGCCATCGTTGATGGTGATGAGCTTTTGTATATTATTGCAACTGACATTCAAGAGCGTGACCGTTTGCCGGAAGGTTCCGGCGTAGTGGGCACCTTAATGAGCAATCTGGGCTTAGAGTTGGCGCTGAAAGAGCGCAATATCCCCTTTGTTCGCGCCAAGGTCGGTGACCGTTATGTGATGGCAGAAATGCTCGAGCGTAAGTGGGTGTTAGGTGGTGAGAACTCTGGACATATTCTTTGCGCTCAGCATGCCACCACCGGTGATGCGATTATCGCTGCATTACAAGTGTTATTGGCTTTGCGTCGTCGTGGTCAGAGTTTAGCGAAAGAGCGTTTGGCTTGGCAAAAGCTGCCGCAAGTGCTGATTAATGTGCGCTTTAATGGTGACGCTGATCCAGTGAATGATCCACAAGTGCAGGCCGCCTGTGATGAAGTGACCGCAGCAATGGCTGGGCGTGGTCGAGTACTGTTGCGTAAGTCAGGTACTGAGCCGCTGGTGCGGGTAATGGTTGAAGGTGACAATGAGCAGCTTGTGCTGCAGCATGCGCAGCGCTTAGCCGATGTTGTTCGGACGGTATGTGGTTGATTCTACTTGCATGTTTTGTTGCGCTTGAGTAATATTTGCGCCCACTTTGAGCGAAGAGGACTGACATGCGTCGCCCATTGGTAGCTGGTAATTGGAAAATGCATGGCACCTGTGCCAGCATCAAGCAGTTGTTAACTGAGTTGACCGAGCAAGCCTTGCCATTGAGTGTTGATGTGGCAGTTTTTCCGAGTTTGATTCATTTGCAAACTGTAGGTGCTCAAGTCGCGTCGAGCAATATTGTAATTGGTGCTCAAGATTGCGCGGTGCAGCTCGAAGAGGGTGCATTGACCGGTGAGACATCGGCTTTGCAGCTTAAAGATATCGGATGTTCAATGGTGTTAATTGGACATTCTGAAAGAAGACAGTTGCAAGATGAAACTGATCGTGTAATATGCCGCAAGTTTATTGCAGCGCAAGCCGCCGGTTTAACACCTGTACTTTGTGTGGGTGAAACGCTCGAAGAGCGTGAAGCGGGACAAGCGCAGGCGACAGTACAGCGTCAGGTTGATGCGGTATTGCTTGAGCTGGGTGTAGATGTGTTAAAAAATGCAGTGATTGCTTATGAGCCAGTGTGGGCAATAGGCACGGGTTTGACTGCAACACCTGAGCAAGCGCAAGAAATACATGCACAAATACGTGCACATGTGGCAAAATACAGCGCATCTGTTGCGCAGGGTTTAAGAATTTTATATGGCGGTAGTGTTAAAGCTGCCAATGCTGCTGAGCTGTTTGCTCAGGCAGATATCGATGGGGGGTTAGTGGGCGGAGCCTCCCTCAATGCTAAAGAATTTGGTGCGATATGTCGCGCTGCGGGAAATTAAAATGCTGGAAACAGTTATAATTGTTGTTCACTTGGTAGTCGCCATTGGTGTTGTAGGTTTTGTCCTGATTCAGCAGGGTAAGGGCGCAGAAACCGGTGCTTCATTTGGCTCAGGTGCTTCAGGCACTGTATTTGGATCGCAAGGTTCAAGTAGCTTTTTGAGTCGTTTGACTGCAGTATTGGCAACAGTGTTTTTTGCAACAAGTTTGGGTCTCGCTTTTTATGCGAAAGACCGTGCAAACACAATCTCGCAATTGGGTTTGCCTGATCCTGCGGTGCTAGAAGTGCAGGCTCCGGTGTCGGTCTTGCCGGAAGATATTCCGCAAGTTGAAGACAAAGCTGCAGGTCAAGCTGAAAGTGATGTACCTGTTGTAGATACGGAAGTAGACGTAGAGTAATTTGCCGAGGTGGTGGAATTGGTAGACACGCTACCTTGAGGTGGTAGTGGCCTAAAGGCTGTAGGGGTTCGAGTCCCCTTCTCGGTACCATATACAAACGACCTGCTTCAATAGCGGGTCGTTTCGTTTGTGTTTGCTTGACTATAAAAGCTATACGTTGTATCATTCGTCATCGGTTTAAAGGGCGCGAATGTGTGGTATGTGCTTTTAAATGTCAAACGTTTAAATAAAGAGCCCCTAGTAAGGGGCTTTTTATTAGGTCTAAAAAATAGATTTTAATTTTTGGATGGGCGTTATGCCCATTTTTCATTTCTACAGCATGCATTGGAGGTCGGATGACGAGCAAGCTGGAACAGTTGCAGGACATATTGACGCCAGTGATTGAAGCGCTGGGTTATCAGAAGTGGGGCATTGAGTATATTTCTCAGGGTCGCCACTCAGTGCTGCGCGTTTACATTGATCATGAAAATGGAATTGTTGTTGATGATTGCGAAAAAGTCAGTCGTCAGCTCAGTGCTGTATTGGATGTCGAAGATCCAATTACTTCTGAGTACACGCTGGAGGTTTCTTCTCCGGGGATGGATCGCCCGCTATTTACCCTTGAGCAGTTTGCTGCTTCTGTGGGCGAGCAAGTAAAAATCAAACTGCGCTCGCCGGTTGAGGAACGCCGTAACTTTCAAGGGCTGCTTCGATCAGTAGAAGATCAAGATGTGGTTGTTCAGGTGGATAAGTATGAGTACCTGTTGCCGATCGATCTGATTGAAAAAGCAAACATACTTCCTAATTTTGAATAACAATACGGACTCCGCGACTCTTGCAGTTTGCGAAAGACGAGGCATGCGATGAGCAAAGAAATTTTACTGGTTGTTGAATCAGTCTCGAACGAAAAAGGTGTTCCGCCAGCGCTGATTTTTGAAGCGTTAGAGTTGGCGCTGGCCACTGCGACAAAGAAAAACTACGAAGATGAAGTTGATCTGCGTGTGGCAATTGATCGGCAGACAGGTAGCTATGAGACCTTCCGTCGTTGGACAGTTGTTGAAGAAGCGGACTTTGATGATCCGGCGCATCAGCTGACCATCGATATGGCTGAAAAGCGCGTGGAAAACCCAAGCGTTGGCGATGTCATCGAAGAAAAAATTGAATCCATTGAGTTTGGCCGCATTGCTGCGCAAACCGCTAAACAAGTTATTGTGCAGAAAGTTCGTGAAGCTGAACGTGCACAAATTGTCGAAGCCTATCGCAGCAAGTTGGGCGAGATTATTTTTGGTACCGTTAAAAAAGTAACCCGCGACAATATTATTGTTGATCTGGGTAATAACGCTGAAGCAATTTTGGCACGTGAAGATATTATTCCGCGCGAAACCTTCCGTGTAGGCGCACGTGTTCGTGCGTTGCTTAAAGAAATTCGTTCAGAAAATCGTGGACCACAATTGATTCTGTCGCGTACTGCGCCAGAAATGATTATGGAACTGTTCAATATTGAAGTGCCTGAAATTTCTGAAGGTTTGATTGAAATTATGGCGGCTGCCCGTGACCCAGGTTCACGTGCTAAAATAGCCGTACGCTCGAAAGATAAACGCATTGATCCGCAAGGTGCCTGCATTGGTATGCGCGGCTCGCGTGTTCAAGCGGTGTCTGGTGAATTAGGCGGTGAGCGTGTTGATATTGTGCTGTGGGATGATAATCCTGCGCAGTTTGTTATCAGCGCCATGTCGCCTGCTGAAGTCGTAGCCATCATCGTTGATGAAGATTCGCATACGATGGATATCGCAGTTGCTGAAGAAAATCTAGCGCAAGCTATTGGTCGTGGTGGCCAAAACGTACGTCTAGCTTCGCAGCTGACCGGCTGGACACTCAACGTGATGAGCCAAGAAGAAATTCAGGCACGTCAACAAGAAGAAACAGGTGACCTGCTGCAACTCTTTGTCAGAGACCTCGAAGTGGATGAGGATTTGGCGCAGATTTTAGTCGATGAAGGCTTTAGCAGTTTAGATGAAGTGGCCTATGTGCCGATGGAAGAGATGCTCAACATTGAAGGATTCGATGAAGAAATCGTTAATGAACTGCGTACTCGTGCCAAAAACTGTTTATTGACTCGCGCAATCGCGACTGAAGAAAAGCTGGCGGATATTCAACCGGCACAAGATTTGCTCGACTTAACGGGCATGAGCAAAGAGCTGGCCGTTGAGCTAGCCGTCCGCGGAGTGCTCAGCCGCGAAGACCTAGCAGAGCAATCGATTGATGATTTGCTCGATATCGAAGGCATGAATGAAGATCGTGCCGGCAAGCTGATCATGGCCGCCCGCGCCCATTGGTTTGAATAAGCACATTGCGGCTTGAGGAGAGAAGTTCATGACGCAAGTTACGGTTAAAGAACTGGCTAAAACAGTTAATACGCCAGTAGAAAGCCTATTGCAGCAAATGCAAGAGGCCGGTTTAGCACACACCAGTGCTGACCAGAAAGTAAGTGAAACTGAAAAACAAACACTGCTGACCTTTTTGGAAAAGGGCAGTGGTGCAAAAGCTGAAGGATCTAAGAAAATTACTTTACAGCGCAAGACCACAACAACCCTGCGTGCGCCTGGTAGTAAATCCATCAGTGTTGAAGTACGTAAAAAGAAAACTTTTGTAAAGCGCAGCGCTGAAGAGATCGAAGCAGAAAAGCAAAAAGATCTAGCAAAACTGCAAGCTGAGCAAAAAGCTAAAGAAGCGGCGCAAGAAAAAGCTAAGCCTGCACCTGTAGCACAGCCAGAGCCTGAGGCACAAAAGCCTGCAGAGACTAAAGCTGAGCCTGTGGTGGCTGAGAAAGTTGAACCTGCGATCGATATTACCTTGCCGGTCGTGGATGACGTAGTTGCCCCTGCGCCAGAGCGCAAAAAAGATGATACGGCACGTCGTCCTACCAAGCGTATTGATGACGATGAGCGCCGTGAGCGTAAAGCAGCGCCGCGTCCAGCCGCTAAAGGCAAAGCGCGTATTGAAGATGAAGAGCAAGCGGCACGTCGTGGTGGACGCAGTCGTGGTAAAGCGAAAAAGCGTAATCAGCATGGCTTTACCAGTCCTGCAGGTCCAATTGTGCGCGATGTTGAAATTGGTGAAACCATCACAGTTGCTGAACTGGCTGCACAGATGTCGGTTAAAGGCGTCGAAGTGGTCAAGTTTATGTTTAAACTAGGCTCGCCGGTGACCATCAACCAAGTTCTTGATCAGGATACTGCGGTATTGATTGCCGAAGAACTTGGACATCGGGTAACGCGCGTGAGCGATAACCTGATTGAAGAAAAGTTTGCTGAATCATTAAAAATTGATGGTGAAGAGTTCCATCGTGCGCCAGTGGTTACCGTTATGGGTCACGTTGACCATGGTAAAACCTCGCTGCTGGACTACATTCGCCGCGCCAAGGTAGCAACCGGTGAAGCGGGTGGTATTACCCAGCATATCGGTGCTTACCACGTTAAGACTGAAGGTGGCATGATCACTTTCCTTGATACCCCAGGTCACGCAGCCTTTACTGCAATGCGTGCACGTGGTGCCAAGGCAACCGATATTGTTATTCTTGTGGTGGCCGCTGATGATGGCGTGATGCCGCAAACCATTGAAGGTATTGAGCATGCAAAAGCTGCAGGTGTGCCTTTAATTGTTGCTGTTAACAAAATTGATAAGCCAGAAGCTGATCCAGATCGCATTAAAAATGATTTGGCAGCGCATGATGTCATCCCCGAAGAGTGGGGTGGTGATACTCAGTTTGTGCATGTCTCCGCGAAAGTGGGTACAGGTATTGATAGCCTGCTTGAGTCTGTTTTGCTGCAGGCTGAAGTGCTTGAGCTCAGTGCAACACCATCGGCTTCAGGCCGTGGTGTAGTGATTGAGTCACGTCTTGATAAAGGTCGTGGTCCGGTTGCTTCGGTCTTAGTACAAAACGGTACCTTACGCCAAGGCGATATGGTGCTGGTGGGTGTTAACTTTGGCCGCGTGCGCGCCATGATGGATGAGAATGGTCAAGCCATTCAAGAAGCCGGCCCGTCGATTCCAGTTGAGATTTTAGGCCTTGACGGAACACCTGAGGCAGGTGATGAAGTGACTGTGGTGGTTGATGAGCGTAAAGCCCGTGAAGTGGCCTTATTCCGTCAAGGTAAGTACCGTGAAGTGAAACTGGCACGTGCCCATGCGGGTAAGCTGGAAAATATCTTCGAGAGTATGGGTCAGGAAGAGAAGAAAACCCTTAACATCGTTATTAAAGCGGATGTGCGCGGTACGCTTGAAGCATTACGTAGCTCGCTGTCCGAGCTGGGTAATGATGAAGTGGAAGTGTGCGTAGTGGCTGGCGGTGTGGGTGGTATTAACGAAAGTGATGCCAACTTAGCCTTAGCCTCGAATGCGGTG
This sequence comes from Gammaproteobacteria bacterium, assembly GCA_012728315.1. Lineage (GTDB taxonomy): Bacteria > Pseudomonadota > Gammaproteobacteria > Pseudomonadales > Pseudomonadaceae > Denitrificimonas. The sequence continues at coordinate 298,955 of JAAYFI010000026.1, forward strand.
ATCTTTGGTTTCAACGTGCGTGCTGATGCCGGTGCGCGTAAAATCGTTGAGCAAGAAGGTCTCGATATGCGCTACTACAATATCATTTACGATATTATCGAAGACGTTAAGAAAGCACTGTCTGGCCTGCTGGGTACTGATGTTCGCGAGAATATCTTAGGTATTGCAGAGGTGCGTGAAGTGTTCCGTTCACCTAAGTTGGGTGCAGTGGCCGGTTGTATGGTTGTTGAGGGGCATGTTCACCGTAACCGTCCAATCCGTGTCTTGCGCGATGATGTGGTGATCTTTGAAGGTGAGCTTGAGTCGTTACGCCGCTTTAAAGATGATGTCAGCGAAGTACGCTCCGGTATGGAGTGTGGTATTGGCGTTAAGAGTTACAATGACGTGAAAGTAGGTGACAAAATCGAAGTGTTCGAGAAAGTCCAGGTCGCACGTACTCTGTAATTCATAGTCGTATAGGCAACGGCAAGTTCGTTGGCACGGTATATAATCGAGCCAATTGAGCTTGCCGTTTGCTGCTTATATGGATCAGAACAAAAGCTGCACAGTGCAGCACAAGGTGAATGTTATGGCGAAACAATACAGCCGTACCCAGCGTATTGGTGATCAGATTCAGCGTGAGCTGGCGACTATGATCCCACGAGAAATTAAAGATCCACGCTTAGGTTTTATTACGGTGACAGGCGTTGATGTCAGTCGTGATATTGGTCATGCCAAGGTGTTTATCACAGTGATGGGCGACAACTCGCCTGAAGTGATTAAAAACAATCTAGACGTGCTTAAAGATGTTTCAGGCTACCTACGCATGTTGCTGGGTAAAGCAATGAAGTTACGCAGCGTGCCGACGTTACATTTTCATTACGATGAAAGCATCAGTCGTGGTGCACATTTGTCGGCATTGATTGAGCAGGCGGTCTCAGAAGATCAGCGTAAGCTTCAGTCTGACGGAGAGTAAGGCGTGGTCCAGCAGGTTAAACGTAAGCGCCGCAGTGTCAGTGGCATTATTATTTTTGATAAGCCTTACGGCTTTAGCTCCAATGGCGCCTTGCAGAAAGTTCGTTGGTTGCTGAACTCGGATAAGGGTGGGCATACCGGCAGCTTGGATCCGTTAGCCACAGGCGTGTTGCCTTTGTGCTTTGGCGAGGCCACTAAGTTTTCTCGCTATTTGCTAGATGCCGATAAAGTCTATGAGGCGACCATGCAGCTGGGTGTCACCACCAATACCGCTGATGCTGAAGGTGAAGTGCTAGAAACCAAACCGGTTCATGTTAGCGCCGCCGATATTGAGGCGGTGTTGCCGCAGTTTCGTGGTGAAATTGAACAAGTGCCGCCGATGTATTCAGCGCTGAAAAAAGATGGTCAGCCGCTCTATAAATTAGCCCGAGCGGGTATTACCGTAGAGCGTCCTGCACGCAAGGTGACCATCAGCCGTTTAGAACTCTTATCTTGCGAAGCTGAGCAGGCGCGAATTTTAGTAGCGTGCAGTAAAGGTACTTATATTCGTAGCTTGGTTGAAGACATTGGGGCTGCTTTAGGTTGCGGCGCTCATGTGGCGCAGTTGCGTCGCATCGAAGCTGGACCTTTTGATTTAACCCATGCAGTGACTTTAGAAGAGCTGGAACGCGCGCACGAAGAGGGCGGAGCCGAGGCCTTAGATGCTTTTATGATCCCGGTCGATAGCGGTCTGCAACACTGGCCCGTTGTGCATTTGACTGAGCACAGCAGCTTCTTCTGGCTGAATGGTCAGCCTGTACGCGCGCAGCAAGCACCACTGGAAGGAATGGTGCGGGTGTACAATCACAACAATGAGTTTATTGGTGTGGGCGAAATAGATGATGACGCAATGGTTGCACCAAAGCGCCTAATTCGGTCACAATGACCCTGTTTTTCTGGCCGTGCTTTATGTGCGGCGAGAAAACACTCAGGTAGGCTGTTGGCAGGCACGGTCATACCTTATCTTTTGCACGGGTTTATCCCGGCCTGTCCACTTTAGGAGCCCAACATGGCACTTAGTAACGAAGAAAAAACTCAGATTATCAATGACTACAAGCAAGCTGAAGGTGATACAGGTTCTCCAGAAGTGCAAGTTGCACTTTTGACCTTTAACATCAACAAGCTGCAAGGTCACTTCAAAGCCAATAGCAAAGATCACCACTCACGTCGTGGCTTAATCCGTATGGTTAACCAACGTCGTAAGTTGCTTGATTACCTCAAAGGTAAAGATCTTGGCCGTTACGCGACTTTGATTGCTCGTCTGGGTCTACGTCGTTAAGACGTACGCTGTAACGTGAAGCTGAAAGTCTGGAGTGCTGTGCGTGAAGTGATTTGCGCTGTGCTTTGGGCTTTCAGCTTTTCGCTTTTCAGGAGCATGCTGGGCCGATACCCAAGCTCTTGCCAATTTCCCCAAGGTCACATAAGAGAAGGAAGATACCGTGAATCCGGTTATTAAAACGTTTCAATTTGGTGAATCCACCATTACTTTAGAAACAGGTCGCGTAGCGCGTCAAGCGTGCGGCGCTGTGTTGGTCAGTGTCAATAATGATGTCACTGTTTTGTGTACCGTTGTTGGTGCAAAACAAGCAGATCCAAGCAAAGACTTTTTCCCGTTATCTGTGCATTACCAAGAAAAAACGTATGCTGCAGGTAAAATCCCAGGTGGTTTCTTCAAGCGTGAAGCACGTCCATCTGAGAAAGAAACCCTCACTTCGCGTTTGATCGACCGTCCAATACGTCCGCTGTTCCCAGAAGGTTTCAGCAATGAAGTGCAAGTGATTTGTACCGTCGTATCCACCAGCAAGAAAACGGATCCAGACATCGCTGCGATGATTGGTACTTCAGCTGCATTGGCTATTTCTGGTATTCCATTTAATGGTCCAGTGGGTGCTGCTCGCGTCGGATTTCATCCTGAAACCGGTTATTTGTTGAACCCAACCTATGAGCAACAAGAAGCATCGTGCTTAGACATGGTGGTTGCGGGAACGCAAGACGCTGTGCTGATGGTTGAGTCAGAAGCGCAAGAGTTAACTGAAGATCAAATGTTGGGCGCGGTGTTATTCGCTCACGAAGAGTTCCAAGTTGTTATCAATGCCATCAAAGAGCTGGCTGCTGAAGCCGGTAAAGCACGTTGGGACTGGCAGCCAAAAGCTGAAAATACCGAGCTGTTAACCGCGCTTCGCGATCAGTTTGGTGCTGCTATTTCTGAAGCCTACACCATCACCATTAAGCAAGACCGCTATGCGCGTTTAGCTGAAGTGCGTGAGCAAGCCGTTGCTGCCTTGGCTAGCCAAGTTGAAGGCGAAGGCCCAACAGCGGCTGAGGTTAAAGATGCCTTTGGTGAAATTGAATACCGTACTGTGCGTGAAAATATCGTTAACGGTAAGCCGCGTATTGATGGTCGTGACACCAGCACTGTGCGTCCGCTGGCGATTGAAGTCGGCGTGTTAGACAAAACTCACGGTTCTGCATTGTTTACTCGCGGCGAGACTCAAGCCTTAGTGGTAGCTACTTTAGGTACGGCGCGTGATGCACAGTTGCTTGATACCTTAGAAGGCGAAAAGCGTGATCCATTTATGTTGCACTACAACTTCCCTCCTTACTCTGTAGGTGAGTGTGGTCGTATGGGCGCAACCGGTCGTCGTGAAATTGGTCATGGTCGTTTAGCGCGCCGCAGTATTGCCGCGATGTTGCCTGATGCGGATGATTTCCCGTACACCATTCGTGTGGTTTCTGAGATCACTGAATCGAACGGTTCAAGCTCAATGGCTTCAGTGTGCGGTGCTTCTTTAGCATTGATGGATGCTGGTGTGCCAATGAAAGCGCCAGTGGCTGGTATTGCCATGGGGCTGGTTAAGGAAGGCGATAAATACGCTGTTTTAACCGATATCTTGGGTGATGAAGATCACCTAGGTGATATGGACTTTAAAGTCGCTGGTACTGCCAATGGCGTCACTGCGCTGCAAATGGATATCAAAATTGAAGGTATTACCGAAGACATTATGGAGTTGGCTCTCAACCAAGCCCATGCTGCGCGGATCAATATCCTTGAGCAAATGAATCAAGTGATTGCCACATCGCGCACTGAGTTGTCAGAGAATGCGCCGACGATGATTGCGATGAAAATTGATTCAGACAAAATCCGTGATGTGATCGGTAAAGGTGGTGCAACCATTCGCGCGATCTGTGAAGAAACGGATGCCTCGATTGATATTGAAGATGACGGTTCCATTAAGATCTTCGGTAACACTAAAGATGCTGCAGAAGCTGCGCGTGAGCGTGTCTTGAGCATTACTGCTGAAGCTGAAATTGGCAAAATCTATCACGGTAAAGTTGAGCGCATTGTTGACTTCGGTGCGTTTGTTAACATTTTGCCGGGTAAAGATGGCTTAGTGCATATCTCCATGCTCAGTGATGCGCGTGTTGAAAAAGTGACTGATATCTTGACTGAAGGGCAAATGGTTGACGTGTTGGTATTGGACGTTGATAACCGTGGTCGTATCAAGCTGTCGATCAAAGACGTTGCTGCCGCTAAAGCAGAGCAAGCACAGTAAGCATTAAATACGTGCCTTGTGATAAAAAAAGCCGCCTTGTGCGGCTTTTTTTATCACTGCAGCCAGCTCATTTTAAAGCGCTATAAGCACTGCATAATGGCGCGTGCTATGGCGGATACAGCGCTTGCGCAGGGTTGGATTGTTTTTAGGTTTTATGTGCAGCCAGGGCTGCTTTTAAGGTTACCCAAGTGCTGGGTGATCGGGGTAAACTGCGTTTTTTATTTAATAACTTGAGCTCACTAAGAGCGCAGCAAACAGCGATAAAGCTGGGTGGTGCGCTGCATAGCAACAGCAGAAGGATGTATTTTATGGGTGTTTCTACACCGACACTGGTGACATTTGCCGTTTATATTGCCTTGATGCTGGGCATTGGTTTGTGGGCTTGGCGCTCCACTAAAAACTTTTCTGACTACATCTTAGGCGGACGCAGTTTAGGTAGTTTTGTTACCGCGATGTCGGCCGGTGCGTCCGATATGAGCGGTTGGTTATTGATGGGGTTGCCAGGCGCGATCTTTGTTGCGGGTTTGTCAGAGAGCTGGATTGCCATTGGCTTGGTGACCGGTGCGTGGATCAACTGGTTATTTGTCGCCGGACGTCTGCGTGTGCATACCGAATACAACAATAATGCCCTGACCTTGCCAGATTATTTTACGCACCGTTTTGAAGACGATAGCCGGATTCTACGGATTATCTCGGCGGCCATTATTCTGCTGTTTTTCACTTTGTATTGCGCCTCTGGTGTGGTGGCGGCTGCACGCCTCTTTGAAAGCACCTTTGCTTTAGATTACGGCGTAGCACTGTGGGTGGGGGCGGCGGCCACAGTGCTGTATGTGTTTATTGGGGGGTTCTTAGCGGTCAGCTGGACCGATACAGTGCAAGCGACCTTGATGATTTTTGCGCTGCTGATTACCCCGATTTTCGTGATCCTTGCTTTAGGTGATATGGGTGAGGCGTTGGCGACCATTGAGCGGGTTAAACCCTCTGCATTTAATATGTTCCATGGCCTGTCGTTTATGGCCATTATTTCGTTGCTGGGCTGGGGCTTAGGCTATTTTGGCCAGCCGCATATTTTGGTGCGCTTTATGGCGGCTAAATCATCGGCCAGTATGCCTAATGCGCGGCGCATCAGTATTGCTTGGATGATTCTGACTTTAGGTGGTGCGGTTGCGGTAGGCTTCTTTGGGATTGCTTATTTTGCTCAGCATCCAGACTTGGCTGTAGCCGTTGATGGTAATAGTGAGCGGGTGTTTATGGAGCTGGCCAAGCTGCTGTTTAATCCGTGGATTGCTGGGGTGATTTTGGCGGGCGTGTTAGCAGCGGTGATGAGTACCTTAAGTTGTCAGTTGTTGGTCAGTTCCAGTGCCATTACTGAAGACTTCTATAAAGGCTTTTTGCGCAAAAATGCTTCGCAGAGCGAGTTGGTTTGGGTGGGGCGTTTGATGGTGCTGTTAATTGCCTTGTTAGCGATTTATCTGGCCTCGGATCAAAACAGCAAAGTGCTTGATTTGGTTTCTTACGCTTGGGCGGGTTTTGGTGCAGCCTTTGGGCCGGTGGTGTTGTTGTCGGTGACATGGCGCGGCATGACCCGCAATGGCGCTTTGGCGGGCATGCTGGTGGGGGCATTGACTGTGGTGCTGTGGAAGCAATACAGCGGCATTGATCTTTATGAGATTATTCCAGGGTTTGCTTTTGCCGTTGTGGCGATCTATCTGGTGAGTGTGCTGGGCAAGGGGCCGAGTCAAGCGATGACAACACGCTTTGCTCAAGCCAATCAGGCGTTTCGTAACGAGAATTGATGAGGGTGCAATAGCCCGTTGATAAGGTAAATCCAAGCACACAAGGGAGGGTGGATGGACGCAATACTCGCGTGGTTGTTACCGGCCGACTTACCGCTGTGGGCGGCGTTGGTATTGATTGCTAGCGCTTGCCTGACTTCAGCCATGACAGCCGCACTGGGTATTGGCGGTGGCGTTCTGCTATTGGCGATTTTGAGTATGCTATTACCTGCCGCGGCAGTGATTCCTCTGCATGGCTTGGTTCAGCTCGGCTCTAATGCCAATCGCGCGATACTTACTGCGCGCTACATCCGTTGGCCGGCACTGTATTGGTTCGCTCCTGGCGTTGTGCTTGGGGCGCTACTGGCCAGTGTTTTGCTGATTGAGTTGCCGTCTTGGTTATTGCAGTTGAGTATTGCTGGATTTATTTTGGTGTTGTGTTGGGGACCGCCAGTGCCGCAGGTGGCAACTCGCGCTTTGGGGACTTTTCTAGCAGCAACCTTTACGACTTTTTTAAGCCATTTTGTTGGTGCAACTGGGCCTTTGGTGGCTGCTTTTATTAAACAGCAACAGCAAGGACAGCGCCAAGCAACTGTGGCAACCTTTGCCGCGGCGATGACCCTTCAGCATGCGCCCAAAATCTTGGTCTACAGTGTTGCAGGCTTTGTCTTTTATGAGTGGCTGGGCTTGGCTTTATTGATGATTTTAGCGGGGGTCGTGGGTACTAAGCTGGGCTTGAAGGTGTTGTACGCCTCCTCGGATCAGCGTTTTGCCCTAGTGTTTAATGTGTTATTAACGCTTTTGGCGCTGCGTTTGATTTGGCAGGCGCTGGGTGCGTATTTCAGCGCTGGATAAAGATGGCAGGGTGACTGCGTTTCGCTGATATGCCCGCTATACTGTGCCGTTGGCAAAGACTGGGTGGTAAGCAACGATTCAGCAATGCAGTCGGCACGCAGGTTATTATTTATTTAAGGATGCACATGTTAACCATTTCTGCACAATCAATACTCTGGGCGGCGCTCACGCTTATTTATATCGTGGTGATCGGCGGGCTGCTGTTGCGTCGTGGCGCAGCGAAGCAAGATGCGCGTATTGCCAGACCCTTTGTGACCATGCTGCAAGTGGCCGCTGTGTCGGCGGTGGTGTTCGCTATGGCGTCGGTTCCTAGCTATGTTGCGCGGGTGCTTAATCCCGAGATATTGCCGTTTATTATGCCGTATACGCCAATTTTATTTGTTATCAGCTTTATCACTTTTATTTTAAAACTTGAGTCAACACGCAGTGGTAAGTATCAGGCAGCGGTTGCGTTATGGTTAGCAGCGTCAGTTACAGCTGCATTAATGGTGGCGCAGATTGTGCAGCGTGCGTGGTTGTAAGGGCAGGGAGGCTGATTGCAGTTGGGTTTTTAGAGCTGAAAAATAGGCAATAAAAAACCCGCTGCAAGAGCGGGTTTTAAATACAGTAAGCGATTTATAACTTACTGTTGAGTAATTGGTGCCCAGAAGAAGACTCGAACTTCCACGCCCTTGCGAGCACTAGCACCTGAAGCTAGCGTGTCTACCAATTCCACCACCTGGGCATTGAAAACAATACAATTGGCTTGTTTTCATGGTACAACGTCAATTGCGTAACGTTGTGGTCGCGAACTATACGGCTGAAAAAAGAACTTGTAAACCCCCATGTGCTAAAAAATCTGTTAAATTAGTCGTGCGATACGTGCGGTGAGTAATTATTCACTGCACTTTTTAATTTTAAAAGTAAGGTGAATTTAATTTGATAGCCGATTGGCAATCCCTCGACCCTGAGGCCGCACGTGAAGCGGAAAAATACGACAATCCCATTCCAAGCCGCGAGCTGATTTTACAGCACTTGGCCGAGCGCGGTGCGCCGGCGACACGCGAGCAGTTGGCATTGGAGTTTGCGCTAACTGCAGAAGAAGATATCGAAGCATTACGTCGACGTCTACGCGCCATGGAGCGTGATGCGCAAGTGGTTTATACCCGGCGCGGTGCTTATGCGCCTGTGGATAAGCTGGACTTAGTGGTGGGCCGCGTCAGTGGTCATCGCGACGGTTTTGGTTTTTTAATCCCCGATGATGGCGGCGATGATTTATTTTTAAGCCCGACGCAAATGCGTTTGGTCTTTGATGGTGATCGTGCGTTGGCCCGAGTGGTCGGCTTTGACAAGCGTGGTCGCCGCGAAGGTGCTATTGCCGAAGTGGTCGTGCGCGCCCATGAGTCAATTGTGGGGCGCTATAACGAAGAAAACGGCATTGGCTTTGTCCTGCCAGATAATAAGAAAATGCAGCAAGAAGTGCTGATCAGCCCAGGGCGTGCCAATGGTGCACAAGTCGGGCAGTTGGTGGAAGTGGCCATTACGCACTGGCCTACGCCGCGTTTTCAAGCGCAAGGTAATATTATCGAGGTGCTCGGTGAATATATGGCACCGGGTATGGAAATCGAAGTGGCATTGCGCAACTACGATATTCCCCATGTTTGGCCTGAGGCTGTACTTAAAGAGGCGAAACGTTTTAAAGAAGACGTCGAAGAAAAAGATAAAGAGCGCCGTGTTGATTTGCGCCATTTACCTTTTGTCACCATTGATGGCGCTGATGCGCGCGACTTTGATGATGCTGTATATTGCGAGCCGCGCAGTGGTGGTGACTTGGTGGCGGGAGGCTGGCGTTTATATGTCGCTATTGCTGATGTTTCGCATTATGTCAAAGTAGGCTCTGCGCTTGATATGGAAGCGCAGCTGCGCGGTAACTCGGTGTATTTCCCCGAGCGCGTGATTCCAATGCTGCCGGAGGAGTTATCCAATGGTTTATGCTCGCTCAATCCGCATGTTGACCGTTTGGCGATGGTGTGTGAAATCGCCTTAGCGCGCTCAGGCAAAATTATTGGTTATGAGTTTTATGAGGCGGTTATTCAGTCCCATGCGCGCTTAACCTATGACACTGTCAGTGCCATGCTGGAGCGCCCGCGCAGCACCGAAGGTAAAGCTTATTTGGCAGAGTATGCGCAAGTGGCGCCGCATCTTAAAGAGCTGTACGCCGTATACAAAGCATTACAAAAGCAGCGCCATCTGCGCGGTGCAATTGATTTTGAGACCCGTGAAACCTATATCGTCTTTGGTGAAAACCGCAAGATTTCTGAGATCTTGCCGACCGTACGCAATGATGCACACAAACTCATTGAAGAATGCATGCTGTGCGCCAACGTTGCTATGGCCAGCTTTTTAGAAGATCACGATTTGCCTGGTCTATACCGTGTGCACGAGGGGCCTCCGGCGGAAAAGTTAGAAAAACTCCGTGGTTTCTTGACTGAGCTTGGTTTGACGTTAAATCGCGGTAAGGGTGATCCAACCCCTAAAGACTACTTGGCATTACTGGAAACAGTGCGTGAGCGCGCGGACTTTCAGTTGATTCAAACAGTGATGCTGCGCTCGCTCAGTCAAGCGGTGTACAGCCCCGATAACCAAGGGCACTTTGGTTTAAACTACGAAGCGTACACACACTTCACGTCACCGATTCGTCGTTATGCAGACTTACTGAACCATCGTGCCGTGCGCAGTGTTATTCGTTCGCGTAAGAAAACTGAGCATGTACAGCGAGTCGGTGCGCGCAGTTTGCCTAAAGCACAGATTTATCCCTATGAATTGCCGCGTTTAGAAGAAATCGGTGTTGAAGTCTCCATGACCGAGCGTCGCGCAGATGAGGCGACACGTGATGTGGTGACCTGGCTGAAATGCGAGTTTATGCTGGATCGTGTGGGCGACACTTTTGAAGGGGTGATTACAGCAGTTACCGGCTTTGGTATTTTTGTCGAGTTGATCGATATCTATGTGGAAGGCTTGGTGCATGTCACCGCTTTACCGGGCGATTACTATCAGTTTGATGCGTTGCATCACCGCCTAACGGGTGAGCGCAGCGGTCGCAGTTTCCGTCTGGGTGATACCGTTGAAGTGATTGTGGCGCGTGTTGACTTAGATGAGCGCAAGATTGACTTTGAAATGACGCCTGCCGATGTCGATTTAAGCAAGCGCCCAGCGTTGAAAGGCAAGGGTGCAAAAGGGGCTGCAAAGTCAGTCGCTACTGATACCAAGACAAACAGCAAAGATTCGGCCGCTGGCAAAGGCAAGGCAAAAAGTAAAAGCCGTAAGCGCAAAGTCGTCAGTAAGTCGACCAAGGCAGGGCATTATGAGTGATTTGGAAAGCGTGTACGGTGTCCATGCGGTTGAAGCTTTATTACGCCATCACCCTAAGCGCGTTAAGCAATTGCTATTAGCTGAAGGACGTCATGAGCCGCGCGTGCAGGTGCTGCGTGAGCTGGCTGAAGAGGCACGTATTGCGGTGAGCACGCTCAGTCGACGCGAGCTGGATGAGCAAGTTGAAGGTGTGCATCAAGGTGTTGTCGCGCAAGTCAGCCCCAGCCAGATCTGGGGTGAGCAAATGCTTGATGAGTTGCTTGATCGCCTAGAAGTGCCGCCATTGCTGCTGGTGCTTGATGGTGTGACCGATCCGCATAATCTTGGTGCATGTTTGCGTACTGCGGATGCAGCAGGCGTGCATGCGGTGATTATCCCTAAGGATAAATCTGCGACTTTAAATGCTACGGTGCGCAAAGTGGCCTGTGGCGCTGCTGAGGTTGTGCCTTTGGTTGCTGTAACGAATCTGGTGCGCAGCTTGCAAAAACTACAGCAAAAAGGAATGTGGGTCGTGGGTACGGCGGGTGAGGCCGAGCAAACCTTGTATCAACAAGATATGACTGGCCCGTTGATTTTGGTGATGGGTGCTGAAGGTGCAGGCATGCGCCGCTTAACCCGTGAAACCTGTGATTTTTTAGTGCATGTACCCATGCAAGGCAGTGTCAGCAGTCTCAATGTCTCAGTGGCCACTGGGGTGTGCTTATTTGAAGCGCAGCGTCAGCGTCTAGCGGCAAAACCTTAACTTAAATACAGCATTTGCAAGACTTACCTTGCTTAGCGGGGCGCGCTTCTTTAGAATATCGCCCCTTGCGTTGTATGTATGGTTATTGCTGTGCATCGATGCAAAATTTTATCCACTCCTTGTCTGACCGCAGAGTGCGGCAGGCTACAACCCGTAAGGAGCATCTATGCGTCATTACGAAATAGTGTTCTTGGTCCACCCGGATCAGAGCGAACAAGTCGGCGGTATGGTTGAGCGTTACACCAAACTGATCGAAGAAGATGGCGGTAAAGTTCATCGTCAAGAAGACTGGGGCCGTCGCCAATTAGCTTATGCAATTGATGATATCCATAAAGCTCACTACATTTTGCTCAACGTTGAGTGCAGCAGCAAAGCTTTAGCAGAACTGGAAGACAGTTTCCGCTACAACGATGCCGTATTGCGCAACTTGATCATCCGTCGCGATGAAGCG
>JAAYFI010000027.1 GCA_012728315.1 Gammaproteobacteria bacterium
ATCGCAAATATCTTTTATAAAAAAAGACAAAAATAACTCTATGAATTCACAGAGTAACTTGTGTTGCTGATAATCTTTTTGACTATCATTCATCTAACACAAGCACCCACACGAATTGCTTGATTCAAATTGTTAAAGAACATTTCGTTGAAGTCTCTCGGCTTCAGCGAGGAGGCGTATTCTACACTCTCCGAAGTATCTGTCAAGCTTAATTTTTAATTTATTTCCTTAAAAATCAACTTGTTACCTGATTTGCTGCTATCAGCGCCTCAAGAACGTCCATATTACAGTTTTTTTTCAAAAGCACAATAGCTAATCTGAAAAAAATTGTATTTTATTGCGCACTCAGCGTAATACGGGCAAAGCTTTTCTTGCCAGCTTGGCAGACATGCTGCGCCCCCTGCTTAAAGATAAAGTCACGCCCAACCACATTACCATCTACCCGCACACTTCCAGACGCAAGCATATCGCGCGCGCTTGCTGCATTCTTAACCAATCCAGCTTGGTTCAAAACAGCAGCTATCGGCATATCTCCCAATGCAGCAAGCTCGATCTCAGGCAAATCTTCTGGCAACTCACCATCCTGCATGCGATTACCCGCAGACTTATGCGCATTCGCCGCAGCCTCCTCACCATGAAACCTAGCAATCAACTCGCGCGCCAACTCAATTTTTATATCGCGCGGATTCGCTCCCTGAGCCACGCTTTCTTTCAAACGCTCTATATCCTCAGCACTACGAAAGCTCAACAGCTCGTAATAACGCCAAATCAGTTCGTCAGGCATAGACAGCAGCTTTGTATACATCACACCAGGCGCTTCTTGTATGCCCACATAATTACCAAGAGATTTGGACATCTTTTTAACGCCATCCAACCCCTCTAACAGCGGCATAGTAATAATGCACTGCGGCTCCTGACCATAAGCACGCTGCAACTCACGTCCCATTAACAAGTTAAATGTCTGGTCAGTACCACCCACCTCAATATCAGCGCGCAAGGCCACAGAGTCATAGCCCTGAATCAGCGGATACAAGAACTCATGGATAGCAATCGGCTGATTACCTGTATAGCGGGTATTAAAATCTTCACGCTCAAGCATGCGAGCAACTGTATATTGCGATGCAAGACGAATAAAATCTGCAGGGCTGAGCTTCTCGAGCCAGGACGAGTTAAAAACAACCTCAGTTTTATTCTCATCAAGAATTTTAAAAACTTGCTGTTTATAGGTTTCTGCATTTTCTAAAACCTGCTCGCGGGTTAACGGCGGGCGCGTGACACTCTTACCGCTGGGATCACCAATCATCCCAGTGAAATCACCGATCAAGAAAATAATCTGATGACCTAAATCCTGCAGCATGCGCAATTTGTTTAACAGCACCGCATGCCCCAAGTGCAGGTCTGGAGCAGTCGGATCAAAACCTGCTTTAATACGCAGCGGCTGATTGCGCTTTAACTTGTCTATTAGCTCCTGCTCAACAACAACGTTGTCAGTACCTCGCTTGATAACAGCCAACTGCTCTTCAACGGTTTTCATGCTCAGAACACCACATTATTAAGATAGATAGCCGATAAGAATACTAGATAAGGAACTAAAAACAAATTACAGCCTCTGACAAACCACTCAGCGAGCCACTATTTTTTGCGCAATCTCGTGTTAAAACCTGACTCAGCGCAAGTTGCAAGGCATATATACTTGCAGTAGAAGGCATTTACTTATACTTTACGCAATCGCACACAGCAGACCACTAAGACTATGCCAACACATAACACTCCGACACAGCAGAGCTACCCCAAGCCTCATCTGCTTGCGGCAAGCGGAATTGCTGCCCTGCTCTGCCTCACTTTGCTGGTTTATCCATCACGCGAAGTGGAAGCAAAAAAGACTTTCATTAATATAGAGTTAGAAGAGCAAATAGCTGAACAAGTCACATCAAGCCCTTCCAGCACTGATATTCAACTCACCGCCGTTGATGCAGACGCCAAAACATCATCGCAAGAGGCCGAGCACACAAGCTCTGCAGCTGAGACGGACACCTTTGAGTATCAAAAAACTCTAACTGTGAGTAGCGGCGACACCCTATCAGTGCTCTTTACAAGAGCGGGGCTTGATAACACGCTACTGCATAAAATCCTCTCTAGTAATAAAGATGCCAAGCGCTTTGCCCATTTAAAAGTAGGTCAAACCATCATCTTTGAATTTGACGAAAACCAGGAATTACAGGCGCTCAGCTCTAAAATCAGCCCACTAGAAACTATTTATTTAGAAAAGCAGTCCGAAAATGACAGTTTTGTTTTTAGCAAGGATGTCGCAAAAACAGAAACTGCGGAAAAATACGCACAAGGCACTATCGAAGGGGCTCTATTCTCTGCGACCAAAAAAGCAGGCATGCCCTATTCTCTCGCTCTAGATATGGCAAATATTTTCGGCTACGACATCGATTTCGCACAAGATTTACGCATCGGCGACCAATTCGAACTGATTTATGAAGAAAAAACTTTAGACGGTAAAGCCGTCGGCACGGGCAATATACTCAGCGCTCGCTTTACCAACCGCGGCAAAACCTATACCGCTGTTCGTTACACCGATAAGCAAGGCAACTCCAGCTATTACAGCGCTGACGGATCAAGCTTACGCAAAGCCTTTATTCGCACACCGGTGGATTTCGCACGTATCAGCTCGCGCTTTTCTAATGGTCGCAGACACCCAATTTTAAATAAAATTCGCGCGCATAAGGGTGTTGACTATGCAGCACCACGAGGTACGCCGATTAAAGCCGCAGGCGATGGTCGCGTGACTTTAGCGGGTCGCAAAGGCGGCTATGGCAACACTGTCGTCATCAAACACGGCCAACGCTACCAGACTCTATATGCACATATGCAAGGCTTTGCAAAAGGCATTCGTCCAGGTAGCCAGGTCAAACAAGGCCAGATTATTGGTTACATTGGGACAACGGGTTTATCTACAGGTCCTCATTTGCATTATGAGTTCCAAGTCAATGGCGTGCACGTTGATCCGCTCAGCCAGAAACTGCCTATTTCTGACCCAATCCATGCCTCCGAGAAGCAGCGCTTCGCACAACACAGCAAGCCTCTACTGGCGAAATTGGACCAGAATAAAAATACTCAGCTCGCGCTAAACCAGCAGTAAAATGCTCTATATTGGCATTATGTCAGGCACTAGCCTGGATGGGATCGACATCTGTCTTCTTGATGTCGATCCTTACTGCCAACTGATCGCCAGCCACTATGTGGCGATGCCCGCTGATCTGAAAGAAAGCCTGCTATCTCTGTGCAGCAGTGGTGCTGACGAAATTAATCGCGCAGCTCTAGCCGAACAACAATGGGCGCAACTTGCAGCCCAAGGCGTCCAGCAACTTCTTGCGCAAACTCATACCCCTGCCGCGCAAGTTCGCGCCATTGGCAGCCACGGCCAAACAATACGGCACGAGCCTGCCAAGCAATTCACTGTACAAATTGGCAGCCCTGCATTACTAGCAGAGCTCACAGGCATCTGTGTTGTCAGTCATTTTCGGCAACGTGATATTGCCGCTGGCGGGCAAGGCGCCCCCCTTGTTCCTGCTTTTCATGAAATGCTCTTTCAACAACAAAGGAAACCTTGCGCTGTTTTAAATATAGGCGGCTTTAGCAATGTCACCCTATTAACTGAACGGCACGAGACCTCTGGCTTTGATTGCGGCCCCGGAAATGTACTCATGGATGCATGGATTCAGCGCAAGCAGAACTGTGCATTTGATAAAGATGGTGCATGGGCGGCAAGCGGCACAGTCAATCAAGCGCTCCTCGAGCACATGTTAAGCGAGCCATTTTTCGCCACCCAAGGACCAAAGAGCACAGGACGCGAGCTGTTTAACTTGCCATGGCTAGAAAACATACTGGCACAACACAGCGTTATTGCTGAGCACGATGTACAAGCAACTTTGTGTGAATTTACTGCTCGCACGATCAGCCAAGCAATCACTCTCGCTCAAGCCAACACTCAAGTAGTCTGGGTTTGTGGTGGTGGTGCGCACAACAAGGATTTACTAGAGCGGCTGCGTCGATTAATGCCACAGTGCAGCGTTCAAAGCACCGACGCACTGGGCATTTCAGCTGACTGGATGGAAGCTATGGCATTTGCTTGGCTAGCACACTGCTGCCTAGAAGGCATTGCTAGCAACAGACCCGCAGTAACGGGCGCCAAAGGCTTGCGTGTACTTGGCGCCATTTATCCTGCATAAAACGTAATTTTAAACTGAGAATGATGACCCGCAGCCACAGGTCGTGGTTGCGTTGGGGTTATTAATCACAAAACGCGAACCTTCCAAGCCTTCGGTATAGTCCACCTCTGCACCGGCTAAGTATTGAAAGCTCATTGGATCAATAATCAGGCTGACACCTTCACGATCAATAATCGTATCGTCATCAGCAACATCCTCATCAAAGGTAAAACCATACTGAAATCCTGAGCAACCACCTCCGGTTACGAAGACCCGCAATTTCAGTCTTGGATTACCCTCTTCTTCAACGAGGGCCTTCACTTTCTTTGCCGCCCCTTGAGTAAACTGCATTGCGGCAGGGACGAAGGACTCAACACTCATTTTACTTTCTCCCAGCATCGCGCTGTAAAATATCAATGGGTTATATTATCCGCTTAACCTAGCACCAAGGTCAACTATTAACCTTATCTAGGGAATGAGCGCAGCTGATAACAAGCCGCTCTGTTCATCGAGGCCAAACATTATATTCATATTTTGCACGGCCTGACCCGAAGCGCCTTTCACTAAATTATCAATCACGGCCATGACCACCACAACATCACCGCTTTGTGGACGCTGCACAGAAATACGGCACATATTGGCGCCTTTAACACTGCGAGTCTGCGGAAATGTGCCAGCCGGCAGTACGTCAACAAAAGGCTCATTTTGATAACGCTGCTCAAATAACCCCTGCAAATCAACCTCACGATTCGTCACTGTCGCGTACAAGGTTGCATGAATGCCACGAATCATAGGCACCAAGTGTGGCACAAAGGTCAAGCCCACAGGCGCACCTGCGGCACGACGCAGCCCTTGCTTGATTTCAGGCAGATGACGGTGTCCGCTCACCCCATAAGCCATCATATTTTCATTCGCCTCACAGAATAATGAGCCGATTTTCGCCCCTCGACCAGCACCACTCACACCGGAGGCACAGCTCGCAATAATTTGCTGGGTATCGGCCAGCCCTGCTTCAACTAAAGGCAAGAGACCCAGTTGCACCGCTGTTGGATAGCAACCCGGTACAGCAACCAGTCGTGCATCTTTAATCTTGGCACGATTGACTTCAGGCAAACCGTAGACTGCTTCAGCCAATAAGTGCGGTGCACCATGCGGCTGTCCATACCACTGTGCCCATTCATCGGCATCCTCCAGACGAAAGTCTGCTGATAAATCAATCACTCGTGTGCCTGCTTGTAAAATTTCATCAGCGAGACCATGCGCCACACCATGTGGTGTTGCGAAAAACACGACATCACAAGCGGTTAACGTTTCAGCATGAGGCACAGAAAAGGCCAGTTCAGGGTAACTCTCACGCAGATTCGGGTACATATCAGCCACCCGCACCCCTTCTTCGGAGCGCGAAGTAATGACTTCAACCTGTGCATGCGGATGTAAAGCCAGTAGTCGTAACAACTCAACACCTGTGTAGCCTGTACCGCCGACAATTGCCACTTTAATCATGCATGCACCCTCTTTACTAAAATAAAATATATCCAAGTCCACATAAGCTGCTCTTGGCAGATGACACTGGTTCGGCAGCGTACTACCATGTACACAATTTACTATTGGAGCAGGTTATGACGTATTTGTGGATCAAGTCGTTCCATATTATCGCAGTGGTATGCTGGTTTGCGGGATTATTTTACTTACCACGCTTATTTGTCTATCACGCCATGAGTACAGATAGCATTAGCCAAGAACGCTTCACGATTATGGAGCGCAAGCTCTACAGGGGCATTATGCACCCTTCTCTGGTGGCCACTCTTGTGCTGGGTCTGTGTATGTTATATATCAACCCTGCACTCCTCAAGGCGGGCTGGATGCATATTAAGCTGACATTATTAGTCTTTTTAATTGCCTATCACTTTTCCCTAGGCGTTATTTATAAGCGCTTTGCACAAGGCAGCAACCAGAAAAGCCATGTATTTTATCGTTGGTTTAATGAGCTACCGGTTTTGTTTTTAATTGCCATTGTGCTGCTGGCCATTCTTAAACCTTTCTAATGGTCCGCATGCAGCTAAAGGCTGCCGCGTGATGATAATGTTCGTATGACCGCCGGTCACTGATAGGGAAGCATCATGCCCAATACTCGCTATAAGATCAGCATCGATGGCACTCTTGCGCCCGGCGTAACGATAGACTTTGCTCAAGAGCAGCTGGCCCGCTTATTTAAAACAGATACCACAGCAATCCAAGCTTTATTCTCCGGCAAGCCCATTACGGTCAAGCGTGATATCAGCTCCAGCGAAGCCGATAAATACCTTCAAGCATTATTTTCTGCCGGTGTAGTGGCACAGAAAGAAGCAGAGCCAACAGCTCACTTAAGCTTAGAAGCCATTGTTTCAGAAAGTAATGCAGACCATCCAACCCAAATGACGTGCCCTAAGTGTAGCGCACGGCAAGCAAAACAGCAGATTTGTCAAAGCTGCGGCATCGTAATTGCTAAATTTACCCGTCACCAAGCGCAGGCAGCCGGCACGACAAACACTCTAAACCCAAGCCCGCCCTCACCCTACGCCACGCCAAAAGCGACTATGAGGCAAAATTTAGAAGAGGTGGGCGAGTTAAATATTTGGGGCATTGAAGGCCGCCTTGGACGCATGCGTTATATTGCCTGGTCAATGGTTTATATGTTTGCCATGCTCCCCGTACTCTTAATTAGCATACTGGTTTTAAATGCATCACTCTGGCTGGGTGGCTTATTGATTTTTACCGCAGCGATTGCCGCCATCGTGCTCGCTATTCAGATCAGTGTTAAACGCTTACACGATATTGGTTGGTCTGGCTGGCTACTGTTACTGAGCCTGATTCCTGTTGTGGGCAGTATCTTCCAGTTATTAATTTTTGTAATACCTGGCAGTCAAGCTCACAACCGCTATGGCGCACCACCACCGGCTAATAGCACGGCAGTGAAAGTCTTATTTTGGCTTTGGGTTGCGCTGTTATGCAGCGGATTTGTACTGGGCTTAATCACAGACATACTGGGCACCCTCCTTAGCGCACAATAAACCTGCGCGCAGCCTGCTGATCAGTGGCACTCAAGGCGCACGGATCAGCAGGTCGTCAGCAGTGACTTAGCCGGTATTGCGCAAACCTGCTGCAATGCCTGCAACTGTCACGAGTAACGCTTGCTCGATTGCTGGGCAAATGGCATCACCTTGCTCTCGGGATCGTGCTAATAACTCAACTTGCAGCAAGTGTAACGGATCAAGGTAGGTATCACGTACGCTAATCGAAGCACGTACTTGCGGATGACGCTCCAGCAAATGTGCTTCGCCCGTGAGCTGCAAGACTTGCTCCACGGCTTGAGCAAGATGCAGATACAGCTGCTCGCCAAAACCACGTAATGCATCTGCCACCAAGCGCTCATCATATAAACGCGCAATCCCAGCGTCTGCTTTCAACAGCACCATTTCTAACATATCAATGCGCGCCCTAAAGAAAGGCCACTGATCACGCATTTCAGTCAATAAGGGTTCTTCTTGGCGTGCAACAGCATTTTTCAATGCCGTCTCCCAACCCAGCCAAGCCGGCAACATCATACGGGTTTGCGTCCAAGCAAAAATCCATGGGATTGCGCGCAGACTTTCTATGCCGCCGGTGCGGCGTCGTGCTGGACGACTGCCCAGCGGTAAACGCCCCAGCTCTTGCTCTGGCGTGGCTTGTCGGAAGTACTCCACAAACTGCGGATCTTCGCGCACTGTCTGACGGTACGCTTGCAAACCATCAGCCGCTAAACGCTCCATTACTGCGCGCCATGACTCTTTAGGGACAGGCGGTGGCAACAAGGTGGCTTCAAGCACTGAGGCCAAATACAGATTTAAATTCTGCGCTGCCACTTCTGGTAATCCGTATTTAAACCGTATCACCTCGCCTTGCTCGGTCGTGCGAAAGCGCCCAGCCACAGACCCTGGAGGTTGCGATAAAATGGCTTCATGGGCCGGGCCACCACCACGACCAACAGTACCGCCGCGGCCATGGAACAGTATCAGCTCTACACCTTGTTGCGCACAGACCGCAACCAACTCTTCTTGTGCTCGATATTGTGACCAAGCGGCTGCCGTTGTGCCTGCATCTTTTGCTGAATCAGAGTAGCCGATCATCACCTCTTGCGGGCCTTGCAAGCTATTTCGATAATCCGCAAGGCTCAGTAACTGATCGATCACACCAGCGGCGTTGTGTAAGTCATCTTGTGTTTCAAAGAGTGGCGCAATGCGCATTGCTCGATTAAGCCCCGCTTCTTTAAGCAGCAGCTGCACAGCCAGCACATCAGAAGGTGCAGAGGCCATGGAGATCACATAAGAACCCAAGGAGTCTGCGGAGGTTTGCGCAATAACTTTACAGGTATCCAAAACCTCTTGGGTGTCTGCACTGGCAGTAAAGGCGCTGGATAACAAAGGACGGCGACTTTGCAGCTCGCTGCGTAAAAAGGCTTGACGCTGCGCCTCACTCCACTGCGCATACTCGCCTAATCCCAACCACTGCGTGATTTCATTGAGCGCTCTGGTATGACGCTCTGCATCTTGTCGAATATCCAAACGCACCAATGACAAACCAAAGGTCGTGGCACGGCGAATGGTATCGAGCAAATCACCATCAGCAATCAGGCCCATGCCGCACTCATGCAATGAACGATGGCATAGCAATAGCGGGTTCAGCAGTTCTTCGTTATGTAAGAAAATCTCCGCAGAGAGCGCAGTGCCCGCAGATAAGGCGGACTGCAATTCAGCACGGGTTTTGCGCAAACGTGCCCGTAGTTTTTTCATCAAGACACGGTAAGGCTCATCTGTTTCACCCACTAACGCCATCAGTTCTGAACTTGCATCTTGCATGGATAACTCCGCAGTTAAGCGGGAGATATCACGTAAAAATAAATCCGCAGCAATCCAGCGCGCCAGCAGCAGCACTGTTTTGGTAACCCGTGCCGTTACATTAGGGTTGCCATCGCGATCACCGCCCATCCAAGTGGAAAAACGTATCGGAGTGGCGGTAATCGGTAAGGCATCACCACCCGCCTCAAGCAACGTCTGATCCACATGACGCAATACATTAGGGATGGCGTGCCAGAGTGAACGCTCAATTACGGCAAAACCCCAGCGCGCCTCATCTACAGGTGTCGGCTGCTCACTACGAATTTCTGTGGTGTGCCAGATTTCAGCAATTAAACTGCGCAGCTTGTTAATAATAGTGTCACGTTCTACTGCAGTTAAATCCGTGTGGTCAAGTGCGGCCAACTGTTGCGCAATGGCATCGTATTTCATAATGAGTGTACGACGTGACACTTCGGTTGGATGGGCCGTTAAAACCAACTCAATATCTAATCCGGCCACGGTTTGAGACAAAGCTTGCGGATGATGTCCGGCGGCCTGCAAACGCTGCAGCAATGAGGCGAGCATTTGATCTTCAAACGCGGGCTGTTCATCACTGCGACGACGGCGCATCAGATGATACTGATCGGCAATATTGGCTAAATTAAGAAACTGATTAAAACCTCGTGCAACGGGTAACAACTCATCTTCAGATAACTGATCAAGCGTATCTGTGAGCTGCTGGCGACCGTCTTCTGAGCCACGCCGCGCGGCCTTGGCGCCTTTGCGAATGCGTTCAATTTTATCTAAAAACTCTTGCCCACGTTGTTCGCGCATGGTTGAGCCCAGCAGCTCGCCGAGCAAATGGACGTGTTCGCGCAGACGTGAATCAATTGGGATCATACTCGTTCTCCACTGAAGTTTTTCTCCAGCTTGCCGAGTTATCCCACATCTAGCAAGACAACTTTAGTGTTTTAAACGGCGCTACACGTTCGTCCTGCTGTTGTATAAAACATGCTTAAGGCGCAATAAAATCACAACGCACCGCACGCTTTTTATTATCCACCAGTACGCCGGTCAAACCTTTTTGCTTAGTGTCAAAGAGCACCACAATACCATCAAGACACTGTGCCACTTGCTCCGCAGGTTTGAGAGACACTTTGTAATCTTCACCCGGGATGGTTTTCAGCATGGTGTAGTCCGCCAGTAATAATGCGTCACTGGGTTTAGCTATATGCAGATAACCGTAATAACTTAAAACCGCCACAGTACCCACAATGCTCGCCACAGCCGTGGCAATCAGTGGTCGATAATCGCGCTCGCTCATAATGACTCCGTAATTTTAGCAGGGTAAAACTTGCAGCGTGGCAGCCCAACACCAAGATGATGTTTAGGCTGCCAATAGCAGCACATTAATGCTCTGGACGCATATGTGGGAACAAAATCACATCACGAATGGAGGCTGAATCAGTCAGGAGCATGACCAGACGATCGATACCTATACCTTCGCCCGCGGTGGGCGGCATACCGTACTCTAAAGCACGCACAAAATCGGCATCATAATGCATCGCCTCATCATCACCGGCATCTTTATCCGCCACTTGCGCTAAGAAACGCTCCGCCTGATCTTCCGCGTCATTTAACTCTGAGTAAGCATTGGCAATCTCACGTCCACCAATAAAGAGTTCAAAACGGTCGGTTACACTTGGATCATCATTGCTGCGACGCGCCAGCGGTGACACTTCAAACGGGTAACGCGTAATAAAAGTTGGCTGCTCCAACTTATGCTCAACGGTTTCTTCAAAGATCATCGTTTGCAATTTACCTAGACCTTCAAAGCCCATCACTTTCGCACCGTGCTTTTTCGCCAGTGCGCGGGCAGTATCCAGATCTTCTAGATCTGCAGCGGTAATATCTGGGTTGTACTTTAAGATCGAGTCAAACAACGAGATACGCTGGAACGGCTCACCGAAATGGAATACTTTGCCTTGATACGGCACATCAGTGGTGCCCAACACCTTTTGCGCCAACTCACGGAACAGCTCTTCGGTCAGATCCATGTTGTCTTCATAGTCCGCATAGGCTTGGTAGAACTCAAGCATAGTGAACTCTGGATTGTGACGGGTTGATACCCCTTCGTTACGGAAGTTGCGGTTGATTTCAAACACCCGCTCAAAACCACCGACCACTAAGCGCTTTAAATACAACTCAGGCGCAATACGCAAGTACATGGGTAAATCGAGCGCATTGTGGTGGGTTTCAAATGGTTTCGCCGCGGCACCACCGGGGATGGTTTGCAGCATGGGCGTTTCCACTTCCAAGAAGTCACGCTCGGTTAGGAAGTTACGGATATGCGCGATCACCTTTGAGCGCACTTTAAAAGTATCACGCACGTCCTCATTCACAATCAAATCAACATAGCGCTGACGGTAACGCTGTTCGGTATCCGTTAAACCATGGTGTTTATCGGGCAACGGACGCAGCGATTTAGTTAACAGCCGCACATCGGTCATATGCACATAGAGGTCACCTTTACCCGAGCGCGATAAAGTGCCTTCCACGCCAATAATGTCACCTAAATCCCAGGTCTTGATCTCAGCCAGTTTGTCTGCAGATAAACCTTTGCGGTCTACATACACCTGCAAACGACCTGTCATATCCTGCACCACCATAAAAGCACCGCGATCAAGCATGATGCGCCCAGCAATTTTAACCGGTATTGCAGCACTCACTAATTGTTCTTTGCTGTCATCGGCATATTTCTCTTGAATGTCAGCACAGTAGTGTTCGCGACGAAAATCATTCGGAAATGCATTGCCTTTCGCACGCTCAATCGCCAGCTTTTCTTTGCGCAGCGCAATTAAACGGTTTTCTTCCTCTTGCAACTCATGCTGTGTTAGCGGTTGTTCGCTCATGATGGGTATCCACTATTTTAATTCAGGTCGCTCGTACAGCGACTGTAGGCACGCACTCGCGTGCTAATGACAACGTTGGCATGCAATGCATGCCAGGGTCGCTTAAAGACCTTGTTTTAGGCTTGCCTCTAAAAACTCATTGATGTCGCCATCGAGTACGGCATCACAGTTACTTTCTTCAACATTGGTGCGTAAGTCTTTAATACGCGATTGATCAAGCACATAAGATCGAATCTGATGCCCCCAACCAATATCGGACTTACTGTCTTCCAGCTCTTGCGAAGCAGCATTGCGTTTTGATAATTCCAACTCATAGAGTTTGGCACGCAACATTTTCATGGCTGTATCACGGTTCGCGTGCTGAGAGCGTTCATTCTGGCAGCTGACCACAGTGTTCGTCGGCACGTGGGTAATGCGCACCGCAGAGTCAGTGGTGTTAACGTGCTGTCCGCCGGCGCCCGATGAACGATAAGTATCAACGCGCAAATCTGCAGGGTTGATATCAATCTCAATATTGTCATCAATTTCAGGTGAAACAAAAACCGCAGTAAATGAAGTGTGGCGACGGTTGCCAGAATCAAACGGACTTTTACGCACCAGACGGTGCACTCCGGTTTCTGTGCGTAACCAGCCAAAAGCGTATTCACCTTTAATATGCAGGGTTGCGCCTTTAATACCGGCGACATCACCCGCTGACAATTCCATAATGGTGGCTTCAAAGCCGTTATGGTCTGCCCAACGTAAATACATACGCAATAAAATATTGGCCCAATCTTGAGCCTCGGTGCCACCTGAGCCGGCTTGAATATCAAGGTACGCATTGTTGGCATCCATTTCACCGCTGAACATGCGACGAAACTCCAGCTTACTCAGCTCTTCAGTTAGACGCTCAACTTCAGCACGCACTTCATCAACGGCGTCTTGGTCATCTTCTTCAACGGCCATTTCTAATAATTCTTTAGAATCATTCACACCGTTTTCAAGGTTATCCAAAGTTTCCACAACCTGCGCAAGCAATGAGCGCTCACGTCCCAGACTTTGTGCGTTCTCTGGATTATTCCAAATGGCTGGATCTTCCAGCTCTCGCTCAACTTCGATTAGACGTTCACGCTTGCTAGCGTAGTCAAAGATACCCCCGAATGACTTGCGTGCGCTCAGCTAAGTCATTGATGGCCAGATGGATTGGATTAACTTCCATAACAGATGATTCTCGCTTAATTGAACTGTGTAAAAAGGCTAATTGTACCTGAATAAGCACGGCCTGTGCGCGCAGCAACACGCACAGTTTAGGTTTTTACTTAACAGGGGCTCAGGCTTGAAACGACCAGTTGCAAACTCTCATTGCCACGAAACTCATTGACATCCAGTGTATAAGCCACCTGTGCCTCTTGAATGGTTGGATTGGGCCAAATATCCAGATCTATATTAAAGGCAATAGCATCCACAGGTGGTGCATTTTCAGCACTTTGTAAAACTAACTTTAAGTGCTTTTCACCCACCAGCCTTTGACTCAGTATTCTAAAATCCCCATGAAACAAAGGCTCGGGAAAGCGCTGCCCCCAGGGACCCGCATGACGTAACTGTTGCGCTAACTGCATATCAAACTCATGGGCGGCAAGGCTGCCATCTGAATAAATCCGCCCAGTTAAATCGTCCTCTGTAAGCAAGCTGCGCACCTGCGCATCAAAAGCTTTAGCAAAAGCGTCATAGTGTTCTTGCGGCAAAGTTAATCCTGCCGCCATCGCATGTCCGCCAAATTTACTGATCAAATTTGGTGTGCGCGCAGCTACAGCATCCAAAGCATCACGGATGTGCAACCCTGGGATCGATCGCGCCGAGCCTTTAAGCTGACCATCTCCCGCATCCGCAAAGGCTATGACGGGTCGGTGATAACGCTCTTTCATCCGCGATGCCAAAATACCAATCACGCCCTGATGCCACTCCGGCTCAAATAAGCACAGACCAAAAGGCAAGTTATCCAACGGCAAATCTTTAAGCTGCACCAAAGCTTCACGCTGCATACTGTGCTCAATCAGCTTACGGTCTTGATTGAGCTGATCCAGTTGTTGCGCCCGCTGCATGGCCTCATCGGCATCCTCACAGAGCAAACACTCAATCCCTAGACTGATATCGTCTAAGCGGCCTGCGGCATTGAGGCGCGGACCGACAATAAAGCCTAAGTCGGTTGAGACCAAGCGACGATAATCGCGGCGCGCCACCTCCAAAATAGCGCGCAAACCGGGCCGGGCACGACCTGCACGAATCCGCGCTAACCCTTGATGCACTAAAATGCGATTATTCGCATCTAATGGCACCACATCGGCAACACTGCCAAGCGCCACTAAATCCAGTAACTCAGCCAGATTGGGCTCTGGTATCCCTTGCTGAGTAAACCAGCCCAGATGACGTAAGTGTGCACGCAGCCCTAGCAACACATAAAACATCACACCGACACCGGCCAAAGCTTTGCTCGGAAACTCACAGCCAGGCTGATTGGGATTCACAATGGCATCGGCAGTAGGCAGCTCAGCGCCCGGCAGGTGATGATCGGTAACCAGCACTTTTAGCCCAGCGGCTTGCGCTGCGGCAACCCCCTCAAGACTAGAAATACCATTGTCCACAGTGACCAGCACATCGGGTTGTCGCTGTAAGGCCACCTCAACAATTTCAGGTGTCAAACCATAGCCGTAATCAAAACGGTTGGGCACTAAGTAGTCAACATGTGCCGCACCGAGCATGCGCAAACCCAGCACGGCAACACAGCTGGCCGTTGCCCCATCCGCATCAAAATCACCCACGATTAAAATTCGTTGACGCAACTCAAGCGCTTGCGCCAGTAAGTGCACCGCGTCCTCCATTCCTTTGAGCAAATGGGTCGGCAACAGTCGCGCCAGACCTTTTTCTAACTCAATGGCACTCTGCACGCCGCGCGCTGCATAAATCCGCGTCAGCAGCGGTGGAATATCACCTAAATTAGGTAAAACATCAGGTAGCGGTCGTTGTTCAATACGCATAACAGTGTGTGTACTCTTTATATGTCCAACTCAAACCCATAGGGCCATGCACTTAAACTCAAGCTGAGTCACGCTCGCCATGCAACCACTCCAACTCAATCGTGTGCTGGCCGCGCTCATCAGTAATAAACACATCACCATCACTGATCATCACGCTCCAGTTAATTGAGCGCGGCAAATCTTCGGCCAAGTTGCCCAGTGACTCTTGACTAATGGCCAGCACGCTTAGGTTTTTTAAAGTGCGCACTTGATCAAGCTCTTTACTGACCCAGGTACGCAAACTGCCGTACGCCAAAACGCTGAAACGCTCACCTCGGCGCGAACACCACGTCATCCGCTCAGCAGTGGGCTGGCCCACTTCAATCCAGTGTAAAATGCGACCGTCTAAACTTTTTTCCCATAGCGCAGGCTCGTCAACATTGGACAAACCACGGCCAAACTCAATCTGCTCAGCATGCCAAATAGCCCGCGCTAACAGTCGTGCCAGTAAGCGCTCTGCGGTCTCCGAAGGATGGCGTGCCATACTGAAGCGCAAGGTTTCATACAGATTACGATCCATATCTGTCAGGTTCAGCTCAACTTTATAAGGCGTTGCTTGCAGAGCCATGTTTTCTTCTCAGTGAGTAATAAAGCAGATAAGTCTAACCTGTTCTGCCCTTGTCTGCCTCACGCCAATACCTAAGCCATCACCCGCACGCGCTAAGATTATTGATATAAAACAATCCAGCGGCATGCTAAATGGTGGTCTTTACCCCTAAACATGCCGCATAATGTGCAC
Organism: Gammaproteobacteria bacterium; assembly: GCA_012728315.1. Lineage (GTDB taxonomy): Bacteria > Pseudomonadota > Gammaproteobacteria > Pseudomonadales > Pseudomonadaceae > Denitrificimonas. Next base: position 15,775 of record JAAYFI010000027.1, read on the forward strand.
CGTTGCGCACTTGCAAGACCCAGTAGTCACTTTTCGTGGATGGAGCTCGATAACTGTAATGATTGGTTTTAGCCGTTTTATGCTGTTTATCGGCTTTTGCATCACATCGGCACTGGCGTGTGCTGATGACAACTCGCTTATTATTCCAGCTACAGAGCAATGCTCCTTAGAACGTTTCAGCAGCGAACCCAAAATCGCTTTTGACGAATGCCTAAACTTCGCTCAGCTTGGCTATGCTGACGCACAGTTTGTCTTAGGTGAATACTGGTACCAAGGCAAGCTCACCCCGCGCGACTACCAGCAAGCACTAAAATGGTTTGAACAGGCGTCAGTGCAAGGCCATGCCAACGCACAATTACGCCTGGGCACTATGTTTTATCGCGGCGAAGGTGTGCCCAGCAACAGTATCCAAGCCTATATCGTTCTGAAAATGTCAGCGATCAACGGCTCAGACGAAGCCCTTGATGCAGCCGATCGTGTTGCAGCACAAATGCAACACTCAGAGCTTGAAGTGGCCAATCAAGTGCTGGCACAAATTTTCCGCAGCTACTTACTTGAGTTAAGCAACGAAACCTACGCTCCGTAAGCACGTAAACGTCGACCTGTATGATTGGCGAAAGAGGGAGATCTGCATGTCAACTTTATCTGTCGCAGCCGTACTACTCGCCAGCGGGCTCTATTGTGCAAGCGTGCTGGCTGAGTCGCCACCCAGCGCGGAGTCGCCCGCAACAGAAGCAAACCAGGCGGCGATACAGGCTGCACCCCGCGCGCCACTGATTGAGCGTACGATTCTGAATGCTCAAGCCATCCAATTCAGCAGCGATGCTGAGCAACTCATTAGCCTAAGCACCCCAACAGAGCACTTCTCTGCATTATTTTTACCGGCGAATGTCGGCGTCGCGCGTGGTTTAGTTATTTTACTGCCCGGAACAGGTGAAACCTTTGATTGGCCTATGACTATTGGCCCACTGCGCAGAAAATTACCCAATGCAGGCTGGCACACCCTCAGTCTCAACTTACCAGAACCTCCAGCCGCGGCCCTGACCGCGAACCAGCTGATTGCCGAGCCGGTGGCCGAACAAATTGTTATTCAACCGCCCGCGCCTCTTGAAACACCTGCAGAGACTGCATTAGAGGACGAAGTAGAGCCTGAGACAGAGGTTCCTGAGCCTGTTGATGAGCCTATTGAAGAACCTGCTGAAGAAGAAACAGCGCCGCCCTTAGACGACGACGCTAATAATCCAGAGCCTTTAGCGCCTGAGCCTCTACCTCTACCCGTACCAGACTACCCTGAACGCATCAGTAATTTTATTGATGCCGCCATCGCTTATGCAGCCAGCCTAAATGCACCTGAGGTGATCTTACTGGGGCACCGCGAAGGGGCGCATTGGGCTCTTGCCTACCAGTCCCAACACAATTCGGCTGTGCCAATACGCACGGTTTTAATTGCCGCACACAGCGACACAGCCATTGAAGAATCATTTGAAAACTTGATCAATGCCAGTGTTCACCCCATTGCAGACTTTTATTATAAGAACCCTGCCAATAATGACCGCGAGGCTTTGCAGCGCCTCAATGCAAGTCGCCGAGCTCAATTACAGCAATACCAGCAAATCGGCCTATCCGCTGAATCGGGTGTTCAAAGTATTGACCAAGAGCTTTTATTTCGGCGGGTTAAAGGCTGGCTAAATAAGCCTCAGAAACCTGAGTAACACACTGCAAGCTCGTCTGCAGGATCACTATAAGAATGGATACTTTATGCGCACACTATTTTTAATTTTCTTAAGCACCTTCGCCAGTTTCAGCTTTGCGAGCCAAACAGCCATGCAAGCACTCAATGCACTTCTAGCGGATCCCGCTGCACAGGAGCAGGCCTATGAGGCGGGCTATGAGCGCATCACCTTTTGCAAGCATTGCCACGGCGAAGACGGCAACAGTAAACGTAAAAACATTCCCAACCTTGCCGAACAAAATCCAATTTACTTATTTAAGGCCTTTGAAAAGTTTGCCAATGGCGAGCGTAAAGACTTTGTCATGTCTAAATTGGCAAAAAACCTTACTCTAGAAGACCGCGTTAATATTGCGCTGTATTACGGCAAACAAAAAGTTATACCGCAGCCCGCAGAAAACCAAAGTTTAGCGGCCCAAGGTCAAGCTACATTTCAGCGGGTCTGCCAAGGCTGTCACGGCAGTAACGGTGAAGGCAAAGAAGATATGCCAAGACTGGCAGGTCAGCCGGCAGACTATATTATCAATACATTAAAAATCTTCCGCGACAAAGATCCTTCTCGCGCAGTTTCAGTAATGACCGGCATTACCGCACAGATGAGTGACGCAGAGATCCTCTCGGTCGCCAGCTATATCCAAGAACTGGGCCTCTAAATCGGCTTTACGCTTTCACATGCTTGCGCACCAATGCGTAAGCATGATGCAAAGCTCGGGTTTTCTCTGTTGCCGCCTGCACCTGTGCGGGGGTCGCGCCCGCGCCTAACAATTTATCTGGATGGTGTAGGCTGACTTGCCTTCTATAGGCTTTTTTCATCTGCGCTAATGAGGCTGTAGGCGTTACCCCCAACAGCTGCAAAGCAGCCTCCAGCTCTTTATTACTGCTGTGCATGCGCTGACGGCTTTGTGTGGATTGCGCCTCAATCTGAGCCAGCACTTGGCTAGAGCAGCCGAGCCACTGAGCACATTGCTGCAAGATGCGACGCTGCTTGACTGTCGCCATGCCTTGCGCGCACGCCATACGCCAACCTGCCAGCAATAAAGGCTCCGCCTGAGCGCCGCTATAATGTGCTCGCAAACCCTGCCGCAAATCTGTTAAATGACACTCCTTGCCCTGCGAAAACGCAGCAATCGCATCTTTTTGCGCGGCCGTACTGAGTTGCAGTCGCTGCATCTCAGCCCGTGCAGCCTGAATATGCTCGGCGGTTACACGTCCCGTACTTTTTGCCAGGTGCCCCAACAACATAAAAAGCACCTGTTGAGCACCCAATACAGGTTTGCTCGAACGCGGCAAACGCGCTCGCAACTCCGCCCAGCTTTTTATTGCTAAATTACGATCAACGATACTGCCAATTAATAAGCCCAGCAGCGCGCCCGGTATATGCGCCAAGGCCAAACCCAGCAGAGCAAAGGCGATAGTAACCGGCCAAATCATAAGCGTGCCAGCAACGCTTCAGCGGCAGCCAAACGTTCAGGCGTACCGACATCAACCCAGCGCCCTTTGAAATGCTCACCACTCACCTGACCTTGGGCAATCGCTTGCCGCAACAAGGGTGCCAATTTAAAAGCTCCAGCAAAGCTGTGCGCAAATAATTGCGGATGCAGTACAGCAATCCCGCTATAGGTTAAGGCATTCGCTGTATCTGGCAGTGTGACGCGATCCTGCTGCAAAGCGAAATCACCCTCGGGATGATGCGGTGGATTATCCAGCAACACAAGGTGAGCTAAGCCAGTCAGCGGTTGACCTAAAGCGCTAAAGTCATAGTCAGTCCAAATGTCACCATTGACCACCACAAAAGGCTCATCACCTAAATATTTAAGTGCTTGGAAAATGCCACCCCCCGTCTCTAAAGGTTGCGCCTCGCGTGAATACTGAATGCGTACACCGAACTGTGCGCCATCCCCTAAATACGCTTCAATTTTTTCACCCAGCCAAGCATGGTTAATCACTACGTCTGCAAAGCCGGCTCGCGCTAAAGCTCGCAAGTGATATTCAATCAGTGGTACACCGGCGACGGGAATCAAAGGTTTAGGGGTCTGCAGCGTCAAAGGGCGCATACGCTCACCTTTGCCAGCGGCTAATATCATTGCCCGCATTGTATTACTCCTGAAAACTAGCTAACAGTTGCGCTAAAGGAGCCAGCGCAGATTGGCGCTCAAGCACGTGCTGCAAATAATTAAAAAAGCGTGGCACATCAGCCAAGTAGCGTGATTTGCCATCGCGATGGCAAATTCTGGCAAAAATACCTATCACTTTTAGATGACGCTGCACCCCCATCAAATCGCAATCATACAGAAAAGCTGGCAAGGTCTGCGGCACAGGAATTGCGTTAGCCTGAGCTTTTTCCCAATAGAGCTGCAACCAGCCTTGCACTCGCTCTTCTGGCCAGCTGATAAAGGCATCTTTAAACAGGCTAATAATGTCGTAACTGACCGGACCAAACACTGCATCTTGAAAGTCCAAAATCCCAGGATTGGGTTCGCTCAGCATTAAATTGCGTGGCATATAATCACGGTGCACAAAGACCTGCGACTGTTGCAAGGCATTTGCCACTAACACATCACAGGCTTGCTGCCATAAATACTGTTGCTGCTCAGTAAAAGTAATCCCGAGTTCATGCTGCACATACCATTCTGGAAACAGCTGTAGCTCTCGACGCAATAACGCCTCATCGTAACTTGGCAATTGTGCGTCAGCCGCTGATATTTTCTGCATATTGATAAGCGCATCAATCGCCAGTCCAAACAACTCATCGGCATTGTCTTGATGAAGCACCTCCAACCACGTTTGCTGCCCAAGATCGGATAACACCAAAAAGCCTTGTTCTAAGTCTTGCGCCCAGACTTTAGGCACATGCAAACCCGCTGCAGCCAGCAGTTGCGCGACTTTTACAAAAGGACGGCAATCCTCCTTAGGCGGTGGTGCATCCATCAACACTAAGTCACCTTTTGCTGAATGCCAACGAAAGTAGCGTCGAAAACTTGCATCACTGCTGGATGGTTGCAGGTCATTTACGGTAGTCTCTGCTAACCCTGCTTGCTGAGCAATAAGTGGCAACTGCTTAGCAAACCAGTGCGTTAACGCTTGTAAACGGCTATCGTCTACATTTATATGTTGATTTAGCATGGTAATTCTCCAACGGTGCTAGCCGTTCTGTAGGGCATGCTTTATTATCGCTGATCTTTTCCAGCCCTTCGAGAGGCATGCTGGGTATTTATCACCAAGCGCATGCGGGAAGCACGGACACACACTTATGGCAGTTAAATATATTTATCGCAAAACCTCCCCTCTACTGGCAACCGGCGCTTTGTGCATCTTACAGCCTTTGTTCAGTAGCGGTATCGTTGCAGCACAACAGGTTGACTGTAAAGCCAGCGCCAATGGCGGCTGGGCCTGCAGCTCTATCGAGAGCCCAGCAGCGCTACCACCACGCCCCACGGCAACACAGGTCACCAGCAACGCTAAACAAGAAACTCGCACAACAGCACGCGTCAGCAAATCCGCAACGCCCGCTACTGCTCAGCCCGCATCAGTCACTGATAGCCGCGGTAAAGCTCTAGCGGCGCGCAGCCCAGACTACAGTCATCTTGACTGGGTGCCACGTGAGCAGCTCAGCGCAGAACAACTGGCTGAAGTAGGCCCTTACTGCAGTGGCGACTATATTGAACCTGTACGCCCCGGAATGAACGATACAACGGCCTTTAAAGATGCGCCTTTGTATATCAATGCTGGGGCAACACGCTATGAGCAAAACTCTGAAATTGCCACTTTAGCTGGCGATGTAGTGATGCGTCAGGCCAGTTTGCAAATTGAAGCCGATGAAGCCAGCTTATATCAGCAAGACAACCTGGGTGAACTCAAAGGCAATGTACGTATTCGTGACCGCAATGCGCTGATGGTGGGTGACCGTGCAGAACTGCAGCTCGATAGTGGTGCGGCAAAAGTTGAAAACGCTGAATACGTTATGCATGCCGGCAATACTCGCGGTAGCGCGCAATATATTCGACGCCAAGAAGACGCTATTATTCGCCTTAAAGATGGTACTTATACCAGTTGTGAACCCGGCAGCAATGCTTGGCATTTAAAAGGCAACAACGTCACCCTTAACCCAAACACAGGTTTTGGTAGTGCAACCAACGTGACTTTGCGCGTCAAAAATATACCGGTTTTCTATACCCCTTATATTCACTTTCCAATTGATGACCGACGCCAATCGGGTTTCTTGCCGCCGAGCTTCAGCTACAGCAATAACAAGGGTGTAGATTTAACCACACCATACTACTTCAACTTAGCGCCGAACTTTGATGCAACGCTCTACCCTAATTACATGTCTAAACGCGGTCTGCTCACTGAAGGTGAATTCCGTTATCTAGGCAAACAAAGCGAAACACGCATTGGTGGTGCGACGCTTAGCGACAGCGAAGACGAGCGCAAAAAACAGTCGGAATATCAGAAGAACCGCTGGATGTATACTGTGCAGCATGAACATGGCTTTAACTCACGCCTACTCGCCTCACTGGATTACACCGATATCAGCGATCCCTATTACTTCCAAGATTTGCGCAGCAATTTAATAACCGGCTCTGATTCAACACTGGATCAAAAAGCTGACCTCACTTGGCGTGGCGATAGCTACACCGCCAAATTGGGTGTACATGCCTATGAAATGGCTAATATCACCGATATTACGCCCTACGATCGCTTGCCACAGTTTAGTCTAGCCGGTGCTCTGCCGATGCAGCCGGCCGGCTTACAAATGACCTATAACACCGAGTGGACGCGCTTTGATCGTTCATTAAGAAAAGGCGTTTACTTTGACAAGGACGGCAACCCCGAGCCTTGGAATGACACACGTCTAAGCGGCTTAGACCGCGCCAACGGTGATCGTTTACATCTTGAGCCAGCAATCAGCTTACCGATGAACTGGAGCTGGGGTTTTGTTAAGCCGGCTGTTAAGTACGCCTATACGCGTTATGACTTAACGCTAGACAGCCAGGGTAAGAATAATCTGCAAGCATCTAACAGAAAATTCAACAGCACACCTGATCGCAGCGTGCCGATTTACAGTGTGGATAGCGGCTTGTACTTTGACCGCAATACCAACTGGTTTGGCACAGATTACCGACAAACCTTAGAGCCGCGTTTGTTCTATCTGTATGTGCCGAATGAAGATCAGTCCGATCTACCGCTGTTTGATACTGGTGAAACACAATTCAGCTACGCCAGCCTCTTCCGTGATAACCGTTTTACCGGGCGTGACCGTATTGGCGATGCCAATCAAATCTCGCTTGGGGTCACCAACCGCTGGTTAGAAAGCAATGGCTTTGAGCGTCAGCGCATTAGTTTTGGCCAGGCATTCTATCTTGCTGATCGAAAGGTTTTACTGTCAGGCAATGACTATAAAGCAGTGAGAGCCAATACCACTTCGCGTTCACCTTACGCGTCTGAGTATATGCTGCGCTTTAACCAAGACTGGCGTATTAGTGCGGACTTGATGTGGGATCCTGATACACACCGCACCCGCTCGGGTAGCATCATGACGCATTATCAATCCCAAGCTGATTTAAATAAAATCATCAACTTCGGCTACCGTTACCGCAATGATAGTAATCATTACAACTATAATACGGGCCGCTGGGAAACTGGCAGCGCTGACTATACTGATGCCAGTGGCAAGACTTACAAAGACTTCTATAAAATCCAACAAACGGATACATCCTTTATGTGGCCAGTGGTGCCGCGCTGGAATGTTATCGGGCGCTGGCAGTATGACTACAACCGCGACAGCACACTGGAAGCCTTTGGTGGCTTTGAGTATGACAGCTGCTGCTGGAAGCTACGTTTAATCAACCGCTACTGGGTTGACTATGATGAGCGCAATATGAGACCACAAGACAACCGTAAAGGTGATCACGGAGTATTCCTGCAGATCGTCTTAAAAGGTTTGGGTGGTGTAACCGGTAACAAAGTAGAGACATTCCTCGATGAAGGCATCCAAGGCTACCGTGAACGTGAAGACAATGCTTATTAAACCCTTATCAGCGTTGGTGCTGGCCAGCAGCTTGCTGGCTGGTAACGCCTACGCAGCTGAGCAACCCCTTGACCGTGTGGCAGCTATCGTGGATAACGATGTTGTCATGTATAGCCAATATAAGACGCGCCTTAACGAAGTGCTGCAAACCATCCGCAAGCGCGGTGTCGAGCTGCCACCTGAAGATGTGCTGCGCCAACAAGTGATGGACCGTCTAATTATTGATGCGCTACAACTGCAAATTGCCGAGCGCTCAGGTATTCGTGTCACTGATGAAGAGCTTGCCGAATCGATGGCGACCATTGCCGAGCGTAATGGTTTGACCCAACACGAGTTTGAGCAAGCCTTAACCGCCGACGGTTTAACGTTACAAGATGCACAAGAACAAATTCGTCAAGAAATGATGATCAGCCGTGTGCGCCAATACCGGGTTGCGGAACGCATTCAAGTCACCGACCAAGAAGTGCAAAATTTCTTATCATCTGACTTAGGTAAAATGCAGTTGGCTGAAGAGTTTTTATTGGCCAATATCCTTATTCCTGTACCTGATGCAGCGACCAGCGAAGACTTAGCTAAAGCAGAAAAAACCGTTACCACTGTGGTTGAACAACTGGAAAAAGGCGCTGATTTCTCTCAGCTGGCCATGACCTATTCAGCCAGTGAAAACGCTTTAGAGGGTGGTGAAATGGGCTGGCGTAAAGCCGCGCAATTGCCTCCTCCGTTTGATCGCATGCTCTCGAGCATGAGCGTCGGACAAGTCACTCAGCCCACACGTACTGCCGGCGGCATTATTATGCTCAAGCTGCTGGATAAACGTGGTGACGAAGTGATGTACCGCGACGAAGTTCATGTGCGCCATATTTTGCTTAAACCGAGCGAAATTCGCAGCCCAGAAGAGACCAAGAAACTGGCCACACGCTTGTATGAACGTTTGCGCAGTGGAGAGGACTTTACCGAACTGGCCAAACAGTTTTCCGAAGATCCAGGCTCAGCTTTAAATGGCGGTGATTTAAACTGGATTGATCCCAATGCACTAGTGCCGGCATTCCGCGAGGAAATGGCCCGCACCGCCATTGGCGAGTTATCTAAACCCTTTGAAAGCCAGTTTGGCTGGCATGTGCTGCAAGTGCTTGATCGTCGCAGCACCGATAGCAGTGTGCAGATGCGCGAGCAACAAGCAATCAACTTGTTACGCAACCGTAAATATGATGAAGAACTGCAGCTGTGGTTACGTCAGATCCGTGACGAAGCCTATGTGGAGATTAAAAACTTATGACTTTGCGCTTTGCTTTAACACCGGGTGAACCTGCGGGCATAGGCCCAGACTTATGCTTGATGTTGGCACATGAGGTGCAGCCTTATCCGGTGATTGCAATCAGCAACCGCCAGATGCTCAGTGAGCGCGCCGCACAACTGGGCTTACAAGTTAAGCTGATTGAGGTACAGCCTGATGCATGGCCGGATAAACCCGCGCCAGCGGACAGCCTTTATGTCTGGGATACGCCGCTGTACGAGCCCGTTGTCGCAGGCCAGCTCAACCAAGCCAATGCACAGCATGTATTAGAAACCCTGACGCGCGCAGGTCAAGGCTGTCTAGATGGGGCGTTTAGCGCAATGATTACAGCCCCCGTTCACAAGGGCATCATTAATGACGCCGGCGTCCCGTTTTCAGGCCACACTGAGTTTTTACAAAGCCTTACGCAAGCACCGCAAGTGGTCATGATGCTCGCCACTCACGGCTTACGCGTGGCGTTGGTGACCACGCATTTGCCGCTGCGCGATGTTGCAGATGCCATTACCAGTGAGCGCATCGAAACAATTACGCGCATTTTGCATGCAGACTTACAGAATAAGTTTGCCATCAAAAAACCACGGATTTTAGTCTGTGGGCTCAATCCTCACGCTGGCGAAGACGGTCATTTAGGTCGTGAAGAGCTGGATATTATTCAGCCGACACTGGATCGCTTGCGTGCTGAAGGCATGGATTTAGTCGGACCATTACCGGCTGATACTTTGTTTACGCCGCACAATCTAAAACAGTGCGATGCAGTGTTGGCGATGTATCACGATCAAGGCCTACCGGTACTCAAACACCGTGGTTTTGGTGCTGCCGTCAATATCACCCTAGGTATGCCGATCATTCGCACATCGGTCGATCATGGTACCGCGCTTGATTTAGCCGGTAGCGGTGAGATTGATACTGGCAGTCTACATATTGCTTTAGAAACAGCCTATCAAATGGCTGCGAGCAAGCCTGCTTAGCAATAGATCCACCTCACCCGCTTAAGAACTCCGCGGGTGAGGTTGAATGCTTTTATTATTCCAGTGGACGTAAACGGTACTGCTCAGCCACCTGATCAATACCCCTAATCGTCACATTCAGGTTTTTCCATAAACCATCTTTAATGCCGTAGACACAGCCATAAATCGATAGTTTTTGCCCGCGATGCCAAGCATTCTGGACAATCGAGGTATGACTGATATTGGCCACTTGCGCGATCGCATTTAATTCGCACAAGCGATCAACGCGCTCTTCTTCAGTGGGCAGCGCAGCCAGCTCTTCACGGTGCGTATAGTACAAATCGCGAATAGTACGTATCCAGCCATCGGTTAAACCGATTTGCTTATCCTGCATCGCTGCACGTACACCACCGCAACCATAGTGACCGGTCACCAAAATATGTTTCACTTTCAACACATCCACTGCATATTGAATGACCGATAAGCAGTTGAGATCTGTATGCAAAACCACATTGGCGATATTACGGTGTACAAATAAATCACCCGGCAACATACCAACAATTTCATTGGCTGGAACGCGCGCATCTGAACAGCCGATCCACAAATACTCTGGCGTCTGCTGCTTGGCAAGCTTTTCAAAAAAGGTTGGATCCTCTTTTTTAATTGACTCAGACCAACGGACATTATTGTCAAACAGCTGTTGTAATTCAGGCATAGGTTCCTCTGTTTTTTTGTTACACACTAACTAGCCAAGGTGGGACACAACCCAAGCTTATACAGTCACACTTTTTACCATGGTGCTCAATCTGCAAACAAAGTGCAGGCCATGACCAATGCATCTTCATGGCCATCTATGGTCGGGTAATAATTACGACGACGGCCAATTTCATTAAAACCATAGCGCTCATACAAACGGTAAGCTGGGCTGTTGGATGCGCGCACCTCTAAAAAACACTCAACACAACCACGCTCACTGGCGCGCTGCATCAAATGCTCAAGCAAGTGCAAACCTAAACCTTGGCCTTGGTGCTCAATGGCAATGGCAATATTGAGCAAGTGGGCTTCATCTAGCACCTGGCTAATCACACCATGCCCCACATGCTGCCCATCAACAAACATCATCCAGCATTCATAACTCTGCAGCGCATCAATATACAGCTGCAGTGACCACGGATGAGTAAAAGCTTTTTGCTCTAAAGCGACAACATCAGCCAAATCGTCAGGCTGCATCAGACGCAATTCAATCTTATTCTTCATGATCGAGCTGCCAAAGGGTGCGTATTGCGCACATACTGCGCCAAATATCTCGCTTTAATAAGGGTTGTTCCAAAATACTTTCCAAGCTCGGTAAGCTCCACAGCTGTACGCCCTCAGCAAAGGCTTGCAGGCTATATAACGGCGTCTCATCAGCAGCGTTAGCGAAACGTACCGCTTGACTCCCCAGCAGCCACACACAGGCCGCTGGATCGCTCTGCAACTCAACACTTAATAAATCCCGCACGCAAGCGCGCGCTGCGGCTGCATTTTGCTCATGCACTAACTGACCGGAATGCAGCATCGGCCAAGTAATAGGAATGCCCTGGCGCGTAAAACTCGGCTGATCGCTCAAGCCGGCAGCACGCAGCATATCTTTAAGCAATTGGTAGTCAGGGTCGCGACTTTGAAAAGGCTCGCCTGTAGGCAAGTCTGCTAAAACCAAACAGTTACCAGCCCGCAATAACTGTAAGGCAAAACGTGGAATAGGCTCAGCTAAGCGCGCAGGCAACTCTACAGCAACTGCTGGCTCCTCTAGCGCAGGCGCGTCTATCGGCGGTGTTGCTGTTGGCGCAGCCACAGGTTTTGTGGCGCTCTGCAAAGATGCCAACTTATCGCGCACAGACACATAAGCGTCAGAGCGCGGGCGAGCACTGGGCTCGGTGTTCGCAGGGCTGGATGCGACGACTGAAGCGCTAGACTGAGCTACAGCTTCAGTCGACTCAAGCGTGACCTGCTCTGCCGCGTGCCACTGCAATAAATACTCGCGAGATGGCGCAGCATTTAGCAGCTGCTCACGCGGCAGCCATACATCCACGTGCATCGCCTGCAACATGGCTTGACGACGCACCTCTTGAGCATGGATTACAGCACTTTCACTAGTCACACACCATCCACCTGCGGGTGCGCTTTGTCAGTGCTTTGCTGCATCAAGTTCAGCGCATTGAGATACGCTTTTACGGAAGCAATCACAATATCTGTGTCCGCACCGTTACCGTTCACAATACGACCGGCACGCTCCAAGCGCACAGTGACCTCACCTTGTGAATCCGTACCTTGGGTGATGGCATTAACTGAATACAGCTGCAAAGTTGCACCTGATTGAGCCACTTTTTCAATCGCTTTAAAGGCCGCATCCACAGGACCAGAGCCTTGATCATCGGACGCGACTTCTTCGCCATTGATACTGAGCACCAAATGCGCATGCGGTACTTCGCCGGTTTTACTGGCGACTTCTAAACTCACTAATTTATAAAACTCAGGCGCCTCTGTTGTCAGGGTTTCTGAGACTAGGGCCTGCAAGTCCTCATCAAAAATCTCGTGCTTTTTATCTGCCAAATCTTTAAAACGGGCAAAAGCAGCGTTGAGTTCTGTTTCGCTGGCTAATTCAATGCCCAGCTCTAATAAGCGGCTACGGAAAGCGCTGCGGCCTGAGTGTTTACCCATAACCATTTTATTGGCATGCCAGCCGACATCTTCTGCGGCCATAATTTCATAGGTTTCGCGGTGCTTAAGCACGCCATCTTGGTGAATTCCCGACTCGTGGGCAAAGGCGTTAGCACCAACAATGGCTTTGTTGGGCTGCACAGGGAAACCAGTGATACCTGAGACCATGCGCGAGACGCTGAGGATATGCGGCGTATCAATATTGGTGTGCACGCCTAATAAGTCATGACGGGTTTTGATCGCCATGACGATTTCTTCCAGCGCAGCATTACCGGCACGTTCACCCAGACCGTTAATCGTACACTCAACCTGACGTGCGCCAGCCACAACAGCCGCCAAAGAGTTGGCCACGGCCAAACCTAAGTCGTTGTGACAATGCACAGAGAAAATCGCTTTATCAGCGTTGGGCACGCGATTGATCAGCTGACTGATCAGATTGGCATACTCATGGGGAATCGCATAACCGACCGTATCAGGGATATTAATGGTACGCGCACCGGCATCAATCGCGGCCTCTACAATGCGGCAAAGGAAATCAATGTCCGAGCGACCAGCATCTTCACAGGAAAACTCAACATCAGCGCACAGGTTGCGGGCTTTTTTAATTGCCCGCACCGCTTGCTCGACCACTTGATCAGGTTGCATGCGCAATTTGTGCTGCATATGAATCGGACTGGTGGCAATAAAGGTGTGGATACGGCCAGAGTTCGCACCGGCTAAAGCTTCAGCGGCACGCTCAATATCACCATCCAAAGCGCGCGACAAGCTACAAATGGTGCTGTCTTTAATGGTATCGGCAATGGTTTTTACCGCATCAAAATCGCCAGGGCTGGCAATCGCAAAACCGGCTTCAATCACATCGACACGCATGCGCTCAAGCGCTTTAGCAATGCGCAGCTTTTCTTCTTTGGTCATCGAAGCGCCGGGGCTTTGTTCACCGTCACGCAAGGTGGTATCAAAAATAATAACGCGATCGCTGCTACTCATTGTCTTCTCCTGAAGGCTGCTGCACATTTACGCGCAGTAAAATCTCGAGTCCTGTGCGCTGTTTTCTAGTCACACAGACATTTTATAAAATTCATGGGTCACAGATTAATACTGAGCACTGCTCAGGTCTAGCTGCAATTTGTAGTACCACGCTAAGCCCGCAGACAACACGCCTCAACACCGCGCAGCAGGCTTATTTATCTGCCATTAACTGCGCTTGAAGAATATCCAAGAGTCGCTGCAATGCGCCTTGGTTACGCTGCAAGACCTGTTGCGCTGCACGACACATCGCCTCTGCCTGCGTGTGACTGGTCCATAAGCGCGCCACTGCTTGCGCCAGCTCTGAGCTATCAGCCACTGTTTGCAAGCCACCTGCTGCGAGCAATTGCTCGGCAATCTCTAAAAAATTGAAATAGTGCGGGCCGGTGAGGGTTGGTTTAGCTAAAGCAACCGGCTCCAGCATATTGTGTCCGCCATGTTTAATTAAGCTGCCACCCACCAGAGCGACATCGGCCAGCGCATAGAGAAACATCAACTCGCCCATGGTGTCCCCGAGCAAGACCTGCTGCTCAGCCGTCACTAAAGCCTGGGTCGAACGACGCTGCACGCGCATGCCCTGCTCGATGCATAAGGCATAAACAGACTCAAAACGCTCAGGATGGCGTGGCACTAGAATCAATAAGGCTTTAGGAAACAGCCTGAGTAATTGCTGATGCGCAGCTAAAATTATTGCATCTTCACCCTCATGGGTACTGGCAGCAATCCATATTGGGCGCTGCTTGGCGTGCCATTGCTCACGCAGTGCTTGCGCCTGCTCGGGCAACCCCTCAGCAACTTGCAGGTCATATTTAATCGAGCCGGTGACCATAACCCTCTCTGCGCGCGCCCCCAGCTCAATAAAACGCTGAGCTTCAATTTCACTCTGCACGGCAAGCGCACTGATTTGCTTAAGCATCGGTGCGACTAGTTTGGGAAAGCGCGCATAACCGCGCGCCGAGCGCTCAGATAAGCGCCCATTGGCTAACACCACTGGAATATTTAAACGCGCACACTGGTTAATATGATTGGGCCACAGCTCGGTTTCCATCACGATGGCTAAACGCGGCTGTAAACGCTGCAAAAACCGTTTCGAGGCCAGCGGTAAATCGTAAGGCAAATAACAATGCTGTACGCTATCGCCAAATAGACTTTGAATGCGCTCAGAGCCAGTCGGCGTCATGCAGGTCACAGTAATGGGTAAACCTGGATACTGTTGCTGTAGCGCTTTAACCACTGGCGCAGCAGCAATACTTTCACCGACTGATACCGCATGCAGCCAAATACCACCCGGCTTAAACTCAGGTAAGGTTAAGGCAAAACGCTCGCCAATGCGCTTAGCATAGGCCGGAGCTTTTCTCGAACGCAGCCACAAGCGCACGGCAATCACCGGCACAGCAAGATACAACAGCAAGGTATATAGAGTTCTATTCATAGCAGCAAAGTTTAGCAAAGGCGCAGCGATAATACTGCGCTCGGTTATACTGCTCACTTATTTTTTGCGAGAGGCGCTTATGTCACTCACCTTAAACACCGATATTGCTATTATTGGCGGCGGCATCGCTGGGCTTTGGCTCAACGCACAATTGCGCCAACGCGGTTTTAATACCCTCTTAATTGAACAAAACACCTTAGGCGGCGGGCAGACTGTAAAGTCGCAAGGCATCATTCATGGTGGCGCTAAATACGCGCTACATGGTGCATTAACCGGCTCCTCAGAAGCCATTGCCGATATGCCGGAGCGCTGGCGCAAAGCGCTACTAGGGGAAGGCGAACTGGATTTGCGCGGTGTGCGCTTATTATCTGACGCGCACTACCTGTGGTCGCCAGGCTCGATTGCCGGCAATCTGACCAGTTTTTTTGCCAGCAAAGCGATGCGCGGCCGGGTTGATCAAGTGAAAGGTCAACAACTACCCGCAGCCTTGCAGCATAAAGATTTTAAAGGCCGCGTCTATCGCTTGGCTGAATTGGTGCTGGATGTGCCAAGTCTGGTGCAGCGTTTAGCTGAGTTGGCCGGCGATAGCCTCTTGCATGCGCAAACAATCACGCCACGCTACGACAATCAACAGCTCGTTGGCGTGCAAGCCGATCACTACAGCATCAACGCACAGCGCGTCGTGTTTTGTGCCGGCGGTGGTACTGCCGCGCTACTGCAAGCCTTTGCCCTAACCAAACCTGAACAACAACTGCGCCCACTGCATATGGTCATGGCCAAAGGCCCTGCTTTATTGCCATTGTATGCACACTGTTTAGGTGGCGGCAGCAAACCTCGGATTACCGTCACCACCCACCCTGCCAGTGACGGTCAATGGGTCTGGTACTTAGGTGGTAATTTGGCGGAGGCTGAAGGTGTGGCGCGCTCAGAGCAAGAGCAAATTCAAGCTGCACAAGCTGAAGTCGCACAACTGCTGCCTTGGGTGGCACAAGAGCAAACGCAATGGGCCACCTTACGCGTTGATCGTGCTGAGCCAGTGCAGTCTGGCTTGGTGCGGCCTGATAATGCCTTTGTCACTGAACAAGGTGCTCTGCTGGTAGGCTGGCCAACCAAGCTGGCTTTAGCACCTGATTTTAGCGACCGCATCCTGAAAATATTAGAGCGCGATGCTATTCAGCCCTGCGCAACACAACGCTACCCTGATTTACCACGCCCAGCAGTAGCACAACCGGTTTGGGAGACTCTCTTTAATGACCCTGCATGATTTTCATCGCCCACTTGGTACTACAGGCTTTACGGTTTCACCTTTAGGTCTTGGCACTGTCAAACTCGGACGCGACCAAGGCGTAAAATACCCCAACGGTTTTACCATCCCTGATGACCAACAGGCTTTAGCATTAATCAACCAGGCGCGCGAGCTGGGTATTAACTTACTCGATACCGCCCCCGCTTATGGCATTAGCGAAGAGCGTCTGGGCTATTTGCTGCAAGGTCAGCGCGAACATTGGGTGATTGTTAGCAAAGTCGGTGAAGAATTTGTTGACGGTGAATCTACTTTTGACTTTTCTGCAGCACACACCCGTTTTTCTGTGGATCGTAGCCTTAAGCGTCTGCGCACCGATCATATTGAGCTGGTGTTAGTGCACTCCAATGGTGACGATGTCGCTATTTTGCAGCACCAAGAGGTCTACGAAACCCTCGCTGCACTCAAACAAGAAGGAAAAATCGGTGCTTTTGGATTTTCTGGCAAGACTGCAGAAGGTGGCATCCTTGCTCTTGAGCAAGGCGATTGCGCAATGGTGACTTACAATTTAAATGAGCGCGATGAATTACCCGTGCTCGATTATGCTGCACAGCACAACAAAGGCATTCTAATTAAGAAAGCTTTAGCCAGCGGACATATTTGCTTAGCAGCCGGCATTGACCCTGTGCAGGCCAGCTTTTCTATGATTTTCCAACACCCTGCCAGCGCCAGCGCGATTGTCGGCACGATCAACCCCAAACACCTACAAGCCAACGCGGAATGTGTAGCACAGATACTCGCTGCCAAGGGTTAAAACTAAATACGCTGCGCTAACCCAAAACCGTTAAACGCAGCGTCTATTTTCTTATTTACTACGAATTTTCTCCACAATTGCTGTGGTTGAACTGTTTTCCACTAAACCCAATACCCGCACTTCACCGCCGTAGGCGTAAACCAAGTCAGCACCGACCACCTGATCGACACCATAATCACCGCCTTTAACCAAAATATCGGGCTTAAGTAATGTAATTAAGCGCTCTGGCGTATCTTCGCTAAAGCTCACAACCCAGTCCACCGCGCCTAAACCAGCCAATACGGCCATACGCCGATCGACTGAGTTAATGGGTCGCCCCGGGCCTTTCAGACGCGTCACAGACGCATCACCATTAACCGCTACAATTAAACGATCACCTTGCTCACGGGCTTGCTCCAAGTAGCTGACATGCCCTGCATGCAAAATATCAAAACAGCCATTGGTAAACACCACACGCTCGCCTTGTGCTCGCGCATCTTCAACCGCAGCCTGCAACTGCTGCAAACTCAAAACACCACGTTCTGCGCCATCTTCGCGCTGCAAGGCACGACGCAATTCAGGCGCACTGATGGTGGCGGTACCCAGCTTACCCACCACAATCCCAGCCGCTAAATTCGCTAAGGTCATCGCCTGCGGTAAGCTTTCTCCTGCCGCTAACGCTGCTGCCAGAGTAGAAATAACAGTATCGCCAGCGCCCGTCACATCAAAAACCTCACGAGCACGAGCAGGCAAATGCAAAGCCGGTACGCCTTTACGCAATAGCGTCATACCCTGTTCACCACGGGTAATCAGCAATGCCTCCAACTCCAGCTCTTGCAGCATAGTAGCGCCACGCTGCATCAACTGCGCTTCATCGGCACAATGCCCCACCACAGCTTCAAACTCAGCAAGGTTGGGCGTTAATAAGGTGGCACCACGGTAAATGGAAAAGTCTGTTCCCTTAGGGTCAGCCAGCACAGCCACACCACGCTGCTTGGCCGCCTGCAATAACTGTTGATGATTACGTAAAGTGCCTTTGCCATAATCCGACAAAATCATCACTTTAACGCTATCCAGCACCCGCTCGACCTCAGCCAATAAGGCCTCAGTATCGGTATTAAAACTGTCCTCAAAGTCCATGCGCAATAACTGTTGCTGACGACTCATCGCCCGCAGCTTAACAATGGTCGGCTGGCCAACAATGCGTTGAAAATGTGTCTGTACACCCACCGAGTGCAACTGTTCAGTTAAGGCATCAGCCGCTTCATCCGCTCCAGTCACACCGATCAAGCGCACCGGTGCACCTAAAGCGGCAATGTTTAAAGCCACGTTAGCCGCGCCACCGGGACGATCTTCGGTACGGGTTACTTTGACCACTGGCACCGGTGCTTCTGGTGAGATACGTGTGGTGCTGCCGTACCAGTAACGATCCAACATAACATCACCCACGACCAAAACTGGGGCGTGAGCAAAGGGTGGCAATGGTGACTTCATAACAACTTCAACCTTAGAAAATTTTTGCAAATAATAGCACGCCAGACTTTTTAGAGCGCCCTAAGGCATAGATTAAGCTCACAGCCTAGCACGGCCACAACCGTGCTAGAGCGGCCCTCTAAACGATCAACGCCACCGTCAGAGGCATCAATACAGCGGTTAAAACGCCCATCATACTCATCGCCAAAGCAGCAAATGCACCGGCTTCTTCACCTTCTTGCAGTGCACGCGCAGTGCCTACTGCGTGCGCAACAATCCCCAAAGCCATACCTTGCGCGGCGGGGTTGGTGATGCGAAAGACGCGTAAGACTTCAACGCCCAGCATCGCACCTAATACCCCAGTCAGCATAACAAATACCGCTGCCAGTGACGCTGCACCGCCAATTTCTTCGGCAACCAACATAGCAATAGGCGTCGTCACTGACTTCGGCGCCAGCGTTTTTAAAATCAGTGTTTCCGCACCAAATAGCCAAGCTAAAACCACCCCCAAGACAGTGGCAAACAGCCCACCCACAAATAAGGTGATTAAGGTGGGCCATAACACCTGGCGCACACGACGCATATTCAAATACAAAGGTACAGCTAAAGCGACAGTTGCCGGACCTAAAATTAAAGTCAGTAGCTGTGCACCTTGTTTATATTCAGCATAGTCAATATCCAGCGCCAGTAACGCAGCAATCACCAGCGTCATGGATACCAAAACCGGCTGCAAAATCATCCAACGGGTTTTTTCATAAGCAGCCAAGGCAATCTGATACACCCCGAGCGTTAAACCAAAAGCAAATAAGGGATGCCCTATCACCGCCTCAAGCGCTGCCTGCCAATCCAGATTCATAGCTCATCCTTACTGCGTGCTTGACGATTAATCAGGGTTTGCATTAACCAACCCACAAAAACCACAGAGACCATTAGCGAAATAACGAGCGCGCCAATAATGGCCCAAAGATCCGCTGTAATATCAGCCATATGCGCCATCACGCCAACCGCAGGTGGAACCAAGAGCAATGGCAAGTAACGCAATAGGCTAGACGCAGCCTCATTCAATGGCGGGTTGACTCTGCCGCTCACTATCAAATAAATAAACAATAACACCAGGCCAATAATTGGCCCTGGTAAAATTGGGAAAAAAAGTACGTTCAGTGCTGTTCCTGCCAGCTGGAACGCCACCAACCAACTCAACCCACGTAACAACATGCTTCGCTCCAATAATTATTTTTTTAGGCCGCACAGTATACGAGCTTGCTTAACGCAAATGCACTTGCACCTTCTGCGTACAGTACAATCGTCGTATAGCTCATATTCAAATCGCTAGCACCTTGCTATAAACACCTCTATATAACAAGCCTATCACTGCATCATTCACGCTAGCAGCGGCTGCCACTGAGCATAAAAAGCAGCACAGCAGGTTAAAATCTAGGCAATAAAAAACCCGCATAAAGCGGGTTTTTTATACAAAAAAGACGCAATCAATTACTTGATTTTGCCTTCTTTATAAATCACATGCTTACGCACAACTGGATCATATTTTTTGATTTCCAGTTTATCCGGCGTAGTACGCTTGTTTTTATCTGTAGTGTAAAAGTGACCTGTACCAGCACTTGACACTAAACGGATTAAATCACGCATGGTGCTCTCCTTAAACTTTTAGGCCACGAGCACGTAGCTCAGCCAGTACTGTGTCGATTCCGCGCTTATCAATCACGCGCATGCCTTTTGCAGACAAACGTAAACGTACAAAACGGTTTTCGGATTCAACCCAAAAACGGTGATGCTGTAAGTTTGGCAGGAAACGGCGGCGGGTTTTGTTGTTGGCGTGGGAAACTTTATTCCCTGTAACCGGACCCTTACCGGTTACTTGACAAACTCTTGACATATCTCAGCCCTCTAAACCACATGCTCAACCCAGCATGGGTTGGCTGCTTCAAAACGTAATTGGATTTCGTAGGTCGTTAAAAACATGATGGTTTTCATAACCTGCATATTATTACCCAGTCTGTACTAAGGAACAACAGCAACACTCAATAAAGTGCCAAAACTGGTTCTCTTAGAATCGAGCCGTGCTTTATAGCAGAAAGCCAAGACCGAATCAAGGAAACCTATATTTTTCCATAGCATTAAGTTGTCTATTCTACGCTTACATCCAGCCATTTTCCACCATCGATAAAGGCTCACCGTCACCCACAATAAAATGATCCAACACGCGCACATCAACCAAAGCTAAAGCCTCTTTTAAGCGCTCAGTTAAAATTTTATCTGCCTGACTCGGTTCAGCCACACCACTGGGGTGGTTGTGCGTCAAAATCAGCGCCGCGGCATTATTAGCTAAAGCACGTTTAACCACCTGCCGCGGATACACGCTGGCGCCGTCAATGGTGCCGTAAAACAACACCTCAAAAGCAAGCACACGATGTTTAGTGTCCAAAAACAAACACGCAAAAACCTCGTGCAGCTCATGGCGTAATTTAGCCTTTAGGAAATCACGTACTGCTTGCGGGCTTTCGAGCGCCGACTCCCGCTGGATACTGGCGGCCAAATGCCGGCGGCCCATTTCCAGCACCGCCTGTAATTGCGAGTATTTAGCCGGACCTAAACCCAAATGACTGGTAAAACTGGCTTGATCAGCCTCTAACAACTGACGCAAACCACCAAAAGCACTTAATAAATCACGCGCTAAATCAACAGCATTACGCCCCTGCACACCTGTGCGTAAAAATATGGCTAAAAGTTCAGCGTCAGATAAAGCCCCAGCGCCGTACTCTAATAAACGCTCTCGCGGTCTTTCGCTGACGGGCCAACTTTGCATACCCATAGACGAACTCCTTATCATCCAATCTCAGTTTGCAGCGAGCAGCGCAGCTGCGCTGCTGTAATCCTTATGGTGCAGCCACTGCCTCTGCAACAGCGGCTATGTTATCTTAGACAAGATTTACAGATTGGCCACTTTTTCACCATAAAATACAACTTAAAATAACAGGCAAACCCATGCAAAGGCTGTTTCAAAAACGCATTATTCTTGGCATAGGCGGTGGTATCGCAGCCTATAAAAGCGCTGAATTGGTGCGCCGTTTACGCGACTTAGGTGCCGATGTGCATGTGGTCATGACCCGCGGCGCACGCGAATTTATCACGCCACTCACTTTACAAGCGCTGTCAGGCAACCCTGTGCATATGGACTTACTCGACCCTAATGCCGAAGCCGCCATGGGGCATATTGAGCTGGCACGCTGGGCCGACTTAGTGCTGATTGCGCCTTGCACTGCTGATTTAATGTCACGCTTAGTGCAAGGTGCAGCCAATGATCTATTGACCACTTTGGTGCTCGCCACTGACGCGCCAGTGGCTTTAGCGCCAGCCATGAATCAGGCCATGTGGCGTGATCACGCTACACAAGCCAATGCTGAACTGCTCAGCAAGCGCGGCTTTAAGCTATTGGGCCCTGGTGCTGGCGTGCAAGCCTGTGGTGATATTGGCTTAGGCCGTATGCTGGAACCTGAGACACTGGCGCAAAGCGCCGCAGACTTATTTACCCAACACAGCCTGACTGGCAAACATGTACTCATTACCGCAGGTCCTACCCGCGAAGCCATTGACCCGGTACGCTATATCACCAACCACAGCTCCGGAAAAATGGGGTTTAGTTTGGCCGAAGCGGCCGCAGAAGCAGGTGCGCGCGTGACCTTAGTCAGCGGGCCTGTGCACTTACCCACACCCGATCGAGTCACGCGGATTGATATCAACAGCGCCCGCGACATGCTCGCAGCCTGTGAAGCCGCCATGCCCTGCGATATTTTAATTGCTGCAGCCGCAGTGGCAGATTACCGCCCTGAAGTCAGCGCCGATCATAAGCTCAAAAAAGACCCCAATAGCGCCGACGGCATGACCCTTCACTTGATTCGCAACCCGGATGTCTTAGCAACTCTAGCGCAGCGTGCGGACCGTCCATTTAGTGTGGGTTTTGCCGCAGAAACACATAATCTACTGGCCTATGCTGCGGGCAAACTACGCGATAAAAACCTCGACCTCATTGTTGCTAATGATGTCGCCAATACCGACATCGGTTTTAACAGTGACAATAACGCCATCACTGTCATTGACCGCCAGCAACAACAAACATCTTTTCCGCAAACCAGTAAAAGCAAAATCGCTCGACAACTGATCGATTTTATTGCCACTTCTATAAATAAGGTTTAATTATGCGTCGCATTCAAGCTCAAATTCTCGACTCTCGCCTTGGCACTGAATTTCCACTCCCTGAATACGCCACCACTGGCTCAGCGGGTTTAGATTTACGCGCCATGATCACGGAGAGCATTCAACTTGAGCCCGGACAAACACTACTGATTCCTACAGGCTTAGCCATTTATATTGAAGACCGCACCCTTGCTGCAATGATTTTACCGCGCTCTGGGCTGGGGCATAAACACGGCATTGTTTTGGGTAATTTAGTAGGCTTAATTGATTCCGACTACCAAGGTCAGCTGCAAATTTCCTGCTGGAATCGCGGCGATAGCGTCTTCACTATTGAGCCGGGTGACCGCATTGCTCAACTGGTATTAGTTCCTGTGATCCAAGCGCAATTGGATATTACCGACACTTTCACCCAAAGTGAGCGCGCTGAGGGTGGTTTTGGCCACACCGGCAAGCAATAAAAAGTATATATTCTGTAGGACAACCGGGCGCAGGAGGCTTTATGTCACTCTTCAAACGAGAAAAAAACAATCAGCAGAACGATGTAAATCGGTCTAAAAAATTTGAAGACACAACCACGCCAAGCTTAAGCTATATCTTGCCGAGCTTACTGCTGGCTTCGGTTGGCGCCTTAGTTGCAGTAGCCATTATTTGGCTCGGCCAATCCACACAGAATCAAGAACGCAGCGATCAGCTGATACAAACCTTAGGGGCTGCATACACAGCAGCCATTAATCAGCGTCTTGATTTTATTCAAGCTGATACTAAAGATGCCGCAGCCAATCCGAGCCTTGCCCTAGCCTTACAAGAGAGCGACCCGAACGCCAAACGTATCGCCGAACGCAGTCTGCTGCACCGTGCGGGGACGGTGGATGCTTACATCAACCCGACAGGACACACCGGTCTAGATCATAACCGTGCGGCACCCATTAACTTTGCTGCACTTGATCTATTACAGCGTGCCGAAAGTGGCCAACAGCCTTTACCCGAGGCTCTGCAAGTCGGCCAGCGCTGGTTGATCTACAGCGCAGCCAAATTGCAAGATAAAAACGCACAAGGCAGCCTGCTCATAACCTATGACTTGGCCAGTGTGCTCAAAGGCTTACCTACCTTTGCTGATCAGGCCGTGCAAGTGACCCTCCAGCAGCAATTCAGCAATGCACCAGTGCAAACTCTACTGAGCCAAGGCAGCCAAGCAAACGATGCCATAACCCACTCATTTAGTACCCAACATCCAAACTGGACAGTGGTGCTCAGTGCTCCGGCGAGCAGCCAAGGGGTTTCAGCCTTTAATAGCACGCTACTGATGGCGGTCTTGATCGCAATTCTATGTATTTTAGCGGCACTTTACTTACTGCACAGCAGTGTACAGCGGCAACTTAAAACAGACAGTCTGATTTTAAGCACAGTCATTCAAGACTGGGCTCAAGGTAAAAGTATTAAGCCACACAAGCTTAACTTCGCCACATTACAGCAGGTCGTCACCCGCCTCGAGCAAACGCTTCCAGCGCTAACAGCGGCACGCACACAGCCTCAAAACACACACACCACAGCTACTGACACTAGCGCGATCGCAGACTCTGCACCCAGCGCTATGGCCACCCACAGCTCTAGCATCGCACTCGAGCAACCATTGGATACAGATATTTTGGACATCGATATTTTAGATGATGATCTTGACGTGTTTGGCTTAAACCAAGCCGATGCAGCCACTCAACATGTAACCGCAGCGCAGGATGTCCCCAAAGGTATCTTCCGTGCTTATGATATTCGCGGCATTGTTGGCAAAACCTTAACCAGCGACACCGCCTACTGGATTGGCCGCGCGGTGGGCTCAGAAAGCATCGCTCATAACGAGCCTAAGGTTGTTGTAGGCCGTGACGGTCGTTTATCCGGTCCTGACATGGCTCAAGCGCTGATTCAAGGGCTGCTGGACTGTGGCTGTCATGTCATTGACTTGGGTATGGTGCCAACCCCAGTGCTCTATTTTGCCACCCATACACTGCAAGCCACTTCAGGCGTGATGGTCACAGGTAGCCATAATCCACCGGATTACAATGGTTTTAAAATCGTTCTCGCTGGCGACACCCTTGCCAATGAGCGCATTACCGCGCTGCATACACGCATCATCGAGAATAACCTCAGCAACGGCGTCGGCACGGTCGAAAGCGTTGAAATTTTGCAGGACTATCTTGAACACATCAGCAATGATATTGCCCTTGCCAAACCGATGCGTATCGTGGTCGATTGCGGCAATGGCGTCGGTGGCGTGATTGGCCCGAAACTGCTGGAAGCATTAGGCTGCACGGTCATTCCTTTGTATTGCGATGTGGATGGCACCTTCCCTAATCATCACCCCGACCCCGGCAAGCCTGAAAATCTGCAGGACCTCATCGCTCGTGTGGAAGCCGAAGGCGCTGATCTAGGAATCGCTTTTGATGGCGACGCTGACCGTTTAGGTGTCGTTACTAACAAGGGACGCATTATTTTCTCTGACCATCTTATGATGCTCTTTGCCAAAGATGTTGTATCGCGCAACCCAGGCGCAGACGTTATCTTTGATGTTAAATGTACACGCCGCCTGGCCTCTCTGATCAGTGGCTATGGTGGTCGTCCAATTATGTGGAAAACCGGTCATTCCTTAATCAAAGCCAAGATGAAAGAAACCGGCGCTCTGCTAGCAGGCGAAATGAGTGGGCATATATTCTTTAAAGAGCGCTGGTTTGGTTTTGACGACGGCATCTACAGTGCTGCACGGCTCTTAGAAATACTCAGTCTCGATGCCCGCGATGCCGACCATGTATTCTCTGCTTTTACGGTTAATCTATCGACGCCAGAAATTAATATCGAAGTGACCGAAGACACTAAGTTTAAAATTATTGAGCGCTTACAAAGCGAAGGCCAATGGGCCGATGCCAGCCTGACCACCTTAGATGGGGTGCGTGCAGACTTCCCCAAAAGCTGGGGGCTGGTGCGCGCATCCAATACCACACCTATGCTCGTACTGCGCTTTGAAGGAGAAACTGCAGAAGACTTAGAGCAGATTAAAGCGCTATTTCGCCAGCAGTTACTCGCCATTGAGCCTGATCTCAATTTACCTTTTTAATCCACAGGAAGCCGTTGAAGATGACTTTAAATCGCGCTGATGCAGTCCATGTTGCTGAGGTACTCTCCGAAGCCTTACCTTATATTCGTCGCTTTGTTGGTAAAACACTGGTGATCAAATATGGCGGTAACGCCATGGAAAGCGAAGAGCTGAAAACCGGTTTTGCTCGCGATATCGTGCTGATGAAAGCCGTTGGGATTAATCCAGTTGTAGTGCACGGTGGCGGCCCACAAATTGCTGATCTACTCAAGCGCTTAGATATTGAAAGCCGCTTTGTCGATGGCATGCGCGTCACTGACGGGCAAACCATGGATGTTGTAGAGATGGTTTTAGGCGGTCAAGTCAACAAAGACATTGTCAACTTGATTAACAGCCATGGTGGTAGCGCCATTGGTTTAACAGGCAAAGATGCACGCTTAATCCGTGCACGTAAATTACAAGTGACCCGCCAAGATGCCGATATGCAACAGCCGGAAATTATTGATATTGGCCAAGTTGGGGAAGTAGCGAGCGTCAATACAGACTTACTGCATATGCTCGTGCAGGGTGATTTTATTCCTGTGATTGCCCCAATTGGCGTGGGTCCCAACGGTGAGTCGTACAATATCAACGCCGACTTAGTGGCGGGCAAAGTCGCAGAAGCGCTGCATGCAGAGAAACTGATGCTGCTCACCAATATCGCTGGTTTAATGGACAAGCAAGGCAATGTGCTCACCGGTTTAACCACCGCGCAAGTCGATGAACTGATTGCCGATGGCACTATTTACGGTGGCATGTTGCCAAAAATTCGTTGCGCCTTAGATGCGGTACAAGGCGGCGTAACGAGCGCACACATCATTGATGGTCGTGTACCCAATGCCGTCCTACTCGAGATCTTCACCGATAACGGCGTCGGCACTTTGATTACCAACAACTGATGCGCTAAGCCAAAAGAGACACCCGCAACTGATACGCCCGCACTTAACATGCGGGCGTATCATCTTATTCAGCGCTAGCGCTGCTAATCATCGCGTTGTACTCATCGGTAAAGAAGAACTTCTCTTCACCAAATGCAGGGACTAAATCATCAAACCAAGTCGCTGTTTCATCGTATTTCGCAAAAAACGTTTTTTGTACCCAATCAGGATTACGACCCTGAATAAAGCGCAGGACAAAGACCTTCTCACCGTTGAACTCCATCACACTCTGAATCTCAACTTTACCTGGACCTGCACTCATTGAAGGCCCGCGTGCAGTACGGCCAAGGCCAGAGACCTGCTGCATGGCTTCACGGTAAATCTCATAAGCACGCACCAAAGGCACCTCAAAGTAGCGCTTAGCGCCAGTGTCACGCTCAACAAACATATAGTAAGGAATCAAACCAAGGCGAACTTGCGTGCGCCACATGCGCACCCAGACATCCGCATCATCATTGATATGCTGCACTAAGGGTGCTTGCGTGCGAATCACCGCACCGGTGGCACGAATCCGACGAATGGCTTCACGCACAATCGGCGTTTCCATCTCACGCCAATGGTTAAAGTGCGCCATAATCGCCACATGTTTGCCAGCTTTAACCAGTTTGCTAAACAGCTTAAGCAGACCTGCAGCGTCATCATCGGTGACAAAACGCTGCGGCCAGAACGTCAACGCCTTAGTACCGATACGCACGGTTTGCACGTGTTCCAACTCAGGCTTTAATAAAGGCTCAAGATAACTTTCCACATGGCGAGTTTTCATCACCATAGGATCACCACCGGTAATCAACAGGTCGGTGATATTTTTATCTTGGGCTAAATAGCGGTGTAAAGACTCCGCTTCATTACTGGCAAAGCGCAACTCTTTATCGCCGACAAACTGTGCCCAACGAAAGCAAAACGTACAGTAACTGTGGCACACCTGACCTTGACTCGGGAAAAACAGCACTGTCTCGCGGTATTTATGCTGCATTCCATCTAAAGGTTTTCCATCCAACATGGGCACGTTCATTTCTTGCTGGCCAGCGGGGTGCGGATTTAAGCGTGCTTGAATCTCACGGGCCAGCTGAAGAATCTCAGCACGCGGTAAGTCGTCGCGTAAGGCTTGCGCCATCAGATCATAGTCGGCGGGGTCTAACATCCCACGTTGCGGGAAGGTCAGTTGGAAGATTGGATCATTGGGCACATTATCCCAGTCGATCAATTCATCAATCACGTATTGGTTAACGCGAAACGGTAGCACACTGGCTACCACACGCATTTCAAAACGCTGCTCTTCGGACAATTTTTGCAGCGGCTCAATTTTATCAAACTGTCGGTCGGTATAGACCTGAAAGCGTGTATTTTCTGTAAAACCCTCATCACTTAGAGGCATTATTTTTATTGATTGAGTCATGGCTACTCTCCACTCTACGCAGACTCAGAGGGCACTCAAGTTATAAAACTGAACCCAGAGCCCACTTATTGGGGCATCCCCGAAGGGAAAAAAGATAGCTACATATAAGTAGCAAAAGCTGCGACTAAGCACGCTAAGGCGCAACATAATCGCCATAAAGGGAGGGAAGAAAAAGCTTCCCAAAGTGTCGGAAATAATCCGAAAGGGGGTAACTATCTTGCTAAAAAACAAGCTAAGACTACGGTATTTTCAGCTGTCACTCAATAATTAAATGTCACTTAATTTTTCTGAAGCAGCTCCATCAAGCGCACTTTATCCCGTTCAAAAGCACGCTCAACCTCTTGCTTACTTTGCAAATAGCGCGAAATTTGTTTCTGTAAACGTTGCTGATCAATGGTCGCATCGTCTATTTGTTTGAGTAACTGCGGTGCCACTGCACGCCCAGCCCGCTCTTGACTGGCGGCCTGGCTTTGTAAATCAGATTTTAAGCTATCGACCGACAGTAAATTGCCGCGCGCAATGCTGATTTGCCCATCAATATCGGCAATTTTACGATCACGAGCACGATCAATATCTTCAACCCGCGTGTAGAGCATCAACAGCTGCCGATCCAATTTAGCTTGCTCTTTTTCAGCCTGCATGCGTCGATATTCTTCAGGCGTTGGGGCGCGCGGAACCACTCGAATAACACGCCCCTGCTCACTGAGCACTTCATAGCCGTTACCGATTAAATGCGGCGGCACGCCTTGGCGACTAATAACAGTGATGCCACGCTCATCAGCGTATCGATAGTACTCCACTGCATAGGACACACTACTGGCCAATGAAGCCAGTGCGCATAAAGAATAGACCAAGCCGCGTAACCGCATCACGAATCTCCTTGAAGATACCGATAGCTATTTTTAATACTATTCGATGCCATAATCCTCGCGATAACGCTCTACCGCTGGCAAATAGCGTTTGAGTTCAGCACTTTGCGCTAAATATTCTAACACTTGCTGCAAAGAAACAATGCTTATTACTGGCATATTAAAATCACGCTCAACTTCTTGAATAGCCGATAGCGCACCTGTACCACGCTCTTGGCGATCTAATGCAATAAGTACCCCTGCGGCCTGAGCGCCTTGCGCTTGAATAATTTGCATCACTTCACGAATTGCCGTACCTGCAGTAATCACATCATCCACAATCACGACCTTGCCCGCTAAAGGTGCGCCGACTAAAGTGCCGCCCTCACCGTGATCTTTAGCCTCTTTGCGATTAAAGCACCACGGCACATCACGCTGATGATGCTCAGCTAACGCCACCGCCGTGGTCGCTGCCAAAGGAATCCCCTTATAGGCAGGACCAAATACCACATCGTAAGACAAACCACTGTCCATCAGCGCCTGCGCATAAAAACGCCCTAATTTCGCCAGTGCTAAACCGGAGTCAAACAGCCCTGCATTAAAAAAATAAGGACTTATCCGTCCTGACTTCAGGGTAAACTCACCAAAGCGCAAGACACCGCGCTCAAGTGCGAACTGAATAAACTCTCGTTGATATGCTTGCATAAAAGGTCCTTATAACGTTGGGTTTAGCCAATTTAAAGTACATTCGGTATCATACACACACTTTTTTTTTAAGGGCTATCCATGCGTGTTATTAGTATAAATGTGAACGGTATTCACAATGCTATTGAACAAGGGTTATTTGACTGGCTGCATACGCAAAATGCGGATGTCATTTGTCTGCAGGATACGCGTGCCAGTGTGTATGAAATGGAAGCGCCCGAAACACAGTTGCACGGTTATTTTTGCTACGCCTGCGATGCCGAGCAGCCCGCGCAAGGCGGTGTTGCCATTTATACCCGTCTGCAACCTAAAGCCATTATAACCAGTTTAGGCTTTGAAGCAGCTGATCGTTATGGGCGTTATATTCAAGCGGATTTCGATAAAGTCAGCATTGCCAGCGTGCTCATGCCTTCTGGGTATCAAGGCGATGAAGAACTGAACCATAAATTTAAATTTATGGATGACTTTGCCCGTTATCTGGATAAACAACGCCGTAAACGTCGCGACTATATTTATTGTGCATCTTTGTTTATTGCTCACAATAAAATCGATGTAAAGCACTGGCGTGACTGCCAGCAAGAAATCGGCTTTTTATCACCCGAACGGGCTTGGATGGACGAAATTATTGGCACCATGGGTTTTATTGATGCCTTGCGTGAAGTCAATCGCGAGGGCGAGCTGTACAGCTGGTGGGCTGACAGCGAGCAAGCAGAGCTACTCAATCTTGGCTGGCGCTTTGATTATCAACTGCTCACTCAAGGTATGCGCCGCACTGTACGCAGCGCTAAACTCTCGAGACAACCGCGTTTTTCGCAGCATGCGCCATTTAGTGTGGACTACGACTGGGTCTTAACGGTCTAAGTACAGGCTGAATAACACAAGCTTGGCCCGTTTGCGTTATTCAGCCCCTTACACTTGGCTTTATTTAATAAAGCGAATGGTCAATGGATAACGATAAGCTACACCATCATTGGCTTTAACACCGGCAATAATGGTGAAAATCAACCAAACCAACCCCAGCACCGGCAATAACAAAACACCAATCACGGCAAAAATCAGCATCACGCACACCACAGCAGCAATCGCTACCGTAATCTGAAAATTAACCGCTTCTTTACCGTTGTACTCAACAAAAGAGCCAAGATCTTTCTTTAATTGCCAAACCAATAACGGACCAATAATACTGCCAAAAGGTATTAAAAAAGCTGCAAAAGCCGCTAAATGGATCAACATTGCCCACTGCTTAGCCTCGCTACTGGGCCCTTCTGGAGAAACAGGTGTTAGCTCATCCATTATCACTCTCCTCAGGCTCTGGTTAAGCCTTATTCGCTCTGCAAAGCCGCCTGCTGTAAGGCAAAAAGTTCACGCACACCTTTTTCAGCTAAACCCAGCATCGCATTCAGTTGCTCAGAACCAAATGGCGCACCTTCAGCGGTGCCCTGCACTTCGATAAAACCACCGGCATCTGTCATCACCACATTCAAGTCGGTTTCAGCGGTTGAATCTTCTGGGTAATCCAAATCTAGCACAGGCTTACCTTGATACATACCAACAGATACCGCGGCAATCATTTGCTTTAACGGTGATCCGTTTTTCAGCATTTTGCGCTCGTCCATCACCGCCAACGCATCAACCAGTGCCACCATTGCGCCGGTAATCGCTGCGGTGCGTGTGCCGCCATCGGCTTGGATCACATCGCAGTCAACATACAAGGTGTTTTCACCCAGTTTCGTCATATCTAAAGCGGCACGCAAAGAGCGGCCAATCAAACGCTGGATCTCTAAAGTACGCCCACCTTGCTTACCACTGCTGGCTTCACGGCGCGTACGGCTACCGGTGGCACGCGGCAACATGCCGTATTCTGCCGTTAACCAACCTTGGCCTTGGCCTTTTAAGAAGCGTGGCACACCACTTTCTATACTCACGGTACAAATCACTTTAGTTGCGCCAAATTCAACTAAAACTGAGCCTTCGGCATGGCAAGTAAAGTTACGCGTAATGCGTACTGGTCGCAGTTGATCGAGTTCGCGGCCACTAGGACGAGTCATTGAATATTCCTGTCTATTAAATATGAATAAAGCATTATAGGGATAGAAGCCCTCAACTTCAGTATTGTAAACACAACCTATCGAAATATTCGCTACAATTAGCGCATTATATTCCCCCTCATTTTGGAGATTCCTTATGGTGCACAGCATGACGGCGTTCGCCCGCGTCGAACAAAACGGTGTTTATGGCACGCTGAGCTGGGAATTACGTTCGGTTAACCATCGCTATTTAGAGCCGCATTTGCGCCTGCCCGAAGCCCTGCGTGAAGTAGAAAGCTCAGTACGTGAAGCCCTGCGTAATGGTTTGTCGCGCGGCAAAGTTGAGTGCACCTTACGGCTGACAGAGTTATCCAACGAATCAGCTTTACAGGTTGATCACGCTCGCGCTCAACAGCTGATTCAAGCCGCAGAACAGATTGCCCAACAGATTAAACAGCCCGCCGCACTCAATCCTCTCGAGGTTTTAGCTTGGCCTGGCGTACTCAGCAGCCAATCCGTTGATAGCCAAGCGCTCAACAGCGCCGCGATCGAATTGTTTAGCCAAGCGCTCTTGCAACTGAAAGAAAGCCGTGCTCGCGAAGGTGCGGACTTAGCCCGTCTGATCAGTGAGCGCTTAGATGCCATTCAAAACGAAGTGCTTGTGCTACGCGAGATGGTACCGCAAATGCTGGAGTTACAACGCCAGAAGATCCTGGCTCGCTGCCAAGAAATGCAGGTGGAAATTGATCCACAACGTCTTGAACAAGAATTGGTATTACTGGCACAAAAAAGCGATGTCGCCGAAGAACTCGACCGCCTCAGCACACACATCAGCGAAGTACACCGCGTCCTGAAAAGCGCCGGCGCCATTGGTCGTCGTTTAGATTTTCTGATGCAAGAACTCAACCGTGAAGCCAACACCCTAGGCTCAAAAGCCATCGACCCACGCTCGACGCAAGCAGCGGTCAATATTAAGGTTTTAATTGAGCAAATGAGGGAGCAGGTGCAAAACATCGAGTGATGGTTTAGTACTGCTGAGCGATGTGATTAAGCCCTGAAAGTTCAGGGCTTTTTATTAAATTCTCAATCAATTACGCGATAACATTATCACCCCACCGCCAACTTCGCCGCTTGCTTCCACATAAAGTGCGGCATGGGTGTTTTTAGCTGCCAAGTGATATTCATCGGTTGGCTGCCGTGGTGCGATACATATTCCACTTCACCAAAGTTCACAAAACCCATGGTGCTACCGTATTCATCTTTACTCTGCTCACGAACAAACAAAAACAAACGTTTGCCGATGCTTTGATGCTCTATATAGCTCAAGCCTTTGCCCCGCTCCGGTCGCGCGCTGTTTTGCGACTGCCAATGGAACAACTGCTCATTAATCGCATAGTCGTGATACATAGTGGTCGGTGAAAACTGTTTTTCGTTTTTATTCAGAGTAACAAACAGCAGTTCGATATTTTGCTCAGGGATCATTAACACCCCTTCGCGCGCCGGCTTTTGATAAGCAAAGGTGGAGACGCCAAAGCCAGCGAGAATTTGCTCACGGGTATAACGCGCATGCACCTGCAGCGGATTGTGCGGTAACTCTGACAAAGCAAACTGCTCATAACGAATACGGTTAATCAGCAGCGCCAGAACATCAAGCAGTTCAGCTTTAAGCTCTGGTTGCTCCAATGCTTGAAGACTTTGCGCCAGCGATAAAAATCCAAGCTTGTCTCCCGGCTTTTGCCAAAAATCGTAATGACACATCACCGCCATGCGCGGGTTCATCTGCTCAGTGAGTACAAAATCATTGCCTGCCAGCTCTTGTAAAAACTGCAAATAAGCAAAACCATCACAACTTAAAAGCTTATTTCTAATGGCGCTTTCATACACTTTAATCAGCTCATCCGTGGCAGTGGTCATCGCTTGCTCAGGAAAAGCCTGTGCCACTAAACGCGTCCAACTGCCACGCTTATAGATATCTTCCAGCTTTAAATTGGGATGTATTTTTAAGAAGTTCGCCAAGGTTAGCGGCAGATTTGAATCCGATGGAAACTTGCGAATCAGCCCAATTAAACGGTTTAAATTCACCGTGGCTTGGCGGATATGACTCAGCACCATCTCTTGCGTGCGCTTGCTTAACTCAATCCGACAACCTAAGGGCGCATGAGGGAAACCCTGCTCGATCTCATGACTAATAGCGCGATTGGTTTGCCCCACCAAGGCTCTAAACTTCTCCGCAAAGTCATACTCAGGCCGTGAGTTACCGACAAAGTCCAAAACGGTGCAGCACTCTTTATCGTCAAATAAGCGCAAGCCGCGTCCAAGTTGCTGCAAGAAGATGGTTAAGCTTTCTGTGGGCCGCAAAAACAACAAGGTATCCACTTCAGGAATATCCACACCTTCGTTAAAGATATCCACTACAAACAGCACATTGATTTGCCCTGAGCGCAGAGCCTGTTGTTTTTGCTGACGCTCATGGCTGTTATCGCTGGTCAGTACATCACTTTTGATGCCTTTAAGCATAAACTGCTGACACATAAAATCAGCATGGGCACGACTGACGCAGAACGCTAAGGCTTTAATACGGCCAATATCAGTGACAATTTCCTGCAAGCTCTGCAGGATTTTATTCACCCGCGCATGGTTGTGCGTATACAGATTGGTCAGTTGGGCAATGTCATAACGGCCGCGACTCCAAGGAATGTTGCGCAGGTCGGTATCGTCATCAATGGCAAAATATTGAAACGGACATAGATGGCGGCGATTAATTGCTTCCGGCAAACGTATTTCGGCTGCGATCACACCGCCAAAATCCGCCAGAATATCACTGCCATCATGACGTTCTGGGGTTGCGGTTAAGCCCAGTAAAATCTGCGGGGTAAAATACTCCAGCACTGCACGATAACTGGCCGCGGCAATATGGTGCACCTCATCAATCACAATGTAGTCGTAATAATCTGGCGTCAGCGCTAACTCAGCCAATTGATTGTTCAGTGTTTGAATTGAGGCAAACAGCTGGCGATGGTGTTCAGGTTTTGCCCCGCCCACCCAGAGTTCACCAAAGTTGCTGTTGCGTAACACACCACGATATGAGGCTTGTGCTTGTTTAAGAATCTCTTGGCGGTGGGCGACAAAGAGAAACTTAGCCTCAGGTTTATCACGCAAGAAGCGCGCGAAGTCGAACGCAGAAATAAGGGTTTTACCGGTACCCGTGGCGGCGACGACCAAGTTACGAAAACGCTGATGTAAATCTCGCTCGACTGCCAATTGCTCAAGAATTTCTTGCTGGTGTGGAAAAGGCTTTAAATCAAAGAAATAGGCAGTGCTTTCAGTGTAACCACCGCGCGCCTCACGCAGTGCGCTATTGAGTTTGTTCTTGCTGTCGACCTCACCATCAAAGACTTCAAAATCGTTCGAGGCCCAATAGGTTTCGAAGGTGCTCAACGATTTTGTAATGATGTGCGGAATTTCTTGCGAGGTAATCTTAAGATTCCACTCTAGACCGCTGGTTAAGGCTGAATGCGACAGATTTGAAGAACCAATATAGCCGGTATGAAAACCGGTATTGCGCAAAAATAAATAACTCTTGGCATGCAAACGCTCACGCTGAGTGTTGTAACTCAGCTTGATTTGCGTGTTAGGCAGCGCCGCTAAGAACTCAACCGCTTTGGCATCGGTCGCGCCCATATAAGAAGTGGTAATCACCTTGAGCTGACGGCCGCTGCGGGTAAATTCTTCCAGCTCTTTACGGAAAATACGAATCCCCGTCCACTTGATAAAGGACACCAGCCAGTAGATTTTATCCGCAGAGAGGATTTCACGCTTCAGCTCACTTTCTAAGGATAAACCTGCATTACTGCCACAAAACAGCTCGCTCTGGGTCAAGCCTGTAAGTGGGGAAATATCTTCCACATATTTCTTTAGGTCAGCCGCGACAGGATTTTCCAGCGTATATAAAGCGGTTAAGATTTTGCCTTGGCTGCTGAGCAAGTTTTCATCGAAGAAGTCTTTATCGTCCATCTGCGCTTTCAGCCACAGCAGCAGTTGGTTAGCCAGATTAATTTGCTCTTGCAGTTGGTTATCGCCACTGGCAACTGAGCCCACGGCAAACTCTAAAATGCCGCTTAAAAACCGCGACAACCAGACAGAGGCCTCAGCCGGCTCTAAACTGCGCTCGCCAACATAAAACTTTTCGCGATTTAAACGTGACTCAACCAACTGGGTAATCAGCTGCTCATAAATCCCTATTTGCTGCATGCCTGAATCCTTAACCTATGTGCAAGCTGAACTATACGATTTACAGCCTGGGCTGTCTTGTCAGCACGGTAAAAACACCTGCATCTCAATTTCTAATCGCTGCAGAACACCACACCTTGCCCCTTGAGCCAATTAGCGCTATCTTTTGGCTCATCGAGTGAGCCGAATAATCAATCTAATCGGCTCACGCCTACTCCAAACACAACCATGGCACCTGTATGACAGCACCACAATGGATCTGGCAACAGCCTAACTGGCCTGACTTTTCTTGGCAGGACTGCACTGTGCAGCCCAAGCTGCGTGCGCTGCATGACCGCTTAGGACAGTTAAAAGGCAAAGCATCGCTGGTGGATGGCTATGCTGAGTTTAGTCTTGATGCACTACTGACAAATATCGTTGCCTCATCCGCGATTGAAAGTGAAATTTTGGATGTGTACGGGGTGCGCTCATCGCTCGCGCGTCAGCTGGGCATAGACATTGAGAGCCCTGTCGCTGTGTCAGATAAATCCCATGGCGTTGCCAGTTTAATGAAAGATGCAGTGACGCACTGGCAGTCACCGCTCACGCTCGACACCTTACTGCAATGGCATCGCTGGCTGTTTCAAGGGCAAACTTCTTTGTTGCATCAAGTAGCAGGGGGTGAGTTACGTGGTGTAGCGCCAATGCAAATTGTTTCCGGGCCCATTCATAAACCCAAGGTGCATTATCAAGCGCCAGCACGGGATCAGCTTGATGCTGAGCTTAACGGATTTATGCAGTGGTTTAATCAATCGCAACACGACCCTGTAATCGACCCAATCGTCCGTGCAGCCATTACCCATCTTTGGTTTATTACCCTGCATCCATTTGAAGATGGCAATGGACGTATCACTCGTGCGCTGACCGACCGTGCTTTGGCGCAGGCCGATCAGCAGAGTGTGCGTTTATATGCCATGTCGGAGGCCATCCTAGACAAGCGCAACCAATATTATGCGGTGCTAGAAAGCACGCAAAAAGGTGGACTGGATATCACGCTGTGGATCAGTTGGTTCTGCGATGCACTACTCGCTGCGCTGGATGATGCGTTAAGTAAAATTGAGCGAACAGTGTTCAAGGCCAAGTTTTGGCTGCAACATGCTGAGCAGGATTTCGCAGAATCGCAACGCAAGGTGCTCAATCGCTTACTCGACGGCGATTTCTCGCAAGGTATCAATGCCACGCAGTACCAACGCGTGGCCAAGGTAAGTAAAGCAACCGCCACTCGTCACTTAGCGGCGTTAGTTGAAGCATATGTGCTGGTCAAGCTAGCCGGTGGCGGACGCAGTACGCGATATGCTATCGCGTCGACGATTACGACCGCTCCACCATATGCGGCAAGGTAAACACCTGATCAAACAATAGAGTAAATACAAAGGTGTACACCAAGAAAAACAACAGCAGCGCTGCCTCCATGGTCAGTGCTGTCCAAATCCCAACCCCATACCACAGCATATACACGGGCAAGCAAAACACGAACAAACCGCCCTCAAAGCCAATCGCATGGGCAGTGCGAATTTTGAAAGTACGCGCTTGGATGTGTCTGCGCGCCTCCCAAGCTTCAAATAAGGTGTTGTAAATAAAGTTCCACACAACCGCTGCGGTCGAGACGATAATCGCCACGGGTAGCGATTGTTTGGCATCGCTGCCACTGAGCGCCATGAGCACAAGGGTGGCAAAGACAATACCCAATATTTCAAACACACTGACGTACAACAAACGACGTTTAATTGGGCTTAAGGTGATCAACTGAAACTCCACGGAAATGCTACAGCTCTTCGATAAAGAGCCGACTCGTCCCGATTGAAAAGATAAGGTTGAGAGGCAAGAAAAGAACATCCCTTACTGCAGCGCCAGGGAGTGCGCCTGCGCAACGCATTCTAGCTGAAGCCACCAGTGCTTTCAAAACAGCGCACCATTCAAGCAACATTATTACGCTCTGCCTGTAGCAGATAAAGGTGAGCAATGGGTGCGGCTCAGTTCTGGACTGGAAATCGAGCCAAAGTACCGTTTACCGCGCTGCTGGATATCCTGCAAAGACTCACGCACAAAGCGCCAATGGCGCGCCGAGTCATGCAGATCCGTCAGCAGTATCGGCTCAAAGCAATACAGCAGTAAAACCGCTGGCCGCCGCTGCCACTAAGGATTGATGATCACTTAAGCGCAAATCCCGCTTGAGCCAGACAACAGCAATCGCCATGCTTAGAGTTGCTCAATCTGCGTAAGACAATGTTCTGCATGAGTTAATACCGCGTGCTGCTGTTCAGGGGTTTTCTTATTCCAGTTGGCGTACACCATGGCATTACGTGGGTTATTGCCCAGCGCCTCTTTATTGACCGACATAAAGCGCCAATACAATGCATTGAGCGGACAGGCATCGCTGCCAGTCATTTTCGCAACCTTATAATGACAAGAACCGCAATAATCACTCATTTTATTCACATAGTTGCCACTGGCGGCATAGGCTTTTGAGCCGACAATACCGCCATCAGCAAACTGGCTCATACCCCGCGTATTGGGCATTTCCACCCATTCCAGTGCATCGATATAAACACCTAAATACCACGCATCCACTGCATCAGGATCAATACCGGCCAGCAGGCAAAAGTTACCGGTAATCATCAAGCGCTGAATATGGTGCGCATAAGCAAACTCCAAGGACTGCTCAATGGCCTGCTGCATGCACTGCATCTGGGTCTGACCGGTCCAAAACCACGACGGCAAGCTGCGCTGCGCAGATAAAGCATTGAGGCTGGCGTACTCCGGCATATTGAGCCAATACACCCCGCGAACAAACTCGCGCCAGCCGAGAATCTGGCGAATAAAGCCTTCCACCTGAGCGATGTCAATGCGTGGCTCAACGCTGAGCAACTGCCCTTGCTGGGCGCGGTAATGCACCAGCACAGTATCCACCACTAACTGTGGGCTGATGATTTTACTGTTCAGAGCAAAAGACAAACGCGAATGGTACAAACTCCACTGACGATTATTGCCGCGCTGCTTGAGCTGCCCTGTCATGGCATCTTGAAAGCTGCCAAAGAGCGGTAAACAGTAGCGGCAAAAGTAATCTAGCAACGCTTTGGCCTGCTGACGATTGACCGGCCACAGCAAAGCTTCATCCGCTTGGCCCATGGTTTTAATCTGATGACGCTCAAGGCGCGCCAAAATCTCAGCGACATCATTAACAAACAATAACGGCTGAGGCACCGCAGCTAAATCAGCCGCTTTGAGCTTGTTGCGGTTATTGGCATCGTAATTCCACTGCCCACCCTCTGGATTACCCTCCGCGTCCATTAAAATCGCAAAACGTTTACGCATCTTACGGTAGAAGGCTTCCATGCGATGCTGTTTACCCGCAGTAAAATGCTTGGATAATTCGCCATCAGTAAGATAAAAATGCTCGCTGCTGACACCCTGACTGCTGATGCTCAATTGCGCGCTAAACTCAGCCAACTGCTGACGTAAGCGGTACTCATCCGGCAACTGGTATTCAAAGTGCTGGATTTGATGCTGCGCGATTAAATGGCTCAGTAGCTGCGGTAAATCAGCAAAGGCCTGGGTGTCATCCAAAGTTAAGTGCAGTACCTGTAAACCGGCTGCATCTAAGGCTTGCGCAAATTGCTGCATCCCGGCGAAAAACGCACAGATTTTTTGCACATGATGCAGCACATAATCCGTTTCTTGGCGCAGTTCAGCGAGCAAATAAAGCGTGCCCGGGTCTTTATCTTTAAACCACGAATGGCTGGCATTGAGTTGATCACCCAAAACAAGCCGCAAGCGCTGGTAAGTTTTAGTCATGTTGAACACCGAGTAATGAACGCTGTCCTGCGCAACGTTTAGAGCAGTATTTAACCTGCGGCCAATCTTTTTCCCATTTTTTACGCCAGGTAAAGGGGCGCTGGCACACTGGGCAGAGCTTTTCTGGTAAATGGACTTTTTTCATCAGTACACGCGCTCAACAATGCCTAGCAGGCGATAAAAACAGCCAGTAATCGCTGCAAAATCTTATACGCGCAGCTACAATGCATAGGAATATTATTATACACCAGAGCTTTATGTATAACTTTTGTCAAACAAAATCGATGTTACACTGCACAACCTGAGGAGTAACACCCCATGCGTTATTTAATGACGGGCTTAGTCTTACTGCTCGCGGGCTGCGTCTCCATACCTGAGGGTATCGAGCCGGTTAAAGATTTTCAGGCAGAACGTTATTTGGGCACCTGGTATGAAATTGCTCGCTTAGACCACTCCTTTGAGCGCGGTATGCAACAAGTCACCGCTGAATACAGCATGCGCGAGGATGGCGGCATCAAGGTGATGAATCGTGGCTTTAAAGAAGCACAACAAGAATGGGGAGAAGCGCAAGGTAAAGCGTATTTTGTCGAAGATAAGCACACCGGCTACTTAAAAGTGTCGTTCTTTGGCCCTTTCTATGGTGCCTATATTATTTTCGATTTAGATCCAGACTATCAATACGCCATAGTTAGCGGCCCGGATCAGTCCTATCTCTGGTTACTGTCGCGCACTCCGACCTTGCCCGCGGCGCTGCAAGCGCGCTTAATTAAAAAGATGACGGATCTAGGTTTTGCCACGGATCAGCTGATCTTTGTTGATCAATCCTTCCATCTAAAACCAGTCACTACAGAGTAATCTCACAACGCGCAGCGCACACGCCCGCCTGCATGGCCAACAGCTGTAGGCAGGACTAACGGATTTTCCTTAGGGTCAAAATCTGCTCACTGCGGCCAAAAGGGCCCTGCACATCATGTAAAACGCTGCTGGTTAAACCAATACCATCACTGCCGAACTGTTGTACCGTTTCTAGGCCAAGCCAACGACCGCTTGGGAATCGATGCAGGTGGATTTGCAAATCTAAATTTGGAAAGCCCCAAGTAAAGTCTTCACTCTGACGGGGCACAATTCCGTTTGCAGTATCCACCATGCCCATTAAGTGAACAAAATCACTGGTCGGCTGGTTTTCAACCATCTCTTTGGCGTTATTAAGCCAAACAATCCCTTTCCCAGCGCGGTGATTTGCACCAACACGGGCCTCAATGCTTTGAATAAAACCACCGGGCCAACGTGACATGCCATGCCACTCTGGTAGCGCATCAGGCTGCGCAATCACCTGATCCTCTAAACCTGCAACTGCCGAGCTGTCTTGCACACACATACGCCAAGCTCGAGCAATGATGCACGTTCGACCCTGGACTTGCATGTCTGACTCAAGCAACTCAATGGTTTTACCAGGGCGCACCACCCGCGTGGTAATGGAAAACTCACCCGCGGCAATCAGCC
The DNA here is from genome assembly GCA_012728315.1 of Gammaproteobacteria bacterium. Classification (GTDB taxonomy): domain Bacteria; phylum Pseudomonadota; class Gammaproteobacteria; order Pseudomonadales; family Pseudomonadaceae; genus Denitrificimonas. Next base: position 57,254 of record JAAYFI010000027.1, read on the forward strand.
CAAAAATATCGTAACTGATACGCCCAATCCGCACGTCGTCACGGGGCTGAAACTGCACTAATTCTGCTGCGATAATACCGCTAGCAGGCGCCATATGTTGCTCATTCTCGTTCCAAGCACCTTGTGCATGAATGGTTGAGCGATACTGAGCGGTGACAACACCCTCGGCATCTGTTTGCCTGCCGATAAGCTGGTAATAAGCACCCATAATGTATCTGTCCTTTTCTTATTATTTAAATAACTTGCAATCAAACCCTGCTGCAACCGCCAGACCACGCTGACAGAAATCAGCTTATTGAGCGCTCTTGGGTCGCCTATTTAAGCCTCAAACAGCATGCAGGCCATGGCTCAGCCAAGCCCTACTATGCAGAAGCTGTTTTTGTTGAGCAAGCGACTCAGGACAATAGCGAGCACAAGCGCTACTATTGCAGAACTATATAGGCACTGCCCAACAGGATGCACACCCATGAAAAAATTGTTAATTGTCGCCCACGGTAGTCGCCGCGATGCCTCCAACGATGAAGTTCGAGTGCTCGCAGACAAGATAGCCAAGCACTTAGCGTTACCTGCAGATGGCGTTCAGGTGGCATTTTTAGAGTTAGCTGTACCTGCCATAGGCGACGCCCTCGATGAGTGCTTTAAGAGCGGCACTGAAAAAGTCTGCGTACTGCCCTATTTTTTATCTTCCGGTACCCACGTGGTGGGTGATGTCCCACGTGAAATAGCCGCAGCACAAAGCAGATGGCCCGACAAAACCATAGAGTTATTGCCGCATATTGGTGCGGCAGAAGGCATGGTGGATTTAATTGCCCGCAGCTATTCCTAATCCACCAGAACATATAAGCGCCAGCAATTACAGGTGAAGCCCACTGACAATTGCTGTTAGAATGCGCGTATTGACTCACAACCCATCGCTGTAAGCAGAGGCCGCATCCGCTGTTTTCGATGCAGATTCTGCATTACAGTGCGACGTTTTACTGAACAGCGATGTTTTGATCTTTTATAGGTATTGCATGACCACTACTGGGACGCTTTATATTGTGTCGGCACCCTCAGGTGCAGGCAAAACAAGCTTAGTTAAAGCCTTAATCGATAGCATGGCGCAGGTTCGTGTATCGGTATCACATACAACGCGCAGCATGCGTCCCGGTGAAGTCGATGGTGTCAATTACCACTTCACCCCGCGTGAAAAATTTATTGAGATGCTCGAGCAAGGCGACTTTTTAGAGCATGCTGAAGTCTTTGGCAACCTCTACGGCACCTCGCACTCTTGGGTTAAAGAGACCTTAGCCAAAGGCTATGATTTAATTCTTGAAATTGACTGGCAAGGTGCTCAACAAGTGCGCAAATTAATGCCTGAAGCCAAATCCATTTTTATTTTGCCGCCCACCCATCAAGCTTTACGTCAACGTCTTTATAATCGTGGACAAGATGCAGCAGAGGTCATCGACTTACGCATGCAGCAAGCGATCACTGAGATGAGTCATTACGTTGAATATGACTACATTATTATTAATGATCTCTTCGCCACAGCTTTGGAAGATCTAAAAGCAATTTTCCGCTGCAATCAGTTGCAACTCAGCCTGCAACAAAAACGGCACACACAACTGCTGTGCGACCTGCTACGATAGCGTTATCTGTGCAGCAGAGTCAGCTACTTTCTTTGTTGCGCATTATTTCTTAAACTATGCATGCATCTGCGCCAGTTTTTGGCGCTGTTTTTTCTGTGAGGAATACTATGGCTCGCGTTACTGTTGAAGATTGCCTAGAAAACGTTGATAACCGTTTTTCTTTAGTTATGTTGGCCACTAAGCGCGCACGTCAACTAGCCACCGGTGGCAAAGAGCCTAAAGTGCCCGTTGAAAATGACAAGCCGACGGTACTTGCTCTGCGTGAAATCGCAGCAGGCTTAGTCGATGATAAAATGATTGCAGCAGAAGAAGCGCTGACTGCAGAAGAACCATTGTTTGCAGCTTTTGACGGCAGCGCCAACGAATCTCGCTAATGCGCTTGCAGGTCGCTTACTGTGTAAATAAGGATAGATTGCCGTCAGGGGGTGAGCTATGCCTGCTTTAGATCGCCTATCGCGGCAATTAGAAACTTATTTAAGCAAAGACCAAGTGAACGCTGTGCGTCGGGCGTACTATTACGCTGAGCAAGCACATGATGGTCAACTGCGCAGCAGTGGTGAGCATTATGTAACTCATCCACTGGCAGTCGCCACCATCTTGGCAGAAATGCACATGGACCATCAAAGCTTGATGGCAGCTATGTTGCACGATGTCATTGAAGACACTGGAATCCCCAAAGAAGCTTTAGTCGCACAGTTTGGCGAAAGCGTTGCTGAGCTGGTGGATGGTGTCAGTAAGCTGACGCAAATGAAGTTTGGCACCAAAGCCGAAGCACAAGCAGAAAACTTCCAAAAAATGGCGATGGCGATGGCGCGCGACATTCGCGTGATCTTAGTCAAACTCGCCGACCGCTTACACAACATGCGCACACTGGGCGCATTAAATGCGGAAAAACGCCGCCGCATTGCTAAAGAAACCCTTGAAATCTATGCGCCCATTGCCAACCGCTTAGGCATGAACCGTATTTATGCGGAGTTTGAAGACCTCGGCTTTAAGGCCATGTACCCGATGCGTGCCGAACGTATCCAATCGGCAGTAAAGCGCTCTCGCGGTAACCGCAAAGAAATCGTTCATAAGATTCAAGAGTCAATCGAGCACTGTTTAGAGCGCGAAGGCTTGCCCGGCGAAGTCAGTGGCCGTGAAAAGCATCTGTACAGCATTTATCAAAAAATGCGCGGCAAACGCAAAGCCTTTAATGAAATCATGGATGTTTACGCGTTTCGTATTGTGGTCGACAAGGTCGATACCTGCTATCGCGTACTGGGTGCTGTACATAATTTATATAAACCCTTTCCTGGCCGCTTTAAAGATTACATTGCAATTCCTAAGGCCAATGGCTACCAATCGCTGCACACCACGTTATTTGGTATGCACGGGGTACCTATCGAAATTCAAATTCGTACCCGCGACATGGAAGAACTGGCCAACAACGGGATTGCCGCACACTGGCTGTATAAAACCGAAGATGATGAGCGGCGTAATAACCATGCGCGTGCGCGCCAGTGGGTTAAAGGTTTGCTGGAGCTGCAACAAAACGCCGGCAACTCTCTAGAGTTTATTGAAAACGTTAAAATCGATTTATTCCCTGATGAAGTCTATGTGTTTACTCCTAAAGGCCGCATTATGGAATTGCCGAAAGGCTCAACTCCGGTCGATTTTGCCTATGCAGTGCACACGGATGTGGGTAATACCTGCATTGCCTGCCGCGTCAATCGTCGTCTTGCACCGCTATCGCAAGCATTAGAAAGCGGCGCGACGGTGGAAGTCATTACGGCACCCAATACGCAGCCTAATCCAAACTGGCTGAACTTTGTCGTCACTGGTAAAGCACGCACCCATATTCGTCATGCCCTTAAACAGCAACGCCGTGAAGAATCAGTCAACTTAGGTACACGCTTACTGAGCAAAGCCTTAGATAACTTAGGCGCTCGTCTGGAAGACATTTCCGACGCTCGCCTCCAAGCACTGCTTAAAGAATACCGACAAGATGAGCGTGACGATCTGCTGGAAGATATAGGTCTGGGTAACCGTACCGCACACGTAGTAGCCCGCCGCTTACTGGCCACTGAAGACAATGGCACACATCCATTGGCCAGCGATGGCCCTCTGGTTATTCGTGGCACTGAAGGTTTAGTACTCAATTATGCACGCTGCTGCACGCCGATTCCGGGCGACTTAATTGTCGGCCATCTCTCTGCCGGTAAAGGCATGGTAGTACACCGTGACAGCTGCAAAAATATCAGTGAATTCCGTAACAACCCAGAAAAGTGCATTCCACTGACCTGGGCAAAAGATATCGATAGCGAGTTTAATGTGGAACTACGCATTGAACTGGCCCATCAGCGCGGCTTAATCGCTCTGCTGGCGGGCACTATCAGTGAAGCGGATGCCAATATTGATAAGATCAGCGTAGACGAGCGTGATGGTCGTATTAGCGTTATTCAGCTCGGCATCAGCGTACGTGATCGCGTCCACTTGGCCCGAATTATTCGCAAGTTACGTGGCTTGGCCGGCGTCTCTCGTATTACACGCATGCGCGCTTAAACGCCTTTACACCCTACGCCTTGGGGCTTGCTGTATCGCTCTGGCGTAGCGTTTTTCTAAACAACGGAGTCCCTTATGAGCAAAACCATCATCAGCACCGAGAACGCCCCCGCTGCCATTGGCACTTACTCACAAGCTGTGCGTGTCGAAAACACAGTGTATCTGTCCGGGCAAATCCCACTGAACCCCAAGACGATGGAGATGGTTGAAGGTTTTGAGCAGCAAGCCATCCAGGTCTTTGAAAATCTCAAGGCGGTGGCTGAAGCCGCGGGGGGTTCGCTCAATGATATCGTTAAGCTCAATATTTTCTTAACCGATCTGGGCAATTTTGCCGCACTGAATGAGGTGATGGGGCGCTATTTTACTGCACCTTACCCTGCGCGCGCAGCCGTTGGCGTTGCCTCCTTGCCACGCAACGCCTGTGTAGAAATGGATGCCGTACTGCACCTTGGTTAAGCATTCAGCATCATTGCAGCATCGCGCGGTGCCAACGCAGACCTTAAAGCTCAGCCAATTGCACCGCGTAGCCTTCACGGTAACTGCTGTATTGCGCAGACCAGCCTAAAGCTCTCGCCCGCGCATTACTGCAACGCTTACTACCCGAGCGCGGCTGTAAAACCAATCCTGCCACAGAACTGACTTTAAGCTGCTGCTGCAGCCAAGCCACCACCTCAGCTTGCTCCGCAGGTTCATTATCAACACCGATATAAACGGACTCAATGGTCTGGCCCTGAGCATCGGCCAACATAATCGTTGCAATTAAACTGGCAGCATCATCGGCATGAATGCGGTTCGTAAAACAGTGTCGATGCGGCGCATGGTAGCCTTGGCGGACACGTTCAATCAGCATATTACGCCCCGGTCCATAAATACCGGTCAAACGCACTGCTGTTGCGGGATGACCGCTCTCCATGGCGCAACGTTCAGCTGCCAACATAATCTGACCAGACCAACGCTTAGGCTCTGTAGGTGACTGTTCATCAACCCAACTGTCATCATTCTGTCCATAGACAGCGCTACTGGAAACAAAGATCACGCGTTTAGGTTGCTGCTGATAGTGCTGCAACCAGCTGTAGAGATGCTGCTGACCTTGCACATAAGCACGCTGGTAATCTGCTTCACTCATCCCCTGTGCAGCCATGGCATATACCACGTAATCAATTGGCTCCTGCGGCCAATCACTTGGGCACTGCGCTTGGTTGAGGTCCGCGGCAATCGGCACAATACCTGCCGGCAAACGCTGGATATTACGACGCAAACCATAGACCTGCCAGCCGTGCCCTTGCATCAGCTGCGCAACGCGACTACCAATATCACCACAACCCACTACAACCATTCGCGTCTGCTTGTGCATTTTATCTTCGCCTCTGGCAATCTAGCGCCCATAAGATTTATTGGTCACAATTTAATGTAACAGCTATGCTGATACCACTCCTAATTGGAATGAGCTATGACCCTTACCGAACTACGTTACATTGTTGCTTTAGCTCAGACGCGCCATTTTGGGCGTGCAGCAGAGCAATGCCATGTCAGTCAACCCACCTTATCCGTAGGTGTAAAAAAACTAGAGGAAGACCTCGGTGTGTTGATTTTCGAGCGCAGCAAAAGCGCTGTGCGCGTTACTCCTGTCGGCGAAGGCATTGTTGCCCAAGCGCAACGCGTACTGGAGCAGGCACAAAGCATTCGTGAACTCGCTCAAGCCGGAAAAAACCAACTGGCAGCCCCGTTACGTGTTGGTGCTATTTATACGGTAGGGCCCTATTTATTCCCGCAAATGATTCCGCTACTGCACCGCAGCGCACCCGAAATGCCACTGTACATTGAAGAAAACTTCACTCATGTGCTCAGGGAGAAACTGCGCAAAGGTGAGCTGGATGTCATTATTGTCGCACTGCCTTACCAAGACGCCGATGTCCTGACTAAGGTCGCTTACAAAGAACCCTTTTGTGTACTCTTGCCCGCTGAGCATCCTTGGACTCAAAAAGACAGCATTGATAACGATATGCTTAACGACAAAAGTTTGCTGTTACTGGGTGAAGGCCACTGTTTCCGTGACCAAGTACTGGAAGCTTGCCCTGTTATGCTGCCCGGCGACCCAGAGCATCGTTACACCACGGTGGAAGCCAGCTCGCTGGAAACCATACGCCATATGGTGGCGTCAGGCTTAGGTGTGTCTGTGCTGCCCTTATCCGCTGTGGATAACCACCACTATGCAGAAGGCGTGATTGCCGTGCGCCCCTTTACTGATCCAGCCCCCACCCGCACTGTAGCCATTGCTTGGCGCGCAACCTTCCCACGCCCCAAAGCCATCGACGCACTAATGAATGCTATTCGTCAGTGCGATGCGGCTCAAGTCTATAACGAGCACTAAGCATGACTGATTTACTGGTGCATACCCCAGTCACTGTGCTTAAAGGTGTAGGCCCAGCCGTTGCGGAAAAACTGGCAAAAGTAGGTATAGAAAACCTACAAGATGTACTCTTTCATCTGCCCTCACGCTATCAAGACCGCACTCGCATTACGCCGATTGCCGCATTGCGCCCCGGCCAAGATGCAGTGGTGGCCGGCACCGTTATGGCAGCTCATATTGTTATGGGAAAACGTCGCAGCTTACTGGTGCGTATTCAAGATGGCAGCGGTGGCTTAAGCTTACGTTTTTTTCATTTCAGCATGGCGCAAAAAAATGCTTTAAAGCAAGGCGCACAAGTACGCTGTTACGGTGAAGTACGCCCCGGAGCCACTGGGCTGGAAATTTACCATCCCGAATACCGTATTCATAACCCCAATGAAGAGCAACCACTGCACGCCACATTAACTGCCATCTACCCCAGTACCGAAGGGCTAACCCAACTGCGCCTACGTGATTTGTGTCTACAGGCACTCAATTTCCTCAATCCTCGCAGCTTACCGGATTGGTTGCCGCCCAGCATGATCAAAGAATACAAGCTAGGCTCCTTGGAACACGCTATTCGCTATTTACACCAACCGCCACCGGATGCTGATTTAGATGAACTAGCTGAAGGTGTGCATTGGGCGCAGCAACGTTTAGCCTTTGAAGAAATGCTCAGCCATCAACTGTCCATCCAGCGGGTACGGGAAAGTTTACGCCAGCAACGCGCGCCCCAACTGCCACCAGCACACAAGCTGCCCAAGTTATTCTTAGATAATCTTGGCTTTACCCCAACGGCTGCGCAACAACGGGTTGGTGCTGAAATCGCTTGGGATCTCAGCCAAGACGCGCCCATGTTGCGTTTAGTGCAAGGTGATGTCGGCGCGGGTAAAACTGTAGTGGCGGCTTTAGCTGCGCTACAAGCCTTAGAAGCCGGCTATCAAGTCGCCTTAATGGCACCGACTGAGATTTTAGCTGAGCAACATTTTATTAACTTCACAAAATGGCTGGCGCCGCTCAATCTGGACGTGGCATGGTTAGCCGGTAAATTAAAAGGCAAAGCGCGTGCGCAAGCCCTAGCACAAATCGCCGGTGGCGTACCTATGGTGGTCGGCACACATGCGCTGTTTCAAGACGAAGTGCAATTCCAAAATCTTGCGCTGGCGATTATTGATGAACAACACCGTTTTGGCGTGCAACAACGCTTAGCCTTACGCAACAAAGGGGTTGAAGGACTGTTCAGCCCACACCAGCTGATTATGACAGCCACGCCCATTCCCAGAACCTTAGCCATGAGTGCCTATGCCGATTTAGACACCTCCGTCTTGGATGAATTACCGCCAGGGCGAACTCCGGTTAACACTTTAGTCCTCAGTGACAGCCGTCGCCCCGAAGTGATTGAACGGGTGCGCGCGGCCTGCTTGGAAGGCCGCCAAGCCTATTGGGTATGCACCTTAATTGAAGAATCCGAAGAACTAACCTGCCAAGCTGCACAAAGTACTTTTGAAGATTTAACGCTCGCCTTAGCTGGGCAAAACGTTGGACTGATTCATGGTCGGATGAAACCGGCTGAAAAAGCCGAAGTGATGGAGTCTTTTAAACAGGGCGCACTGCAATTGTTGGTGGCCACCACAGTCATTGAGGTCGGCGTAGACGTACCCAATGCCAGTCTGATGATTATTGAGAACCCTGAACGCCTCGGCTTAGCCCAGCTGCACCAACTGCGCGGACGGGTTGGGCGCGGCAGTACGGCCAGTCATTGCGTTCTGCTTTATCATGCTCCGCTCTCGCAAATTGGCCGTGAACGTTTGGCAATTATGCGCGAAACCAATGATGGTTTTATTATTGCTGAAAAGGATTTAGAGTTACGCGGTCCGGGAGAAATGCTCGGCACACGACAAACCGGCTTACTGCAATTTAAAGTCGCTGATCTCATGCGCGATGCCCCATTATTACCTGCTGTGCGTGAAGCGGCAGGGCAACTATTAGCGCAGTGGCCAGAGCATGTCAGCCCACTGCTTGAGCGCTGGTTGAAACATGGCCAGCAATATGGACAAGTTTAAAGAGCCGCTGCAGCGCCATACTGGCGTCATGTCGCCTTGAATCTGTAGAGTGTTTTATGTCGAACTCCAATGCTATGCCTGCAATCGAAATATCGCTGCCTGCGGTTATCCAGCAAACACTGGACGCTGCACAGATCGCTTATAGCCTGCATCGCACCGAAACAATTGACTCGTCGCTGCGCCTGCACGCTGTATTGCTGCGACAGCAGCAGGCTCAGGAGTTAATGGTAATTTTTCCGCGTACACACTTACTGAATCTGGCGCAGCTCAATGCAGCAACACAGGCCAGCTGGCAAGCTACAGCCGCGGCAACAGTGGCGCAAAGATTGCACTATCATGGTCTCAGCACACTGCCAGCGCTGCCGCAGCTCTTCAATCTAAGCAGCCTCTGTGATCCTGCTGTACTGACTCAACCTGTGGCTTATTTTGATAGCGGCAAACCGGGGCTTCTGATTGGCTTGGAGGCATCGGCTTTAAAGCAGCTCTTGAGCGCCAGCCAAATCGTCGCCTGCTCAGACCCCATTGACTGCTGGCAGCCCAATAACAGCGCAGTGGCCACTGATGCACAAGGTATTGAACATGCAGTGATACGTTTGACCTCGCGCAGAATCCACAAGCGCCTTGAGGAAACCTTAGAGATTCCGTTGCTCAGCAGCACCGCACAAAAAGTTTTACGCTTGCGCACCGATCCTTTAGCTGGCGTTGATCAGCTGGCGGCTATTGTAGAGACGGACCCTTCTTTAGCCGCACAAGTGATCAGCTGGGCGGCTTCACCCTACTATGCGGCCCCTGGGAAAATACGTTCAGTCGAAGATGCGATCGTACGCGTTTTAGGCTTTGATCTAGTCGTGAATCTCGCGCTGGGCTTATCACTGGGTAAAAAACTAACATTGCCCAAAGATCAGCCACAACACTGCACACCCTACTGGCAGCAAGCCATTTATACTGCCGCCCTTATTGAAGGTTTAGTGCGTGCGATGCCGGCTAAGAACAAACCCGAAAGCGGCCTCGCCTACCTCGGCGGTTTACTGCATAACTTTGGCTTTGCAGTATTGGCACATGTCTTTCCGCCACACTTCTCTCTGGTCTGCCGCTCATTAGAAGTTAACTTACATCTAGAGCACAGTGTGATTGAGCACCATTTATTAGGGATTACCCGCGAACAAATGGGGGCTTGGCTGATGCAGTGCTGGAATATTCCAGATGAACTGATCTATGCACTACGTTTTCAGGATAATCCTGATTATCAAGGCGAATACGCCAGCTACGCTAACCTCAATTACTTAGCCCAACGCTTACTGACACAGCATGGCCTAGGCTGCATCCAGTCCACCGAGATCCCCGATTCGCTGTACCAGCGTTTAGGCCTCACTGCGGATGCAGCTGAGCAAGCATTACAGCATGTGCTGGCGGCTGAGCAAGCACTGCAAGAATTAGCGCGTCAATTTACTCACTAGCACTGCGTAGAAATTGGCTGACACGCTGTGCGCTCATTTCGGGGTATTGCTGCATAAAACAGTGTCCGCCCTGCACTTGCTCAACCTCAACATAACTGTTGCGTTGCTGCCACAAAGCTGCAGACTTCATCACAAAAGGAAAGGTTTCTGCCCCATACATCATCAACAATGGCGTTTGCACCTGACCGAGCGCTGACCATAAACCCTGAGGCGCTGAAGAGAAAATTGTCGCTTCCAGCTCAGGCGCACACTTTAATTGCACACCGCTTGGCTCTGCAGGACGCAGTGCATGTTCAACAAACGCTGTCAGCGCGGCACTGCTCCAACCCTTAAACGCACCACGGCCCATTAAACTCGCATAAGCAGCTTGACGATCAGGCCAGTGCGCCCGTCGCGCTCGGGTTCGGGTTGCCAGTTTATTGATGCGTGTTAAACCTAAGCGCTCACAACTTTTCATCAACACTTGCAGGCTTGGCGTATAAATCACTGGGTCTAATAACACTGCACGTTTAAATAACTGTGGATGTTGCGCCATGATTAAACTGCTAATCACGCCACCCAAACTGTGCGCGACCGCATACACAGGTACATCGCCAAATACTTTACGCTGCGCTTGAAACGCTTCTACCGCCAGCTCACCATTGCGATTCCAACCTAAAAACCTCGCGCCCGCATCACTGTCGCCATGCCCTTGAATATCACACAGCCATAGATCGAAATCAGCACTGAGCAGCTCCAGTAACGGAGTATAGACCCGCCCACAAAAACCATTACCATGCAAAAAATGTAACAGCGGCTTACCCGTTGGCATGCTGTGCCAGCCCCTTAAAGTAATCTGTGCCGAGGTGGTATATGACCAAGCCTGTAAATTCATGCGCGTTATGCCTTATTGTTGTTCTGAGTTAAATGACACGGCAAGCCGCCAGCTCAGCAGTGAGCTGCTGCTGATCTTGCGCCTCAGTAAAAATCAATTCTAAGCGTGAATCTTTACGCCACTCACTGTTTTTCCAATGCAGCGCTTGTCCATCAACAGCATTTACCGAAAGCCAGCCTGCATTGGTCTGCAACACACATTTAGCCCGCAGCCAAGGCATCTGCATCAACCACATTTGTACACGCATCAACTCAAACTGTTGTGACGGATGCCAGCGCCAGCCAATACTCCAAGCTTCACCTTGAGCATTCACTGAACAGATGGGCTGCTGCGGATCACGCCAGACAACAGCTGCCTTCGCACTGCTCGGGGCAAAATAATCAGCCACAACCGGCTCACCGGCCCGCTGCATATAACCCGGTAACAGCGAGTAAGCCAGCTGGCCTTGGCGTGTGCAGTGCACTGGCAAGGGGGCAAAAGCGTGCTGCCACTGCTGTTCTTCTGCAGCGCTCAAGTGATCGCATTTATTCAAGACCAGCAGCCCGGTTTGCGCCAATAACTCCGGTTCAATATGGGCTAACGCAGTAGCAGCTGTGTTTTTCTGTGCATCCAGCACCACGAGCACTGGCTGTACTGCTAACACATCAAGCCAAGGAACATCGCGCAGCTGCTCCAATAACTGCAACGGATGCCCCAAACCTGAAGGTTCAATAAACAAGCGATCGGGCTTGGCTTTACGCAACAACTGCACCAATGCCACCTGAAACGGCACGCCATTCACGCAGCACACACAACCTCCGGCCACCTCAGTAAAGCTAACCCCGTCTTGATCACCGTCGAGTAAGGCATTATCCAGACCAATATCACCAAACTCATTGATTAAAATCGCCCAACGCTCAGCCGCTGGACGCTGTGTTAATAAACTGCGTAACACACTGGTTTTACCGACGCCTAAAGCGCCTGAAATCACGTGCGTAGGTATGTGCTGTAACATAGCGTCAGTTAGTCCTGGCCATCTAAAAAGAAGTCACCACCTTAGCAAAATTGCCTTAAGCATGCGCGCCACTTCACCTCATGCAATCCCTTCGTTAAGATGGTCGGGCCTCTCAAACACTTAGGAACCTATACATGCGCGCGTGTTATGCACTACTGCTATTACTGTTCAGTCAGACTATTTTTGCGCAAGCCTGCATTATTGAATCGGTTGATCGGCAGGTTAACGTGAAAATTTGCCAGCAAAACCGCAGCATTCCAGAGCACTTATTTAAAAGTGGTTTTTGTCAGCCGCAATTGAAAGGACAAAAAACCACTGTAACTTTTGTTGAGCAATGCCCAATCGGTGCCTACGGTGTATGCCGTAACGCACAAACGGCCGGCGTCCCTTATCAGCAAGATATCCATTACTACGGCATAGCCAGCGACGCCCAATACCTTAAACCGGCCTGCGAGCGACAAAGTAAAGGCGTTTGGATGAGCTACTAAAGCCACAGCTTGCGCAGCAATGAAACAATCCAAGCGCAGTGCACTGCTGCCTTAATTGCTTTAGTACGCCTTTTTTAAGCATAAATATTGATATTAAAGCCCAATAATATTCATTTGTTTACATTCAAATTCAGCTCTAGCATAACCACATTGACTTAAGTCAACAGTCGCATGGTAAGCCGCCTTTGCACCCGTCTTATCACTGCAGTCATCTTCAACAACGAAGGAGGATGGCGTTACTCGTGTTCGCACCAAGCTTTGGTTCTGCATGCGAGTACCTGCGCTAGAACTATGATGCATACAACAACTGATCACGCAGTCACTTACAACTATAAAGTCGTTCGGCAATTCACCATCGCCACCCTGATTTGGGGCGTGTTAGGGATGAGCATGGGGGTTGTGCTGGCCGCGCAACTGGTTTGGCCGGAACTCAACCTAGGCTTGCCCTGGACCAGCTTTGGCCGCATCCGCCCCATTCATACCAACTTGGTTATTTTTGCCTTTGGCGGTTGCGCTCTAATTTCCACTTCTTTTTATATCGTACAGCGCACCTGTTATGCACGACTGCCCTCTGACACGGCGGCAGCGTTGTTCTTTTGGGGCTGGCAAGCCATGTTAATCGTTACAGTCGCCAGTTATTCACTGGGTTACACCACCACCAAGGAATACGCAGAAATGGAGTGGCCCTTAGCGATTGTGTTAACTGTGCTCTGGCTGCTGTATATGGGGTTGTTTTTTGGCACCATCATGCGTCGCAAAACATCACATATTTACGTAGCCAACTGGTTTTATGGCGCCTTTATGATTGTTACGGCGATGGTGCATATCATTAACCACGCCGCCATCCCGGTCTCCTTAATGAAGTCCTACCCCATCTATGCCGGAGCTACGGATGCCATGGTGCAATGGTGGTTTGGTCATAGTGTCGTTGGTTTTATTCTCTCGGTCGGCTTTCTTGGCATGATGTACTACTTTGTGCCCAAACAGGTGGAGCGCCCCATTTATTCCTACCGCTTATCGATTGTGCACTTTTGGGCCATTATTTCGATTTACATTTGGGCCGGCCCACACCACTTGCACTACACCGCGCTACCCGATTGGGCACAGAGTTTAGGTATGGTCATGTCTGTGATTCTTTTAGCGCCCAGCTGGGGCGGCATGATTAATGGGATGATGACCCTATCAGGGGCTTGGCATAAATTACGCAGCGACCCTATTTTACGCTTCTTAGTGGTGTCCCTAGCCTTCTATGGCATGTCGACTTTTGAAGGCCCGATGATGGCGATTAAAACCGTCAACTCACTGTCACATTACACTGACTGGACCATTGGCCATGTACATGCTGGCGCGCTCGGCTGGGTCGCGATGATCAGCGTCGGTAGTTTGTATCATATGCTGCCCAAACTCTGGAACCGTAAGGACATGTACAGTATCGGCTTAATCAATGTGCACTTCTGGTTGGCCACTATCGGCACCGTAGTGTATATCGCCTCAATGTGGGTCAACGGTATTACCCAAGGCTTAATGTGGCGTGCGATTAACGATGACGGCACCTTATCGTACTCCTTTGTGGAAACCTTACAGGCATCCCACGCAGGCTATATCGCCCGCTTAATTGGCGGCTCGCTGTTTGTTTGTGGCATGCTAGTGATGCTGCTCAATACTTGGCTCACCTTGCGCCAGTCAACACCCTACACAACCCCAGTGATACAGCCTGCGGAGGTATAGCACATGTTTATTCTGCTCAGTTTAATCTGTATTAGCGCCGGTTATTGGTGCCTGCGGCACATGAGTCAATTGGATATGGATCGCGCGGCAATGCTGCCCTTTGCCGATGATCCACAAGCAGCCCTGCGTGTTGAAAGCGAAACGGGCCGCGCCTGTTTACCGGAGCATTTAGCTCAGCAAAGCGCTTTGCTGGCATAAAGCACGTCAAGCCTTGGCCGAACCTAAACCCCAACAACGGCGCCTACTGTGCCGTTGTTGGCGTATAACCTGAACATCAATGGACAAGCGCGCACTCAATGGCCCCAAGCTTTTACGCCATTCTCTTTAAATATCGCCTGCGCAGAGCACTGACCGCATCAACGATCTTGAGCGTGCTGCCAGTCGCTCTTGTGCTCCTGCAGCACAGCTCTTAATACCGTTAAGGCATGTTGCAATGGAGCGGTTGGCTGTGACTCAGCGTAAACAATATAGATGGGCCAAGAAAATTCGGGGGCATGTGCAACGCGCTGCAAGGCGCCCTCAGCAATATAGGGCTCAACCACCCGGGTTCTAAAGTAGCCACGCCCACCTTGGTGTAAAATAGTATGCAACGCCAACGAGCCTAAATTACAACGCAACCCGCTATGGGCATGCTCAGGCAAGACCGCATCATGCTGCTGAGAAAAGAGCGCACCCCAGTCGACATAGATATAAGGATCAGCCTGCACAGTTGATTGCACTTGCACCAGTTTTTCTTCAAGCAGCTGCTCCACCTGTAAACCTGGCCAATAATGAGGCTGATGCATTAACACCGCATCCAACTCAGAACTTTCCAGCTTTTTACGTAAGGTCGACACATCGTATACATTGGCACTCACGGCATAGTGGGTCGATGCCTTAGAGAGCTGCATAAACCAGTCTTTTAGCAACGGGCTCCATAAACTGGTTTCAGCCGCCAAGCGCACGTGCCTGTGCAAGTCTTCGGGAAAAGGCAAAGCACTGCGTGCGGCCTCCCAAGTTTGCAGAAGCTGATGGGCATAACGTAGAAAATGTTCACCATGTACCGTTAAACTTGCACCCGCACGGTTGCGCACAAACAAAGGGCAATTGAGCTGGGCCTCCAGATTTTTCACCCGCGCCGTTACAGTCGTTTGGGTTACGCACAACTGCTCTGCTGCAGCAATAAAGCTGCCACAACGAACAATAGCTAGAAATGTGCGCGCAAGTTCTATATCCATGCAAGCATTAACCCATTTTATTGAGTACGATACAACGTACAACTCCAATCCAATAATGCAGACTACTAGTCAAGCGGCTATTGAGACTGCGACCACAGCTAAAATCATATTAGACCCTTATTTATGACGCAGATTTCAACAGAACAACTTATTAAAGAGTGGCAAACACTGCTAGTTTCTACTTCTGACAGTGTTTGCGCCAGCACTCAGCAGTTTGGCAAACAACATGCACTTGAGCTTGCACAAAGCTTCTATCAGCACATGCTTGAAGATGCAGTTGCAGCACAGCTGTTATCACACGAGCAAGTTCAAGAGCGCCTGAGTAGCTCAATGCAGCGCTGGATTATTACGCTCTTTAGTTTGACCGCCACAGATGATTTACAACCCATTATTGCCCAGCAAAAACATATCGGTGACGTGCATGCGCGCATCAATATTCCCGTGCACTTGGTGTTGCGCGGCGCTCGCGTTTTAAAAGAAACCTCAGCACGCTTATTAAATGATCATGCACAACGCGCTGAGTGCTTAAGTTTTATTGCGGCTCTTGTGGATATGGCTATGGAAGTCATGAGCCAAGCTTACACAGCCTCCAACGATAAAATCACACGCGCAGAAGAATCTTACCGCTTATTTTCTATCGCACAAAACTCAGCCCATGAAAAAGATCGTCAACGTGCGGCATTATTGGCCTGGGAAAATAAAGCAATGTTCGATATAGCGATGGGCCTGCATTTCTCCCAACTCAACACCTTATCTGCCTCTGAGTTTGGCCTATGGTTCCGTCATAAAGGGGCGCATGCTTTTGAGGGCGCAAGCGAAACTGAGTTAATCAGCGCCACCATCGAAAAAATCGACACCATTATTTTGCCCATGCTCAAGCTCGACAACAACCCAGAGCAACGCCAAGAGCTGCTGCGCAATCTGCATGAACAAACACGCAGTATTGCCTACCACCTTGAAAATTTATTTTCTCAAGTCAGCGAGCTAGAAAGTGGGCGTGATGTGCTCACCCACTTACTGAACCGCAAGTTTTTGCCGGTGGTCATGAACAAAGAGATTAACTATGCTCGCCAACATGATCGCAGCTTTTGCCTACTTGTCATCGATGTCGACCATTTCAAGCATATCAACGACAGTTACGGCCATGATGCAGGGGATGTCACCTTGCAACAATTGGCCAGCCTGCTAAGCAATGGCTGCCGCAGCGGAGATTATGTATTTCGCATGGGCGGTGAAGAATTTTTAATGCTACTCGTGGATATCAAAGCCGCTAAAGCCATTAAAGTTGCAGAAAAACTGCGCCATCTTGTCGAAAAAGAAGAATTTCGTCTGCCACGCGGTATAACCCTAAAGATCACCATCAGTATTGGCTTGGCAGAATTCAGCGGCCATCCAGACCCACAAAAACTATTAAACAGAGCGGATGACGCCCTCTATCAAGCGAAAGGACGGGGACGCAACTGCGTCATGGTTGCTGACTAAGTATCAAGCGGCGCACTCATTGCTCTTTAACTCAGCGTTAAAAATAAATGCTATGCGTGCGCAACCCTCAGCTTAGGTATAATAAAGGTATGGATAAAATCGAGACTGAAGCCAAAGCCAAGATCACGGCACTGAACTGGCACAGCGGCCAATGGTCGATTAGTATGTTTTAAAATTCACTCGCTAAAAAATAACTTTAATGGAGTTTAGAATGCGCAATTTGCTTATGTCAGCTGTATTGGTAGGCGCCAGCCTGTTAGGGTCTACTGTGTTTGCGCAGGAGTTGGTCGAAGGTCGCAACTACGTCACCTTAAGCAGCCCAGTGCCCACTGCACAACCTGAAAAAATCGAAGTCGTTGAGATGTTTTGGTACGGCTGCCCTCATTGCTACCAGCTCGAAGCAACCATCAATCCATGGTCTGCAGACTTACCCGAAGATGTAAACTTTGTGCGCGTCCCTGCAATGTTCGGTGGTATTTGGAATGTGCACGGACAATTATTTTACACGCTGGAAACCCTGAAAGTGGAGTCTAAGGTGCACAACAGCATTTTTGATGCGCTGCATAACTCTGGACGCAAACTGTCATCACTTGAAGAAATTGCCAGCTTTGTTGCTGAGCAAGGTGTCGATAAAGAGCTGTTTATGAAAACTTGGAACTCCTTTAGCGTGAAAAGCCAAATGGAAAAAGCCAAGAAACTTGCTCTGGCCTATCAAATCAGTGGTGTACCCGCGCTGATCATCAATGGTAAATACCGCTTTGATATTGGTATGGCCGGTGGCCTGCAAGAAACAGTCGATGTTGCTGACTTGCTGATTCAAAAAGAACGTCAACCTCAATAGGATATTGCCGTGCTGATGCCGCGTCGCTTTAACCAAGAACGACCCATTGTTTTATGTGATGCCAATCATAATCCTTTGTCCGCGCCGAAAATCTTATTACGGCACGAACAGCGGATTCGTTTATTGAGCTTCAATATTCAGGTTGGCATCAGCACCAGCGCATACCATCACTATGTCACGCGCAGCTGGAAGCATTTATTGCCACACCAAGAGCGTTATCGGAATCTAGAGAAAATTGGCTTTTTACTCAGCGATTATGACATCGTCGCTTTGCAAGAGGCCGATGGTGGCAGTTTACGTTCAGGTCATATCAATCAAGTGCAGCAGCTGGCACAGCTGGGTAATTTTCCGTACTGGTACCAACAACGCAATCGTAATCTAGGACCCTTTGCCCAGCACAGTAATGGCTTACTCTCACGCTTAGAGCCACATAAACTTGAAGACCATCCCCTGCCTGGGCCTGCTGGACGCGGTGCGATTTTGGCACAGATTGGCGAAGGCCCCCAAGCCATTGCCGTAGTCTCTATGCATCTGGCCTTAGGCGCCCGCGCACGCAATCGCCAACTGGGTTATATCCACGATATTGTCAGTCACTACCAGCACGTGGTGCTCATGGGTGATATGAATACCCAAGCTGAAAACTTATTGAACAACTCACCCTTAAGCCGCCTTAATCTACGCGCAGCCGAAGCTGGTGCAACCTTTCCCAGCTGGAAACCACAACGCTGCCTAGACCATATCCTGATCAGCCCCGAGCTAGAGATCGCTAATATGTCGGTTTTGCCGTTTCCTATTTCTGACCATTTACCTGTGTCCATGGATATTATCTTGCCTGGCCAAGCAGCGGAGCCGGCTTTTAAGTTCCCACAGCAGTAACACGGATTGACTATGCCAAATGACATTTGGAAAAAGAAATACCTTGAGCTGCTCGACAGGCAGGATAGGTTACAAGCCAACTGCAGCACACAAGTCGACCTACTCAAACGGGGTTTAATCCGCAGCAGCTTGGCTGCCGAAGGTAACGATGAACAACTCGATCATCAGTTACACATGCTGCGCACCTTATTGCGCAAAGATGCAAGCAGTGCCGACCTGGCCGAGCATATAGCTTTGCTAGAAAAGGCCGTTTTAAAGTATGAAGAAAAACTACAACAGCGCAAACATGATCTCAATATGACGTTGGCGCAGGCTGTCCAACAGTTAATGCAGTTACAGCCGCCTAAAGAGATTCAAAAAGCACTGCGCGACTTTGAGAAGAACCTGCAGAAACAACTGGCACAACCGCACAACCTGCATAAAGTTTTACACCAATTAATAGCGTTACAAGAGCGCAGCATCACTGCAACTGCTACGCAAAAACCTCAAGCCGCTGCTACACCAGGACTATTGGCCCGTCTCTTTAAAAAAGTAGAAAGCCCTGCAGCACAGTCCGAAACGCAGATCACACCGCCTGCTGAAGCGGCAATAAGTACTCTACAGCAACCCGCAGCAGACGACCTCGCGCCTCTGCCAAACGCAGCCAGCAGTGAACATGCAACGCCTGCACAGGTTGAGAGCGATCACTATGCCCTGCCGCTGCTGACTGAAGCCAGTTACAGCTCCGTTGCTCTGCATATCCACAGCACATTGACCCGTTTGCTCAATGATTTACCCATCAGTGCCAATCATGAGCAACAGGTCATCGCGATGCAATCACGGATTAATCAAGGGCTGAACTGGTACGAACTGGCACCTTTGCTGGATGAACTCTCCACCCTTATCCTGGCCATTGCCTACGGCGCTGAAAACGACCTTGAGCAGTACTTGCTGCAATTAAACCAGCGCTTAGCTTCATTTCATGACAACTTACAAACCACCTCCAGCAACTACACTGAGAGCGCTGAAGACGCACAGAAATTCGGTGCAGACCTCAAACAACATGTGACGGACTTTCAAGGCGATGTAGCAACCTCACATGATCTGACTGAGTTAAAAAAACGAGTCGACAGCCGCTTAGATCGCTTTCTCAGCACACTGCAGGCTTATCAAGAAAAGCGCGAGCATCAGGATGCGGCCATGCTTGAACGTTTCCAGGCCCTGGCTGAACACTCAAAGCAAATGGAAAAAGAAACTCAGCAGTTGTCGGCAAAACTTGAAGAGCAACGTCAGCAAGCCTTACTGGATCCCTTGACAGGCCTAGCCAATCGCGCGGCTTGGAACGCACGCTCTGAGCTTGAATACGCGCGCATCCAGCGCAATCACAGCTCACTGCTGCTCAGTATCATCGATATTGACCATTTTAAGCGTATCAATGATACCTATGGGCACCTCGCGGGCGATAAAGTCTTAAAAATCATTGCTCAAGAGCTGAAAAAACGCTTAAGAAAAACCGATTTTATTGCCCGTTTTGGTGGCGAGGAATACGTCATCTTACTGCCCGAAACACCTCTGCAAAACGGCTATGAACTGCTGGATAGCTTGCGCTTAGCCATTGAAGCCTGTCCATTTCACTTTAGAGGCGATCCCGTCACTATCACTTTTTCTGCGGGCATTGGACAAGTGACTCCAGATGAAACCCTTGAGCAGGCCTTTGAGCGCATTGATCAAGCACTCTATAGCGCGAAAAAAATCGGCCGCAATACTGTTCAAAAAGCCATTGCGCCCATCAGCCAGATGCCTGAGCAGCCCACCAGCGAACGCAATACAGTGGACTCTAAATAAGCTTTAAGTCTGCCAGTTTTTCTTCAAGGGCGGCTAGATCAGGTATTTTAGCAACTTCACCATCCAGGCTCACTGCATCCAACTCCAGCGGCAACAAGGTCGCATCAGCCTGTCGTGACAAACTGGGCTCAAGGCGCACTGAACGCGGAATACCTTGAATCAATACGGCAAAAAACCGACAGTTGTCTCGCCCGCCAATGGCATTGACAATGACCACCCGCGCCCCTTCAGTCACGACCGGCGCATCACTGGATGCCGCTTCAAAGGCTAGCAATGGCAAACTTAAATCACGCCAAGCAATTTGCCCCAGCAGCCAATTCGGTGAGTTCTCAGCCGCCTGCACGTTACGGTATGCAACCAGTTCAGCAATAGCGGTGTTAGGTACTAACAGCAATCTATCACTGAGGGTCAATAATAAGCCGGTTAATTGGCTTGCAGCCTGATCAACAACTACTGCTTGAGTCATTGCGCCTTCCTCTCTCATTGTTCAAGCGTGTGTGCGCTTATTTAATAAATAATGCACTAGCTCATAGGCTAAGCCCTGCGGGCTCGAACTTAGGATGCTAGTGCCTGTTGCCCGAACGCTATCTGGCATGCTGGAACAAGCACAGCTCGCAGCGCTTTGCGCCCATACTTGAGCACCTTGGCGCTGCATATAAGCAACGGCCTGACTGCCATCATCGCCCATCCCACTAAACACAATGACCCCACAAGCGCTGCCAAAATGCTGAGCTAAATTGCGCATCATTTGCTCAATCGACGGGTTGTAGAGCCCCGGCCAAGGCGTTGGCAACAACTGTAACTGGCTATTGTCAGCAAAGCGCAATTCATGCTCAATGGGCGCCACCACCACTTCGCCCGCACGAACAAAGTCACCCTCGCGCACAAGGCGTACTGTCCATTGGCTATGCCGTCCAACCGCTTGCGGTAAGCGCTCTTCAAAATGCGCATCAATATGCTGCGCATAAATAAACCCCAAAGGCAGACCGTGCGGCAATGCATCTAAAAAAGCTTTAACGGCTTGCGGTCCGCCCAGAGATGCAGCAAGTAACCATACTTGCTGTGCTGGTTCTTCAGTTGCAGGTGGATTTTTAACAAAGTATTGCGGTAACTCAATTGGGCTGCTACAGGCCTGATCGGCGGCACGTTTAACGTCCGTCTGCTGCGCGTTATTGCGCGCTAAATGCCGCGTTAACTGAGCGATTTTTTTTAACAAACTACGCTCCCAACGCGGATAATCTTCGCTACCACGCTCAGGCGCGACCCCTTCTCCAAACAGCACCGGAGCATTCGCGGCGCTTAACAAGTAGTCCAATAACTCATACTCTGCGTCGTTACAACAAAGAGCATCGTACAGCCATATATCTGTAGCGCAGTCCTCAAGACGGGTCACTGCAAGCTGTTGTGGGGCACTGTTCAAAACAACATGAAAACCGTTTTTCAATAAAAACTGCTGCAAAATGTGCCGTTGCAGGGAGGTATCCGCCACAACGGCAACGCGTATTGCGGCTCGATCAGACATGACTCTGGGTCAATTGATCAATTTTTTCTAGCAGCTGAGCTTCTTGGTACGGCTTACCTAAATAATCATTCACCCCAATTGCCATAGCCCGCTCGCGATGCTTTTCGCCGGTACGCGAGGTAATCATAATAATCGGCAGATCTTTAAGGTGCGCATCGTGACGGACTAAGTTGGCAACTTCGAAACCATCCATTCGCGGCATTTCAATATCAAGCAACATAATATCGGGCTTGCGCTCTTGTAATTGTGCAATGGCATCGACACCGTCTTTGGCAGTCATCACGCTCATACCATGACGCTCCAGTAAGCGCGTCGTAACTTTACGCACTGTCACCGAGTCATCCACCACCATCACTAAAGTTGTCGCTTTTTTATCAGTATCAGCGCTTTGTAGTAGCGTTTGGCTGGCAGGACCGGCGAGATTATTTCTTGCGTGCTGCAAACGAATAGTCGCCAGCAAATCAAGAATAACCACAACACGCCCATCACCAAGGATCGTTGCCCCAGAAATACCATGCACATTAGCAAACTGTGGGCCTAAGCCTTTCACCACAATTTCACGGGAACCCGCCAGCACATCCACTTGCACCGCAACAGCATATTCATTGGATCGGACTAAAATCACAGGTAAAGGCAAGGTCTGCCCAACCAACTTTGGATGCTGGCCATTATTGAGCAAATCACCAATGTATTTAAGCTGATAAATTTGCCCTGCATACTCAAACTCAGCAGGCTTGCCCTCTTGCCGCTCTTGCTCGTATAACGCTTCCAACTCAAAGGGTGAAACGCGCACAATACCCTCAATGGTATTGAGTGGAATGGCGTAAGAGTCTTCTCCGGCCATCACCATCAGAGCTCGGTTCACCGAGACAGTAAAGGGCAGACTAATATAAAAGCGCGTGCCTTTACCCGGTTGAGAGTCAATGCTAATAGAGCCACCGATTTGTTTAATCTCGGAACTCACCACATCCATTCCTACGCCACGGCCGGAGATTTGTGTCACTTTATCGGCAGTGGAGAAGCCCGCTTGCAAAATAAACTGCATGGCTTCTTTATCAGTGAGCGGTTTATCTGTTGTCGTTAAACCACGCTCAATGGCTTTTTTACGCACAGCGTCAATATTGATACCTGCGCCATCATCAGACAGCACCAGCAAAATATCCGCACCTTCACGGCTCAGCTCTAAACGTATGCTTCCTTGTGCAGGCTTGCCTGCAGCGCGGCGCACAGCCTCAGTTTCAATACCATGGTCAATCGCATTACGCAGCATATGCTCCAACGGCGCCATCATCCGTTCCAACACGCTACGATCCACCTCGCCTTCGGCATTCGACACAATAAAATTGACTTTCTTGCCCAGCTCAGTGGAGATTTGCCGTACCACTCGGCGCAAACGCGGCAGTAAGCGCTCAAAGGGCACCATGTGCGTGCGCATTAAGCCTTCTTGCAGCTCTGTATTCACCCGTGCTTGCTGCAGCAGCAAAGTTTCCGCATCGCGGTTACGTGCCGCTAATGTTTCTTTTAAGTCCAGCAAGTCAGACGAGGATTCAAACAGTGCACGGGATAACTGCTGCAACTGTGAATAGCGGTCCATTTCTAGCGGATCAAAATCTTCATAGCCGGCCTTTTCGCTTTCGGCCTGATGGCGGCTTAAAATTTGTGCTTGAGTTTCCGTATCCAAACGACGCAGCTGATCACGCACTCGGTCAATGGTGGCTTCCATCTCGTTCAAAGTGAAAGCGAAGTCACTGACTTGTTGCTCCACACGACCGCGGAAAATTGATGTTTCTCCTGCGAGGTTGACCAAATCCTCCAGCAACTCAGCGGGGACACGCACTTGCTCCTGCGGCGCTCGCTGTACATTGCTGACTTCAGCTTCTTGCTGAGCTTTTTCTACAAACGGCAAAGTGGTATGCAGCACCGGCTGTTGCGCCTGTGCACTGGCCGCCACGATCGGTGCCGCCAACTGCAACTCGGTACTGCTCTTTGGCGTGGCTTTGCTCGGCTGCTCAATGCTTTGGCGAATCAGGTCGGCGGGCAACGCTTGGCGAATACCATCGACTTCTGTGCGTAACTGTTGATACGCACTGCGCAGCGATTGCTGTAATGACTCAGGCCATGGTTGGCCTTGCTCTAATGCCTCACGCAACTGCACTTCAAGCCCTTGGCAAATATCGCCCATGGCTTGCACTTCAGCTAAACGCGCACCGCCTTTCAAAGTGTTTAAAGTGCGCAATGCGTTTTTAATTGGCAAATCAGACGCATCTTGTGCAGCGATGGCCTGTGAAGCTGAATCCAACTCAGCTAACAGCTCATCCGCCTCCACAATAAAGATACTTAAAATATCATCTTGATCATGCTGCGCATCGGCTGACGGCATGCGCTTGAGCTGGATACTCTCGGGCATATCCTGTTGCGCATGGCGTGCACCACGTATCTGTATAATACGGGTTATGAGTGCTTGACCATCAGGCAGCTCTGCAGCATCACGCAAGGCTTCGAGCATCATGGCGAGGGTGTCATGGCAGTCTTGCAGTAAGGTGGTCAAGGTTTCACTCACCTTTAACTTACCCGCGCATAAATCCTCATATAAGAACTCAAGCTCATGGGCTAAATCTCCAATTTCTGGAATTTCAGCCATGCGCGCGCCACCCTTCAGCGTATGCAAATCACGCTGCAAGGTTTCCAACTCTAAAACATTGTCGTTTTGGCCCATCCAGCGCAATAGCGCAGCGGTTGCGCTATCAATAATTTCAAAGCCTTCCTCCAGAAAAATATCAACCAACTCTGGGTCGCGTAAATCATGGGCATTGTCGCTGGCGCCCAGCTCATCAATCTCGAGGGCAGTATCAAAGGACTCAACAAAAGCCTCAGCGGTTTGCTCTGACGCGTGTTCCCAGTGTTCTGCTACGGGAGACGCCGGCAGATCAGGCTTAACATCCTCTAGATCAAAATCCGCGGCGGGCTCTTCAGAGGCAATCGCACTGTCATCAGCAAGTACAGGAGCCGTCTCGGTCGCAGGCGTTAAACCCTGCTCATGCTCAAACTCTGTGACACTGGATGCAGCGGCAGCCAAGGTCGTCTCTGGCTCGTGTTCTGCGGCTTGAATAAGTGATGCCATGTCGCCTCGACGAAAAGCTTGCACGCTCTCAATCAAGGCTGTTGGTTGCCGCATGGGCTGGCGTGCTTGTAGCTGTTCCAATAAAACAGCTAGGCTGTCGTGACAGCGCATTAACAAATCAGCCAAGGCATCGCTGTGACTGTAACGCCCATCCAGTAAGCCTTCATACAAGGATTCCAGCTCATGGGATAAATCGCGTACAGGCTTAATATCGGCCATGCCTGCACCGCCTTTCAGGGTATGCAAATCACGCAATAAAGCCGACATCACGGTATTGTTTTGTGGTGCTGCCAACCAAGCGTCCAGCGACTCTGAAGCGCTTTCTAGCAAATCCATGGCCTCATCAAGGAAGATATCAACCATGTCCTCGTCAAGATCATCGATAGCAAATACTGCATCTGCTGCTGCGCTCTGCTGCGTTTCTAACGGTTGTGCGGCGACACTTGTGTCACTATCAGTCAGCTCGCTGGCTGCAAGATCAGTTTCAGTTAACGCTGGGCTCGACTGTTCGGTGAAATCTGGGAGTAAAGCTGAGGGCTCATCCTCTGTCGGCTGTGCGTCCAGTTCAGGCTCAACCTGGAGATGCGCCTGTTCAGACACATCGAACTCGACTGCTGCAGGTTCAGCCTCGACGCTTTCAAGTGGCTGTAACTCATCCGCCATCAGCGTATACAAGGCATCCACACAGTCTTGACGCGCTTCAACCAGCAAGCCTGCAGCCACTTGATCCATCATATTGATCAGCGCATCATGGGCGTGCTTGGCTTCACTAAAAAAACGTTCTTGGGTTGCTAAACGGCCATTTTTCACCGCACCATAAAGCTCCAACAACGCACTGCACAGATCTTCCACTTGTGGCAATTCAGCCATTTCAGCGCTCTGGCCTAGCCGGGTCAGCTCATCCAATAAAGCAGCTAACTCTTGGCGCTCAGCCGGATGTGAATGCCAGCGCTCAAGCTGTTCATCCATGTCCAACAAAATATCCATACCTTCAGATAAGAAAGTAGAAATAGTTTTTGGATCACGCACACCTTTCGGATCACTGGCATGACCATGATCAGCCTGTGCTAAGCGCTCACGCATCAATTGGCTGAGCGCCTCAATAAAGGCTTCTGTACCTGCCACTGGCTCTAAAGGCGCGCTATCCAGCTGCTCAATACCTGCACGTAACAACTGCTCTGCTTCACTGAGCAGCAGCGCTTCATTAAACTCAACCGCCAATAGGTTGGCTTTATAGTCCTTCGCCAGCTTTTCAAGCACAGCAGCAATATTGGCAATGGGCAGGATGCCCGCCATAAAAGCACTGCCTTTCAGGGTGTGCATTGCGCGCTGTAGATCATCGCTGATGGTTTGCGGCAACTGCTGCGCACAATCAGCTAAAAACTCCACCAAGGTTTGTAAATGCGCCTGCGCTTCATTTTTAAAGATATCCAGCAAAACTGGATCAATCATCTCGCTCTCTGCAGACTCAATCGCCTCTTGCGCCGGTTCAACCAGCGCTGCCGCCCCCTCCTCGAGTTCAAGCACAGGCTCTAAAACCACCTCCGCGTCAAACTCTGGCGCTGTCGCGGTATTCACCTCATCGACCGCTATCGGCGCAGATTCAGCAGCGCCTAAGTCGACTACAGATTCAGTCGGTAACTGCTCGAGCTCATGATCTAGGCTGGTAAACACAGGGACGGGCTCATTACGCGCTAATGCATGCGCAGTTGCCGCCAACTGGTCAACGTCATCACGTTGGCGCTGCTGCTGAGCGGCATACTCGGCCACCAGCGCTGGGAATAACTCAATCACCCCAGCAATCACTTGATGCATGGGCTCACTCACCGGCAAATTGCCTTCAATCACACGATTGAGCATATTTTCAATGGACCAAGCCAACTCGCCAGCAACTAACGCACGCACCATCCGACCACTGCCTTTCAGGGTATGGAAGGCGCGACGAACTTCTATTAGAGCCTCTTTATTTTCTGGATTACTACGCCATTGCGGATAAAACTCATTGAGTGTTTCTAAAACTTCTTCCGCTTCTTCAACAAAAATCTCTTGCAGCTCTTCATCAATCGGTTCTTCATCAGCCGGTGGCGGCAAAATACTCGGAGGCACATCAGTGGCCGGAGGATTCACTGCGCTCACAGGTGCACTCATCACCTCTTGTAAAGAAAGCTCGGCAGCTGGGCGATCGGCATCCGCTGCAGGTGCAATGACTGGAGCTAATTCCACCGGCGCAATATCATCCAGCGCTATCTCGGACAACTCGACCGCAGGCAGCAGCTCATCGCTAAGATCCAGTGCGAAATCTTCCGATTGCTCGGGTTCTAGCTCCGTCTCAGCGATAAGATGATCAGCCGACTCCAGCCTTGCCGCAGCAGGCTCAATCTCCAATAGATCCAGAGTATCCAAAGCAGCGGGTGACTCTTCAGGCGTGTGTTGCGTACTTAAAGCATCCGCCGCATGATCACTGGCTAACGCCCAGTCCGAGCTTAATTCAGGGCCCTCAACAGGCTGCTCGCCAACATCAGCGGGCGCAGCGAACGCTGCTACACTCTCAAGCGGCTCAGCCATATCGGTAGCTAGCAACTCAGCGGAGGGCTGTAGCGGCTCGGCGCTATCTGGCTCAATCAAGGACTCTACTGATGGCTGCTCAACTGCATCTGTCTGCGCTGCGCTTTCAAGCAAGGGCTCAAGATCAGTACTGGCGATGGCTGCTTGAGCCGGAGCATAACCAAGACTGGTTAAGCTTTGCTCGGCCACATCAAGAATAGTTTCACCTTGGCTGGCGTGGTCATCAACCAAGCGCTCTAAATAATATTCAACACTGGTAATGGCATCCGCTAAGGTGTCGAGATTTTGCCAATTTGGAATAATTTGTTTTTCAAAGAGTTGCTCTTGAATATAACGGCGACAGGTTTCCACTAACGCAGCTGCGCGCTCTAAAGGAATCATCACCAAACCACCACGCACTTGATTCAGCAAGTGCGGCACATTAGCTAAATGCTGGTGATCCCATTGCGAGGCAATAAACTCAATAATGCCATCTTTAGCATGTTCTAAACCGGTGCGCGCTTCTTTAATGACGATGCGGTGAATTTCTCCCACATCGGTTGTTGGCATCAGGCTTTGTTCATTTATCGAATCGTCTGCGCTGCCGACCATACCGGTTAAGGTGGCTTCGATATACAATAAAGCACCGGCAATATCCATTAATAGCGCATCAGTGCTCTCGGTTTCACCGGCCACCATCGCCGCCACAATATCAATTTGATCCAGTACTATTTTGCGTAGCTGCGCAAAACCCAGCACCGCCAAAGTATCAGCAATTTGCTTCAGTGGCGCTTCTAAAGCCGCCAACTCATCGAGCTTGTCGCGCTCACTGCGCACAAATAGATCTAAGCTGTCTTTAATGCGCACCAACTCTTCGCACAACGCGGCCACGACAGAGCGCATCGCCCCGCGGTCTGGGCCCGATAAACGTGCGCGTTCTTCGTCGAGTAACAGCTCGCTAGGTAAAGCATCATCAAGGCGGTAAGTACTGCGCAAATTTTGTAGACGCGCTGAATTAGGCTCGGCTTTCGCGACGTAAAACAGCACGTTTTTAATTAACTCAGGCGCTGCTGGCTTATTTAAGCCTTCGGCTTGCTCAGCCACTAAACGCCGCAGTTCACGGTCAACTTGGCGTAACAAGGTGCGCACAGAAGCGCCCGCCTCGACACTGCCATTGGCTAAGCCATCCACTAAGCCTGCCGCAACTTGCCATAAGGGTTCCAGTGGCGCGTTTTTACTCAAAGTCTCTAGGCGGGCAAAAACCCGCGCCATATAGCCTAAATTCGTTGCAGTATCTTGATTTCTTAGTACGCCAACTAAAGCCACTTGCAGCATTTGTCGTAGCTTTCTAAGCAATACAGTCAGCTCAGGCACATTCAGCTGTTGTAAGCGCTGCTCGGTAAGCGGCTCATTAGGCGGCGGTACGCTTGGGGTAAACAAGCTGGTTTCGGAGAGCAATTGCTCACCGCGAGCGGCGCGCAAATCATTGAGCAGCGGCAAAACCACCATCGGCAAGTCGCGGCGAGCAGTCTGAATACGGTCCAAATACAGCGGTAACTGCAAAATGGCCTGCATCAAAACCTCAAGCGCTTCGCTTAAGTTGTTAACGCGATTTTCCAAGAGTGCTTGCGCCAGCTGTTCCATTTCTTCGGCCAGCAATGCGGCACCAAAGAACTCAACCATTTGCAGAGTGCCATGCACTTGATGCACGTAGGTTAAACAAAAACGCAATCGAGTCGAATCTTGCGGATTCTCTACATACTCTTCCAGTGCGTGACGTGCCTGTTTTAGGGTTTCTGCAATTTCGCCTTTAACCCATTCCAGGGCGACATAGTCGTGCCGATCACCCATAACTACTCCGCTCATATCCGTGTGTTACCCCTTACGGGTAAAAGCCAAAACGCGTTCATCAGCAACAGGCTGTAAATCAGGATGCTGCCAGCCGGCCACTTCCCCTACACCTATCACTAACAATCCACCCGGTGCTAAGCGGGCTACGAGTCGATTGAGAATCTCACGACGCTGCCAGCGCCGAAAATAGATCAACACATTCTGACAAAAAATAATATCCATCCCAGAAATAGGCGCTTGCGCTAAATCCAGCATATTTAATCTAGCAAAGCACAAACGCTTCGCTAGCCAGCTCGCCACTTGAAATTTGCCATCGCCTTGCTGAACAAAGTAACGCTCCACCCATTCAGTCGGCACTTTACTCATGCGTTGCGGGTTATAGCTTGCCTGCCGCGCTTGACGTAAAGCGTTATGACTTATATCTGTCGCAGTCACGCCAAACTCTATTCTGTTCGGGCTTTGGCGCTGTACTTCAGCCGCACATATAGCCAACGACCAGGCTTCTTCACCGCTTGCGCAGCCAACACTCCACAACGATAACGAAGATCCAGAGTGTAGGCTTGCTGCTTTTTTGCTTAAGAAGTCCGTCACAACTTCAAAAGATTCTGCATGTCTAAAGAACTGGGTTTCTTGCACGGTTAAGCGATCCAGCAAAGTCACCCACTCCACAGCACCACTAGGGCCATCGGTGACCTGCTGGTAATAGCTCGAATAGTTAGATACACCCAGCTCACGCATACGCGCAGTGAGATTCACTTGCAAAAATGAACGGCGTTGCTCGCTCACAACCATACCGGAGCGAGACTCAAGCAGTTTTTGCCAGTTCTGAAACTCATCTGTTGTCATGTCCGCTAGAGGCTGCAAAGCCCAAGCATTACCAGACTGCATGATGCGCGCTTCCTTAATCGTCGATCGGGGTGGGATCAAGCTAGATCCAACCCCTCCCTAATTAGGCTTCTTCGTTACCCTGATCTGGCAAGGTAAAGCCAGATACCGACTCTCTCATTTCGTTAGCCATCTTCGCTAAAGTACCAATACTCTGCGCTGTGGCGGTGGTACCGGCCGATGTTTGCGAAGTAATTTCCTGAATCACGTTCATCGTGCTGGAAATATGACCGGCTGACGAAGCCTGTTGGCGAGCAGCGTTGGAAATGTTCTGAATCAAAGCAGCAAGCGCTTTGGATACCTTCTCAATTTCTTCCAGAGAAACACCCGCATCCTGCGCTAAGCGTGCACCGCGCACCACTTCCGCAGTGGTTTGCTCCATCGAAATAACCGCTTCGTTGGTATCGGCCTGAATGGTTTTAACCAGTGCTTCAATCTGCTTAGTGGCTGACGATGAACGCTCAGCCAGACGCTGAACCTCGTCAGCAACCACGGCGAAGCCTCGACCGGCATCACCGGCCATCGAAGCCTGAATGGCAGCGTTAAGTGCCAGAATGTTGGTTTGGTCAGCAATATCGTTAATCAAACTAACGATGTCACCAATCTCTTGCGAAGATTCACCAAGACGCTTAATACGCTTGGAGGTATCTTGAATTTGCTCACGAATATTATCCATGCCGGTAATGGTGTTATGCACCACCTCGTTACCTTTGTTCGCAATGGATACCGAGCGTTCCGCAACCGCAGCCGACTCTGCAGCGTTGGAAGATACTTGGTCAATAGAAACCGCCATTTCATTGATAGCGGCAGAGGCGCCAGCAATTTCTTGCGCTTGGTGCTCAGATGCTTCAGCCAGATGGATTGCAGTTGATTGCGTTTCTTGTGCCGCTGCTGCTACCTGAACCGCCGTACCGTTAATGGTTCCAACCAGTTCACGCAGTTGGTCAATGGTGTAGTTAATCGAGTCGGCAATGGCACCGGTAAAGTCTTCAGTTACTGTTGCTTCTGCAGTCAAGTCACCATCAGCCAAGTCGCCGATTTCATCCAGTAGACGTAAAATAGCGGCTTGGTTACGCTCGTTTTTCTCTGCAGTTTCAGCTAAGCGCAGACGGGTTTCCCGCATACTAATCAAGCCAATTAAAATAACCGACGCTAAGGCGAGCGCACCGAGGATATAACCCAATAAGGTATTAAAACCACGGCCTGCAGCTCGCGCCTCAAAACCTTCTGCCAGCGCCGATGCTTTATCCAATAAGGTTTGCGAAACACTAAAAATGCCGTTCGCCGCCTCACGGACCTGGAACAGTTCGGGGGATGTTTCTAAAATCTCGTCAACTGAGCCAGAGACAAACTCAAACAGCTCTGCAATTTCAGTTAAACGCTCTAAAGCTTCTTCATCGGTAACCTGGGTGATATCCATGGCCAGGTTACCTTCACGCATCGCATTCAAAACACGACCAAAAAGACGGGCATCACGACCAAACATATCCGCAGCCAGCACTGAGTCATCGTCACCGACCAGAACTTTGTTAGCCGAACCAATAATTCGCTCAGCTAATAAGGCTTGACGTTGTGCGACAGACACTTGCGCAGCAGGCGCGCCACTTTGCAAAAGAATATCAACAACTTCTTCGTACTCAACCTGTAACTGTGGGATGGTATCCGCTAAAGTCGCCGCCACTTCATGCAAAGACAGAACCGTTTGCTCACTGTTTACAATGGCATCCGCATTCGCTCGCAGGCTATTCCAGTCTTGTGCTACTGCGTTCATTTCGTCTGCTAGGCTATCAGGTGCAGGCGGCAGGCTATTCTCTGCATCACCGTTAACTAAGTAGCCCCAGCGGGTTTCAAAGTCATTACGCGCCTCGTTCAACAAAGCGAAGGCTGCATCTTTACCCGCAGCAGCCTCGGTGGCGTTTTTAGCAATACGCTGCGAGAGAACCCGCAGCTCACCGGCATGCGTAATATACTCTTTGTCATAGTTTGACTGCGTGTTGATATAAATAAAGTTAATAAACAACAACACAACCGATACAACTAAGACCGCAAAGAGTGCGCCAACTAATACGTTACTGCGCAACCCTGCTAGAAAATGACTATCATTTGTTTTTTTCATTTTTTGGCCCCCGCCTGGACCTGCCGCACTAATGTGCCAAACAACACTAAAGAGCCAGTGCTAAGCTGACCCAACCAAACATGCTTACTTTAGTAGCGCAAAAGCGCGAACTAAGTTATGCAACCACATCTAAAAACTTATCGTCACGCGCTAATGCATGCGGACTAAATATGACCCAAGGTTGCTGGTCACGCACAAAAACCCCGTGCACAAAAGGCGCAAAAGCGGCATTTATGTCCGGCAACACTGCAGAATAGGTATCCACGGCAAAATGCTGCATACCAAATACGGCATCCACAGTTAACCCCGCAAACACATCGCGATGTTCCACAACCAAGAGACGACGTAGTTTCTTAGCACTGGTTAATTCAGTGCCAAAAAAACCACAAAGATCCATCACCGGTAATAAGCGTCCACGCACATTGGCTACACCTCTAACCCAGCTTTTTACACCAGGCAGTAGGGTATAGCGCGGTTCATGCAACACTTCAGCCACCTCATTCATAGGCGCAACAAAGTGTTGATCCGCTATACGAAAGCCAATCCCGCTCCAGGTTTGCGCAACTTCTTGCTGCGCAGGCAAACCTGCAGACTGACCGCGGCACAACGCATCTATATGTACAAGTAACTCATAGGGGGTTTGTCTATGTGTCATCTAACAACCCTGTTCTTATTGGTTTTATACAACCCAGCAGTAGCTAGCCTGCTAAGACTGCATTCAGGGTTTTTATCAACGTGGCTTCGTCAATCGGCTTGGTTAGGTAATCCTTGGCCCCTTGACGTTTTCCCCATACACGGTCGGTTTCCTGATCTTTGGTGGTAACAATGATCACTGGAATGTGCTGTGTTTCTGCACCTTTAGTCAGTTGGCGTGTTGCTTGGAAACCATTTAAACCTGGCATCACAATGTCCATCAACACTGCGTCGGGCTGCTCTTGCTTAGCCAACGCAACGCCATCTGCACCATTTTCAGCCTTGTACACTTGATGGCCATTTTTTTCTAACATCGCTGCCAACTTATACATCTCTGTTGGCGAGTCATCCACAATCAAAATACGAGCCATGATTCCCCCATAGAAAAACAATGCAGCCAGCACAGCATGCTCGCCTGCTTATAATACTTAAGAAGCGCTCTCTACTGGCGTAAACGCTGGCACATGGGTTTTTATTGCCCCAATAAGCTCTTCTTTGCTAAACGGTTTTGTTAAATACTGGTCAGAACCAACAATACGGCCTTTAGCCTTATCAAATAAACCATCTTTTGAGGACAGCATAATGACTGGCGTGGAGCGAAAAGCAGTATTATTTTTAATCAGTGCGCATGTTTGATAGCCATCTAAACGAGGCATCATAATATCTACGAAAATAATATCAGGATGTGTATCTGCGATTTTTGCAAGCGCATCAAAACCATCCACGGCTGTGATCACCTCACAACCAACCTTTTTAAGCAGGGTTTCAGCTGTTCGACGAATCGTTTTCGAGTCGTCAATAACCATCACCTTTAAGCTTTCTGATCTGTGTTCCATCTTCGCCCTACCATCGTCGGTGAGTCGTTATTTTTTTGCAGCATTCACGCTGTATTGCCTATCAAGCAATATTCGTCGACTCAATCGTCGTGCCTTTTTAGCATACTATTTTGCTGCAATCCATAAACCCAACAATTACTGGGTTGTTTATTGACCTCGCTTATAGCTTCAAGTCAATCTAACACTATTATTCAGCCAAACTAGGGTGCATCATTGGCTACTTACTTTTAATTTGGAGACTTTATCATGCACGTTCGTCTTGGGATTGTAATGGATCCTATTGAGCAGATTTCATTCAAAAAAGACAGTTCTTTAGCCATGTTATTGTCTGCCCAAGCGCGTGGCTGGTCTTTGTTTTACATGCAACAACAGGATTTATATCAGCTCGCCGGGGAAGCCCGTGCGCGCATGCGCCGTTTAACCGTATTTAATGATGCTGAGCGCTGGTTTGAGCTCGGCGATGAAATTGATGAGCCACTGGCAGACCTCAATGTCATCCTGATGCGCAAAGACCCTCCCTTTGATAACGAGTTTGTTTATAGCACGTATTTACTTGAGCAAGCGGAAGCGGCAGGTTGTTTAGTCGTGAACCGTCCGCAAAGTTTGCGTGACTGCAACGAAAAACTCTTCGCAACATTGTTTCCACAGTGCACCCCTGCCACCTTGGTCAGTCGCAGGCCCGACATTCTGCGTGAATTTGCCGAGCAACAACGTGATGTTATTCTCAAACCGCTCGATGGCATGGGTGGATCATCGATTTTCCGTCACCGTGAAGGCGATCCGAACTTATCGGTCATTCTAGAAACGCTTACCGCGCATGGTACGCAACAAATTATGGCGCAGCAGTATTTGCCCGCGATTAAAGAAGGTGACAAGCGGATTTTAATGATCGATGGCGAACCCGTACCTTATGCTCTAGCACGCATCCCTGCAGCAGGCGAAACCCGCGGCAACTTAGCGGCAGGAGGGCGCGGTGTGGCGCAACCTTTAACCGAAAAAGACCGCTGGATCGCCGCGCAAGTTGGCCCCGAACTGCGTAAGCGCGGTTTATTATTTGTGGGTCTGGATGTCATCGGCGAACATTTAACAGAAATTAACGTCACCAGCCCGACCTGCATCCGTGAAATTGATAACGCCTATGACACTCAAATCGGTGATCAATTAATGGATGCCATTGCCAAAAAACTTAACCTCAGCCATTAAAAATCGGCTTGCACAACTGTCTATGACAAAATGTGCAAGCCAGTTCATGGACTTTATTGCTGCTTCTCGGCAGACTGCCGCCTCTGCCGAGAAGTTAATACACTTATGAAAAACTCTGTCGCCAATCCTTTTGCCCAACCTAAACCCACTGTTAGCGCAGCTGACCGCTTAGGCTTTACCTTATTGGTTGCCGCTTTATTGCATATCGCCATTATTCTTGGCGTGGGCTTTACGGTGAGCGATTTGCCTGAATTGAGCAAAAGCTTGGATGTGACTTTAGCGACTTTTAAAAGTGAAAAAGAACCTGAAAAAGCTGATTTTATTGCTCAAGACAATCAACAAGGTAGCGGCACACTAGAAGAAGCGGCCACCCCAAAAACCACAGAAAAAGCCCCATTCCAAGACACTAAAATCAATACCGTGCAGGTTGAAAGCAGCTTCGAGCCAACGCCCATCACACCTGAAGTTAAAAAGGTGATCGCCACCCAGCAACCGCAAAAGCAAAAAGTAGTCAGCGTCCCGCAAGAGCGACCTAAACCTCAGCCGGTGCGCAAAACCCCAATGATTGACCGCGATAAACTGTCAGCCGAGATTGCCAGTTTGGAAGCAGAACTGGCCTTTGAGCAACAACAATATGCTAAACGTCCGCGTATCAGCCGGCAAAACACTGCTGCCACCAAACGTGATATCAGCGCTTGGTACCGCGATGCTTGGCGCAAAAAAGTTGAGCGCATTGGCAATTTAAACTACCCAGAAGAAGCGCGGCGCAAAGGTATTTATGGCAGTTTGCGTGTCTTGGTGATTGTTAAAAGTGACGGTTCACTTGAGCAAATGCGCATTTTGGAATCATCGGGACAGCCGCTTTTGGACCAAGCAGCATTAAATATTGTGCGTATCTCAGCGCCCTTCGCACCCTTTACCGGTGAGCTGGCCGCCAATTATGATCAAGTTGAAATCATTCGCACTTGGCGTTTTGAGCGCGGTGATCGTCTTTCCAGTCAATAATCTGCGATAATCACCTGGCTCCTCTTGAGCAGCCTCTTTTTCGCTTACTGATGAGGACCGATCAAATACAATGACTTCTCCATTTCCTTCCTTGGCGGGGCATTTTTTAATCGCCATGCCTACGATGACCGACCCTGCGTTTGCCCAGTCCGTGGTTTATTTACTGGCACACGATGCTGAAGGTGCACTGGGCTTAATTATCAACCGACACAGCGGCTTAACCTTGGCGGATGTATTTGAGCAGTTACAACCCGACCAAGCAGCGCTGGATGCGGCCTATAATCAAGATATTTTTAGCGGTGGCCCTGTGCAAGCCGAGCTCGGCTTTGTTCTGCACAAGCACGGCCCCAAGTTTCAAGGCACCACGCGCTTTGGCGAACTGGCTCTGACCTCATCCAAAGATGCTTTGCTGGCCATTGCCCAAGGCCAAGGCCCTGAACAGAGTTTGATTGCGCTTGGCCATGCAGGCTGGGGTGCCGGCCAACTGGAAGATGAGCTACGCGCCAATGCGTGGTTATCCTGCCCTGCCGATCAAAGTATTATTTTCACCACTCCGGTTGCGCAGCGGCGCAGTGCTGCCGCTGCCTTACTGGGCGTTGATCTCGAGCGCTTAAGCCACCAAGTAGGCCACTCATGAGTGATCCCAAATCCGCTCCGCAACTGCTGCTTGGCTTTGATTTTGGCACCAAGCAAATTGGCGTTGCCGTTGGTCAAATGGTGACCCGTCAAGCACGGGAACTGTGCAATTTAAAAGCCCGTGACGGTATTCCAAACTGGGAACAGATCGCCGAACTGATAAAAGAGTGGCAGCCCGACGCACTTGTTGTAGGATTACCACTCAACATGGACGGCACACCCAGCGATATGTGCGTACGTGCAGAAAAATTTGCACGACGCTTAAATGGCCGTTTTAACTTACCTGTCCATACCCATGATGAGCGCCTGACCACCTTTGCAGCCAAAGGCCAGCGTTTATCGCAAGGACAGCAACGCGGCAGCTATAGAGAACAGCCTGTTGATGCCTTAGCAGCCGCTTTACTACTGCAAGGCTGGCTGGAGCACTATACCCACAGCTGACCTCAATTAATGCTTGGAGCTTTACTGAAATGAGCTTACCTGAACCTGCTGTATTAATTCCCGCAATCGCCCGTGAGTTGCAAGCCCATTTAAAAGCGCAAAATATTGATAATGCGCGCTTTGTTGGTATCCATACCGGTGGTGTATGGGTGGCCAATCAACTGTTAAAAGAGCTGGGACACGAAGGCCCTCTCGGCATTTTAAATGTCTCCTTTTATCGTGATGACTTCAGCCGCAGTGGCTTACACCCACAAGTACGCCCATCTGAGCTGCCATTTGATATTGAAGACCAACATTTGGTGCTGATTGATGATGTATTGATGAGTGGCCGCACCATTCGTGCAGCGCTCAATGAGCTGTTTGATTATGGCCGCCCAGCTAGCGTCACCTTAGTATGCTTATTGGATTTGAATGCCCGCGAATTACCGATTCGTCCCGATATTGTCGGTGCAACGCTTTCCCTGCCGCCAAATCAGCGGGTAAAATTAACCGGCCCTGAACCCTTGACCATAACCCTGAAAACCCTCGACCACCTATGAGACCCTCGCAATGACGCCTCCCTCGCCTAAGTGCCCGTTGCAGCTGAACGACCAAGGTCGTCTGCGCCATTTTTTATCGCTCGACGGCCTATCCCGCAGCATGTTGACTGAGATTTTAGACACCGCCGACTCTTTTCTCGAGGTCGGTGCGCGCTCAGTCAAAAAAGTACCTTTAATGCGCGGTATGACCGTCTGCAACGTGTTTTTTGAAAACTCGACCCGCACCCGCACCACCTTCGAGCTGGCCGCCAAACGTCTATCTGCAGACGTCATTACCCTTAACGTGTCCACCTCCTCTACCAGCAAAGGTGAAACACTCACCGATACCTTGCGCACCCTAGAGGCCATGGCCGCTGATATGTTTGTGGTGCGCCATGCTGATTCTGGTGCAGCACATTTTATTGCCGAGCATGTCAGCCCCAATGTTGCCATTATTAATGGGGGTGATGGCCGCCATTCACATCCGACCCAAGGCATGCTGGATATGCTGACGATTCGTCGTCATAAAGGTGATTTTACACAGCTCAAAGTCGCCATTGTTGGCGATATTCTACATTCACGTGTGGCCCGCTCGAATATGCTGGCGCTTAAAACACTCGGCTGCCCTGATATTCGCGTTATCGCGCCAAAAACTTTACTGCCAGTGGGCCTTGAGCAGTACGGTGTCAATGTCTATACCGACGTCAATAAAGGCTTAAAAGATGTCGATGTGATCATTATGCTGCGCTTGCAGCGTGAGCGTATGCAAGGCGGCTTACTGCCCAGTGAGGGTGAATTTTATCGCCTCTATGGCCTCAGCGAACAACGCTTAGCACTGGCTCACCCTGACGCTATTGTTTTGCACCCCGGCCCTATTAACCGCGGCGTAGAAATTGAGTCTGAGGTCGCGGACTGCTCGCGCTCAATGATTCTCAATCAAGTGACTTACGGCATTGCAGTGCGCATGGCTGTGCTGTCAATGACCATGAGTGGGCAAAATGAACAACGTCAATTGGATGCAGAAAAGCAGGAGTCACGCTAATGCGCATACAGATTCATGGTGCTCGTTTAATTGATCCTGCCAGCAAGATGGATCAACAAGCAGATATTTTTATTGATGACGGCAAAATTATCGCCATTGGTGATACACCGCGCGGTTTTGTCGCTGATCAGATGATTGATGGTAACGGCTTAATTGCCGCGCCAGGTTTAGTGGATATTTCCGCGTCATTACGTGAGCCGGGCTATGGTCGTAAAGGCAATATTGCTTCAGAAACCCGTGCCGCCGCAGCCGGCGGGGTCACCAGTCTGTGCTGCACACCGCACACTAAGCCCATTTTAGATACACCGGCGGTGGTCGATCTGATTCTGGATAAAGCCCGCGATGAAGGTTCCACTAAGGTGTTCCCCTTAGGCGCATTTAGCCAAGGTTTAGCCGGCGAGCAATTAGCCGAGATTTTCACTCTGCATAAAGCGGGCTGCGTAGCTTTTAGTAATGGTTTGGTGCCTTTTGCCAGTAACCGTGTGCTACGTCGCGCACTCGAATATGCAGCAACCTTTGAATTAACTGTTATTTTTCACCCGCAAGATGCGGCGCTGGCCGAAGGTGGTATCGCCCACGAAGGTCCTGTCGCCAGCTTCCGTGGTTTAGCAGGCATTCCAGAAACAGCCGAAACGGTAGCACTCTCCCGCGACCTGCTGTTGGTTGAGCAAAGTGGGGTACGTGCGCACTTTAGCCAAATCACCACGGCGCGTGGCGCACGCTTGATCGCCAAAGCGCAAGCGCGCGGTTTACCCGTTACTGCCGATGTGGCGATGTATCAATTAATCCTCACCGATGAAGCTTTAATGGACTTCTCCAGCTTCTATCATGTGCTACCACCGCTGCGCTCGCTGGAAGACCGTCAAGGCTTACGCGAAGCAGTAAAAAGCGGTGTTATCAGCGCCATTGCCAGCCATCATCAACCCCACGAGGCCGATGCTAAACGGGATCCATTTGCAGCGACTGAGCCAGGCATCAGCAGTGTTGAACTGCTTTTACCACTGGCAATGAGCCTCGTTGAGGAAGGGGTCTTTGATCTCCCCACAGCACTGCAACGCCTGACCACAGGCCCGGCCGCAGCTCTAGAGCTCAATGCCGGCCGTCTCTCGGTGGGCGCTGCAGCAGATATCGTGCTCTTTGATCCTAACGGGCAAACGGTAGTGGGCGAAAACTGGTTCTCTAAAGGGACGAACTGCCCATTTATGGGGCATGTTTTGCCGGGTGCGGTGCGTTACACCTTGTTAAATGGCCGCATTACTCATAAAAACCTATAAACCCGCCACCTCACACAGCCGCGATCTATACCCATAGGTCGCGGCAGCCGAGCCTGTAGGTCGACCATTCATGGTCGACAACACCAATCACAACAACCACCGCGCAACACCCATTGTCGGCCTTAAAAGGCCAACCTACATTTCGAACACCTGACTCGACAAAAACATTACAAACACAGCAAACCTGTGCAAAAATAACCCCGCATTGTGTCGCCCATGAATGGACGACCTACATTTCGAGCATTGCGTCGGCCATGAAATTGCGTCGCCCATAAATGAACGACCTACACCGCAACCGTAGGTCGACCATTTATGGTCGACATCATCCAACGCGATAACCTGTAGGTCGGCCAAAATGGACGGCCTACAGAGTCATAAGCTCAGTCACCGGAGGTTTGTTATGTGCGGCATTGTTGGCGCCATCGCTGAACGCAACGTCAGCGCAATTTTACTAGAAGGCCTCAAACGCCTTGAATACCGCGGCTATGACAGCGCTGGTATGGCCGTTTACAACCAACAACAGCAACTGCAGCGTGTGCGTCGCACCGGCAAAGTCGCAGAACTCGCACAAGCCTTACACACCGAGCCACTCAACGGCCAAATCGGTATCGCCCACACCCGCTGGGCCACTCACGGCGTACCCAGCGAAGCCAATGCCCACCCGCATTTCTCCAGCACAGAGCTGGCAGTGGTACACAACGGCATCATTGAAAACTATCAAGAACTGCGTAGCGAGCTGCAAGCCCAAGGTTATGTCTTCACCTCACAGACTGACACCGAAACCATCGTCCACCTCCTGCACCATTTACAAAAAACCCACCACGATTTACTCGATGCGCTACGCATTGCTGTGACTCAGCTGCACGGTGCCTATGGTCTCGCATTAATCAGCGCCAAACAGCCTGACCGCATTTTCGCCGCCCGTAGCGGTAGCCCCTTGGTGATTGGTTTAGGCATTGGCGAAAACTTTTTAGCCTCTGATCCGCTGGCCTTACGTCAAGTCACCGACCGTTTTATCTACCTTGAAGAAGGCGATATCGCCGTTATTGAACGCGAGAAACTGCAGATTTGGGATGCACAAAACAACCCCGTCCAACGCGAAGCAGTGCAGTATCTTGATCAAGCGGAAAGCGCTGAGAAAGGCAGCTACCGCCACTTTATGCTGAAAGAAATCTACGAACAGCCGCAAGCCGTACAACGCACTCTAGAAGATCGCTTAGCCGCTGACCATGTCTTGCCCGCCGCCTTTGGCCCAGACGCCAGTACGCTGTTTGCTCAAGTAAAAAACATCCAAATTGTTGCCTGCGGCACCAGTTATCACGCTGGGTTGGTCGCGCGTTATTGGTTAGAAAGCCTGACCAATACCCCTTGCCAAGTCGAAGTGGCCAGCGAGTTCCGTTACCGTCATGTCGCGGTGCAGCCTGACACCTTGTTTGTCACCATTTCCCAGTCCGGCGAGACCGCTGACACCTTGGCCGCGTTACGCCACCGTAAAGACAACGCCTATCTGGCCAGCCTAACCATTTGCAACGTCGGCACCAGCTCATTGGTGCGCGAATCTGACCTAGCTCTACTAACCCGCGCCGGCCCTGAGATTGGCGTGGCCTCAACCAAAGCCTTTACTACGCAACTGGTTGGTTTATTGCTGCTGACTTTAGCTATCGGTCGTGCACGGCAAACACTCGCGCCAGCGCAAGAACGCGAGATTCTTGATGCCCTGCGCACGCTATCCGCCAAGCTCAATGACGCCCTAGCCATCAGCGCGACCATTGAAGCTAAAGCCCAGCTCTTTGCCGAAAAGCATCACGCGCTGTTTTTAGGCCGTGGCGAGCAATTCCCAGTGGCCCTCGAAGGCGCGCTGAAGCTCAAAGAGATTTCCTATATTCACGCTGAAGCTTATCCAGCTGGCGAGCTCAAACACGGCCCATTGGCGCTGGTCGACAGCGATATGCCGGTGGTCACGGTTGCCCCCAACAATGAACTACTGGAAAAGCTTAA
The DNA here is from genome assembly GCA_012728315.1 of Gammaproteobacteria bacterium. Classification (GTDB taxonomy): domain Bacteria; phylum Pseudomonadota; class Gammaproteobacteria; order Pseudomonadales; family Pseudomonadaceae; genus Denitrificimonas. The sequence goes on from JAAYFI010000027.1 coordinate 99,347, forward strand.
ATCCAATCTGCAGGAAGTCAGCGCCCGTGGTGGTCAGCTGTTAGTGTTTGCCGATCGTGAAGCGCAGCTCAGTGAAGATGAGCAGACCCAAGTGGTGAATATGCCGAGCATCCACCCGGTACTGGCACCGATCCTCTATACCATTCCCCTGCAGCTGCTGGCGTACTATGTTGCCGTGTTGAAAGGTACGGACGTTGATCAGCCGAGAAACCTGGCAAAAAGTGTTACTGTGGAATAAAACTTGGATACAACTTTATTGGTGCTGTCACATGACAATAAAGTTGGTAACTGGCGAATAGAGCTGGTCACTATCGCTGCAAGCTGTTGATTTACCGTTACTGGTATTGGAAAAACGCCTTAAAAGTTACCAACTTTATTATGATCCTACAGTTGCTGTGGCATACAAATAAAGATGGTAACTTTGCTCCGTATACTTAATGCTCAAAATTGAGGTGCGGAGCATGACAAGCAGCACCTTAATTCAGGCTCTCGGCAGTGGATAAAACAAGGACGTGGGGCTGGTTCTGGAAAAGACTAGCTACCTGGGCTAACGGTCAGAGATTTACCCTATTCTGGCCGTTCCCAGCGTATCTGCGGACTTCAAACACAGCGTACCCACCACTGGCTTTCCGATTTAGAGTTAGTCGCGTTCTTTTTATTTGACTGGAACCCATGCGCTACCGATATTCGTAAGCAATATCCTCTCCAGCTAGAAAGTGCGAAAGGTTAATCCAAGCACCGATACCAGCACAGGTTATCGATAAGGGCATTCCTACTGCAGGTTGACTGGCGCAAGTGCCGGTGGCAAGTACTCAGACCACTTGCCTTGGTATCGTCAAGAACGCATTTTTGCACGTGCTGGGTTTGCCATGCCGCGCTCTACTCTGGTGGCGTAGGTTGGGGACTTGTGGTGTGCATCTGCAGCCCTTAGCTGATGCTCTGACGAGACTGCCGAGGCAGAAAAACAACGCCATTGATGCGTTGCTAACGCACCATTGGACGCCGGTTATTCTTAGCAAGGCGTGATCGGCGAAGGCTTACACCAAAAAACCCCAAGCCTTGACTGACAACAACCGGGGGCTCTAGATACCTCACCTAGCGCAGTTAACTTAACGCATCAATTGCAGAATCATCTGGGTGTGCTGATCATTTTCAGTGGCCATCACAAGTTGCCCCTCAGTCATCGGCTCATCAATACGCGACACACCAATCAGCTGACGCTGTATGCTCACTAAAAAGAAATGTCCCTGCGCTTGCGCGGTCATTTCAGCAAGCTTTGCCCGGCCTTGCTCGGTCAAATCAAAGACAATAAAGGTTTTGCCATCTCGAGCCGTTACCGGCGTGACCTTTTGTATATCATCTTGGCTCAATACCGGCCGCGGCAAGGCGTAGAGTTTTTTACCTTCACCTAAATCGACGGTTAATAACTCCGGCTCGGCTTGCAGTTGAGCTAAATGCACGGCAATCATCACCTGCTCAGCTTGTTCATTGCTCGGTGTTCTTTGCGCTGAAATAGCAGTAGAAGACGCTGCGCTTTTTCCAGTGCTGGTGACCTCTGATGCGGGGCCTGTCCCTTGATGCTGACACCCTACAGCTAACATCAATGCAGATGCTAAGCCAGCAAACTTTAATAATGTGTTACTCAACATAGCTGCTCCTTGAGCGATAAAGCATCATGCGCACTATCACTTGATTGTTGACGGTCTTCGCTCATTCAGAGCAAAGCCTTGCGTGGTCATTTCTAACTTAAGGTTAGGTGCTAAACAACAGATTAGTTCAGCCAGAGCGCGTTTATCCTTACACTGCGAACTGGGCTATAGGCGCATCCTTCCCTGTATTACTCCTTACATGGCAAATTATGGTCAGCGCCCTGCGGGTCCAGTTCATGCACATTGTGAAACTGGATGCTACGCCTACAGCCTTGTTAAGCACTCAAAACAGCTACTTTGATACACTTAATCTGCACCACTCTTACAGCATAACGCGCGTGCTTAAAAGCGCTTTCTAACCCTACGGAATATGCAGTGCCCAACCTCTTACTCTCGCAACTCAACAGCTCCTTACAGCGCATTATTGGCAATGCACAATTAATCGCCAGCCCACTCCCTAAGCTGCCACTGCTGTTATGGTTAATTGATCCGAGCAATATGCAACGACAAATGAACTCTGAAGAGACCCAGCGTCTACTCGATAAGCCACCTTACTGGTGTTTTTGTTGGGCCAGCGGTTTAGCTTTAGCACAATGGATTGTGCAGCACCCTGAACAGGTCGCCGGCAAGCGAGTGATTGATGTCGGTGCGGGCAGCGGCATTGTTGCCTTGGCGGCAAAGCTAGCTGGAGCCAAAAGCGCTGTTGCCTGTGATTTAGATCCCATCGCCTTGCAAGCCTGTCGTGCTAATGCAGAGCTGAATCAACTGAAGCTGAACTACAGCGACGATTTATTTAGCGAATCAGAGCCCTACGATGTGCTGTTTGCTGCCGATGTGCTCTACGATGCGGCCAACCTGCCGTTGCTCAATCGTTTTCCAGATTTCGCCAAACAGATCATCATTGCCGACTCAAGACAGCGCAATTTTCAGCATCCGCTGTTTAGCAAGAGCCAGACCCTCTACGGCGAAACCCTCCCCGATCTCGCCGAACCAGACGAGTTCCGCCAAGTAAGTTTGTATCGTAGTTAGATCGCCCCACGCGTAGAGCATCCATTCATGGGCGACAACAACCACACAAAAACCATCGCGTAAGATTCATTGTCAATCTTAACAGGCCGACCTTGTATGTTAGTCAGCAGCAATCCTTGACCTTCACCCTATGGTAAGCTTTACCCTACATGCTGACTTCATAGCGTAGGTGATGACATGACGACCTTACAGACTTTGCAAATTCCTGTACGCGGCATGACTTGCGCCGGCTGTGCTGGGCGGGTTGAGCGCGGGCTGCTAAAAGTACCCGGTGTTGAGCAAGCGGTGATCAACCTGCTCACCAACGAAGCCATTGTCCATCTCAACCAACCGGTGGCCTTAAAAGATTTAATTGAAGCGGTGGAAGGCAGCGGCTATCAAGTGCCTTTGCATGGTTTTGATTATGCGGTCACGGGCATGAACTGCGGCTCATGTGTGGGGCGGATTGAAAAAGCTCTGTCGCAAAGCCCAATTGTGATCAGTTATCAAGTCAATCTCGCCACTAAACAAGCGCATGTGCAGCTGCTGGCTGGCGAAGATCCAGAACTCATCAGCCAATGGCTCACCGAGCACAATTATCCGGCCAAGTTACTGGTGGATAATCAGCGCAAAGCCGATGATCTGAATAGCCGCCAAGCCGCCGAGCAGGCGCAGCTTAAGAAACAACTGAAATACGCTTTCTTGTTTGCCACGCCCTTATTTATCTTAGAAATGGGCGCGCACTTTATTCCGCCATTTCATGCCTTTTTACAACGTACTTTTGAGATGCAACACCTGTGGTACGCACAGGCAATCTTGGCTGCGCTGGTGCTGTTTGGTCCCGGTCGTGACATCTTAAAAATGGGTTGGCATGGCTTGCGCCGTCTCGCGCCGGACATGAACTCGCTGGTGGCGCTGGGTACTTTATCGGCCTTTACTTACTCAATGATCGCCACTTTTGTGCCGCAAATCCTGCCTGCGCAAACGGTGAATGTGTACTTTGAAGCCTCAGCGGTGATTATCGCGCTAATTTTACTCGGCCGCTACTTGGAAGCGCGCGCTAAAGGCAGTGCCGCTGATGCGATTAAACGCTTAATCAATCTGCAGCCCAATCAGGCACGGGTGTTAATCAACGGTAAAAGCCAAGACAAGCCAGTAGCGGAAATTCGTCTTGGTGAAATCTTGGATATTCGCCCCGGTGAGCGCATTGCTTTAGATGGCGTGGTGGTTTCGGGTAACAGCTTTGTGGATGAATCGATGCTGACCGGCGAGCCTATTCCGGTGGCCAAAGAAGCGGACGCCAAAGTGATTGGCGGCACAGTTAACCAGACCGGCAGCTTGCAGGTGAAAGTCGAGCAAGTCGGTGCCAACACCCTGTTGGCGCACATTATTCGTCTGGTTGAACAAGCTCAAGGCAGTAAGCTGCCGATTCAAGGCTTGGTTGATCGCATTACCTTATGGTTTGTCCCGGCGGTGATGGTTGCCGCCCTGCTGACCTTTATTATGTGGATGATTTTCGCACCAGCACCGGCCATTAGCTTGGCGTTGGTCAATGCCGTAGCGGTGTTAATTATCGCCTGCCCGTGCGCTATGGGTTTGGCGACGCCCACTTCAATTATGGTCGGCACCGGTCGCGCGGCGCAGCTCGGTATTCTGTTTCGCCAAGGCCAAGCGCTGCAAAATCTTAAGGATGTCAAAGTCATCGCCGTCGATAAAACCGGTACTTTGACCGAAGGCAAACCACAACTGACTGACTTTACTGTCACCGCTGGCCAACACGATGATGCCGTGCTGGCACTGGTTGCCGCTGTTGAGCAGCAGTCCGAGCACCCGATTGCCCAAGCCATTGTGCAAGCTGCCGAGCAACGCGGCTTAAGCATTCCAAGTATTGCAGAGTTCCAATCGATCACCGGCATGGGCGTGCAGGCGCGGGTCGATGGTCAGTTGCTACAGATCGGCGCTGACCGCTTTATGCACAGTTTAGATATCAGTACTGATGAGTTTTCTAAGCAGGCGCAACAGCTCGGTGAGCAAGGTAAATCACCGATGTATGCGGCAATTGCTGGTCGCTTGGCAGTGATGATGGCGGTCAGTGATCCGATCAAGTCGAGCAGTAAAGCAGCGATTGATCATCTGCACCAACAAGGCCTAAAAGTGGCAATGATCACCGGCGATAACCAACATACCGCCAATGCCATTGCCAAGCAGCTGGGGATTGATCATGTGGTCGCGCAAGTGCTGCCCGAGGCGAAAGTTGAGGCCGTCAAAGCGCTGCAACAACAATATGGCCAAGTGGCCTATGTCGGCGATGGGATTAATGATGCGCCAGCGCTGGCCGCCGCCGATGTCGGCATTGCCATTGGTACCGGTACCGATATCGCCATGGACGCGGCGGATGTGGTGTTGATGTCGGGCCACTTAACCGGCGTGATCAACGCGCTGGCTTTATCCAAAGCGACTTTGCGCAATATCAGTCAAAACCTGTTCTGGGCCTTTGCTTACAATATCGCCTTGATTCCAGTGGCTGCGGGGATTCTTTACCCGTTCAATGGCACGCTGCTGTCGCCAGTTTTAGCGGCCGCTGCGATGGCTTTATCCAGCGTTTTCGTGGTGACTAACGCACTACGTTTGCGCGGCTTTAAAGCACCGCTGGAGGCGTTATGAATATTGGCGAAGCCTCAGCGGCTTCTGGCATCAGCCGGAAAATGATTCGTTACTACGAAGAAGCCGGCTTGTTAGCGCCAGCACCACGCACCAGTGCCGGTTACCGTCTTTACAATGACAATTGCGTGCAACAGTTGCGCTTTATTAAACGTGCGCGCGATTTAGGTTTTTCATTAGAGCGCATTAAAACCCTGCTCGACTTGTGGCAGAATACCGATCGACACAGCGCTGATGTGAAAGCCTTAGCGCAGCAATATATGGCCGAACTGGATCAAGACATTATGCATTTGCAAAGCATGCGCCAGCAGCTCGCGGAGCTGGTCAATCAATGCCACGGCGATGATGAACCGGCCTGCCCAATCCTTGACGGCTTAGCGCAAGCCAACAGCCCATTAGCGAGCCAAAGCTAATGCAACGCCTTGCGGCACTGTTGTCGGCCAACATTTGCACTGTGTTGATGTTGCTGCTGTTAATTTTTCTCTCGCTGCCCGCCGCTTTCGCACAGCCTATGCCAGTGGCGCAAACGCACAGTATGCAGGCCGACTGGCATAACCAGCATGAGCCAAGCACCACTGCCGCGGTTGACTGTGAAGCTGACTGTACCGGCACCGTGCACCACTGTTGCTTGTGTGCGCTGATCGCCAATCAGTCATTAACCATTTTCCGACCCAACACTGCGCACTCAAGCCTGTTGCCTTATTTTTTCAGCTCCAGAGACATTACTCCACTCACGCAGCCACCCAAGACGACTTCGAGTTAATTAATTCATTATTTTTAATTGCGGAGTACAGCCATGCAAACATTATTCACTCGCCTGATCTCAGTCGGCGCCTTCAGCTTATTCGCCAGCCAAGCACTGGCCGCGCCCATCAATGCCACCCTGCACAAAGACCCTAATTGCGGTTGCTGCGTTGAGTATGCGCATTACTTAGAAGACAGCGGCTTTAACGTCAAGATGATTGATCACGCCAATATGACCCCAGTTAAGCAGCGCTTAGGCACCGCACAAGCCGCCAGCTGCCACACGGTGGAAATTGAAGGCTATGTGGTGGAAGGTCATGTGCCGGTCGCGGCAATTAACAAGATGCTCACCGAGCAGCCCAAGATCAAAGGCCTGGCTCTACCCGGTATGCCCATGAACTCACCGGGTATGGGGCCAGAGAAAAAAGGCAGTTTGCAGGTGCTACAACTGGATGCACAGGGTAAACCGACTGGCATTTATATCACCCTATAGTTGCTGCACACTGATCACATCGCCGTACTATTGTGCGGCGATGTACTGATTCACACCCCAGCAACAAATATCACTAGCCTTTGTATGAGCGGTTCATAACCACGACAATGGTTGCACAGGCAGCATGCCTCTTTAAATACAGCGCGAATTCGACGCGCCTAGTCATTCGATGAGCACGCACAGCAACCCTCTGAAAAACAGTATCAAGCTAGAGGCTCAGCATGCAAACAGTCAAAGTTGTAATGGATTAAAAAATACCCGCCTCTAAACCTGCCGCGATCGACATCCCCAGCTCTTCACATTGCGCTAAAAACGCCTCATCCCACGTTCCTTTACACAGCAGCGGCTCTTGTACTTGTTGCCAACGTAAACCGGTGAGAATGGTATTGAGCGCACGCAAAGTGCCGGTACCATCATGTCCCGCGCGCACCACTATGGCGCAGGCTAAACCTTGTTTCTGTTCTAAAACGGGGTAGTAGGTTCTATCAAAGAAGTCCTTCATTGCCCCACTCATATAGCCTAGATTTTCTGGCGTCATCAAAATAATGGCATCCGCTTGTAGCGCCTGCTCAGGCCCCGCTTGCAACGGATTTATGCTGTGCACATCAACATTCTCGATATCTTCATGCCGAGCACCGCGCAGGATAGCATCCTGCATGCGCTGTAAATTATCCGACGGCGCATGAGCAATAATAAAGAGTTGTTTACGGGGCAAATCAGTCATTTTCCTTTCCTCCAGCACCCATTGCGGGCGAGCCGCCCGCGCTCCCAGAGCGTGGGTATGAACTACTTCTACAAAGCAGGTCGATTGATTTTTTACTATACCGTAATGGGCTGGGTAGTTCTTATTGTCAAACTCTGCTGCACAGCCCGCGACTAGAGGCGGCTAAGTGGCGGGCTAACAGCCCGCATGTTTTTCGCATACAAGCCCTATAGCCATCAACTGCTTCTATAAAAAACACTTTACCATCGAGCATTATGATCAACACGAAGCATTCGACTCTTGTTAGACTAGAGTCATAACAACGCTCACTCCGTCGATAAAGGATAAAGACTATGCGTACTACTCTACAGCGCTTAACACTGGCCGGTGTCTTGTTTGCTTGCCCTCTGCTTGGCTTTGCCGAAGAGGCTGTGGACGGTGAACCTGACGTAACCATCGTGCAAAAGGGCGACAAAACCATTGAAGAATACCGCTTAAACGGCTTTTTGTACGCAGTAAAAGTTACCCCTAAAAAAGGGAAGCCGTACTTCTTAGTGCGCGCGGACGGCAGTGATGGCAACTTTATCCGTGCGGATAAACCAGAGCTGCGCATCCCTTCATGGGAAATTTTCAGCTGGTAACAGCGGCGCAGCAAAACGTAGACCAATACCCCGTAGGTCTGCCATCAGTAGGTCGACCATTTATGGGCGACAAAACCAACAACCACCGGGCAATCAGCATTGTCGATCTTGAAAGATCGACCTACATCGGCCCGCAACACCCCGTATGCCGGCCATCCGTAGATACTCTGTTTAAGCGCAAGCTTTTTTGTGCTCTTCACTGAATAATTTTGATGAATCAAAGGGCATGTTTAATTTTAAGCACGCCCAGATTCCTGTCAGCATTTTGCGCATCACTGCGCATAAGGCTTGCATCTTTTTTTTGCCACGTTGAATCAATCGGGATAGGGAGACGCCTCACGACGTCTCTCCTCCCACACCACCGGACATACGGGTCACGTATCACGGCGGTTCAAATCTCTTTAAATTTCATCTTGCCGCCAGTTCTGGCAGCCCCAAGTTCTTAAAGTATCTGTTTGGTAGCGCTCGGTAAAGGGCAGGACTTGCGCTTAATCGCCACGGGCCATGAGCCGACTTAGCAGTATTCCATGCCAGCCATCGATCAACACCCAAGCGCCTAAGCATCCGATAGCCTTTGCGCCCCCATTGCTTCCAAATATAACTACGCAATCGTCGTCGAATCCATTTATCCACATCACGCAGAGGGCTCAGCACTTCAGCTATGTCGAAGTACGCTTTCCAACCAAGCAGGGACTTTCTTAGCTCTGCGATAATGTGTTTGAGTGAATGGCCTCTTGTTCGACGGCTCAGCAATTTAACCGTAGCTTTGAGCTTCAGTAGCGATTTATCTGCCACCTTGATTCTCTGGTCTCGTTGACTGAACGTAAAGCCAAGAAAGGTTCGTTTCCATGGCCGATCTACTGCACTCTTTTGGGTATTCACTTTGAGCCGTAGCGAGTCGCCAATATAGCGCTGCAGACTTTTCATCACGCGCTCACCCGCTTCTCGACTTTTAACAAACACAACAAAGTCATCAGCATAGCGAACGAAACGGTGCTTCCGACGTTCTAGCTCCCAGTCCAACTGGTTCAACACAATATTCGAGAGTACCGGTGACAACGGCCCACCCTGTGGCACGCCTTCGGTACTGGTTTGTGTTACGCCATTTATCTGGATTCCCGCTTTTAGATAGCGGTTGATCAGCCTAAGCAATTGTCGGTCTTGGTGTTTTGCTTTGAGCTGTTCCATAAGCAAGTCATGGTTTACACCATCAAAGAAAGCTTCCAAGTCACAATCAACAGTCCAGCTATAGCCCTGCCGTACTGTGTTTTGTGCGTAGCGCATGGCTTGGTGTGCATTTCTATTAGGTCGAAAACCATAACTCTGATCATGGAAATCAGCATCCCACTCTTCTTGCAACACCTGAGCAATGGCCTGCTGTATAAATCGATCCAATACAGTCGGGATGCCCAGCTTGCGCTTGCGACCATCTGGCTTTGGAATTTCAACACGTCTAACCGGCTTGGGCTTGTAGTGCCCGTCGATGAGTTGTTGCCGAATCTGCGGCCAGTGTTGTTTAAGATGATCAAGGAGGTCATCAACATTCATGCCGTCGATGCCCGGAGCACCTTTATTGCGGCGAACTTGTTTCAACGCGCGCAGTAGATTATTCCTATCTACTACACGGCCAATCAATGATGAACAAAAGGTGGATTTTGGTTCAACTGGGTTTCCCATTTCTGATTCACCCTCTGCACTTTCCAGAGGCAGTGATAACTGCTTAACAGGTGCCATTCAGAAACACTTCCCCAGCGAGTACTTTCCGTGATTTGTTCAGGCCTTCAGCTGCAAGAGTGCAGCCTACTATGCCTTCTGCTGATTTCTGCAATGCGGTCACAATCGATTGCTCCATTGTCAGTTGCTCCTTCAACACACTGCAGACCTCCCGGGGTAAGACACTTAACTTTCCTCGCGTAGACGCTCAATTTATAAAACATATTCCAGATGCAGATGGAGGGCTTAGCAGTCACGTGCCCGCTGGCCCCGAATATGTCACACCTCATATTGAGTTCTTGTTCATCGCCCCGCGATTTCGCGTTGGACTTCCTTCAGACCCTGCCTCGCGACAACGCCCTTGTCCTTTCGCTAACCTTCGGCTCTGCGAATACCTGGCACGAGGACTTGCACCTCGCTAGTTAAGTGCCATGCCCGGCACACACGACTGATAAAAAGCGCGCGCATTAGCATCGTGAGTCGCTGCAGATAAAGCTGGCATAAACAGCGCTGTGCGCAAATAAGAGTTGCCTGCTTTGCTTAAACGACCAGGTTTGTTAATGCTGGCTCCTGATTGCGTCAAGCGAACATCAAGGCCAGCAAAGCGGCTGACCTGTGATGATTTTAAATGCTCTGGAAGTAACTCTAACTCGCAAATAATCATAATCGCGCTGTTGGTTCCGATGCCAACAGCTGCAGTTAAATTATCAAGTTTTTGCTTTAAATTTTCATTGTTAGCAATAATTTCTAAAGCCATATTTCGCATGCGCTCAATGCGAAACTCTAAATATTCGATGCCTTCTAATTCATCATCAATTAGAGGCTGATAGGTTGAATCTTTAGCCTGTAAAGCATGCAAGTTGTTTTTAGCTTCAGTGCGGCGTCCCACTAACCTATTGATTTGTCTACCAATATCGCGAAGAGATAGGAGATTAGGATCAGGTGCTGTCCATAAGCGTGGCGTCATACGCTGCGCGTATTCGGCCAATAAAGCAGCATCAATACCGTCTGTTTTACTGTGCGTTAGCGTCAGTTTAGCGAAGTGATTAAAGCTGTTTGGGTTGATCACTGAGACTTTTAAGCCGCTGTTAAAAAGCACCACGGCAAGGTTTAAATAATAGATTCCTGTGGCCTCCATAACGACACAGGCTGGATCTAACTTAAGCAATTGGGCAGCAAGTTTCTCATGGTCTTTTGGTGTTTGCTGGTAGCTTTTTACAGCGCCATTTTTATCGTTTTTACGAATCACGACTTCGAACGCTGTTGCACCAATATCAATGCCAACAAAACTACTCATGCCTTTAATCCTCGAAGCTAATCAGTAATAATACTTACCGGTTCCCCGACCTCGCACTTTTTGCCTCTCAACCTTGTATATGCGAAGTCTCTTTTTGAGCTTCCGGATACTCTTCGAGATCAGCAAAGAGGCGG